>NZ_JBSIBP030000005.1:0-408624 GCF_053613295.3 Aquimarina ulvae
TGTATTTATAGTTGTGTTCACGGCCAGTTATGGTGTTGTTATACCCTTTATGTTGCAGACCAAAAGGATAGTAGTTATTCTCGGCTACAATCACTAGACCTTCTTCCCCTTGAGTAATTTTGACGTTATCAAGATAAAAATGAGTATCAACTGGTCTTGACTGATAAATACCAACTTTTAGGATGATATACCCTACATCTTTTGGGATTGTATGCTCTGCTTCAAAAACACCAGTTTCAGGATGTCCTAGTATTGTATATCCTAGACTCTGATTTTGCAATGTCTTATAGGACATTACTACATCCAAAAGAAAATCACTTCCCAGTTTATCAATCTCTAAGCGTACATTAATCTTCTCTCCAGTAACAAAACTTTTGTTTATCCTATATTCGGCAGCACTAAATGAATTCTTAACCGTAGCTTTTAGTCTACCATTTTCTGGTGTGATAAGTGCTCCTCGGGATGTAGACCAACCTTCAGCACCTGTATCAAAAGCATTATCTGCATAAACCGTATGATCCTTGTCTTTATAAGAAAGTCTAATGTTTCCTAAGTGATCTCTATACTGATAAATGTACTGATAAGCTTTACCTTCAGCAGTATTTACAGGTTCTACATATCCTTCTGAGTGATTAAAAAATTGTAACACGCCGTTTTCATATACGTGGTTGCCAGCGTACTCAGTAGTATTCAAAGAACTTCCTTTGGATACCAGCTTTTTTAGTTTGGTACCTAAGGCGTCGTAAATATAGGTAATATTTCCATTATTCCCTGTCTTATTAATTGTTACAGATTGGGGTAGATTTAGATGATTGTATATAATATTTGTAACCCCTTTATTGGTATCGGCGATCATATTACCATTACTATCATATTGGTAATCATCTCCTGACTGCTCTGTATCCACAAACCCAAATGGACTACTGGTATTGGCGTAATCATCTACTTTAGCCAAACGATTACTGTTTGTATCATATTTATAATATAATTGATCCATAAACCCAAAAGAACTGGGTTCTGTATCTGTGGCTGGGATAAATCCTTTTCTAGATAGTGAAGTGATATTTCCGTTTTTGTCATATCGGAGCCCTCTTACTGTATATTTATCCTCTACATCCTGCGCTTCTTTTAGTCTATTGAGTTTATCATATTTATAACCATATAAACGCAGGGTGTTGTCGCTAGCTGTTTTCCAAAAAGTCTCACTAATGTTTCCGTTATGTAATCCTTGTAAGGCTAAATTATAATCATTCGTAATGGTAAAATACTCTGGTTGATCATAGGTTATCTTAAAGGTAAACAAGTCATCACCTATAGCGTTTACATCATTAATATCTGTAAGCCATCCGCGTATGTTATACTTATAATCTACATCTTGTAAAGGATTATTTTCTGTATTACCTACTTTTTTTTGTTTTAATTGCCCTAGATCATCGTATACATTTTTAGCTATAAGCTCACTGGATTGCCCATTGATACTTTGTTTTTGACTGATCAATCGAGACATATGATCATAGGTAAAGGTATCAATAGTAATAATAGGTGCATTATTCCCTTTGATGTGAGTCATTTTTGTTTGGATCGCTTTACCAGAAAAATCTAATTCTGTTTCTATAATATCTACAGTATTTAAATATTCATTGGTACTGTGTATATAAATAGGCCTTCCTTTGGTGTCATAATAAGTAACTGTTGTTATCCAAGAGTCGGTTTCTAATACTCGTACCTTTGACCCAGTGGCTAACCCTTTAGTGTTTGTAGTGACTGCTTGTCCGAATATCGTGCTTGGGTTAGGTACGTCATAGTCAAAATTATAATCATCATAATAATTGATAGTGAGGATTTCTGAAATATCCCCTCCAAAATAAGCATCGTTAGAATAATATAGATTAGTATTAGCAATATTTATAGGCTCAGATAGTTTACGTTCATAATGAACATTGATAAATTGATCTATATTTTGCTGCGTATATTCTCTATCGTAATTTGCTGTATTTTTACCAGTATAGACCACACGCCCAAAAACATCATATTTAGTAAATAACCAGGTAGCATTATTTTTTTGTATAGTATCTTGCATTAGTACGGGTTGGTCTAGTTTATTGTATACAATATACTCCCATCCTTTACCTGGTATTTTCTTCTCTACCAATCGATTGCGCTTGTCATAACGATATTGGTAGCACAGTTCGGCAAGTTCAATGTTCGAGATTCCATCGGTGATATCTACTTTAGGTGAAATTACGAATGTTAGATTTCCAAAATCATCATATACAGAGTAGGTGTCCAACGTGCTATTATCAGATTCTTCATCATCAAAACCAGATTCGCTATCATAAATCCGTTGCAAAAGCAGCTGACCGGATTTATTGGTAAACCCTTCTGTAGTCCTATCTTGTCCATCGTTAGGTGTCCAATTCTCATCTTTACTGATTACTTTGGTCAATTCTCCTGCCGGATAATACCCATTGGCAACCAACTCCGCAACACCATCGGTGATCACTACATCAAAACGGGCTACCTCATCTGTTGTATTTAATCCATAGCTGGCTTTCGTCGTATGATTGGTCGTATACTTCTCTGTGTAACTAGTTAAAACTTGTACCTGTGTAAGGTCAAAGGTCTCATCCATATCCACACCTTCGTTAAGTAAGGCCGGAATTTCTGTAGTTTTATGAATGGTTACATAATTATCTTCTATACTAATGCGATAATCGGTATCATTACCCAGACCATCTTTAATGGTTCCCATATCTAAATAATTGATAACAGGATATATATCCATACGATGTAATTTACCTGTTTGCAAGGTTTTAGTTCCTCCAAATTTGGCAATGTTTATTTGTAGTCTGAGAGCGCCACTAGCAATATCAATACTCAAAAAATTCTCACCTATAGTGATCGGATCATCATCCGGATTAGAAAGATCTGGCGTGTAAAAGATTTCTTTGGCTGTCCAATATCCATTATAGGTTGTGGTATTCGGATAGGGAGTATACACTGGATTTTCATACACAGTATCAGCAGCATCGTATGCCCAAGGATTTCCAGGTGCAGCCACTTCTTCTGAACGATTAAGCGGAGATACTTCTGTGATTGTTTCACTATATGGGTTGGTCGTAAATTCATACTTTTCTGTATTATAAAAACCGTTTAGTTCCTCTAGCGCATTGTTTCTATACGTTCCATTATTACCACTTACTGCATATGGTAAATAGGATTTGGTCGTTCTACCAAATGCATCTCTACCAACGGGCATAATAATATCTTCTTTACTACCACCTGCACGTAGCTGTATAGTTTGTTTTACTCTCCCCAATCCATCATAATAGGTTACGGATTCTATTTTGTTATCCTCCGGAGTTGTTATTGTTTCTGTTTCTGATACAGCTTCCTGATAGGTCGTTACGTGAACGTAATTTTCATTTTCACTTACCTGACTTACTACAGTCAATGGCAAGAAACATAATAGTTTTAGTATATTTTTCATTGTCCGTATGGTTTATTGATTACTGTAGTTGTAGGTATATTCCTGGATCACTTTGTCTTCATTATCTTTGACTTGTATTAATCGATGCAAATGATCGTAGCTATAATAGGTCGTTCTATTTCTAATATCCGTGGTTGTAGTCATGCCCACCAATGGATCATAAGTATAGGTAGTGATCTGAGAATCGGCAAAATATGGATGGTTTCTTACGGTATCTAATGCAGAACGTAATGCTAGTTCCGAACCGGCATTTATATCATCATTGGATGCTAATTGTGCTGCTGCTATTACATCTTTGACGTCTTGCGGCATTCCCTCATAAGTAGCCTTAGCAATCACAGCAATTGGCACTGTTTCCTGATACCCCCAAACATAGATGGTATGAATTCCTTCTCTAGCAGAAGTTTCTAAAGGATTTCCTTTATCATCATAGTTGTGAAATACGGTTTCATCTCTTAGGCTGGCATTTTCTTTAGCCGCTTGTATGGTTTCCGGAAGATATAAACCAGTACTCCACTGTCTAAAGTTTACCAATGCTGTACTCTGCTTTTGATTTTTATGGTAGGTTTCTGTCTTCACAGGTGATGAAACCCTATTCTCTGTAGTTAGTGTAGTATTATTCACTTGTGGATGATACGGGTAAAAATAATTCACCTTTTTAATATCCCCTTTAGAATCCGTAGTAGTTTGCGCTACGAGTTGATTATTACTGTCATAGGCATACTCCTGAACCGTTGTGGCAAACTGATTTGGATCTATATCCGAAAAAGTTTTAGTAGTAACCTTATTACGCAGGTATTGCACATTGGTTTCTTTATATTCTAAGGTAGTGTATAACTCATGTTTCACTTCATCATTAAAACCAGAAGTCAATTGCCATTCTGGTAGGTATTCTGCGGCTGCATTGCTAACTCCCACAGCCATATATTTTAATTGACTACCAACTGGACTTTCTCCGTTAGTTCTTGTTGCCGTTAATAAGGTCTGAGCATAGCTTTCGAATTCGTCCTGTGTTCCATTGATGTATCTATCTTCAAAATCTTGTAAGACAGGAAACGCTGGATCACTGATATTGCCCAATTGATATTGTAATAATATCCAATCGGGGTAATGCATTTCTCTTTTTAGACGATTTTTGGAAATTACTTTAATGCCGTATGGATAGGCAACATCCAAAGAATTTCCGAAAGCATCAATATTTGGTGTAACAGGTTGATACTCGTAACTCTTTTCGGACACCAATACTTCATTATTTCCGTTTTGTATATCATTTTTGAATTTAAATACTTTTGCAGACGCTATACGAATGCCTGACTCTATATTTCCTTTAGGCATACGGTCATAGAACTCTTTGGTTCTAAAATCAAGTTCTGATGCAAAGAAATAGGGTTCTTCAAAAGTGTAAACCGTCTTACCATTTTTAGTATTGTCTTTAGTAGAAAGTACCGACTCACTTACCTGACTATAGTATACAGGTACCCCTCGATTTTCTACATAAAAAGGATAGCTTACATTCACTAAATCTGTAGAGGTTTCCGTATAAAAAACCTCTTCTGGCAATTCCTGTAATACCGAATATATTTTTCCGCTAGATCCCCTATAATCATTTTCATAACTAAAGGATTTAATGGTTTTATCACCAGTATCTGGAGCAGTGCTTTGAATACTCGCTACTCTGATTCCACCGTATAATCTGTCATATATTTCTTTTCGATATCGAGGTTGTACTCCATAGGCAACTTGAATAGAAGCTTCTGATCCTTGACTGGTTTCTACATAAAAAGTATAGGTTCCTGGTGCTATTGTAAAACTTTTACTTCGGTTGGTAATAAAAGTTTCGTACACCGAAAAATCATCGGTAGGACTGGGATTGACAGCTACGTTAAGATATGGTGAAAATGTAGTTTGTACCTGATCATAATACGGAGTATTGCTCTGCGTAGCTCCGTGTTTCAATATTTGAATGATCAAGGTACCATTTCCACTTGATCTTATCCCTGAATGTGAAATTGTAATCGGGATTGCCGTATCAAAGGTCCTAGTAATTGATTTTTTATTGGTTGATCCAATACTATTACTGCCAATGCTGGCCAATTCGAAATCATGGTTATAATTAAAAGGCGTAGAACTATGCGGTGTATAATCAATAGTTCTTGGCAGCGCATTCGCTTCATACAAAATATCAGTATATCCACCTGTTTTATATCGTATTCTCTGTAAAGCACCCGCTACCGTAGCATTAAATACAGGATCGTTGCTTTCTTCAGCTTCTAACACATCTTCAGCAGCTTGTTCTCCGGTATAAAATCCCCAATAATCCATTTTTGAGAACACTTCATCCTGATTGAAATCAAATTCAGGGATAGCTATCGGATCATTTTGATGATAATATTCAAAACCATACGCAAACTCGCTATTAATTTCAACCTCATCTAATAAACGTCTGCTTCCCGTAGTGGTTAATTGATAAGTAGTAATCAATTCATCATGAAAATCATTTAATTCAATACGTTCGTACTGATGCTGTGCACCAACTGGAACAGTTTTGGTAATAAAATCCAAAGAACCTTCCGCAAAAGTAATCTTAGTTACTACTGGTTTAGTTACATCCACATCCAATCGCGTATGTGTATATACAAAAGGATCTTGTCCCTCTTGTAATTCTTGTTGCTCACTAGGTTGAAGAATTTCATCTTTCTTTTTTAAACCAACCAAAAATTCTGATTGTAACCCCTTGTAAGAATATATTTTAGGCAGGAATGCTTTGGTCTGGTACAAGTGATCCTGATAACTAAAAGTAATCTCTTGTGATGTATTAGGCGGCTGAATGCGGGTTAAGAACCAACTACGTGTATAGGAATAGATTGGCGCTAACGGCAATGTTATCTGCTCACCGTTTGGACCTGTTTCAAAAATATCATCTTCTGGTACAGGTGTAAAAATCTCTTTTGCCGCAAATGTGTATAAAACGCCTTCAGAATCTGTTACTTCGATCTGATTCCAATTAAAAATTACCTTTACATTATGATGTGATAATAATACAGGCTGAAGGTTTTCACCCAATTTGAAAGTAAAATTTAACCTTCCTGCACTTACTCTAAATACATCAGGTTCTCCATCTGCCAATCCTTGGGCTAACAAATAGGCATGATGTTCCTTCAGCACTTTTTTATTACCAGTTTCTGGATAATTAGGTCTATTATAATTGGGATCGTTAAGATCCACACCAATAGGGTTAAAATTATAATAATTATCTAGGAGTAATTGTTCTCGGATATTTTCTGATCCGTGATATCCTTTAGGATGATCATCTGGTAATCCACGGACCTCTCTGGATACCACTCCTGTGGCTGCTAGATCCCAACCAAGGCCAATAGGAGATGGTTCTGCCATTACTTGTAATCCAGAATAACTATAATGTAATCCTATATTCCAGCTAAATCCGTTCTGACTAATGGTGTGAATAGGTACCGCTTGTTGCACAGTGCCGGTAGCACGGTTTACCGTTGCACCTCCAGCAGCAGTAACTTTGGCAGCCGTTGGAGCAGTAGTTGCGGATGGCGTATAGCCACCATAATACTCCTGCTGCGCTAAGGCAAAAGTGCTCACGACCATCGTAAACAATAAAAAAGAAATTTTCTTCATAATAATTAATTAATAATTTATAACCCTATTCAATTTTTCCAGCGACAAGTTTACGAGAAAACCCCCATTCTCACAATAGCTATTTTTTCCCCTTACACACGTCATCCAATTTTTATCTATTAATTGATCCAAAAACAAGATCAACAACACAGAATCAACAAAACCTATGCCTTATAAAAAATAAAAATTAACATTTTTATAACATATAGTTTAAGGTTTGTGAAGCTTTTGATATGGTTTGTAAATGCGATTTATGTGCATTCCTATAGTAAAGTGTTATAAGAAGAAGATTTGTTACCACCTATTTTTACTTTTTTTGTTTTTTAAATAAATAAAACAACGACTTGACTACTAAAAAAAATGCTTATACAACTAACTAACAATCATTTATAAGATATTTTTTATTTTTAGGTAATGACTCTTTATTTTAAAAACAGAAGAAATATGATGTAGATTGGATTAAACCCGTGTTATGCATAAAAAAATCTATTACATCTGTGAACCACTTCAAATACTGATGTTTCACTTTTTTTATATAACCCTAGCGGTGCAACGCTAAAATCAAGAAAAAGCCATTATTAATTGGATATCAAAGCTTCATTACGAAGTGCCAATGCATAGTCCCGGTTAAAAGAAAGACCTGAGTTCAAATGGATTCTTTTTTTAATACCTGAAATACAATACCTTAAGAAGCGATTACCTGTACGGCAAGACAGAAATAAAAGTAATCACTAAACCGGAACAATTTTTGATTATTTATCGTTATTAATATACAAATGATGACAAAACACTACTATGCTTTTTTTATGGCCGTCGTTATAATGATGACACTCTCCTGTTCTAATACTTATAAAAAACCATATCAAATACCGGATAATCCAATAGAGTTAATTGCTGGTGTATCAGGCAAAACCTGGAAAATTGCAAAACGACATAATGATGGAACGCGGATGAATATGGCTGGTTGTTTTTTATCATATAGAACTACGTATTCTCCAGATATGACAATGAAAGATAACAATGGAGCACAACAAGCGTGTGGTCCATCTCTTGATGCGAATTGGAAGATTACTCAAAATAAGGAAGGTCATTACTTTATCAAACTAACAAGTGACCTGCTTTCGGAATTGATGAATATTGATAAGGATTATAAATATTTTCAGATTACCTATCTTTCAAAGGATAGTTTAGAATTGCGATACAGACACGCGCAATTTTCGGGTCAGGTACGAACAATTGTCGATTTATATGTGCAAGAAGATGTTGCTGTTCCAAACAGGGATTTTCATAATAAATAATTCTGCTTTGGTATTAAAAAAAGTCTTTTGTACGAGCACTCTCCTCGACAATATTTTGGGTAGCATTAACATTAAATAAACTCTTGTATACATTCGTAATAGCATTTTTTTTGGTAACAAAAAGTATTGCTTTTCCAAAATGGTATTTGATTAACTAAATTATTTCTAGTGTCATTTTCTTAAAATTACCGCTAGCTGCTTCACAAAGTGAGCATGTATAAGTCGTAGGCAGGTCATCAAATTCTGTTCCAGCAGGAATATTTGATACTACATCACCAACCGATGGATCGTATATGGTTTGGCAATCCTGGCATTGAAACACTTCTATTTCTGTTTTCTCCTTGTCAGCAGTAACCCCAGCAAAACTTTCTGCGTCTCCTTCGCCCAGATTTTGGAAATACGACTTTGTTAATTCTAGTAAGATTGTGGGCAAATCCATATGATCTACATCTTGCGCATAGACGATGTACTGTCTTGTATTAGGGTCAAAATTTTTAGCATATAGCACATTAAAAGTAGGTCTGACAACAAAATCCTTGATAGCTTCGGGTGTTTTATTCTCTTCTATAACTACTGATGTAAAATATCTTTTTTGCCTCTGTTGCAGACTTATAGTAAAAGTCATTCCATAGGTACTGATATCGTTCTGATCAAAACTCTTGACCAGAAATTTTTTTAGGTCTAAGGCTTTTTGACTTGCTACCGGAAGATGCCAGTTTAACTCTAAAGCAGAGTGACGAACATTGATTCCGAACTGTCCTAATAATTTTTCTAGTGCCAATTTACATTCTTTCGGAATTCCTTTTATTACAAAGGATTTCCACGGTGTCAAACAAATTTTTCCAATACGATATTCGATGCAAAACTCACAAAGTGCGTGTAAGAATTTAAGATCATAGTTATTATTTCTCCAGTACAGCCCCAACCAATATTGATTCATCCCCATTTTGTTCATTCCCTCATAATACGGAAACGGTTTGAAACTCACACTGAGCGGTTTTTCGATCGTTCGGTTATTGGTATCTATACTTTCGTTAAGAAACTGAAACAGTTCATCCACATTCTTCACTTTTTGATATATTTTTTCGATCTGTTGGGCAACTTTGGCAATATCCCAGGTAAATATCAATACCGGATAAAAAACTTCTTCCCACTCAGGTAATTTCAAAAAAAGATACCAATAGTCTTCATTTGTAGAGGCGATAAAATTAATATCTCCCGAAAATAAAGAAACCATTTGCTGTTGTGGGTCTGTGATATTGATTTTTAATTTCGGTTTATACCTAAATTGTTCCAACACGTACAAATAAGTCGTGCCACGTAACCAAACGGTAGCATTAAAGATATCGATAGAAACATAGGAACAACTAATATTTTGCTCTGTCTTAGGAGCAAAAAGATCTGGATGAAATGACGGATGCTCTACAAGTGCATTTCCTGTTGGATCAATAGATGGAAAAATGATATCCTGCCTGGATCCAAAATGAAAAGTTTCTAGCCCTAGATCTTCTGCATATACGATAATGCGCTGTAACTCACTGGGAGATAAAATTCCACCTTTTATATTGACTCTGTGCATAAACTCTTCCATAGTTAAGCTAATTGCATTACAGTATGCAATACTTCTTTCACCTCAGGTTTACAACTACCGCAGCCCAATCCAGCTCCGGTTTTTATACATAACTCCGAGAAATCTTCGCATCCCGATTCGATTATTTGTTTCAGATTCCCTTCTCCCACTTGACTGCATGAACAAATTAATTTCCCCAATATGGGTTCATCTGGCTGAGATGATCTCAATAATTCATCTCTTTTTTCTGATAGTTCTATTTTTTCTTCTATCAATCTTTTAAAATCTGGAAATTCACTCTTATCTCCCATCAGGATGGCACCCACCAACCAATCATTCTTAACAATGCATTTTTTATAAAATCGTTTTCCCACATCCATAAAAATTATTTCTTCGAATGAGGGGTCATCTTTTGGCATATCGATATTACCGATACTACAAAGGTCAAGATCGTCAAACTTCAGGATGTTCATAAATACAGACCCTCTATAAATAGCACTAAAATCTCCTAATAAGTATTTTGCTACGATGTCTGCCTGCTGTTCTGCCGCAGCTGTAATACCAAATAAATTGCCTTCAAACTCGGCAATTTCACCAATAGCAAAAATATTGGGATCACTGGATTGTAAATATTGATTTACCACAATACCCCGTCGACAATTGACACCTATAACTTTTGCCAAGTCAATATTCGGAATGGTACCAATAGAATATACTAATGCATTACAACTCAATGATTTTCCAGATTTTAGGTTTAGTAATAATGTCCCCGTGTCCTGATTAAATGCCGTATCCACTTCATTTTCGAAATAAATTTGAATTCCTTTTTCTCGTACATCTTCTGCCAATAAGCGACTTGCCACGGGATCCAACTGACGTTCCATTAATCGGTTACCACGTTGTACAATTGTAATTTTTATATCTTTTTTACGCAAAGCTGCTGCCAATTCTAAACCTAATAACCCACCTCCAACTATAGTGACATGCTGTTCTTTTTCGGGTAAATAGGTTTCATCCAGATATTTTTTAAGTTTATCCGCATCACCACGATCTCTCATCGTAAATCTTCCAGGTAAGTGGATAGGTACTTCTTTTGGTACAAAGGCGCGGCTACCGGTAGCCATTAAAATAATATCGTATTCGTGTCTTTCTCCTTTACTATCAATTATATATTTTTCTTCTCTATTAATTTTAGTGATTGGATTGTTTGTATATAGCGTAACGTTAAGAGATTCCATACTTCCTTCACGCATCTTTTGTAATTGTTCCCAGGTAAGTTCTTCACTAACGTACTCTGGTAATAACACACGGTTATAGAAGGGATAAGGCTCTTTAGAAAACACTGCAATCTCATCCCTAGTGTTATGGGTTCTATATGTTTGTATAAAACGGTACGCAGCTGTACCTGCGCCAATGATACATATTTTCTGTTTTTCTTTAATAAATTTCGAAACTTGCACTGCCGAAAACTTAAAATCCGGTTCTTTAGAAACAGGATCGATAATACTGGTGGTTAAGTTGTTTACTCTTCCATAATCATTTCCTAAAACTTTACCCCAATGCATGGGTAGGAATACAACTCCTTTACCAATGGTGTCACATACATTTACTTTTACCTGTACTTTTCCCCGCTTGCTTTCGACTATGGCAATATCTCCATCTTTCATTTTTCTTAGATAAGCATCTACCTGATTCATTTCAAGAAAAGGGTGTGGTATGTGTGTTAACAGCCTGTTTACCTTTCCGGTTTTAGTCCTGGTATGCCATTGATCACGAACTCTGCCAGTTGTTAAGATTAATGGATGTTTCGCTGTTAACAATTCTGAAGTCGGTTTGGTAAATCTAGGTACAACGAACTTTGCATTTCTGGTGTCTGTATAAAAACGTTTGTCTTCAAACAATCGTTGCGTTCCTGCATGACCATTTTCTGGTACTGGCCACTGAAAACTACCTTCATTTTTTAATCGATCATAGCTCAATCCTGTAATGTCTATATTAGTACCTTTAGTCAGCTGACAATGTTCCTTATAGACTTCTTCTACAGAAGTATAATCAAATCCCCTATATCCCATTTGTTGTGCAAACTTCCAAAGAATCTCTGCATCTGGTAATGCCTCACCAGGTGGATCGACAACTTTATTTAAGTATGTAATGCGACGCTCACTGTTGGTCATCGTACCTTCTTTTTCTGCCCAACCAGCAGCAGGTAATACTAAATCTGCATACTCCAATGTTTCTGAGCGATGTGAGATATCTTGTACTACAACAAATTTGGCTTGCTTTAATGCTTTTTCGACCTTATGAACGTTTGGGAGGCTTACCAAAGGGTTTGTACAAATAATCCATACTGCTTTTAGTTTTCCACTTTCCAATGCATCAAACATTTCTGTTGCAGTGAGTCCAGGTTTCTCTGAAATTTCTTTTCCTCCCCAAAAATTAGCAACTTCTGTTCTGTGTGCTTTATTACTTAAGTCCTTGTGCGCTGCTAAGAGATTCGCCATTCCTCCTACTTCTCTACCACCCATAGCATTTGGCTGACCTGTTAATGAAAATGGACCTGATCCTGGTTTACCGATATGCCCCGTGAGCAGTGATAAATTAAGAAGTGCATTGTTTTTATTCACTCCAATAGAACTTTGGTTTAACCCCATAGCCCATAACGTGATAAAACCTTTGGCATTACCTATATAAGAAGCTGCCTTTTTAATCTCTCCTACTGTCACTCCACATATTTTTGCTGCACCAGTTAAAGAAGTAGATTGTAATGATTCTTTCAGTATTTCAAAATTATCCGTATGATTGGCGATAAAGTTTTTATCTATTTTTCTTCGATCAATTAATCGTTTGGCGATTGCATTGTACAATACAACATCAGTACCTGGTATGATCTGTAAATGTAGATCAGCAATATCACAGGATTGTGTTTTTCTCGGATCTACTATGATAATTTTTGTGTCTGGATGTTGCTCTTTATGTGCCTCAATTCTTCTATATAAAATGGGGTGACACCACGCGGGATTGGCTCCTGCAATCATAAAACAATCTGCCAGTTCAATATCATCATAAGCAATAGGAACACTGTCTTCTCCTAATGCTTGTTTGTATCCTACCACAGCAGAACTCATGCATAATCTAGAATTAGTATCTACATTATTGGTTCCTATAAATCCTTTGGTAAGTTTATTAACCAGATAATATTCTTCTGTTAGACATTGACCAGAAACGTAAAACCCTACACTGTCGGGTCCATACTTTTCAATAATGGTTCCAAACACCGCTACAGCTCTTTCAAAAGCTTGATCCCAGGATACGCGCTGACGCTCATGGGCTTTACTCCATCGCATTTCGGGATACAGAATTCTATCACTTTTATCCTGAACCACGTGATGTAAATTCATCCCTTTAGAACAAAGCATTCCTCTATTCACAGGATGTTCAGGATCCCCCTCTACAGTAATCACTCCCTTAGCATCTTTTTTTGCTATTATCCCACAGCCAACACCACAATACGAACAGGTAGTTTTATAAGATTTAAATGCCGTCATATATCTATTTAAAATACGTAAACCCTTTTTTCAAAACTAAGTATTAATACGTACCAATCATAACTTCGAAACCTTTTTCTATCATGGACTATAAAAAATTATGAAATCGATAAAATATACCTACTTAAAAAATGATTATGAGATTGTAAATCTATAACTCTTATGAACTTACGTATAAAAAAACCGGTTATGATTTCTCATAACCGGCAACACAAGAAACACTTAAAGCTACTAGACCTTTAAGGTTTCAAACACTAATTTTTATGTATTATATTCATTTATTTTATATCATACCTAAAAAAATCTTTTTTAATGTTTGCTCTGTGAATCACTTAGCATTTTGGGAAACACGCATAAGAAAAGCTCTGTTTTGGTAATATTAGTTTAAATATACCAATATTACCCAAACAGAGCCTAATACTTATTTCTTTTTAGAAAAAATTTATAAACTTTGAGATTTGCAGATTAAGCAGCTTTTTCTATTTTTCTTAATAACCCTATTGCTATATACTCATCAATTTTATCGGCCTTTTCAATTTTTCCGGTATCTATAGGCAACCAACCATCTATTTTAATCATATCATTGGGGTTACTGCTAAAAAACATTTCATATTCGTAACTATCAAAATTGTCATTGATTCCATATAAATGTGGGCTATTTTTAACTTTACTCGTGATACGTTTTTTAACTATTTCTATTTTAGACGCAAAATTTAGATCTTGCATATCGCCTTGTACTTCAACATCTAAAAATTCGGTAATAGCTTCAGTGATTAATTCGTTTACTTTCATGATTCATATTATTTTTGGGTTCATATTTACTCTCTGACATTACTCTACTCTATTATTATAATACGATGTTTAGGTTTACATCGTAACTAATGTTTGTTAGCTTAATGAGTTTCCTATTTTTCTTAATAATCCGATTTCTATATACTCATCGATTTTATCAGCCTTTTCAATCCTACTAGTATCAATAGGAATCCATCCGTCAATTTTGATCATATCGTTAGGATTACTACTAAAAAACATTTCATATTCATATCCCTCTAAACCATTCACCATACCATAAGCATCGGGACGATTTTTAACTTTGTTTGTAATTCGTTTCTTAACTATTTCAATTTTGGAAGAAAAATCAAGGTTTCCAGTATCTCTATGTACCTCAACATCTAAAAATTCCATAATTGATGCAGTTATCAATTCTTCTATATTCATACTACTTTTTTTACTTTTCTTACAAACACCCCTTTTTAAAAAAAAGGGGTGTTTGTAAGAAAAAAAATACTTTTTTTAAATTTAACCCTATTAAAACTTTACAAATCTATACATAAAACAGTAAAAAAAGCAAAAGACCCCTAAAAATTTAGGGGTGTACTTCAAATTATTACATAATAATAAAAAAATGTTTTAGTAAATTACTTTTTTTACAATATGACTCCGATAAATTTTGAAATTTAATAAGTAGTATACCACGTAATTTGATTTTCATACCACTTTTGAAAACACGGACAAACAAATAAAACGCCTTATTCCACTGTCTAAAGATAAACAGCAGAATATGGTGACCTTACAATTGTATAACTTTGGCAGTAAACTTAATGTTCCAGAAAATTTATTAAATGTTCTCGATATTTATAGTAATCCGGATGTTCTAACACATCTTTTCTTAAACGGGGGCGTTCAAAATCAATTTCCAGAATATCCCCCACTTTAGCTCGAGGGCCACTAGTCATCATAATTACACGATCCGCCAGAAAAATCGATTCATCAACATCATGAGTGATCATAATCGCAGTAATTTTTTCTTGGTTCCAAACCTCAATAAGAACATCTTGCAACTCTCCTCTTGTCAAAGAATCCAACATACCAAATGGTTCATCCAGTAGCAAAACTTTTGGTTTCAGTGCAAATGCTCTTGCAATTCCTACGCGTTGTTGCATTCCCTGAGATAACTCTTTTGCTTTTTTATACATTGCATCTTCCAAGCCTACTTTTGATAAGTAATATTTTACTATATCATCTCTATCTTTTTTAGTACCATGTGCAAAAACCTGCTTTACTCCCAACATGACATTTTCATAGGCAGTCATCCAAGGTAACAAACTGGGTGACTGAAATATAACTCCACGATCAGGTCCTGGCCCTTTTATGGTTTGATTATTAATCACAATTGTTCCTTTTGAAATCGGATTAAGACCTGCAATCATAGTAAGCAAGGTTGACTTACCGCAACCAGAGTGACCGATTATAGATATAAACTCTTCGTGTTTTACTTTTAAATCAAGATCGTCCAAAACTACATAATCACCTTTGGGAGTTGGGTATATTTTGGTTAACTGAGAAATATCTAACATATATTTATCCTCAAACAATCCATTACCCGATCTTCTTACTTCTAATTCTTTTAAAGTTTCCATAGTATGCTTATCTTTTAAATAAAACTTAACCTCTTAAAAGGTGCAAGTTTAATCTTTGGCTTAATAGCCGGTAAAGTATAATTACTATCATTTTTAGACGCCCTTTGTTCCCCTATGCGGATAAGGTATTCAATGATACTGTTACGCAGTTTTTTATACTCCTCGTTATGATTGAGCGCTGTTTTATCTCTGGGACGTTTTAGGTTGATCTTATATTCTGGTCCTAGGGTAGCTTTTGGACCAGGTTTAAGAGGTATAATGCGGTCTGCCATTAAAATACCCTCATCTACATCATTTGTAATCAATAAAGCTGTTTTTTTATCTTTATTCCAAATCTTTAGAATCTCTTGTTGTAGATTTCCTCTGGTTAATGCGTCTAATGCACTCAACGGTTCATCCATCAAAATCACATCTGGGCTCATTGACAAGGCTCTTGTCACAGATACCCGTTGGCGCATCCCTCCAGAAAGTTCTTTTGGAAGTTTACTTATAGCTGGAGAAAGATTTACCATTTCTATATAATCTTCTACACGCTTATTCCTATCTTTTCTAGACATCTTCCTAAACGCCTCTTTTACAGCCATCCCCACATTGTTCCTAACATTTAACCAAGGTAACAATGAATAATTCTGAAAAATGATACCTCGTTCGTGGCTAGGTCCGGTAACAGGTTCTCCTTTAAACAACACTTGTCCTTCATCAGGCATTAATAATCCGGATATTAAGTTGATCAATGTTGTCTTTCCGCTACCCGTAAAACCAACAATCGCTACAAATTCTCCTTCTTCAATCTCTAAATTGATATTAGAAAGCACCTGAGTACGATCCCTTCCGGTTCCAAAAGATTTGGATACATTTCGTAATTCTATATATGCCATAATCTATATTTTATGTAGTTTCCTCAGTAAAAGTGACAAACTTTTGTATAGTTAACATGATACGATCTAATAAAAACCCTATAATTCCGATAACAAACATGGCTACGATAATTTTAGAGTTAGAATCATTAGCTCCATTCTGAAACTCTTCCCAAACAAAAGAACCCAATCCGGGACTTTGTGCTAGTAATTCTATAGCGATCAATACCATCCATGCTACCGATAGTGTTATTCTTAATCCAGTAAAGATTAACGGAAATGAGGATGGTAAAATAATCTTGAATACTTTTTGCGCAACACTTAATCGAAGTACTTTGGCTACATTTATATAGTCTTTATCAACTGAAGAAACCCCCATACTGGTATTCACCAAAGTTGCCCACATAGAACACAACCCAACACTTATAAAAGAAATGATAAAAGAGCTATCTGTATCAGAACCCCGTGTTAATGTTTTTACAATCATAAACACTAATAATAACCAAACAACTGGAGAAACAGGTTTAAATATTTGAATCAACCAGTTTACTGAAGATCGCAATGTTTTACTTAATCCTAACATAATACCAATAGGAACGGCAATAAAAAGTGCTAATAAAAACCCCGCAAATACAGTCTTCAGACTGGTAAATATCTGATCTACGAATGAAGGCCTTCCGGTATATGTGATAGGTTCCAACCCCTGTGCTTCTCGCTGTGCATTTGTAGCTTCTACCTTATCTGCAAAAGCATCTTTTTTATCCGAAATAACTGCGTGGTCAGCTAATAATGACTTATAAGCTGTCCAAACTTGTGCTGGTGACGGTAACGTATTGGGCTGACAGCTAATATCACCAGATTCTATACACGTGCGCATTTCTAATGCCCCCACTTCTCCTTGATCCGCTAAGGCTTTTTCTATCCTAGCATCTTTCTCCACGTTATATAGATATGTGGCTCCTGTATGCCATAGAATTAAAAACAATCCTACGGACACTATCGGCAGCAATACTTTTTTAAATAAAGCAATTAAATTTTTCTTTATTTCTTCACCGGTTGCCAATCTAATAGCCGGTTCAAAAAAACCCAACCCTACAAAATTGAGAATATGTATAGATCTGTCTTTCATTTTATTTTGTTTAAAACTTACTTCTCTTTCATTACTTCACTCGCTGATGTCATACCAAATGTTGCCATTAGCGTTTATTTAATTCTATCTATGAAAAAGAACTAAAAAAGGAATGTTCCTTTTTAGTTCTCTATGCTTGAAACACCTTCCACATTCTCTTTATTTCCAATACCAAAACTATTGATATAGCCTATCGGGTCTTTAGCATCGTATTTATTACCATCAATAAAATCGGCAGTTGTAGGCTTATAACCATCTGTTTTAGGCAACTCTGAGACTTCAAGATGGCCTTCTTCTACCAAAAGTTTAGCGGCTTTTGTCCAGATATCAGGACGGTAGATATCCTTAATTGTTTTATCATACCAAGCTGCTGGTTTGCTTTCGGGGATTTGCCCCCAACGTCTCATCTGTGTTAAAAACCATATACCATCAGAGTAGAAGGGATATGTTGCATCATATCTATAGAATACATTAAAGTCCGGCATTTCTCTTTTATCTCCTTTTTCGAACTCAAAAGTTCCGGTCATAGAATTTGCAAGTACCACTTCATCCGCTCCTACATATTCTGGCATTGACAATATTTTTACGGCTTCTGGACGATTACCAGGAGTATCTAGCCATTTTCCAGCTCTAATCAACGCTTTTGTCACAGCAGTCGCAGTATTGGGGTATTGTTCGAGAAACTTTTTGGTCATTACAAATACTTTCTCAGGATTGTTTTTCCATATATCATAATTCGTGATTACCGGAACACCAATCCCTTTAAAAACCGCCTGCTGATTCCATGGTTCTCCTACACAATATCCATATATGGTGCCTGCTTCTAGTGTTGCCGGCATTTGTGGCGGTGGAGTTACCGATAATAACACATCTGCATCAATTTGACCTTGGATATTGTCTTTAGAATACATCCCTGGATTGATTCCTGCGGCAGCTAACCAATATCTTATTTCATAATTATGTGTAGAAACAGGAAACACCATTCCCATTTTAAAGGCTTTTCCATCATTTTTATAAGATTCTATAACCGGTTTAAGTGCTTCTGCAGAAATAGGATGTATGGGTTTTCCATCTTCTCCCTTTGGAACGTTAGGCTTCATTTTAGACCAAACATCATTGGATACAGTAATACCATTACCATTTAAATCCATCGAAAAAGGTGTTACAAGCTCTGCTTGTCTACCAAATCCCGCACCCGCTGCTATCGGCTGACCTGCTAACATATGCGATCCATCTAATTGTCCGTCAATGACACGGTCTAAAACATTTTTCCAATTAGACTGCGCTTCTACAGAAACGAATAAGCCCTCATCCTCAAAGAAGCCTTTTTCTTTTGCTATTGCTAAAGGAGCCATATCTGTCAACTTTATAAAACCAAAAGTTAACTGTGGTTTCTCTATAGTCAACTTAGCAGTCTCTTCTGTAGAACTCGTATCACTTGATGCCATTTCTTTTTTCTTTTCTCCACCACAGGACAAAAGAAGAATAGTGGTTAACAGCATCCCAATTGTAAGATTCATTGTTTTCATAATTCAGTTTTTTGAAAATTCAGCTAATAGAATAATTCAAAATTAAGTATAAATACTTAATTTAATAATAAAAATACGTATTAAAAATAATTATTTACGTATTCTAAATTCATAATACCTGAAATCGAAAATTCAATAAATAACCTTTAAAATTTTACGAATTTCTTAATTATAGGGCATTCAACAATCTTTAGAAAACCGTTTCTATATCTTTTGGGGAAAAAATAACTTTTTATACATACTTATTTTTTAAAAAAACCTTATTTTATAAGTACTATAATTAAAGAACAACTCTACTTAGTAATGGTACGTATAAGCTTAAGAAATAATATTTTTGGGAATATTTGGCTGCTGTTTTTGTTATTCTACATAACAGTAAACCCTTTATTTTCCCAAGATTATGGAGAAATATCCTATGGAGAGGCTATTAACATCTCTGGCAAACAACGTATGCTATCACAAAGAATATCGAAGGCTTATTTAATAAGAAACATGGGGTATGACAATTTTGTAACAAAACTAGAAATAGACTCTAGCATACGTCTTTTTGATAGTCAATTAGCTTTATTATTTAAAAGCACCAGCGATGAATCAATCACAAAAAAATTACAAAAGGTTAAAAACTTTTGGAATAGTTATCAAAATCACTTGAATAAAACTCCAAATATTATTACTGCAGAAAAGATCATGAATGAGAATACAATATTGCTTAATCTATGCAATGATGTGGTAAAAGAAATAGGCTATTCGTATTTTAAAAACATAGCGGATAATAATCCAGAAAAAGCTGATTTATTATACATCATTAATATATCCGGAAGACAACGAATGCTATCACAAAGATTATGCTTGTACTACGCAGCCGGATTAACATTTAATAAAAAAAATAATGCGTACCAACTTCATCTAAGAACAATTTATGAAGAATTTGATCTTGCTGTTAATCAACTTATAATGTCAAAATTCAATAATGAAAAAGTTAGACCGGAAATCGCCAAGTTACTTTTCTTCTGGCATAATCTTAAAAGTGTGGAAATAGAGCTATGTCAATTTAGATTAGAAATTAGTGATGTGTATGAAATTACTAATAAACTGACAGAAATATTTGAAGAATTAACCAAAAGTTATGAAAAAATTTACGGTGATTTAGGCAATTAAACCAAAATCTTTAGCCTTTTTACTCAACTCAAGAACATTTTTCACTCCCATTTTCTTCATCAGGTTAAAACGATGCACCTCGGTTGTACGTTTACTTATATCCAGTTCTGCAGCAATATCCTTATTTGTCATTCCAGAAACAGCCAACTTGAGTATCTGATTTTCTCTTTTGGTAAGATCAAATGGATTTGTTTTTGCTTTTGCGTTTTTTTGTTTAGCAACCACCACTTTTTTATCTGTTCTAACTCCATCACCTTTTAGCAGCTTTTTTACCAATATAGAAGACACATCACCACTGAAATACTTATTACCTTTACTTACAGTAGACAGCGCTTTAAGGAATTCTTCTTTACCGGCATCCTTTAATAAATACCCATCTGCTCCTGCATTAATAGACTGTAATATGTACTCATCAGAGTCATGCATAGATAGCATGATGGTTTTAGAAGAAACCGATAAATCAGTTAATTTTTCAACTGTCTCAATACCAGACATTTCAGGCATTCTAATATCACAAATCACGATATCCGGTTGTAAAGACTGAACCACCCGTATTGCTTCTTGTCCATCTGAAGCCTCCCCAATAACTTCGTACTGTTTTTCTTCTTCTAACAATGAACGAATACCATCTCTTACTAAAAAATGATCATCCACCAATACTATACTTACCATACTTTTTAATACATAAATTAAGTGACAGTCATTATTAAACTGCCTACCACCCAAAGATATGAATAATTCAAAAATAGGATCATAAAATTAATAATCTCTGAATTAAAAATAAGTATTTTTATTTAATAAAAAATTAAAAAATACGTATTTATACTTAGATTTGTCATTCAATTAATTTATCAGCTAATAGAATTAATTGAAAAATAATATAGTAGTGCTAAAGGCACAATCACACATCAAACAAAAATTTAAGAGATGAAAAACAAAACATATTATACTATACTATTGTTATTGGTATTAGTATTTAAGGGAAAAGCTCAGGAATTAAGTATTGATTTAGATTTTAGAGATCGATTTGAGTACCGTCACGGATTCCATAACCTGGTTCCACAAGGAGCAGATCCTGCAGCTGTTGTACAACAACGAGCCAGGCTTAAATTTGGATACACTTCCGAAAAACTTAAAGCGCATTTAAGTATTCAGGATGTCAGAGTATGGGGTGATACCAGACAAATACTGGATAACGATGCTAATAATAACTTGCAAATTGCAGAGGCTTGGGCATCTCTGGTTTTTGGAAAAGGCTGGTCCACCAAAGTAGGAAGACAAATGATATCGTATGATGATCAAAGAATCCTAGGAGGCTTAGACTGGGCACTACAAGGTCGTTTCCACGATTTGGCTTTGATCCAATATGGAAATGAAAAAATCAAATTAGATTTAGGTTTTGCCTTTAACCAGAATGATCTAGACGCACTTCCTAATAATGAATCGGGTACGATCTATAACGTAACCGGGTTTTTTAGTTATAAAGCCATGGAATATGCGCACCTAACCTGGAACGCTTCAGAAAAAGCATCACTGAGCATTTTGGCCTTAAATAATACATTTCAAAACGTAGTAAATGGTGCTGCTACCGATGGATTTTATCATACGCACACCATAGGAACTCACTCTAAATTTACATTTGGAGGAATAGGTTTTGCTTTAAATGCATATTTACAAGCCGGTGAAGGTACGGCAGGTCCTCCTGAAACGCCAGCCACAGATCTTTCCGCATATTTAGTTGGCTTAGAAGTAAATGGAAAAATCGGATCTACCGGAATCGGAGGAGGTTTTGAAATTCAAAGTGGTACGGATCAAGATGAAACTGATGGAAAAAACTATTCTTTCTTCCCATTATACGGTACTAATCATAAATTTAATGGATACATGGATTACTTTTATGTTGGAAATCATGCAAACTCGGTTGGTTTAACTGATCTATATGCAAAAGCAAATTTCAAATTAGGAAAGTCCTCAAGTCTACTGGTTAAAGGACATTATTTTGCATCTGCAGCCACGTTAATAGATGATACAGATGGATCTGAAGCTGATAAATATTTAGGAACTGAAGTAGATATTGTGTTCATACAAAAATTACTTCCTTATGCTTCAGTAAAAGTTGGATACTCGCAAATGTTTGCGTCAGAAGGAATGGAGTTTTTAAAAAACCAACCTAATCCAAGTGGGTTACAAAATTGGGGATGGGTTCAGTTAGTAATCAAGCCTAACTTTTTAAAATGGAGCCCTAAATCCTAAAACAACTTAGTGCGCAACGACTTATTTCTGAAACCTGCGAAATCAGTTTTGCAGGTTTTTTTATGAATTATTTTAATATTCTCAATTTCCAGTAATTATAATTACGTAATTATCACCAAATAATTACGTATTAATACTTAATTTTGAATGTATAAACACGTAACTAATGAAGAAGATAGTAATAATAGGTAATGGAATGGTCGGTTATAAGTTCTGTGAAAAGTTTGTTGCATCAGAAAAATTTACTAATTATAAATTGATTGTCTTTGGTGAGGAGCCTAGACGTGCTTATGACAGAGTCCATCTTAGTGAGTTTTATGATGGTAAAACTGCAGAAGATTTGAGTATGTGTGCGGCTAATTGGTATAAAGACAACAACATCGATCTTCATACATCAGAAATGATTACCGAGATCAATAGAGACGACAAAACAGTAGCCAATCATCGTGGAGATACATATTCATATGATTACTTAGTATTGGCAACCGGATCCTCTGCATTTGTACCTCCTATCGAAGGTGTTGATAAAGAAGGGGTTTTTGTATACCGAACTATTGAAGATCTCGAAGCTACCGAAGCATATGCTAAAAAGTTAAAAACACAAGGAAAAACAGAGGCTGCTGTACTTGGAGGAGGTCTATTAGGTTTGGAAGCTGCAAATGCAGTTAAAAACTTAGGATTAAATGCTCATGTTGTAGAATTTGCTCCAAGACTAATGCCCAGACAGTTGGATAAAGGAGCGAGTGATATGTTACAGGCTAAAATAGAAGGCTTAGGATTAAAAGTGCACCTTTCTAAACAAACACAATTTATTCAGGGAGCTACATCAATTGAAGGATTACAATATATTGATAATACCGAATTAAAAGTAGATATGCTAGTAGTTTCTGCCGGTATACGTCCTCGTGATGAAGTTGCAAGAGAAGCTGGACTGGAAGTAGGGACCAGAGGAGGTATCGTAGTTAATCAACAAATGAAGACTTCTGATAAAAACATTTTTGCTATAGGAGAATGTGCATTATTGAACAGTATGATATATGGTTTGGTCGCTCCTGGATACGATATGGCAGAAGTCGCTGTAGATCAAATTATCGGCAATGATAGTGTAATGCCTGAATATATTGACATGTCAACCCAACTAAAACTCATTGGTACCGAAGTGGCAAGCTTTGGTGATGCTCTAAACGAAGCCAAAGAAGAGGTTGATGAGATTACCTACGTAAATAAACGAAAAGGAGTTTATAAAAAAATAAACGTTTCTAAAGATGGTAAAAAACTATTAGGAGGAATTTTAGTCGGGGACTCATCCGATTATAATGCTCTTTTCCAACTCTACATCAACGAAATAAATCTTCCCGAAGAACCAGAGAACCTTATATTAGGTAGCCGTGGAGGTGATGGAGGTGGACTTCTGGGAGAGGTGATGGATCTTCCTGAAAATGCCCAAATATGTTCTTGCGAAAGTGTTACGAAAGGTGAAATATGCGGAGCTATAGCGAGTGGCGAAGCTAATACCTTGGGAGACGTTGTCTCTTGTACAAAAGCAGGCACTGGATGTGGCGGTTGTAAACCAATGGTAAAAGACTTGGTAGATGCTACATTAAAATCCTTAGGAAAAGAAGTAAAAGATACGATCTGCGAACATTTTGAATATAACAGACAAGAACTTCTTGCTATTATAAATGTAAAAGGTTATAGAGACTATGACAACGTTCTTGACGAATATGGTAAAGGTAACGGATGCGAAATTTGTAAACCAGTCATAGCTTCCATTATGGCTAGTTTATATGCCGATACAGCTAATAAAGAAATTGTTATACAAGATTCTAATGATCGTTTTTTAGCCAACATACAACGAAACGGAACCTATTCTGTAGTTCCAAGAATACCCGGTGGTGAAATTACTCCAGAAAAATTGATTGTGCTGGGAGAAGTTGGTAAAAAGTACGATTTATATACTAAAATCACAGGAGGACAACGTGTAGATTTTTTTGGAGCCAGATTAGATCAGTTACCGCATATATGGAAAGATTTAATAGACAACGGATTTGAGAGCGGTCATGCATATGGAAAATCATTACGAACCGTAAAAAGTTGTGTAGGATCGACCTGGTGTAGGTACGGTATGGATGAAAGTGTCAGTTTTGCTATAGCGCTAGAAGAGCGATACAAAGGGTTGCGATCTCCTCATAAAATAAAAGGAGGTGTATCCGGATGTATCCGGGAATGTGCTGAAGCTAGATGTAAGGATTTTGGTGTAATTGCTGTAGAAGGTGGATGGAATCTCTATGTCTGTGGGAATGGAGGTGCTAATCCCAAACACGCAGAATTATTGGCAGAACAAATTGATAATGAAACTGTTATTAAATACATCGATAGATTTCTAATGTTCTATATCAGAACTGCAGCACCGTTAGAAAGAACTTCAAAATGGCTTGACAAACTTGATGGTGGTATAGCATATTTAAAAGAAATTGTTATCAATGATACGCTTAATCTGGTACAGCAATTAGAATCACAAATGGCTGATTTAGTAAATTCTTTTCAATGTGAATGGACACAAGCGATACAAGACGAAAAGATGATGAAGCGCTTCAACCATTTCGTCAATAGTAACGCTACAGACGATAATCTAGTGTTTGTTCCTTTGCGAGATCAAAAAATGCCAAAACACTGGAAGTAAACATTTTGTATATAGCACTTCAAAATCTAGTTAAGCTAAACGCGTGAAAGTTATGGAAGAAATTTTAGATATATATAGAACCACAACTCTAGAAAATGTACGAATATGGTTCAAGGCAGCAAAAGTAAATGATTTCCCAAAAAATGGCGGTGCCTGTATAAAATATAAAGAAAAGCAGATAGCTGTTTTTAATTTTGAAAGAAACAGTACTTGGTATGCCTGCCAAAATATATGTCCTCATAAAATGGAAATGGTACTGAGCAGAGGAATGATAGGGGACCAGAATGGAACCCCTAAAGTGGCTTGCCCAATGCATAAAAAAACATTCTCTTTAGAAAATGGAGAAAACTTAAATGGAAACCTAGCCCCTATTGCCACATATCCCGTAAAAATAGAAAATGGAATTGTTTTTATAGGCTTTGAAGAGTAATTTTTTTAAAGTTAAAAGTATTAAATTAGCGAGTCTATTAACACATTGCTTTTATGCCAACCACAAAACTAGCCCAAGCATTTGCCTTATTTGACAAAGCAAATGCCAATGATCCTAATAAAGAAATTGTTAACGAACAACCTATCGCTAAGGAGTTAATCTATGGTCAACGAATGACTCAAACACTGAGCAATTTTACCACAGAAGCATCAGAGGCATTACATCTTGCTGCCAGAGCCCAACATATTTGTCGCTGGGAAATTCCTCGTGACAGCTATCCAATGGATCGAGTAGGTTATCTGAAATGGAGAGAAGAGCTTAAGAAATTGCATGCTGAAAAGGCTGCGAAAATACTCCAAGAAGTAGGTTATGATCAAGAAGTCATTAACCGGGTATCTTTTTTAATACAAAAGAAAAAGCTAAAAAAAGACGAAGAAACTCAGCTTTTAGAAGATGTTATCTGTTTGGTGTTTCTAGAATTTTACTACTCAGAATTCTATGAAAAACATACTTCAGAAAAGGTGATTGACATATTGCAAAAAACATGGAAAAAAATGTCAAACAAAGGACATCATGTTGCTTTACGTTTATCATATTCAGAAAAAGGATTAGATTTGATCCAGCAAGCTATTGCATAATTCACTTGTATTGAATAAATTAGAATCACTAGATCACCAGACTTTTAATCGCCTAAGTAAAATTTATATCATTGCCTTAGGAGCTATTGCCCTATTTACTATTGGCGGACAGTTTTTTATTCAACGGTATCTTAATTCTCAGATTGACGACTCCAAAATCATTAACATTTCTGGTAGACAACGTATGTTAAGTCAGAAACTTACTAAAGAGATTTTATTACTTTCCCATATCGAAAATAGCAAGTTAGAAAAAAGTTATATCGAAGAATTAGAGTCAACAATTACGCTTTGGAAAACTTCTCACGAAAGGCTTAGAAGGTATAATGATTCTATCTCTAAAGGTAAGAGTGATAGTACCGAAATAAAGCGAATGTTTTTAGTCTTACAACCTTTTTTCGAGACCATTTACGACAATAGTACTCAGGCGTTGGAAATTGTAAAAAAAGACTCTGCCCATGCTGATATTCTAGGACCTCTCCTCAATCATGTTATCGTTAACGAACCCTTTTTTCTTAAACAAATGGATGCTATTGTGTTTAGATATGAAAAGGAAGCACAGGATAAGATATCCAGTCTTAAAAAAATAGAGTATACGCTTTTTATCCTTATTATTTTGATTCTGGTTTTCGAGTTTTTCCTTTTATTCAGACCAGTCGCATTAAGTATTAAAAATACGATATCAGAGCTTCTTATCTCCCAAAAAGATGCGACCGATATGGCTGCTAATGCAGAAAAATTAAGAAGAGTCCAAAATGAAAACGTACAAGAACTAATATCCCTTACCAAAGCATTGGATCAAACCTTGTTATATGCAAGAGTAAACGAACTTGGTCTTGTCAAAAGTCTTGGAGAACGATTTAGAAAAGCACTAAGTACAGATCAGGGTTATGAGCAAAAAAGTCTCCCTGAGCTTATGAATTTAAACGGGCTACAAGCAAATAGATTAATTCAGCTTATTGCTCAGAACAAAGGGGGTGTTTTTAATGAGGAGTTTGAATTTACCTCGAATGATGGTAGAAGAATATGGTTAGACATTTCTATTCTAAATATTTTTAAAGAATCAGGTAGTACAGAAAGATTAGTACTTTGCTCAGATATTTCAAAAAGAAAAGAAGCTCAACTCGAAATAGAACGATTAAACGACTTAGAATATCAACAAAAGGAAGAATTGCAAAAGTCTAACGCAAGTCAAATTGTAGAGGCACAAGAAGAAGAAAGAAAGCGAATTGCAAAAGAAATCCACGATAGCATAGGGCAAATGTTAACAGCTCTAAAATTCAATATTGAGTCTATAAACACTGACAATATTGAAAAAACAAATCAAAAAATTGAAGGTCTTAAAAAATTGTCCAAAGATTTAATACTAGGAATCAGGACAGCTACTTTTAACCTGACTCCACCAGAGCTAAAAGATTACGGAATCAGCATTGCACTTCAGAAAATGGCAAATGAGCTATCTAAATTGACAAGTAAGAATATTATTTTAGAAAACAAGTCAAACTCCGAATTGCGTTTTGACTCTCTTATAGAAACGAATTTGTATCGTGTTACACAAGAAGCAGTCAATAATGCTATAAAATATGCTAAATCAGAATATATTTTGATTGTTATTAACAGCTCTGAGTCTATTCTAAGTATTACTATAGATGATAATGGGCAAGGATTTGATCTTACTAAAATACCAGAAAAACCCAAAAACAATGCAGAAGGAGGAATGGGTTTGTTTTTTATGAAAGAGCGTATGAATTATATAAACGGAAAAATTTTTATAAGCTCTGCTCCCGGAAAAGGAACAAGAATAACTTTAAATTATAATTTTAATGAATAAAATTATATATTTTTGCTCGCTCGAATACTCCCCCAAACAAAGAACGTGAAGGAAGAAAAGGAAAATATAAAATACCTAATGAACTGGGATTCCAAAAAGATTTGGAAAGAAGAGATCATTAGTAAAGAGTTTGTAAAATACCTAAATGAAGCCGAGGTCAATAAGCTTGTAAAAAAAGAAGGTAGTCAAATAGGAATAATATCGGAACGGGACATTATTGACTGGCTTGATAAAGGAGAGAACCTAGACTTCTGGAATTATAAAATGCGACATCACATCTGCGAAAAAATAATCAAAGATGAAGATGACTACTTTGTAGGTTGTGACTACGGAGATTTTAAAGGTGGATACTTTTATGTAGCCAGTTTATGGAAAAAACAAAAAGGAGAAAACCTAATAATCCTGGAACACTATCAGTGATTCCTGTTTTTTTAATATATTCAAACGTTGTTTGGTTTCTTTTTTAGTACGTCATTTCTATAGTAATCAATAATACCATCAATGGGTCTTCTTACAATATTTCCAACAGTTAAGTGATACGGCCAAACAGCTGCTCTTATAATATCTTCACTAAAATGCGCTATCGATCCTATAAAATGCACCGGAACATTTTGTGCTTCAGGAAAACATAATACTCTGGTCTCTACAAACTCCTGAATACCTTCTGTAATAATTTTATAAAAGTATCCGTTACGTTCACTAGTAAAAATAAACTCAGCGAACGAAGCTAGGTACGTATTTGGATTGTCTTTTTTATACAAATTCTCCTTAATCGTATCTGATTTCAGATCGAAACGCTTTTCAAAATCTGCTGCAACTTCTGGGGGCATTCTTTTGTAATAGTAGTCTCTAATTAATCGTTTTCCAAAATAATTACCACTGGCTTCATCCATAAGAATGTAGCCCAAAGAATCTACAGCCATGTGTATATCATCACCATCAAAATAACAACTGTTAGATCCTGTCCCCAAAATACAAACAATTCCAGGTTCTGTAGTTGCTGCATAAACCGCAGCGACCATATCTTCTTTTACTACCACCTCTGCATTTTCAAAAAAATCTTCAAAAACTTTCTCTAGCATAATTCTCGGTTTTTTCGTACCACATCCGGCTCCATAAAAGTGAACTCTTTCTATGGTAGCTTGATGGGCGGTAAGTTCAGAATTTGCCCGTACTCTTTCTTCTAGTAAAGATTTCTCGAATACAGCAGGGTTTAATCCTTCTGTACGGGTTTTAAATACAATCGCTCCTGAATCATCAAGGAGAATCCAATCGCATTTAGTAGAACCACCATCAGCTATTAAAGTCATTTGAAAATTTATTTGTTGTGTGTTAGCTAAGAAAAAAGCCCCAATATTACTCCAATTGGGGCAAAATTATTTTATTATCCCTTATAGGTTTCCTACATATGTTGACAAATCAATTAACTTTGTAGAATACCCATATTCATTATCGTACCAAGCAATTAGCTTAAAGAAATTATCATTTAAAGCAATTCCTGCATTAGCATCAAAGGTACAAGTATGAGATTCTCCAACAAAATCCTGAGATACCACGGCTTCTTCTGTATAAGCAAGAACTCCTTTTAGTTCATTTTCTGCGGCGTTCTTAATAACCGCTTTAACCTCATCATAAGACGCAGATTCTTTAGTTTTCACTGTTAAGTCAACTACAGAAACATCTGCTGTAGGTACTCTAAATGCCATTCCAGTAAGTTTACCATTCAATTTAGGAATTACTTTTCCAACTGCTTTAGCAGCACCTGTTGATGATGGTATAATATTATTCAAAGCAGAACGTCCTAATCTATAGTTTTTTCTCGAAGGTGAATCCACAACAGCTTGTGTAGCGGTTCCTGCATGTACTGTGGTCATAAGTCCCTCTTCGATACCGAAGTTATCATCTATAACTTTGGCCAAAGGAGCTAAACAGTTTGTGGTACAAGAAGCATTAGAAACGATAGTATCTGTTGCCTTTGCTTCAGTATGATTTACCCCCATTACAAACATAGGAGCATCAGCAGAAGGCGCAGAGATAACTACTTTCTTCGCTCCAGCTTTTAAATGTGCATCTGCAGTATCTAATGTTGTAAAGATACCTGTACAATCCATAACCACTTCTACTCCAGCCGCATCCCACTTTAGTTCCTCAGGGTTACGTTCTGCAGTTACGCGAATCTCTTTTCCGTTAACTACGAGGTTTCCATCTTTTACAGCTATAGTACCGTCAAATTTTCCGTGTACGGAATCGTACTCTAATAGATAAGCTAGATGTTCTACATCTAGTAAATCGTTGATCGCTACAATTTCTACATTATCACGCTCAGATGCAATTCTAAAAGCAATTCTTCCGATTCTACCGAAACCGTTAATTCCTATTTTTAACGTACTCATATTTTATAATTTAATTGTTTTTGATTTAAAAACATGGTTATATTTATACTGAAGTTATATCAGCTACTTTAATTAATCTATCGTGTTTATGGGTTCTTTTTTCTAAGGCAGTTGTAAGAGGCACGATGGTCACGTTTTTGTGAACAATCCCTATCATTACTTCGCTTTTTCCTTCTAATAGTGTTTCTACAGCTCCCACTCCTAGTTTACTTGCCAATACTCTGTCATAACAGCTAGGTGCTCCTCCTCTTTGAATGTGACCTAATACCGATACTCTTACTTCGTAATCTTCCAGATGTTCTTCTACATACTCTCCTAGTTCGAAAATATTCTTACCGGATTTATCACCCTCTGCAACAACTATGATACTAGAGGTTTTCCCTGTTTTTTTACTTTTTTTAAGAGACTCTATCAGTCGATCAACTCCCATATCTTCTTCAGGGATCAAAATTTCTTCTGCTCCTGCTCCAATTCCAGAATTTAAAGCAATATCTCCGGCATCCCTTCCCATCACTTCAATAAGAAATAATCGGTTATGAGAACTTGCAGTATCCCGTATCTTATCGATAGCTTCTACCACCGTGTTTAATGCAGTATCATAACCAATTGTATAATCGGTTCCATTGATATCATTATCAATTGTTCCTGGGATTCCTACTACCGGAAAACCAAACTCTTCAGATAACTTCAATGCTCCAGTAAAACTTCCATCTCCACCAATTACAATAAGAGCATCAATATTATTTTTTACCAGATTATCATAAGCCTTTTTTCTCCCTTCCTCTGTCCGAAATTCTTTAGAACGGGCAGATTTAAGGAAAGTTCCTCCTTTATTAATAATATTTCTTACTGAACGTGCATTTAATTCTTCCATTTCATTGTTTATAAGACCTTCATAACCTTTATAAACACCAAAACAGTGAATTTGATAATAACTACACGCACGAACTACTGCTCTGATTGCAGCATTCATTCCAGGAGCGTCTCCTCCTGAGGTAAGCACAGCGATATTTTTAACTTTTTTTGTCATTGAAGTCAAATCTATTGTTATTGACTACAATAACCTAATTTGCTTAAAATCTAAAACGTTTTCGGTTAATAAATTCAGTAATTACTGACAAAAAAGGTATGGTTTTAACATATTTTCATGAATAATGTTAAGGAATAAGTAAAGTTTTAAAACCTGGTTATAACCGTTTTTTTATTTTGATGAATTATAGAAAAGTAAAAACGACCTATTTTTATAGGCCGTTTTTATTGATTCTTTGATAAAAGAATATTCATTCCTGAATCAGTATCAAGTACTGCCATGGATTTAGTTTGTGCTTTTGATCCTTTGTTACTTCTATATAATCACCAGATAGATAGTCTTTAAACTTCCCTTCATAGTCTGCTCTATAATTTACTGGTTCTTTAGTCATATTCGCAACAAAAACTACGTTATTTTTTCCTTTTTCTCTTTTAAATACTAAAATTTTATCATTTTCTGATGTTTCAATTCTTGTATAAGAAGCTGCTTTTTTCCCTCCATGTAACGCTGGGTTTTCATTCTTAAGTTTTCCTAATTTTTCGTACAACGGAAAGAATACTCCTTTCTTTTTGATAATTGTATCTTTTTCAAAAAACAATAAACGCTTGTCCATATCATACTCTTGTCCCGAATAGATTAATGGCATTCCAGGTGCCAGATATGATAATGCTGCGAACACTTCTTTAGCATCTCCCATTCTTTCCTCGACTGTTCCATTCCATGAATTTTCATCGTGGTTAGACGTAAAATTCATTAAAATATCATCGGTTGCGTACATTGAATCTACTTGGACCATTCTTTTGTCCCAAGCTGCTACTGTATTTTCTCCCTTTGCTATATGATTCATTACGTGATGTGTATCCCATCCATAGCCCATATCAAAGGCTTTCTTCATTAATTCAGGTTCCCAACCTTCAGCCAGCATAAATACAGGTTTGATTTTATTCAACTCTGCCACTGCAGCATCCCAGAAATCCATCGGTACCATTCCAGCTACATCACATCGAAAACCATCTACGTTTTCTTTTTCAACCCAATATTTCATAGCCTGCAACATTTTTGCTCTCATTTCTTCATTGTCATAATTGAGATCTGCTACATCTGTCCAATCTGTACCTACAGTATGCGTAACTTCTCCTTTGTCATTTTTTGTGTAAAACTCAGGATACTCTTTTAACCAAACGTGATCCCATCCCGTGTGATTTGCCACCCAATCTAATATTACATAAATTCCATTTTGGTGCGCTGTTTTTACCAAGTCTCTAAAATCCTCTATGGTTCCGAATTCAGAATTTACTTTCGTATAATCAGAAATTGCATAATAACTCCCTAAAGAGCCTTTACTTTTAGTCGTAGAAATAGGATATATTGGCATTACCCAAAGTATTTTCACTCCCAGTTTCTTTAACATAGGAATATCCTTTGTAAATTCTTTAAATGATCCTTCTTCAGAATATTGACGGATATTTGCTTCATAAATAACAGCATTCTCCATCATTGCATCGCTAACTGGAGCCAATTCTTTACTTACTTCTTCAACAACAGTTCCTTTATTGGTAACTGTTTTTTCTTTTTTTGTCTTTCCGCAGGAAAATATAATACCAACTAGCGCAAGACCTAAAATTATATTCTTCATTTATATTCCTATTTTTTTTAGTTATTGTAATTTGATAATCATCGATGTTCTGGCCGGAACTGTCAGGTTTTCTGTCATATCAATGGTATTGTCAGTAATAATATCTTTTCCAGTCTTAAATCTCCCGAGTCCTTCTTTAAAACGTTTCATATCGAGCTCCTGACTATCCGAGTTATTATTAATAACAACCATTACACTTTCTTTTGCTGTATATCTGAAATATACATACACGTTGTTAAAAGGTATATATTGGAGTAGTTTTCCGTTATGTACTGCATCACTACTTTTCCTCCAGTTTAGCACTTTCTTGGTAAAAGCATGAAACGCTTCTTCGTCCTTTGTTCTTCCTTTTACTTTACCAGAAGAATCTTCTGCCAGAAAAGCGCTTCGTTTGTCATCAGGCCAACCGCCCGGAAAATCTCTTCGAATATCCCCATCACCTTTTTTATCGCGATCTCCCAACATTCCGATTTCATCTCCATAATAGATTTGTGGAATTCCTCTGGTAGTGAATATTAAAGTCATTGCCATTTTATACTTATTGATATCGCTTTGATAAATTTCATTGATTCTATTGGTATCATGATTACCAGCAAATAGTAAAATATTGTTGATATCTGGATATAAGAAATCATTCGTGAAATTTTCATAAGCTCTTATCATTCCTTTATCCCAGGAATTTCCTTCTTCCTGAAACATTACCATTATAGCATCGTGTAGTGTAAAATCCATCACTGATGGCAAATGAGAGTTGTAATTATCAATGGCTCCTATTTTACTGTCCTTTTGCCAGTATGCCATTTGTGCCTGGTCGTGCATCCATACTTCTCCAACAATATTAAAATTTGGATATTCGTCCATAATCGCTTTTGTCCACTTTGCTATTCCTTCTTTATCATTATATGAATAAGTATCTACTCTAAAACCATCTAGATCCGCATATTCTATCCACCAGATTGCATTCTGGGTAATATAATTAAGTAATAAGGGGTTACTTTGATTCATATCTGGCATGGTTGTGTCAAACCATCCGTCCATACATCCTTTTGCGTCAATTACTGAAGCATTTATATCAAACTGGGTTGTCATACGGTAATTACTTCTTCTAAATCCTTCTGGCCATTGATGTATCCAATCTTTTGATGGTAAGTCTTTGATCATCCAATGTTTAGATCCCCAATGATTTGTTACATAATCCATAATTAGTTTCATATCTAGTGTATGCATCTTGGCAGCTAGTTGCTTATAATCTTGATTGGTTCCGTATCTGGGGTCTATTTTATAAAAATCACTTTGTGCGTATGTATGATACGAGTATACTGGTTCATTATCCTCTAGTAAAGGTGTACTCCACAATGCAGTAACTCCTAAATCTTTAAGGTAATCAAGATGATCCATTATTCCTTTAATATCCCCACCGTGACGCCCTCCTGGATTAGAACGATCTGCCTTTTCCACAGTATCTTTATGAGAATCATTGGATGTGTTGCCATTTGCAAAACGATCTGGCATGATTAAATACATTACATCACTACTATCAAATCCTTTTCGCTCTGCTGCGCCTTCTCTTCTTTTTTTAAACTCATAGGTTTGAGAATAGGCTACCGTATTATTTTCCCTGAAATTGATGATTATTTTTCCTGGCTGTATGTTCTTAGTATCAATTGTAACAAATATATAATTAGAATTCTCTGTTTTGATAATATCCAATATTTTTACACTATCGATTTCAACATCGTAACGGGCTATTTCTTTACCATAGCACATTAATTGTAATTGATCAGATTGCATACCACTCCACCAAAAAGGAGGTTCAATTTTTTCTACTTGTGCAAAGGTTAATGAAATGACTAACCCGAAGAGTACGGTTATTATATTCTTCATTGTTTTAATTTTGATTTCTTTAATTCTTTTATTCAATCTTATCATTTTGATTGAATTAAATACCCCAAAAACAAACGTCTTTGGGGTATGTAGTATTTCATTTAAAAAATGGTTTAAACGGTCATCAAGCTATTAGGAGAAATGGTAAACTCTTTGCCATCTACATATATTAGCAGTTCTTTTTCTCCCTCGAGGCTGAAACTTGTTCCTTGCTGAGAAACATTTACCTTTAAAATACTATCTCTAAAGTTTACATTAAATGTATAGCCTTTCCATTCTTTGGGAATTTTAGGCGTAAATGATAAGGTATCATTTTTAACACGTAATCCTCCAAACCCTTCTACGATACTCATCCAGGTTCCAGCCATACTGGTAATATGGAGACCTTCTTCTACCTCTTTATTGTAATCGTCCAGGTCTAGTCTTGATGTTCTTAAATAAAACGTATACGCTTGATCCATTCTATTCAAGTTTGCTGCCTGTATACTATGTACACAAGGAGAGAGCGAAGATTCATGAACTGTAAAAGGTTCATAAAAATCAAAATGACGCTCTAATTCTTCTTTGGTAAAGTGATCCTCAAACATATAGAATCCTTGAAGAGTATCCGCTTGTTTAATATAAGGAGATCGTAGAATTCTATCCCAACTCCATTTCTGGTTGATTGGGCGTTGAGACGTATTAAGATTTTCGACAGTGATTAATTCTTTATCTAAGAATCCATCTTGCTGCAGATATACTTGGTGCTTTTCTGAATATGGAAAGTACATCTTTTCTGCAACCTCTAACATTGCTTTAATCTCTTTTTGATCCAGCTTTGTTTTCGTTATGATTCTTTCGTAATCAGCTTTGTATTCTGATTTAACTTTATCAATATTTTCAACGCAGTACTCAATACACCATTTTGCTAGATAATTTGTATACCAGTTATTATTAATATTATTTTCATATTCATTTGGACCGGTAACTCCCAGGATCACAAACTGTTCTTTATCTGTAGAGAACGTAGCTCTTTGATGCCAGAAACGTGCTACGGCAATCATCACCTCCAACCCCATTTCTGGAATATAACTATAATCGCCCGTATATCGGAGGTAATTGTAAATTGCAAATGTCATTGCTCCATTTCGATGAATTTCTTCAAAAGTAATTTCCCACTCGTTATGACATTCTTCTCCATTCATGGTCACCATAGGATATAATGCGGCTCCATTAGTAAATCCAAGTTTCTCTGCATTCTCTATTGCTTTCTCTAAATGGTTATAACGGTATTCCAATAGGTTTCGAGCTACATTTTGATCTTTGGTAGCCATATAAAAAGGTATACAATAGGCTTCTGTATCCCAATAGGTACTTCCCCCATACTTCTCTCCAGTAAATCCTTTGGGTCCAATGTTTAATCTGGCATCTTTACCTAAGTACGTTTGGTTAAGCTGGAAAATATTAAAACGGATGCCTTGCTGTGCTTTCACATCTCCGTCTATAGCAATATCGGCCATTTCCCAAATTTTAGACCATGCTTTCTTCTGAAGATCTAATAGCGCTTCGAAACCGGAATCGGACGCTTGTTTCAGAATTGCTGCACTGGCAGATACAATATTTTCTTGTTTATGGTTTAGTGAAACGGTATAACCTCCAAACTTATGTAATGCCACAGTTTTACCCTTTGCAACTTCTACAGTATAGCTTAGACCTGCATACGTTTTATTAGTTTCTACAGAAGGATAGGTATCTTGCAATGCACCCTCTAAAAATAACTGATTCAGCATTCCTGTACACACATGAAATTCTGTTTTCATTGTTTTAGAAGATATATATGCTGCACTACCTTTATGTGATACTTCGTAGGTATCCCAGAATTTATCATCCCAATTAGTATCTTCATTTGTAATTCCTGAATCTAAATAGGGTGTAAAGCGAACTGTGGCTTCTTTATTTATGGGTATTACTTCATATTTAATCGCACCTACTTCATCCAAGTCCAGACTTAAAAATCTTGTTGATGTAACCTCAACTTCGGTATCATTTTGTAGGATTGCGTTAAAAGATCGTTGGTACCAACCTTCCTTCATATTAAGTTCTCTACGAAATTTTGATACGGTTTTACATTTATAAAGATTTAATTTTTCACCATTAATCTCTACATTAATGCCAATCCAGTTAGGAGCGTTCAGTACTTTTGCGAAGTACTCCGGATATCCATTTTTCCACCAACCTACTTTGGTTTTATCGGGGTAATATACTCCTGCGATATAACTCCCCTGAAATGTTGGACCTGTATAGGTCTCTTCAAAATTTGCGCGCTGTCCCATAGCACCGTTACCAATACTAAAAAGACTTTCTGAGGACTTAACCCTTTCTACATCAAATCCTTCTTCAATTATAGACCAGTTATCTGGTTTAATATAATCCTGATTCATCGTTCTCTTTTTTATTTTTAGTTGTTGAGGAATTACCTAAGCATAAATATAACTTATACTTAGGTTATCCCCGTATTATTCTCAAACTTTTTCGGTTGTAACTAATTGGTTTATAAACTCTTCCTTAATTTCTGTAAAATCTTTAAAAATATAATCTGCTTCATGCAAAACTTTTGGATCACCAATTCCGATACTTATCATATCGGCACTATTAGCCGCTTGAATACCAGCAACAGAATCTTCAAAAACCACACAATCTTTGGGATTCACACCTAATTTTTGAGCTCCAATTAAAAATACTTCGGGATCAGGTTTTGCCTTTGATACATCCGTACCATCTACAATAGCGTGAAACTTCTCTCTTAATAATACCTTATCTAAAATTATTCTAGCATTTTTACTGGCAGAGCCCAATGCAATTGCTTGTTCTTTGGTTAAAAGATACTCTAATACCCTGGGTACATCCGGAAGGATTTCTGAAGTATCCATAGTATCTATATAGTGGAGATACTCTTCATTCTTTTTAGCCATTAACGTTGTAAATTCTTCTTCTGAAATGGTTTTATTGCCCCATTCTAAAATTTTCTCTAACGACCGTACTCGACTTACCCCTTTTAGTTGCTCATTTTGTGCTGAAGAGAAAGATATACCCAAACTATTGGCTAAATTTTGCCACGCCAGAAAATGGTATTTTGCGGTATCAACAATAACACCGTCTAAATCAAATATGAATCCTTTTTTTGTCATTCTAAACTTCTTTTGGATTATATGTAATAGCATCTTTATTAGTAATTAGCAAATTACAAAATCCTGCTATAATTAAACTTATTCCTGCTACGATCATTGCGTTTATTGTTTCGTTTCCAATTAATTTATAAGCGAAATTTACACCGCCTATTGCTGCTACAATCTGTGGAATAACGATAAACATATTGAAAATTCCCATAATCACTCCCATTTTTTTGGGATCTACAGAACTAGATAACATAGCATATGGCATAGACAGAATACTACCCCAAGCAAAACCCACTAATGTAAAGGAAAGTGCCAACCATTCTGGTGAAGGGATAAAATACATAGAAATAAATCCTAAACCTCCTAATATAAGTGATCCCATATGTACAAACTTCCTATTTATTCTCCTTCTGGAAGTGTAAAAAGTTAAGATTAGCGCAAATGCCATTGAAGATAAACCATAGGTACCCATATACCTACCGACATCATTAGAGGATTTTTGAAAGGATGTATTAGCAAGCTTGAAGGCCTCTGCAGATTCGACGATATCAATGTTATACGATGATTCTTCAGGAACAGGAGTTTTAAAAACATGCTCTGTAAGTGCTGGATTAGCTAAACTCCACATAGTAAAAAAAGCAAACCAACTAAAAAACTGAATAAGACCCAACTTCTTCATAGTCATTGGCATATTACCTATGTTATTTAGAATGTCGGGAATAAACTGATTTTTCTTTTGTTTTTCTCTTTCAAACTCTTCCATATCCTCTGGAGGATATTCTGAAGTTGTAAAAACAGTGTAAAAAATACTTACTAAAAATACTAAAGCACCAACAGCAAATGCAACCTTTACTGACATCGGTACTACTCCGCTAGGAGCAGAATCACTAACTCCCATCTGGGAAACCATCCAAGGCAAGTTACTAGCTACCCAAGTACCAATACCTATTATTAAAGTTTGAGTAACAAATCCATAAGAACGCTGAGATTCTGGTAATTTATCAGCTACAAGTGCCCTAAAAGGTTCCATTGAAATATTAATAGAAGCATCCAGAATCCATAAAAACCCAGCTGCTACCCATAGAGTAGGCGAATGTGGAACTATGAATAATGCAATGGAACTTAAAACAGCTCCAATTAAAAAATAAGGCCTACGTCTACCCCATTTCGGACTCCAGGTCCTGTCGCTCAGATAACCAATTATTGGCTGCACTAATAAACCTGTTAAAGGAGCAGCAATCCACAATAAGGGAATCGCATCTTTTTCAGCACCTAACGTTTGAAATATTCTGGACATAAATCCGCCTTGCAATGCAAAACCGAATTGTATCCCCAGGAAACCGAAACTCATGTTCCAAATTTCCCAGAAACTTAGCTTACGCTTGTTCATTAAGTAAATCTTTATTAATTACTATGATAAGCGCGTACACTTATCAAAACTTATGTTAGTAGAAAGTGAAAATATAAGTTCTGATAGAGGTCAAATATATTATAATATTTTAAATAAAATAGTTTTGGAGATTATTTTTTTGTGGATTGTCTTTGAATCAGGCTGGTATCAATAATCACAGTTTTATATTCTTCGGGAACATCCTCATCTCCTTCCAGTTTATCGATCAGCAGCCTTGCTGCACGTACTCCCATTTCTTCTCCGTGCTGGCTAATCGTTGTTAAACTAGGAATAAAATGTTTAGATAAAATACCGTCTGTAAAACCAATGATGAATACGTCATCTGGCACTTTTTTACCTTGTTCGTTTAACACTTTTGCCGCAGTAACAGCAAACAACTCATTTACTGCAAAAATTGCATCTACATCTTTATCTTTAAGAAAATCCATAATATCGGATTCACAATTATCAATATCCTCTATTTTAAGGATGTAATCTTCTCTGGCAGTAATATCATAGGCTCTTAATGCTCTTAAATACCCATTTGTTCTAAGCTTACCAACACTTATATAATCTACGGTTGTTAGAATTGCAATCTTTTTACACCCTAATGACAAAAGATGATTGGTAGCGGTCTGGGCTCCTTTGCCATCGTCAATTATAACTTTATCACATACAAGTTCATCAATAATCCTATCGAAGAGAACTACAGGCATTCCCTGACTCATCGTTTCTTCTATATGATGATAATCTTTTTTTTGTTGTGTCTCTTTAGCTACAGATAGTATGAATCCATCTGCGCTTCCACTTGCTAACATTTCTAAATTAATTACTTCTTTATCAAATGAATTGTTAGAGGAGCAAATAATAACATTATACCCTTTTTCATTAGCTACCTTTTCAACACCACCAATTACGGTCGTAAAAAAGTGATGAACAATCTCAGGAATAATAACCCCTATTGTTTTGGTTTTCCGATTTTTAAGGCTAAGTGCAATATTGTTAGGTTTATAATTATACAACTTAGCGAAAGCTTTTACCTTTTGTCGAGTGTCTAAACTGATCTCTACGCTATCTTTCAATGCTTTAGACACTGTTGAAATCGACACATCTAGCTCTTTTGCTATTTGTTTTAACGTAACTTTTTGCTTCATTTCCCCCTAAATTTTATTAAAATCTAAATTTTAGTACGAAAATATGTCAAATGATCACAATTACCCTTAATTTTTTAACAGAATTTTAAAAGTTATCCACACGCAAACGTTTTCGTAAGGTTATGGCTACACCGTAAATGAGATTTAACATAGATTTTACATACATTGCTTTCAGAAAGTGAAAATATAAGGCTAAAAACAATTAAAAACTAATTTAAATTTGTATGAAAACATTTACTAAAAGCACATTGTTTTTATTGTGGTTGATACCAATGAGCTTTTTTGCGCAGTCGACAGTCAATGGTACTGTGACTGATGCTACAAATGGTCAACCGATTCCCGGTGTCAATATCATTGTAAAAGGAACAACAAACGGAACTTCATCAGACTTTGATGGAAATTACACGTTGAGTGGAGTAAACAACGGAGATATTATCGAATTTTCTTATGTAGGTTTTGTACCGCAGGAATTCACGTATTCCGGTAATGCTCGAATCGACGTTGGATTACAAGTAGACGCCGCCGAGTTAGAACAAGTGGTCGTTATTGGTTATGGATCTGTTCGGAAAAAGGATTTAACTGGATCTGTAACAACAGTCACAGCAGATGATTTTAACCAAGGTGTTACTACTTCTCCTGATCAACTAATAAAAGGTAGAACAGCTGGAGTTACTGTTATTGACAACGGTGGTGCTCCTGGTGAAGGATCTACGATAAGAATTAGAGGTGGATCTTCGTTAAACGCTTCTAACAACCCATTGATTATTGTCGACGGTGTTCCGTTGGATCCAGGTCCAGGTGGCACCAGAAACAATCTGAACTCTATTAATCCTAATGATATTGAATCTTTTACTGTATTGAAAGATGCATCTGCAACAGCAATCTATGGTTTTAGAGCTTCTAATGGTGTCATTATCATTACCACTAAAAAAGGAACCAATACTGACGGTAAATTAAAATTTAATTATAATGGCAATGTAACCTTTTCTGAAATTGTAGATAAAATCGAAGCTTTAAACGGAGATCAATTCAGAGAATATGTTACGGCTAACGGATCTCAAGCTCAGATCGATTTATTAGGAACAGAAAATACAGATTGGCAGGATGAAATTCTGCAAAATGCAGTTTCTACCAATCATAATGTTAGTCTTGCTAGTGGATGGGATTGGATCAACTATAGAGTTTCTCTTGGATTATTGAGTGAAGAAGGGTTGATTAAAACAGATCAATTGGATAGAACTTCTTTATCTGCAAACATCCGTACGAAATTCTTTGATAATCATTTAAGAATTAATTCTAATATCAAAACAGCTGTTGAGGATTATACTTATGCAACTACGAATATCGGAGCTGCGCTTGGATTTGATCCTACGCAACCTGTTTTTCAGGAAAATAATTTTGGCAACTACTTTCAATGGTTAGACGGCAGCGGTAATCCTATTGCACTTGCAGGGCAAAACCCACTTGCTGCCCTTGAGCAGAATGATAGTCGTGGACTTGTTTTTAGAAGTCTTGGTAATTTAGAAATTGATTATAAGTTTCACTTTTTACCAGAGTTAAGAGCTAATGTAAATGTGGGATACGAAATTGCCAGTGCCAAAACCGAAAATATAACTTCCGCTAGATCTGTGGCAAATTCAGCAAGAACCGGTAACGATAGTTTTAGTAGATCTTTACAAAAAAGAGAGAACTTATTGTTCGATTTTTATTTGAATTATAGAAAAGATGTTGAAAGTCTTAATACCATTTTTGATGTTACAGCCGGATATTCTTATCAGAAATTTTTAGACAGTGGAAGTAATTTTAGCAGAGGGTTTGATCTAGTAGAAATTGACAACCCCTTTAACAATCCAAGAGAGGTACTTCTTGGTTTTTTTGGTAGAGCAACGATTTCTATTGCTGATAAATATATTTTTACAGGAAGTTTCAGACGTGATGCAACCTCAAGATTCTCTGGTTTAGAAAATCAATGGACCAATAGTCCATCTGGTGCATTCTCTTGGAATGCTCATAACGAAAATTTCTTAAAAGAATCGAGCCTAATTTCTCAACTTAAGTTTAGAGTAAGTTATGGTGTTACGCCACAACAAAGTATCGGTGATGCTACACCTTCTTTACCAAGAATATTAACAAGTGGCCCAGGTTCTCAATATCAAATAGGACAAGAACCAGATGGAACACCTATTTTTATTTCTACAGGTTTAGCACTTCCGTATAACCCCGACTTAACCTGGGAAACTACGACACAGTATAATGTAGGTTTAGACTTTGGTCTTTATAACGGTAGGGTATCTGGTACGGTAGATTTATATAGAAAGGAAACTGATGATCTATTATTTGTTGCTTCCCTTCCTAGTGGTAGTTTGGCAAATGCTGATGATGTAAATTTGGGAAACTTAACTAACGAAGGTTTGGAGTTTTCTTTAAATGTTGTTCCTGTACAAACTGATAATCTAAAATGGACTGTTGGAGGTAATATTACATTCCAAAAAGGTGAAGTTACAGAGTTGTTTGCTGTAGATAATCCAAATTTTGAAGGTTTCTTTGGTTCTGGATTCGTAGGTAGTAATATCAATATCCAAACTGTAGGGTTTGCACCCAGCTCGTATTGGGTTTTTGAACAAATTTATGATGCTAATGGCAGACCTGTAGAGGGTGCTTATGTAGATAGAAATAATGATAATGTAATTAATGAAAAAGATAAGTATATCTACAGAAAACCTGCTGCAGACTTTTTCTATGGCTTCAATACTACCTTAGATTATAAAAACTGGAATTTTAGTATGTTCTGGAGAGGTAGTGTAGGGAATTATAATTACAATTTCGTAGACGCAGGAAGTAACGGTAGGAGAATTTTAAATTTCCAAAATACGCTATCTAATACAACAACAGACCTTTTAGACACCGGCTTTTTTGATGGTGGTGTAGACAGATTCTCTTCTGATTACTATATCCAAGATGCTTCATTCTTAAAATTAGATAATATCTCTTTAGGATACACATTCAAAAACTTCCTAAATTATAAGAATATTGATATGAAATTGTACGGAACGGTGAATAATGTTCTAATTATTACTGATTATACAGGTATTGATCCTGAAATTAGCAGTGGTTTTGATCAGACAATTTATCCGAGACCGAGAACGTACCAATTTGGAGTTAATTTAGACTTTTAAAAAAATGAATGCAATGAAGATAAATTTTAAAAACTTAACAAACATTGGTGTATGCGCACTCCTATTATCTATAGGATCTTGTACCGATGATTTAGATGTAGCAGTTAATGATGATCAGAATCAAACTACGGATGAATTCTATAGTTCTGATCAAGCATATTTACAAGCACTTGGAAAACTATACTCAGGATTAGCTGTTAGTGGACAAGATGGTCCAGGGAGCAGTGATATTTCTGGAATTGATGCCGGTTTTGGTCAATATTTAAGAGGATTCTGGCAACTTCAGGAATTACCAACAGATGAAGCAGTAATTGCTTGGGGAGATCCAGATTTACCAGTATTAAATTTTGGTCAATGGACTTCTAGTAATGCTTTTGTAAGAGCTTTTTATGACAGAGCAAATTTTCAGGTTTCTTCTGTGAATGAATATTTGAGACAAACGTCTGATGCAAAATTAGACTCCAGAGGAGTTTCTGCAGCTTTAAAAGCAGAGATTCAAGGATTTAGAGCAGAAGCTAGATTCTTAAGAGCATTAAGCCACTATCACTTGATCGATATGTTTGGTAACATTGCTTTCTTTACTGAGGATGATCCTGTTGTTGGATATATTCCCCCTCAAGTTTCGAGACAGGAGGCTTTTGATTTTGTAGTGTCAGAATTACTAGCTATTGAGGATGCCATGCCTGAGCCAAGATCTAACTCTTATCCCAGAGCGGATAAAGGGGCCGTATGGATGTTATTATCAAAACTCTATCTCAATGCAGAGGTATATACGGGTACAGCGATGTATACCGAAAGTTTAGAATATACTAATAAGATATTGGGTGCTGGATATAGTTTAGTAGATGATTATCAAAAATTATTCTTAGCAGATAATAACGCTAATGGTTCTCAGAGCGAAAGTATTTTTAGTATTGCTTTTGACGGAATCAACACTCAGTCTTTTGGAGGTACAACGTTTTTAACGCACGCTCCTATTGGTGGAAATATACAACCAAGAGCATTTGGTATTGACGGAGGATGGTTTGGAGTGAGAACAACAGAAGTGTTTGTAGATTTATTCGGAAGTAGTAACGGATCATTTACGATCTATGAGTATGATAATGACTTACGATTATTAGCTCAGGATGGAGATGCTTTAAAAGCATTTGATGCTGATGGTGATTTAGAATACTTGGGTTCTGATCCAAACAACACAAATCCGGCTTTTGATGCTGATCAAGTGTATCGATATGACTTTTTGACCGGTGTTATTACTAATAATGGAACAGAAGTCCCTGCTCCGGCTATGGCTGTTTCTATTGCTTCACAACCTGTTTGGAATGATTCAAGAGGAAAGTTCTACACAAATCAACAAACACTAAAAATTGAAACACTTTCTAATTATCAGGATGGATACGCTATTCAGAAATGGAGAAATGTTGGTGTTGATTTGGAACCAGGTTCTGATGGAACTGGCACACACGTTGATGCTGATTTTCATATGTTCAGACTTGCAGAAGTCTATTTAAACTATGCTGAAGCTGTTGTAAGAGGTGGAAATGGCGGTACGCCAACGGACGCAGTTGGATATATCAATCAACTTCGTGAACGTGCTTACGGAAATGCTAATGCGAATATCAATGCAGGTAATTTGACATTGGATTTCTTATTAGATGAAAGAGCAAGAGAATTGTATTGGGAAGGACAAAGAAGAACTGATCTTATACGATTTGACCAATTTACTGGAGGTAGCTATTTATGGCCTTTTAAGAATGGAGCTACTAATGGTTCTCCACTCCCACCTCATATAAGCCTTTTCCCAATACCATCTACTGAATTAGTAGCAAACCCAAACATTAATCAAAACTCAGGTTATTAAAAAATTATATAAAATGAAAAGAATATTTTTAACATTAGCTATACTAAGCACCCTATTTATTGGATGTACAAGTGACGACAACATAGAAGAAAGACCAGTTTTTGAATTGGCTGAAGCCCCAGTATTAACTGCACCGGAAGCTGGTACTTCTTATGTATTTACTTTTGAAACAAAAGATCTTTTAGCCGAAAGATTTACTTTTACTGATGCTGATTTTAACTTTGATTCAGCAACAAACTACTCCGTAGAGGTAGATGCAGAAGGAAATGAATTTGCTAATGCGCAAGAACTAGGTAGTAGTAACTCTTTACAAATACCAGTATCTGTAGATTCTTTTAACAATGCAGCTTTAGCATTAGGATTAGCTCCTGGAGAGCCTTCTAATGTAGAAGTTCGAATCGCTGCAAATGTAGGAGCGGGAACGCCTCAATATTCTGAATCTAAAATTGTGGTGGTAACTCCATTTACAACAGAAGCACCAAAATTCTTCCTTATCGGTAATTTTCTAAATGCAGGTGGATATGGTGATGACTGGACTCCTTCAGGTACTTTACCAACTATAGAAGCTGCTGAATTTGGAGCAACTGCTTTCCAAGGATATGTGTTTTTGAACAATCCAAGCCCTGAATTTAAAGTTTTACCAACGAATACAGGTTTTGATGGTGATTATGGAGATGCAGACGGAAGCGGAACATCCGGAATTTTAATACAAGAAGGAGAGTCTAACATGAGAGTTTCTGAAGCTGGATATTATAAAATTGATGCTGACTTTACAGACCCTGAAAACATTACTTGGACATCAAGAAAGCAGGTGTGGGGAATCATTGGAGCTGCAACACCAACTGGATGGGATAGTGATACTGATCTTACATATGATCCAGCCTCTAAAACTTGGAGTATCGTGATTGATTTAGTTGTCGACGAATTTAAGTTTAGAGCTAATGATAACTGGGATGATCCAGTTGATAACTTTGGTTCAGGAGCTGAAGATGGACAATTAGATTTTAACGGAGGAAACCTTAGTGTTGATACTGCAGGAACTTACTTAGTGACTTTAGACTTGAGTAACCCTAATAATTATACATATACTTTAACTCCACAATAGTTAAATATAATCATAAAAAAGGCTGTTATCAAATATAACGGCCTTTTTACTTTAAATACACAGCGTCATGAAAAAAATTACTTTGATAATTGTATTCTTTCTAGGATTGATTACATCTAATGCGCAACAGCAAAATGCTACTTTTACCATTGATCCGCCTGCTTTTAATGAGGATGATGAGATTACTATTACTGTATCTGGTGTGGATCTCAATATTTGGGGAACAACAGATCTATATTTATGGGCTTGGTATTTTGATAGCCCAACGGCAACAGCTGCCATCAACTCTCCTAATAATGGAGATTGGACAGACTCCTCCAATAGCGCGCAACCTCAAATCTTTACCGATAACGGAAATGGAACATATTCAATTACCTTAACCCCAACAACTTTTTATGGTACTACAGGAATTGATCGTATTGGTATGCTGGCAAAAGCTCAAGATGGTACTGGAGATAATAAAACTCAGGACAATATAGTGAATGTTGGAATTTTTCAACTTACACTAGATGCGCCAACAGATGCTGTTAGCATTATTGATAGCGGAAATGACTTAACCATTACCGCAACGAGCACTGTTACTGCTGATTTTGAACTTTTTGCTAATGGTGCTTCTGTCGATACACAAGCTGGTATTACAAGTTACAACACTGCCTACACAATTACCGAAGGTGTGGATTTTGAACTGGTTGCCACAGAATCAGGAACCACTAATTCATTATCAGAAACGTTCTCTGCTATTACAACTCCCGTTAATAATGAAGCTCCTGTACCTGCAGGGATGAAAGATGGGTTAAATTTAGATGGAACTTCTGCTACTTTAGTACTGTATGCACCAGGAAAAAACTATGTTCATGTAAAAGGAAATTTTAATAACAACGATTGGACTCTTGATAACACATATTTATTAAATAAGGATAGTGCTCAAGATCGGTTCTGGATTACTTTGGATAATTTACCAAACAATGATGACATCTTATATCAGTATGTTATCGATGCTTCCATATCAGTAGCAGACCCCTACTCTACTTTAATATTATCGGAATTCAATGATGGATTTATTGACGACACCACTTTTCCTGATTTACCAAGTTATCCAACCGGAAAAACTAATGATGCTATATCTTGGTTTAAAACTGGAGAAGCACCATACATTTGGCAGACTACAAATTTCCAAAGACCAGAAGTTACTGATTTAGTAATTTATGAATTATTAATAAGAGATTTTGATGCTTTACATTCGTTTGATGCTGTAAAAGCAAGACTAGATTATTTAGAAGATTTGGGTGTAAATGCAATTGAATTAATGCCTGTTTCAGAATTTGATGGAAACATTAGTTGGGGATACAACCCTTCATTTCACATGGCATTGGATAAGTATTATGGAACTCCTACTGCATTTAAACAATTTATAGATGAATGTCATGCTAGAGGAATTGCGGTCATCTTGGATGTAGTCTATAATCACGCGACAGGTCAAAACCCTTACTATAGAATGTGGAATGACTGCAATGGTTGCTATAATGGTCAGGCGACTGCAGAGAATCCTATATTTAGAGAAACTGATTCTAATCCGACTTTTTCGTTCTTTAATGATATTGATCACGAATCTACAGCTACAGAAGATTATATTGACCGATTAAATGAATATTGGTTAACAGAATATAATGTAGACGGTTTTAGGTTTGATTTTACCAAAGGGTTTACAAATACCATTGGTGATGGAGGTGCTTTTGATCAAAGTCGTATCGATATTTTAACTAGAATGAACACAGCTATTAAAGTTGTAGACCCAAATGCATACGTAATTCTAGAGCATTTTGCTCCAAATTCTGAAGAAACACTGCTCATCAACGAAGGAATGCTTGTTTGGGGAAATAGTAATTTCAACTATAATCAAGCCACAATGGGTTATGGAGACTCTAATTTCCAATCAGTATCTTATTTAACGCGTGGTTGGACGACTCCATCAAATGTTAGTTACATGGAAAGTCACGATGAAGAGCGGCTTATGTACAAAAACGTTCAGTTTGGTAATAACACCAATGCGCCAACATATGATGTAACAGATCTATCCACTGCGTTGGATAGAGTGGAACTCGCAGGCGCATTTTACTTTACCATACCAGGACCAAAACTGATATGGCAATTTGGTGAACTTGGGTATGGATTTAGTATTAATCGATGTGAGGATGGAAGTATTGATGATGGATGTAGAACCAATCCAAAACCAATTCGCTGGGATTATCTAAATGTTACTGACAGAACCGATGTATATGATATATACGCTAAGTTAATCAGTTTAAAATTAAATGAGCGAATTTTTAAAACAAATGATTTTACCTTATCTGTATCTTCTGCCACCTCTAAAAAAATTCAACTTACGGATGCTGCTGCCATAGGAGATGAACTAAAATATGTAACCATTATAGGTAATTTTGGAGTGAGTACGATTACTGTCGATCCCGATTTTCAGGAAACAGGTACTTGGTATGATTTACTTAGTGAAACGGGAGAAACTATTACTGTAGCCAATGTTAATGCTCCAATTACTTTGCAACCGGGAGAATTTAAGGTTTATGGAAATGAACAGCGTAATTTAAGCACACAAGAGTTTATTAAGGGTAGCAGCTTTAAAGCATATCCTAATCCGGCCAAAACTGCTTTTAGCATCGATGAATCCGTACAAAAAGTATCTGTATATACTATTACTGGATCTTTAGCTAAAAAATTTGAAGGTGATTTCCAGCCTGGAACCAGTTTCGAAATAGGAGAATTATCCAGAGGATTATATCTCGTACAAATAGAAAACGAAAATGGAATAGCCACTACTAAACTAAGTTTGAACTAAAAGGTAAAAACTAGATTATTGTATGAAAAAGGAGTGTTTTTTTAGGCACTCCTTTTTGTTTTGTAAAAACATTTTAAGTAATAAAGAATGATAAAAATATTATCGCTTCTTTCATAAAATAAGTGTCTCCAAATTCGAGACACTACCTTTCTAACAAAAAAAAATCAAAGTGAATACATTTCGCATGAATAACATTTTTTGTATAGATCCCTTTTGTAATTATGCTAAAAAACCATTAATTACACAAACTTATTAACACTATAACGTTTACGTAAATTTCCCCTAAGTAACATTTATATATTTCACCGTATTATACAGTAAAAGTATACTATCAAATCATTATTAATTTAAATTCATTAAAAATGAAAAAATCAGAAATTTTAGAGAAGATTAAAGGTGAAATCTTAGACAGAAAAGAGGCTAAGCAAATTACCGGTGGTTACGAGTATGGATCCTTCCCGAATTGTCCATCTGGAAAAATGTATCCTCCTCATGGGTCTTGGATAAATGGTCAATATTTGTATTATGATACTGAATTGCAAAGTTGGTGTAAGCCTAATTATTAAGATCTATTCATCTTACATTATTCATAGAGGGTGTCATCTGGCATCCTCTTTTTTAAACATAAGTATCATGAAGATTATTCAAAGTTTTTGGACCAAACCTACATATCATAATTCAGATGATGCCAACGCAAGGTTTAACGGTGGGTGGCCTAATCAAAAATATGCTTTTTATAGCTTTGCCTTAAGTGCGTTGACGATCAATAAGTTTTATAGAAAAAATGAGTTATTTACAGACCATAGAGGAAAAGAACTGTTCGATAATATATTGGAGTTACCATACTCTGATATTCATACAAGTTTAGAAAAGATTAATAATTATCATCCTAAATTATGGGCTTTTGGTAAATTAGTTACTTGTGCGGATCAAAACGAACCTTTCTTACACTTGGATAATGATATTTTCATTTGGGACAAAATTCCTTACGATTTTAACCAATATGACATTATTGCGCAAAACATTGAAACCGATTTTCCAGGATACGCAAAAACGTTTAAATATATGCTTGCTAATTTCGATTCTATTCCTAATGAACTTATCAACAACTATTACAAAAATGGCAGGATTCTGGCTCATAATGCAGGTTTTATTGGTGGAAAAAACAATGAATTTTTCAAGGAGTTATATGATACTGCTCAATGCTTAATAAAAAATAATCAACACCATTTTCCACATATAGATATTGGAATTTTCAATACTATTTTCGAACAGCAATTGGGATATGCAATTACCGAGAAAAACAATTTAAATGTTCAATATTTATTTGAGAATGTACAACCAAATTTTACAGAAATTATTGATTTAAGCACGGTACCACTAATTTCTAAATTTATTCATTGCATCGGTTTTGCAAAAAAATCAATCTTTGCCTGCGAACAGATTGAAGCCAGACTTCAATATCATTTTCCGGATTATTATAAAAATATAAAAAGTAAACTTCATAGACTTTTCCCTGATCAAGGCTTTGATATAGAAATCAGATCTTCCAGGTTACAAAACATATTTGATTTTTATGATTTTGTAGAACATATGACTGTTGACAAATTATTAACGATCAAATTTGCCATAAAAAAAGATTGTTTCATAGATTTTAATGCAGACCCAATAACTATTCAATTTACAGTTCCGTATAACCAAAAAATTGACAAGAAAGATCTTGTTGGATGGCACAGTATTTTACTTTACTTTATAGAACCTGTTTCTATTCAAGAACTTTATGATGAACTATCTGAAGATGATGCGTTTATAGAACAGTATGGTGAAAACATTACAAATTTTAAAACAAAGATGTTGTCCTTTGTACTTGAAAAAACATTGTTACTGGAAATACTACAACCAGAATCCATCGGAGTTTCACAATCAGTATGAACAAAAAGACCAGCTAAAATTTTATAACGAAAAAAACACTCCTTTTTTGGGTAACAAATCACCACAAACATGAACTAATCTATACGAAACGTATAGGATCTGATCGGGTATGGTAGCATAATCGAAAAGAATTACTTTTCTTTGTAACAGATCACAAGACACAAAATTAAAACTCTTAATGCCAAAATTTCCATTTTACAAACAAGCTGAATCCAAAGATTGCGGACCTACTTGTATTAAAATAATTGCTAAACATTACGGAAAAGTACTGAATACACAAAAACTTAGATCCCTAAGCGAAACTACCAGAGAAGGAAGTTCTTTACTTGGTTTAAGTGAAGCAGTAGAAAGTATTGGTTTTAGGTCATTGGGTGTAAAATTATCCCTGAATCAGTTATTAGAGGTTCCTCTACCGTGTATCGTACATTGGAATAAAGTACATTATGTAGTGGTATACAAAATCAAAACCAACAGAAAAGGTGGCATGACGATTTATGTCTCTGATCCTGCGCACGGTTTAATAACCTATACCAAAGAGGAATTTATCAAAGCCTGGATTGGAAACAACGCTGATCAAACTACAGAAGAAGGAGTTGCTCTCTTAGTAGAACCCACACCTAAATTTTACAATGACAATATTGATGAAAAGGATGAAGAATTTGGGTTTAAATTCATTTCCAAATATGTTTTTAAGTATAAGAAATTTATCTTTCAGCTTATACTGGGATTAACGGCAGGTAGTTTATTACAATTAATCACACCTTTCCTCACACAAAGTATCGTTGATGTAGGTATCAAAAATGAGGACATCGACTTTGTATATCTTGTGTTGATCGCGCAACTATCTTTATTCGTTGGACGAACATTAATCGATGTTCTGAGAAGCTGGATCTTATTGCATTTAAGTACCAGAATAAATATTTCGTTGATCTCTGATTTCTTTATTAAGTTAATGAACCTTCCTATCTCTTACTTTGATGTAAAAATGACAGGAGATTTATTACAACGGATTAATGATCATAAGAGAATTGAGCAAATACTAACGATGTCATCGTTGAACGTATTGTTTTCTATGGTAAACTTAATTGTCTTTAGTATTGTTCTGATCTACTATAGTTTCTCTATATTCGCCGTTTTTGCTGTGGGTAGTGCCTTCTATTTTGCTTGGATACTAATATTCTTTAAAAAGCGTAAAAAGTTAGATTACAAACGTTTCTCTCAGATTAGTGAAGAACAAAGTAAAGTTATCGAATTGGTAAATGGTATGCAGGAAATTAAATTGCATAATGCTGAAAAAAGAAAACGATGGAACTGGGAGTTTGTACAAGCAAAGCTTTTTAAAATATCGATAGAAAACCTTGCACTGGAACAATATCAAAGCGTTGGTTCTGCTTTTATCAATGAATTAAAAAACATACTGATCACTGTGCTTTCTGCTGTTTTAGTGATTGATGGAGAAATCACGCTAGGTATGATGTTGGCTATCACATCTATTGTTGGGCAGCTCAACGCACCAATAACACAATTGATTAACTTTCTTAGAGAGCTACAGGATGCTCAGATTTCATTAGAACGTCTGGGAGAAATACACAATAAAGAAGACGAGGAAAAATCAGGGGAAGAAAAAATACGAGATATTCCGGAAAATTCAGGTTTTGAAATCAAAAATCTTAGTTTTAGATATGTAGGATCTGATAAACCGGTGTTGCAGCATCTGGATTTATCAATTCCTGCTAATAAAATCACCGCTGTTGTTGGCGTTAGTGGAAGCGGAAAAACGACCCTTATGAAGCTTTTGCTAAAGTTTTATGACCCTGATGATGGTCAGATATTTATTGGTTCACACGATCTGCAACACGTATCTCAGAAAGCCTGGAGAGATCAGTTTGGTGTGGTTATGCAAGAAGGGTATATTTTTAATGATACTATTGCTAATAACATCGCAGTTGGTGAAGATTATGTAGATAAGAAAAAATTAGCACACGCAGTTGATGTCGCTAATATAAAGGAATTTGTAGAGTCTTTACCTTTATCTTATAACACAAAAATAGGAATGGAAGGTGTCGGATTAAGTACAGGTCAAAAACAACGGTTGTTTATTGCCAGAGCCGTATATAAAAATCCTAAGTTTTTATTCTTTGACGAAGCTACTTCGGCATTAGACGCTAATAACGAAAAAGTAATTATGGAAAAACTAGATACTTTCTTTAAAGATAAAACAGTTATGGTGATTGCACATAGGCTTAGTACTGTAAAAAATGCAGATCAAATTGTAGTATTGGATAAAGGAGAAATTATTGAAGTTGGAAACCATGAATCCCTAATTAAAGAAAAAGGAAGCTATTACAATTTAGTCAAAAATCAATTAGAACTTGGTAAATAATGTTTAATGAAGAATTAGTAATTACGAATTATCGCCTAAATGAAAAAAGAAAATATTGTTCAGACAAAGAGTTATGATTTTGCTTTATCGTGCATTAAATTATTTAAAAAATTGACAAAAGAACAACACGAATATATTTTATCAAAACAAGTTTTAAGAAGTGGCACTTCTATAGGGGCTAATATTGAAGAAGCTATTGGAGGGCAAAGTACTAGAGATTTTTTATCAAAAATGTCTATTTCATATAAAGAAGCAAGAGAAACCCATTATTGGTTAAGACTGTTAAGAGATAGTAATTATATTAGTAGAAAGGAAAGTAAAAGTCTGATTGAACAATGTGAAGAATTACTTAGAATTATTGGTTCAATACAAAAAACCACTAAATTAAAAACTCGTAATTAATAATTTAAAATTCGTAATTACACAAAATATGCCAGATAATTTAGATGACATACAACTAAGAAGTGAAGAGGTTCAGGAAATACTGACTCGCGTACCTCATTGGATGATTCGTTGGGGCAACTTGTTGATATTAGCACTGATATTGTTATTATTGTTTTTATCTTGGATGCTAAAATATCCTGATACTATTCCGGCAGAAGCCGTTATTACAACAGAAGTACCATTACAAAAAGAACAAGCAAACGTTAGCGAAAAAATAGAAGCTATATTAGTAAAGGAAGGAGATACTGTTCCCGAAGACACGCCGCTTGCTATTTTGCGTAACACGGCTAACTATCTGGATGTCTTTAGCCTTAAAAGGGTGATCGACACCATCACTATCAATAATAGAAAAATTGAATTTCCTTTTGATCAAATGCCTCCAATTCTAGAACTCGGAGATATCCAAACAAGTTATGCAACTTTTGAAAACAGTTATATTGAATATAGTTTAAACAAAGAGTTGCAACCTTTTTCTGATGAAAATTTGGCCAATCAAATTTCCCTATCAGAATTATATAGAAGACAAGAAAGTATTTTAAGTCAAAAGAAGAGAGAAAAGAACGCGTTAAACTTTAAGAAAAAAGATTTTGAAAGACAAAAAGAGTTATATGAAAAAGGAAGTATTTCTCAACAAGAATACGAACAAGCAGAAATAGAGTATTTACAATTTGAGAATCGCTACAAGGATTATGACACGCAGCTTTCTCAGATTAAAGAGAGTATAAGTAATGCCAAAAAAACATCAAAAGGTACGGAGTTTAATCAACGAAGAGAAGAAATTAGCTTACGTAATAAAGTTATACAGTCTTTTGACCAGCTAAAAAAGAGCATCAAAGATTGGGAGCTGAAATACCTTTTACAATCTGACATTGAGGGCCGCGTTTCGTTTTCTAATTATCGTTTTGAAAACGAAAATGTCACCGCTGGTGACATCGTTTTTGTGGTAATCCCAATACAGGAATCCTCATCTTATGTCGCCGAAATAAAAGCGCCTAGCCAAAATTCAGGGAAAATAAAAATTGGACAGAAAGCTAATATCAAATTAGAAAACTTCCCGGATGACGAATTTGGGATGCTTCAAGGTACAGTGGACTATATTTCTATGCTACCAGATCAAGATGGGTTATATCTAATTGATGTAAAACTTCCTAAAAAGTTAATTACAACCTATAATAAAGAAATACCTTTCAAACAAGAAATGAGAGGTTCTGTAGAAATCATAACTGAAGACCTTAGGCTTATAGAACGATTCTTCTATCAGTTTAGAAGCTTGATGGATGAGTAGACGCTAAGCTGCCTTTGGTAAGGATATTAAAAACACACTTCCTTTTCCTAGTTTGCTATCGACTGCTATTTTGCCTTGATTAAGTTCTATTAATTCTTTACAAATTCTAAGGCCAAGACCGGTTCCTGTCTCATTTTTTGTACCATTGGTGGTAAATGTATCTTCGGCAAATAATTTTTGAAGATTGGCAGGTTCAATACCGACACCAGTATCTTCAAAAAAGATCTCATAATAATCTCCTTTATCTTTGGATATCAATGCAATCGAATCTCCAGAATTGCAAAACTTAATAGCATTAGCGATCAGGTTTTGCGCTACGATACCAAACATATCTTTGTCAGCAAAGATTATAGTAGATTCTAGCTTATTGATGAGTTTAATACCTTTTTCTTCAGCTTTAGATTTAAAAAAAGTGAACTTATTATCGATAACTTCTACAATATCAAAAGTAGTTGGATTCGCATTGAGCTCTTTCATTTGTGATTTTGACCAGTTTAACAGGTTATTTAATAAGATTGAGGTTTGATGTGTTCTGTTCGCCAATAAAGGTACTATCGCTCTAAACTCTTCTGTAGAAATTACATCTTCTTTCATTAGATTCAAACTACCTTCTAATCCGTGTATTTCATTTTTTAAATCATGGGAGATGATAGAGAATAACTTATTTTTTACCTCATTCGATTCATTGAGCTCTTTTATATATCGTTTTCTTTCTTTTCTGGTTCTTATAAAAAGAAGTAAGAAAATTAATATGATACTGATTATTGCTAAACTGATAAAGGTAAACACCCTATATCTAAATAACTCTTCCTTGGTTCTTTGTTCTCTTTGCTCTTGCTCGTCGATAAGCTTTAATTGCTTTAATTCTGCTTCATACCGCGCTTTGGCATTTTCAACTTTTTGAGCAGTACTTTCATACATTCTTTTATCAGAAAGTTGTTGATATGCTCTTTGCCATTGAATAGCTTCCAGAAGATTACCTCTAGTAGAATCCAGTTTAAAGGAATACTTATAATTTTTCAAAATTAATGAGGTCACGTTAGATTGAATAAGGTCTTTTCTGGCCTCTTTTAGTAACATAGCTGCTTTTTGATACGCACCTTCTTCTAGTGCTATAATTCCGAGTTGTTGTTTAGCGTTTACAACAATAAGCTTATAATTTGCTTGTGTTCCTACACACATTGTTGTATCATAGAATCTTTTTGCCGCTTCATAGTCTTTACCATACATTGCAGCTTTTGCCATAATGCTATAAGACTGAGCAGTATGTCTTACATCGTGTTCTTCTTTGTTAATTAATAACGCTTTTGGTAAAATTTGTTTTGCTTTAGAAAGTTTACCTCCTTCTGTATATAACAATGCAAGATTGTTCATCACCATTCCCACACCGCTAATTTTTAAGTTTTTACGGGTATGAATAGATTTCAAATAAAACTTTTCAGCATTTGGAACATCCTTAAGCTCTTTATAGATAATAGCTAAATTATTATAAATACCAGACAATCCGATACTATCCCTTAATTGTTCCCGATATAACTTAGCTTCCATTAGATAGTCTGCTGCTTTTTCCAGGTTTCTTTTATTTTGTTCGATAATGAACCGATCATTATTCAACGTTGCCAATCCATCTTTATCGTTAGCCTTTTTGAAATGATTTAACGCTTTTTCAAAATTTTTATCAGATTCCAAGGCTCTTTTGGATTCATTACAAATAATCGCTTTTAATCTATAAGCGAGTCCTGCTCCTCTTGCGTACTCGATATCATCGGCCACATTAATAAGTTGATTGGCTAATGACTCTGCCTTATCCAATACATCTTCATTTACCAATTGTTGCAAATCTCTGATAGCTGTATGAAACAAAACTGAATCTTTTAATGTTTCTATATTGGAAAGATCGACTCCGGTTAGTTGGCTTTGCGAAAAACCATAAAAGTTCATCATAGAACAAACCATCACGATAAAGGTTATTCTTTTCATACTATTTATTTTGGGGGCAACAAGACAAAATACATTTTAAACCAACAAAATACACAAAAAAATAAATAAAAATAATAAAATGTAGTATTAAACTTACTTTTATTTACAGATTTACCGTATAGTACTCTGGCATTCAAATAAAAAAGCCTTTCAGATATTGAAAGGCTAACCACTTATTGTTTATAAATATGACTTAGGTTAAGAATCTTCTTCCTTTAGAGAAACTTTGTTTTTTGAGGCAACCCAGTCCTGTACTAACTCTTCTAGAACAGTTAGCGGTACTGCCCCATTTGTTAAAACAACCTCGTGAAACTCTTTAATATCAAATAATTCATTTCCTAAGCTTGTTCTGGCTAACTCTCGTAGTTCAAGAATTTTATTCATTCCTATTTTATAAGCTGTCGCCTGACCAGGAATCACAATATGTCGCTCCACCATTTTTATAGCATCGCTCTCGGCATTTGGGGTGTTATCAGTATAATACTTTATACCATCTTCTCGAGTCCATTTTTTATGATGTATTCCAGTATCTACAACCAGTCTGCAAGCTCGCCACAACTCCATAGCTAACCTTCCAAAATCAGAATATGGATCATTGTACAGCCCTATTTCCTTTGGTAAAAACTCATTATACAATCCCCATCCTTCGACATACGCCTGATACCCGCCAAATTTTCTAAATTTTGGAATATCTTCTAATTCCTGTGCAATAGAGATTTGCATATGATGCCCAGGAATACCTTCGTGGTATGCCAAAGCTTCCATTTGGTATTTTGGCATGGCTTCCATGTCATACAAATTAGCATAATACGTTCCTGGTCTAGAACCATCAGGAGTCCCTTGCTGATAAAAAGCTTTTCCCGCACTCTTTTCTCTAAAAGGTTCTACTGCTTTTACTACGATATCTGCTTTAGGTTTTGTAATAAAAAGTTCGTTTAATCTTGATTTCATATTATCAATTAAACCTACTGCTCTTTCTAAATATGCTGCTCTTCCATTTTCATCGTTATCATAATAAAATTTTGGATCTTCTTTCATGAACTTAAAGAAATCCTGTAATGTTCCTTTATACTTAAGCTCTGTCATAATATCCTTCATCTCTTTATGAATTCTAGCGACTTCGTTCAACCCTAATTTATGAATTTCTTCGGCTGTCATATTCGTTGTGGTGGTGCGCTTTAGTGCAGTATCATAAAAAGATTTACCTTTTGGAAATTTCCAGGCACCATCATCTGTTATGGCACGTTGTTGTTGATCTTCCAACATAGCAATCAGCGCTGTATATGCTCGCTTTACATCTTCTAACAATGCTTTTTCAGCGGTAGTCGTCAACAACTTTTTTTCCTCTTCTGAAAGTTCTAATGCGTTAATTTTTCTTGTAAAGTCTGAGAGCAACGTGCTTTCTTTATTGGATGCATCAAAGGGTTTTCCGGTTATTAAATTTCTACAATCGTTTAATACTTGAGCAAATACAAACTTTGGAGGAATAATACCGTTTTTCTCTCTGATTTTAATATTGTCAATCAGTTGAGCAAACAATTCATCCATTGCCGATAGTCGTGATATATATGCTTCTGCATCGCTTTTATTTTCTATCCGGTGCATATTAATCAAAAAAGCAGGAATCTCTGCCTGCATTCCCTGCAATTGATTTACCGGATAATTATAAAAGCGATATTGAAAATCCTCTATGGTATTTTCTAAATCGATTTTCATTAACTTGTAACTTAACTGAGTGGCTTTATCAAGCTTAGAAACATCCACAGAATCTTTCAGATATTTTAGTCTTTCTTTCGCTTTCTCTAAGTCTTCTCCTTCTTTTTTAGAGGATATATTATCCCACTTGGCGTAATCCTTTGTTTTTATTCCCAAATAGGCCTGCATCATAGGAGAGTCTGCAAGTTCCTCCTGAAACTGAGTTTCAAACCAGACATTAAGCTTCTTAGAATACTTTTCTATTTGTTCTTCATCGACATAGACAACTTCAGTTTCTTTATTTTCATTTTTACAGTTAACGGTTATCAATAAAAAAGTTGTAATTATGAGATAGCACATTACTTTATTCATCGTATCAGGATATTACGGTTTGTTAGTTTATTTTACAACAGAGAACTCTATAGATGAGTCTTCATATACTCTATGCGTCTGTTTTTTAAAATCAGATGCTTTTGCTTTAAAAATGTTAGGGACAAATGTCTGCGGATTGATATCTATAAAAGGGAACCAAGTACTCTGCACTTGAATCTGAATTTTATGCCCTTTTTTAAACGTATGATGTACATCCTGAAGTTTGATATTTACAGCCGTTTTTTGGTTGGATACAAATGGCTCTGGAGTACTGAAGCTATTTCTAAACCTTCCCCGTAATACTTCGCTTCGTACCATCATATGGTAATTAGACATTTTCAGGTATTTCTGGGTCTCCTCTGTATCTTCGGCATCTGTAGGGTATACATCAATTAATTTCACAGCCCAATCCGCAGCAGTTCCGGTAGTGGCAACCTGTAACTTGGCTAAAACCTCTCCAGAAAGCGTCATGTCTTCTGTAAGAACCGATGTTTCATACACCAATACATCTGGACGTCTTGCCGCAAAACGCTGATCGTCTGTCATATATTTTCTTGGTGTAAACACCATTTTAATATCTTCAGAATATGGAACTGGTTTTTTAGGATCACTAATAAACTCTGAAAATCCCTTCCCTGCATTTTTGGCTAAGCCTTTTCCGGACAAATACATCGTTTTTTTCTCGGTATTTTTAGGTGGCCAACTATCAAATGTATTCCATTCCTTCTTTCCTGTATCAAAAATCTGAATTTCGGATAAACCGGTGGATTCATCTCCATCTCCTTTTAGAAAATGATTAAAGAATTTTGTTTCTACATTCTTTTGAAAGGTAATTGAAATATCATCTCCAAAGTAAACGTTACCAATTGACTGGCGCTTTTTGTTCCTTGCCCAATCCCCGTGACTCCAGGGCCCAAAAACCATTATATTGTAATTTTTACTATTTTTTTCTATTTTCTCGTAAGTCTCAAAAGGTCCATACAAATCTTCTGCATCAAATAACCCCCCAACGACCATTACCGCAGGTTTAATATCCTTAAGATGTTGAATAATTCCTCTTTTCTGCCAGAAATCGTCATAATTAGGATGTTCCTTTAACTGCGTCCAAAAAACATTGTCATCTTTATAATATTGATCCAAAGAACTCAGTGGCCCTGCGTCCAGAAAAAACTGATATTGATCTTTAGCTTTTAATTCTGGAAATGTATACCAGCTCTCTTTTACGGGTTCTGTTTTTTCATATCCAAATACAGCGGTTGCTCTCCAGTAACTTAATAAATAAGCTCCATTATGATGAAAATCATCAAAAAAGAAATCTCCTATACACGCCTGTGGAGAAACTGCTTTTAGTGCGGGATGTGCGTCTAACAAAGAATACGTAGCATAAAATCCCGGGTAAGAAATACCCCACACTCCTACGCTACCATTATTATTTTCTACATTGCTTACTAACCATTCTATGGTATCGTAGGTATCACTTGCCTCATCAAACTGCTTGTCCGTTTTGTTTGGAATATACGGTCTCATATTGTCGTACACACCTTCACTCATCCATCTCCCGCGTACATCCTGATACACAATAATATTACCTTCTTTCATCAGAAATTCATTCGGTCCAATTTTAGATCGAAACTGATCCTCTCCGTACGGTCTGGAACTATATGGAGTTCTTTGCATTAAGATTGGATATTTTTTACTTGTGTCCTTAGGAGAATAGATAGTGGTATGCAGTTTGGTACCATCTCTCATAACAATATCTACTTCCTGCTTAGTGTAATAATCTTTTAGATCGTAAGCATCCGAATCACTGATGGATTTTGTTTCATTTTGAACAGTAGTATTACTTTCTGTAGTAACTTTTTTGTTACTAGAAAACATAAAAAGTAAAAATCCTAAGAAAGATAAGAGCGTAAATTTAGTGAATCGCATTTGTGTTATTTTAGATGAATGTGGAAGATAAAAAAATGCAATTTCGACTTGCTTCTTTTTAAGGAGATTTTAACAATCTTATTGTTCTAAGATAGTCTAAAAAAATAACCTTCGGGATACACCGAAGGTTATTTTAAAGAGTTATCAGTAAAATAATAGTTAGTAGGAATTATAACTACTTTTTAGTAAAATTCTTTAATCCCTTTTTTAACCAATTTAGGTATTCGTTTTCGTTAGGGGTATAAGACGTAGTAGTATTTAACAAATTCATTTCGGAGTCTATCAAAACATAATATGGTTGAGAATTATTTTCAAAGTTTAAAGTTTGAAACGTTGCCCATTTATCTCCAATCGTCTTAATGGATTTTATCTTTCCAGATGACTTAAGGAATTTGAATTGGTCTTGTTGCTTGAGTTTTTCTCGATCATCTACATAAAGTGAAATTAAAATATAATCATTTTTTAAGATATTAGTAATCTCCGGATTACTCCAAACTTGTTCTTCCATCTTTCTACAATTGACACAAGCCCAGCCGGTAAAATCTATCATTATAGGTTTATTTTCCTTTTTTGCTGCTTCAATTCCTTTATCAAAATCAGTATATGCATTTAATCCTAACGGTCCATGTGTTTTTTTCTCATATATACTGTAAAATAATGGAGGTGGAAATCCACTTAATAATTTTAGATTTGCATATACTGTATTGGTAAGACCTGGTATTAAATACAACACGAAAACAAGTGTTAACATTCCGATACTAATTCTAATTTTGCTTAGCTTTTTAATTGGGCTATCGTGGGGAAAACGAATTTTTCCAAATAGATAAAGAGTTAATGCTATTCCTATAATAATCCAAATTCCAATGAATATTTCACGTTTAAGAATTCCCCAATGTTCTACTAAATCTGCATTCGATAAAAATTTAAAAGCTAATGCTAATTCAATAAACCCTAAAACCACTTTAACTGCATTTAGCCACCCGCCACTCTTGGGTAAATTATTTAACCAATTAGGAAATAAAGCAAAAAGTCCAAAAGGTAGCGCTAATGCTAAGCCAAATCCTCCCATACCAAAACTTAATTGCATGGCTCCTCCATCGCTACTTAGCGATCCACCTAATAACGAACCTAAGATAGGTCCTGTACACGAGAATGATACCAAGGCTAATGTTAACGCCATAAAAAAGACTCCCAAAAGACCTCCTACACTTGTAGCTTTACTATCCATTTTATTACTCCAAGAAGCTGGCAATGTGATCTCAAAATATCCAAAAAAGGATATTGCAAATACGATAAAAACTATAAAGAAGATGATATTCAACGTAACGTTGGTAGATATATTATTAAGAATTTCAGGATCTAGAGAATCTAAAAGATGAAAAGGAAGGCTCAATAATACGTAAATGGCAAATATAAAGAAACCATATAATAGTGCATTGATCATTCCTTTCTTACGATCCTTAGCGCCTTTAGTAAAAAAAGACACCGTAAGTGGAATCATAGGAAAAACACAGGGTGTTAGTAGTGCAATCAAACCACCTAAGAAGCCCAATACAAATATTTTTAGAAAACTTTGGCTTTTTACATCTTCTTTGGGAAACTCATTCCAGCCTTTTACACCAATATCTAAAGCTTTAGATTTACTTATATCTTTAGATTCGATACCTAGAGTTTCTGATTCTGCAAAGTTTTGCCCAGATAAATTTAAATTAAACTCAACAATATCAGGCGCTAAACATTTTTCATCATCACATACTCCAAAAAACACTTCGGCTTTAACACTTTCCAGAGAAGGATTCAATCGTTTTATTTTCTGAGTAAAGACAACATTGTTCTCAAAATACTTAATTTCCATTTCAAATACCTTATCAAACTTCTGTATACCTTCAGGTTCTGTAGTCTTTCCTATTAGCTCATACGATTTTTCTTCATTATAAAACGTAAATTCAGTTGCAGTTGGTGCTATCTCATCAGTCTCCACTTCTTGCTGAGAATAAATATGCCATCCTTTTTCCAGCGTAGCTTCAAAATAAAGTGTATACACATTTTCTGACTCTTCCTTTACGCTACTTTTCCATTTTATAGGCTCAAATATTTGTGAAAATAATGTAGTGGAAAACAATAACGCTGCTACTAGTACTAGAATATTCCTCATTAGGTAATCGTTACTTTTAAAATTCTTTTCGTTTTTGGGCTTATTTTATATCTATTATCTGCTCTGTAATTGATAATCCAAACAATTTCATCACCAGAACATAATAGCCAAACTCTTTCTTTGGCCAGCAAAGATAGTTTTTCATCTTTAAAATACTTACTTAACTTCTTTTTGCCTTTCATGCCTAAGGGATAAAAATAGTCGCCTTCTATCCATTTTCTTACAATTAATGGATACTTTAACTTTTCTTTATCTACGTATATCGTTTTTAGATTGGTTTCCGACACTTGAGAAACCTCTTTCAGTTTGATCATGCCGGATGGAATGATAATCATATTCTCTTCTTCCTGAATTTTGTAAACACGATCAGAAACTTCTTCAATTATCGGGCATAGCAACAAATGCCCTCTATTTTTCACCAACCTATGTGTCGAAGAAAAAACTTGTTTGCCGGACTGTGAACTTAATATTTGCAGTATATCATCCCAAGCAGTAAAACCAAAATCTTTTAATAAGAAATATAAATATGCTTTGGGATCATCATATTGTTGTAGCTTACGTATCGGAATCTTAATGGTATCTAATTCTGAATATTCAAAAACATCTTTTCGTACGCGATTAACCTGATTTTTCACAAACGTATTGGTTTGTTTTAAATGACTCAATGTAGTTTCAAAATTTTCTAAAAAACTAGAGTTTATCGCCAAAAGTTCTGGTATTACATGATGCCTGAGTTTATTTCTCAAATATTTTGTGCTCTTATTACTGCTATCTTCTCGCCAGATTACATTATTTTTCTTTGCAAATTTTACAATTTCGTTTCTCGAAAAAGGTAATAACGGGCGTATATACAGTCCATTGATTTCCGGAATTCCCGTAAGTCCATCAATTCCTGTTCCTCTGGAAAGGTTTATTAAAAAAGTTTCCAGATTATCATCTTTATGGTGCGCTGTCGCAACATAATCATATTGGTATTCAATTACCACTTCCTGAAACCAATTATATCGCAGTGCTCTAGCGGCCATCTGTATAGAAAGTTTATGATCTTTCGCATATGTATCCGTGTCAAAACTTGTGGTAAAAAAAGGGACTTCTAATTTATTTGCTAATTCAGAAACAAACTTTTCATCCTCTTCGCTCTCGCTATCGCGCAACTGAAAATTACAGTGTGCAATCCCAAACTCTAAATCAAGTAATTTACAAATATGAGTCAGTGCCACGCTATCTAATCCTCCACTACACGCAATTAGTAATTTCTTTTCTTTAAGAAATGAAAAGTGATCGTCAATATGGTTCCTAAATTTTGCTATCAATATTTTTGATGTTACTATTTGGACAGGTATCAAAGATACGATTTTGTAAAGGTTGATCAACTTTTCTTATTTATGTCTTTATGTTTTGATTTTCAGGTTTTTAACACAAAAACTCAATCCTTTTTGTTATTTTTAAACAACTCTTAAAATTTTGATATTATGAATAGAATTGATGAAATGCCAAAATATTATGAAGATGATCATAAAAAAGAGTTTAGTAAAAAACTACTATCTGTAGTACCACATCTACATCCATACGTAAAACACAGAATATACATTGCGGAAAGCACAGGGATTTTACCAAGAAATATGTATTGTTCAAATGGTATTATAGACGATGCTATTGTAAAACTATATAATGAAGATCAATTAGATATTGCTATGAATAAGCTTACCTTAGAGTTAAAACTTTTCAGAATTGCAGATCACTTAATTGATGAGCTTTATATTAACGAAGGTTGGCATCAGCGATGTATCAGTACCAATTATTTTTTAAGAGAAGAACTTGATAAATTAGAAGAAAACTATACTTCTGAAGCAGATAACGAATTGATCATGAGCGAAGATTTAAATGATATTTCTTATCATCAAAACTCAGAAAAAAAACAGTTGTTCATTTATGATGATGCTGATTCTGCCATACTTAAAGTTATTAAATCTGAAGACTCTTCAAAAAATAAAAAACAGAAATTATTAGGTAAATTCTATAGTTGGTTGCCACTGGAAACTTCTAAAATTATTGATCTTTTTGTTTTCGGAAAATTAAATTTTGAAGAAATTGCCATCATAAAAGATGTCACTGCACAAGAAGTAAAACAAACAATTATTAATGTCAGAAAAAGTTTTAGAAAGAACCTTATTTAAATTATTAATTCACCTAGCTACAACTCTTCTAATACTTCTCTCATTGCTTTTGCTTTGATCAAACATTCTTCATATTCTTTATCAGGATCCGATTTGGCAGTAATAGCACTACCAACTGAATATGATATATATTGCTTACCCTGATTATACAAAATACTTCTAATGACTACGTTAAAATCAAAATCTCCGTTGGGTGTAAAATATCCTACTGCACCACTGTATAGCCCCCTTTTAGACACTTCAATATCTTCTATAATCTCCATAGCCGAAATTTTTGGAGCACCAGTCATACTACCCATTGGAAATGTGGTTCTGATAACATCAACCGGAGAAGTTCCTGAATCAATCTCTGAAACCACTGTTGATATCATCTGATGCACTTGTTTAAACGTATACACTTTACATAGCTCTTCGACCTTTACAGTGCCATTGAGCGCAGTTTTGGAAAGATCATTTCTAACCAAATCAACGATCATTACATTTTCAGCCTGTTCTTTTGGGTCTTGTTCTAATGCAGATACCAATTTTTTGTCATCTACAAGAATCTCGGATCGCTCGGCAGTCCCTTTGATCGGTTGAGAGATAATTTTATTTCCCTCTTTTCGCACATATCGCTCGGGAGAAGCAGATAATAAATAGTGTTCACTATTCCTAAAAAAAGCTGCAAAAGGAGGTTTAGAAATTTGATTGAGATGATAGTATGTCTCTAGTGGTGCAATACAACTATTTTCTGCAAAAAACTCTTGGCAAAAATTTGCTTCATAAATATCTCCTCTGTTAATATGAGCAAGCATTTGCAAAATTTTCTGTTTATATTCATCTTTAGTGATTCGCAAACTAATTTTAACCTTGCCACACTTAGAATCTGTATTAGAAAAGTCAAGGGAGGAAGGAAACGTCTGAATCAACCTGAAATCCTCTTCTATTTCATCATCTATCATTCTTAAGTATTGCACTTCTACCCTATCACCTTTAATGAGAAAAATTTTCTTAGGTTGTAAAAAATATAAATCTGGAAAATTTAAATTATCAGGATTACTGGAAACCAATTTTTCAGTATCATTTTTAAGATCATATGATAAATATCCAAAAATCCAATCTGAAGTTTGTTCTTGATATTCTTTTAGCCTGTCAAAAGAGGAGTGTTGATCTGTTTTTATTGAAGTAAAAGCATCCACTGCCAAAATAGCATCATAACTGGAATATTGTTGGGAATACCCATTAGAATCTAACCACATAATTTCCTCAAATTGCTGTGCCCATTGCAATAATTTGATTTTAAATTCTGAAGTGTTTTCTAACGTATATATTTTGGTACTGCGCACAAGCTATTTGATTTGTTGGGCAAAAGTACTTAGAACATCTTTCAATCCCAACAAAAGAGTTTCATCAGTAACTTCGTTATTTTCTAAAGAAAAGTTGGTGTGAAAGGATGGAAAGCTAAAACTTTCAATGATTTCTCCACCAAATCTTGGTAGTACATTTTTTGCATATTCTAAAGAGTTTATTCCACCTCGTTGACCAGGAGAGGTACTCATCAACAATATTTTTTTGCCTTCCAAGAAATTACGATCCAACCGAGATAACCAATCAATGACATTTTTGAAAAAAGCACTCCAACTACCGTTATGCTCATTTACCGAAATGATCAAGGCATCGGCCTCAGATATTTCTTGTTTTAACCCTAAAGTCATGCCAGGAAATCCTTGATTCTTTTCCTCATTCTCGCTATACATAGGCATTGGGTAATTAACCAGTTTTAACACTTTAACTTTATGATTCGTTATTTCTGAAGCAATATATTCTACTAGTTTCTGATTAATCGATGTACTACTATTAGAACCTGCAAAGGCAAGTATATTTTTCATTATGGATCCTATTTGTATCCAAAAGTAACTAAAATCAATGCCTCCACAAAAACAAATAATAATAGGCTAAATTATTGAGAATTCTTACACGAACTGTATCTTTATGAGTATGAATTTTTAAGGATCATTCATAAACTGAACTTGAAGTTTTGTTGTTGTTGTTGTTGTTGTGTAATTAAGGCTTGTTAAATCTACACATTTTAAGATTAGCATATGATGCTAGTTTATCAATATTTAATCAAAAACGGATTTGGATGAGTCTATTATAATATAAAAAAACACAGAATTGTACGCTTTCTATTTTAGATAATTTCAGAATCAAAATAATGAAACCAAAAGACCAGATTTTCTTTGGTGAATCTTAAAATAATTTATAATAAAACTGAAGTAGGATTAACTATGCAAATTCTAATAAAAGGATTGATATTCATTAAATCCAATTGTTGACGATCAACTAAAATATTTTAAAACGAAAACTTTAAGTAAACAGTTTCTTTTAAATAAAAAATCCAATCACTTGTGTGATTGGATTTTTTGTCGGGGTGGCAGGATTCGAACCTGCGACCTCCGCGTCCCAAACGCGGCGCGATAACCGGGCTACGCTACACCCCGAAAAAAGGTTATCCTTTTGCGGGTGCAAATATAAGTAAACTCTTTTAGTAAAACCTACTAAGTTTACTTAAAGTTTTATTTCAATATTCGTTTTAATTGAAGCTCTAACAAATACCCTAGTTTATTATAGCATTCTCTTATTCTTTCTATGTCTCCAAACTCTCCATATGCGTAGTTTCCGATTACTTTAGGTGCCTGTGTATTATACACATATGAATCGGGTTGATCAGTTTTTACGAATCGCAGTGTCGCTTCTAGCTTCCCTTCTTCCCTACCAACATCTGCTTTACCTCCATAACCAGTATATATCCAATCCGCTTCCACTATTAGCGTATAATCTGTAACTTCTTCGGTAGTTACGAACTGTAGTTCACTATATTTTTTTAATCTTTCACTTACTCCTGCAATAAAGGCATCTCGCCAGGTTTCTTTTTTGGCTAACTCATAGTTCTCTAACCATTCTTCTCCTTTATGTGTATCAATGTTACCATATTTCTTCTTCATGTTTTCAATAAATTCTTTTTCGGGATGGAGGCTATAAATAATCAGATCCTCCGGAAAAGCAAGTTTTACTGCAATCTTAGTCTCACTTTTTAAAAATTCTAATTTATTTTTATCTATTTTGATTCTTTGTGCAAAAGATACCGCACTGAAAACCGTTAGAAAAAAGAAAAAAATAATTCTAACCATGATAATTATTTTGATTTCGCTTTTGATTGAGATACAATTATAAGTTATTTTTAAGAATCAATCCTATAATAGTTTCCGATATTTGATAAAAAATCCCTTTTGAATAAGAAACTTGCGCTTCTTTTTTTCTTTATCAGTTATATGTTAAATGCCCAATTTAATGTATCAGGGCATATCATAGATAACTACACATCTTCACCCCTAGAGAATGTTACTATAGAAGATATTGAAACTGGTCACAAAGTATTTTCTAAAAACGATGGTACTTTCAAAATTAGAAGTAATGGAACGCTTCAGGTTTCCTTTACTGGTTATATTACTAAAAAAATCAAGATTACTAATGACCAGAATATCACCATATCACTAGTTCCTGAGCTCTATAAATTGCAAGAAGTATTGGTTAGTAGTCAATCAATTCCTATCCAAAAAAAATATGCAACCGATGCCGTAAACATATTGAATACGAATGAACTTAACAGAGGAAACACCATAGAATTACATCCTATTTTAAATAAAGTTCCGGGAGTATTTATGCAAAGTGGAACTTTAAATACAAACCGAATCACAATCAGAGGAATTGGTGCCAGAAATCTATTTGGCACAGCAAATATCAGAACTTATTTTGGGGATATCCCGCTAACAGATGGTAATGGGGAATCTTCTATTGAAGACCTTGAGTTAGCTTCACTTTCAGAAATTGAAATCCATAAAGGCCCTTCTTCCAGTTCATATGGTGTTGGACTTGGGGGAACCATCTTGCTAAAGCCAGACTTTACAGGTTTTCAAACAACAACGGGATCCTTTTCTAGCTCTTTAGGAAGTTATGGTTTAAGCAGAAATATTTTGAAAATTATAACCGCAACAGAACAATCAAATCTTACCATTATTTACAGTAACAACCAATCAGAAGGATACCGAGATAATAACACCTACAACAGAAATACTATCACTGCAACGTCTAAGGTAAAAATTGGACAAAAAAACAACCTTACACTACTCGCCAGCTATGTTAATTTAGAAGCAGGAATCCCCAGTTCTTTGGATCAAGAAGATTTTGAAAACACTCCCAGACAAGCTGCTTTTACTTGGGGTAGATCTCAGGCGTTCGAAGATGTAGATTATGGAATTCTCGGTCTTACCTGGAAGCACAAGTATACTTCTGATTTTTCTCATCATACCAGTATCTTTAGTGCTTTCAGAAATAATGATGAATCAAGACCTTTTAATATTCTTAAAGAAACATCAAACACCATTGGTATCCGAAGCAGAGTTGTTGGCAATTCGACTATTTTCAAAAAAAAATGGAACTGGACTGCTGGTGGTGAACTTTTTCTTGATTTTTATAATAGCAAAACCTTTGAAAATTTATATGAGGTGTATCCAATTGGGACTGGTAGTGTATCTGGAGAACAATTGTCTGATCTGGATGAAAAAAGAAATTACTACAATCTTTTTGCAGAAACTAATCTAAAACTCAATAACAAAATCCAACTGAATTTTGGGATACACCTCAATCAGACATTCTTTACGATTGAAGATACTTTTTTAGTCAATGGCGATGATAGTTCAGGGAAATTTGATTTTGATCCTATTTTATCTCCAAAAGCTGGGATAATCTACACCCTAAATATGCATTTCATATTATTTGGAAATATAGCTCATGGGTTTTCTACACCAACTACCACTGAATCCTTATTACCAAATGGAAAATTTAATTCAGAAATACGACCAGAGATCGGATGGAACTACGAACTAGGCGCTCGATACAAATTAATAGAAGGCAGACTGTTTGGTTCATTTTCGGTGTATACATTAAGAGTCAAAGATTTGTTGGTGGCTAGAAGAACAGTAGAAGATAATATATTTGCAGTTAATGCCGGTAAAGCAGTCCATAATGGTATAGAAGGATCTCTCCAATTTAGCATACTTAAAAATGATCAAGCACAGTGTAACCTATTTATAAATGCAACTGTAAACGATTATAAATTTGATGAATTTGTAGACTTAGAAACAGATTACTCGGGCAACGATCTTACCGGTGTACCTTCTTATGTGCTAAACACCGGAATTGATTGGATTTCAGAAAAGGGAGTCTATGGAAATATTAATTTTCAAATTGTTGATAAGATTCCTGCAAATGATCAAAACACTATTTTTAATAATCAATATGAATTATTACACGGTAAAATAGGATATAAAAAGGAACTTGGTCAACATATCTTGTTTGATCTATTTGTAGGAGCTAATAACATTTTAGATACTTCATATGCCTCTCAGGTTCAAATTAATGCTCAAGGGTTTGGTGGAAACTTACCCAGATATTTCTACCCAGGCTTACCTTTTAATATGTATGGAGGCATTAACATAAAATATAGACTATAAAAAAAAATTATTTGTACTTTTCAGAAGTAAACTCAATGATCATCATGAAGAATTTTATAATCCTAAAAATAATATTATTAAGCACGCTGGTTTCCTGTGCTCAGGAAAAGAAAAATGACATACCAATTCAACCAGATCCAAAAAATTATGTTACAGAAGTTGTGGTTCCAGATTTGCAAATTCCGTGGGGTATGGTTTGGCTTCCGGACGGAAGTATGCTGATTACGGAAAAAAGTGGTGAATTAATTCACTTTAAAGATGGGACTAAAACACAAATTGCTAATGTTCCTGAAGTATACAACCGTAATCAAGGAGGGCTATTAGATATAGAAATACATCCAAAATACCTTGAAAATGGATGGATTTACATGACATACTCTTCCAAAGAAGGATCGGAAAAAGGAGGAAATACTGCATTGATTAGAGCAAAACTAGAGAATAATAAACTAGTTTCTATTGAAAAATTGTATAAAGGAACACCTAATACAACTCGTGGACATCATTTTGGATCCAGAATAGAATTTGATAACGAAGGGTATCTGTATTTTTGTATCGGCGATCGAGGCAATAGAGATGAAAACCCACAAGATATTACCAGAGATGGCGGAAAAATATATAGGATAAACGACGATGGGAGCATTCCGAAGGATAATCCTTTTATTGATGAGGACAACTCAAAAAAAGCTATTTTTTCCTATGGACATAGAAACCCTCAAGGCATGGCAATCCACCCTGTTAGTGGTAAAATATGGGTACACGAACACGGGCCAAGAGGAGGTGACGAAATTAACATTATACAAAAAAGCGTCAATTATGGATGGCCAGTGATCACCTATGGAATTAACTATAGTGGATCTTCTATTACCGATATAACTTCGAAAGAAGGAATGGAACAACCAATATACTATTGGATTCCTTCAATTGCTCCTAGCGGAATGGACTTTGTTACCAGTAAAAAATATCCAGATTGGAAAAATGACTTATTAGTTGGCTCTTTAAAATTTCAATATTTAGAATTAGTCGAATTAGATGGTGATAAAGTTACTGGACGGAAAAAAATTTTAGAGGATATAGGCAGGGTTCGTAATGTACGAGAAGGTCCCGACGGATTTATTTATGTCGCTGTAGAGAATAAAGGAATTATTAGAATCATCCCAAAACCTTAATTAATGCTTGTAAAATTGAAAAGAAAAAAACGCCTAAAACAAATACTAATCCTAGAGATAATTTCGATTATATGCTGCATTTCGGTGTTAGCCAAACCACGAACATCTAATACAGCATATATAGCCAGCATGAATCCAAATTACCAAGAAACCACACTTGCTAAAAGTATTGCTCATGGGGAAGAAATTTATGTGGATTTTTGTATGCAATGTCATTTACCGAATGGAAAAGGGACTCCAAAAGTTTTTCCTCCTTTAGCAGGTTCAGATTGGTTAATCAATAAACGTAAAGAAAGTATCCATTCGATTAAATTCGGTTTAAATGGACCAATAAAAGTTAATGGACAACCCTACAATAGCGCGATGACCTCATTGGGACTGGAAGACGATGAAATTGCAGATGTCATGAATTATATTATGAATAGCTGGGGGAATAAACAAAAGAAAATGGTGACCACAGAAGAAGTTGCCGCTATCAAAAAATAAAAAAATTAGGTTTTTGTTTTGCCTTGATATTAAGATACTTTCTCATAAAACATATAACAAGCTACTTGCTCTTTACGTTAACATTTTTGATATGACGACAGAACAACTTCATTAAATTTGTTTTAATCGCGATTTATGAGATCTCTTCTATTTATTATGTTATTTTCTTTAAGCTTTATAGCCTATAATCAAGAAATAGATGATATCTCACCAAATAAGTATCGATTTAGATACAAGTCCGAGGTTTTTAAAGGTACCCGATTGCAAATCACCGCACAACTTAGAACTATAAAAAATAGCCCGAAGTTTTCTGGAATACCCGAGGAAATACAAGTAGGGCTTAATAAACTTTTTAAAGATGCTAAAAGCCAGCCACTACCCAGAAGGTATCGTAAGAACGCTATTAGATTCCTAGATGCCTTATATCATTACGAAGAATTTGTCATCATGTATAACGGTGCTTTATATGAAGTAATAGAAAAGCTGAAAAGAGATATGAAACGCATCGATTTTAAACTAGAGCGACAATATATAAAGTCCAGAACCTTGTTAGATCGTTCAAAAAAAAGAGATTCATCTAATAGCATACAAATAAATTATTTAACTGAGGAGCGAAGAAAAAGCCTAATCCGATTAGCCTGTCACCGCTGGATGAAGAAGAAATTCGATTCTTACAAAGGCATAGATATGGTAAAAAACCCCGATCAACTTATCAACGAATTTAAAAGAGCCGAAGCTGCTTATATCTTTTCCTTATACGGAAAAGAAAATGTAGACGAAATTAAAAGGTATCTTGAAAACGAAATTATTGATTTTTACTATAATAAAGCAATTGTCAAAATCGATCCAGAAAAACTTGAACTTCAATACATCAACAAATATAACTAGCTAAAAATAATTTTGTTGAGATTATTTTACTAGTTTGCGTATCGATGTCTTCACTTATCAAAAAATATAGAGTAATTGGGTTAATGTCTGGAACTTCTTTAGATGGTCTTGATATTGCCTATGCTGAAATAACCAAACATGTTAATTTTTGGTCATTTTCTATTGAGAAAACTAAAAGCATTGATTACGACAAAAAGCTTAAATCCAAATTAAAAAATGCAGTAAATATTGATACTGCTAGCCTTATAGCATTTCACAATAATTATGGAACTTGGTTAGGTGAACAAGTCAAGGAATTCATTGACCACCATGGGATATATTTGGATTTTGTTTCAAGTCACGGACATACTGTATTTCATCAGCCCGAAATTGGAGTAACCTATCAAATTGGTTCAGGTCAACATATAGCAAATGCTTGCAATCAAAAAGTAATTTGTGATTTTAGAACCAATGATGTTGCACTAGGTGGTCAGGGAGCGCCGCTAGTACCTATTGGGGATATGTTATTGTTCCGTGAGTACGATTTTTGTCTCAATTTAGGAGGCATTAGCAATGTTTCTTTTGATCTTGATGGAACGAGAATTGCTTACGACATTTCTCCTGCTAATATGTTATTAAACCTTATTTGCACTAAAATAAATCTTGAGTTTGATGATAGAGGCAAACTTTCCAGAAGAGGACGATTGAATACTAAAGTATTAAAAGCTTTGAATAGCCTGCAATTTTACGATAAATCATATCCAAAATCATTAGGATACGAATGGTTCTTAGAAAAGGTAGCGCCGATCATTAGTAATACCAAAGATTCTGTAGAAAATTTATTACACACAGCTGTGCATCATATAGCAGAACAAATTGCTTTGTCGATAATAAGGACCGGCAAACAAAACTCATCGCTTCTCGTCACTGGCGGAGGTGCCAAAAATGATTTTTTAATAGAAACATTACAACAAAAATTAGAAAGATGCTCTTCGGTCGTCATTCCAGAAACATATATAGTCGACTTCAAAGAAGCCTTGATTTTTGCCTTTATGGGTGTTTTAAGAGATAGAAATGAAATCAATTGTCTTCATACTGTTACCGGTGCAAAATGTGATTCTTCTTCAGGAGTAATATATTATCCAAGTTAATTTTCACTTCGTGACCCCATTCCACAAAAACTCTATCGCTCAAAAATGCGATAACTCAATAACTATTTCTAAATTTGCTCAAAAATTATTGGGAATGCTTATTATTGGTATCGCTGGAGGAACAGGTTGTGGAAAAACGACGGTTGTAAATCAAATTGTAAATGAATTATCAGAAAATGAAGTCTGTGTAATTTCACAAGACTCATACTATAAAGATACTAGCCATCTAAGATATGAAGAAAGAACTAAAATCAACTTCGATCATCCACAATCCATCGATTTTGAGTTATTGGGTGAACACTTGAAAGCACTTAGAAAAGGTGAAATTATTGAACAACCAGTCTATTCATTCGTAGAACACAATAGAACTAAGGAAACAATTAAAACAAAGCCTAGTAAAGTAATTATCGTAGAAGGTATTTTGATACTTACAAACCCACAAATCCGTGAGATGTTTGATATTAAAATATATGTACAAACGGATAGTGACGAACGGCTAATTAGACGCTTAAAACGTGATATAGCAGAAAGAGGTAGAGATATGGAAGAGGTTTTAGATCGTTATCAAAATACCCTAAAACCTATGCATCAACAGTTTATTGATCCAACAAAAGAGTTTGCTGATTTAATAATACCAAACAACAACTACAATAACGTAGCTATAGATATTGTCCGTACGATTGTAAAGGAACGCTTGAATTAACTTTTGTACCTTTATAATTTAAAAAACTGATCTAAATTGAAGCTAAAACGCTATTTTGAAAAGCTAAGAAATACTCCTGCGCTGATACCGGTTTTTGCCATATTTTTTAATAAGTATGTGCTCATAACCCTCGTATTTGTGATATGGATTCTTTTTCTGGATACAAATTCCTGGCTTATTCATAGAGAATTAGATGAAGAAATTAAAGAACTAAAAGACAATAAAGAATATTACAAGAAAGAAATTGTTAAAGATCAAAAGGATATTAAAATCCTGAAAGATAGCAATGAACTGGAAAAGTTTGCCAGAGAGGAGTATTTTATGAAGCGAGATGATGAAGAAATTTATATAATCGAATACGAAGACAGTATCCCTAAAAAAGAAAAAAATGACTAAAACATTGTTTGATGATTTTGATGAAGTTTCTGCCAAAGAATGGAAACAAAAAATTCAGTTCGATTTAAAAGGAGCCGATTACAACGAAGCATTAATTTATAAGTCATTAGAAGGAATTGACATAAAACCTTTTTACAACGAAGAAGATATTGAAGATATTTCTGTGATCAACAAAAGTATCTCCCACCCTTCTTCTTGGAAAAATTCAATTAAAGTTGATGTTACAGATGCAGTCGCAGGAAATGCAAAAGCTTTGGAGGCTATTAAAAAAGGAGCAGAAAGTATTTATTTTGTGATCTACAAAGAAGACGTTGATCCATCGGTACTCTTTAGGAATATTACCAGAGAAACATCTATTCATATAGAAACGTTGTTTTTATCAACGGATTATATTAATAAATTAAATCTACTCGCTGATACGTCAGAACTTTCAATTCGTGTGCTAACCGATATCATTGGTAATGTAGCAAAAAGTGGTAATTGGTTCAAAAACCTAAAAGATGACCATGCCAAATTAGAAAACATAGTAAATAAAAGTACTCATCTAAAAAATATCATTAGTGTAGACCTGAGTTTGCTTCAAAATGGCGGTGCTACGATGATCCAGCAATTAGCTTATGGAATCGCCCATGCAAATGAATATCTCAACTATTTTCAAAATCAAGAGAATAATCCTTTTCTCGATAAACCAATAATATTTAATGTGGCTATTGGAGGAAATTACTTCTTTGAGATTGCTAAATTAAGAGCTTTAAGGCTTTTGTGGAATTCTTTGGCTGCAGAATATAATGTGTTGAGAAAATGTTATGTGTTCGCACATCCTTCACACAGAAATAAAACCATTTTAGATTATAATGTAAATATGCTACGTACTACGACCGAATGTATGAGTGCCATCTTAGGTGGAGCAGATACAATTCATAATTTGCGGTATGATGATATATATAACGAAGAAAATGATTTTGGTACAAGAATAGCAATAAATCAATTGTTGATTCTAAAAAACGAGAGCTATTTTGATATTGTAAATAATCCAGCATCTGGATCTTATTATATTGAAAGTTTAACGAATCAGTTGGCAGATAAAGCCTTGGTATTATTCAAAAACATAGAGAAAGCAGGAGGATTTTTGAAACAACTAAAAGAAGGAACAATCCAGAAAAAAATAAAAGAAAGTGCTGATAAAGAACAGGAACTTTTTGATAACGAAGAGCTTATTTTAACCGGAACTAATAAATACCAGAACACCGATGAAGTAACTCCAAGATTGCAGAAAAACCCTTTTCTAGAAATGGTACAGAGAAAAACTTTGGTAAATCCAATCATAAGAAGAAGACTGTGCGAAAAAATGGAGAAAAAACTACTATGACACAATTAATTCATAATTTATTGTTAACTTTCGCAAAAATTAACACTTAATCACCATTTATTTAACAAAACTAAATCTTAATCGATGCCCCTAATGATTAGATCTAGAATTAGATTAATAACTTTATTACTGCTAACATCCATTTGTTACTCCCAAAATGATTTTAACTGTCTTGGTGTAGATCGCAGTGGACTTTACTCTAAAGCTTTTGATTCTTTTGAAAATGATTTGTTTGCTTACTACAAATTTGGAAATGACTCCATAAAAACATACCGTACTTTTTTAGCTGAAGTAGCTAGTTTATCTTTGGATTTAAGAAAATTACCATCAGATAACTCCATTCAACTCGCGAGGGTTTTTAAAAAGAAATCAAATGATCCAAATTCCATTTGGGTAAAACTCAGTGAATACGAAAATCAAGAAGCTATAAAAAAACCATTACCACCTACTACCCCTTCCAATAAAGAAGAAGAAATTTTGATATTTAATTATAGAGGAGGTCTCATTCAATGTTTAAAAAACAACAGTGATAGTAATGACTTTAAAGATATTATAAACACATTAGAGGAAGATGGAAATGTAAGCACATCTCTCATTGCACAACGAATTTATTATATTACTGACAAAAAGTTTGGTACTCCGGAAATAAAAAAGTTTATAGCTTTTGATATTTATTACTCTATACTCATGGTGATCGAAAAAGCCTTTGGATAACGGATAATTTCAACATTCTCCACAAAACTGCTTACATAATTACCATTTTCTAAAATAGATCATTAATAAAACCGTAATTTTACATTTTTACTAATGATTTTCTTCAATGAGGATAAGACAACATCTTCTTATTGGTTCTTTATTAATTTTAATTTCTTGTAATACGGTGATACAGGAAACCCAAAATTGGATCGAAAAATCAAAGACTAATACTACAGAAATAGTAGAAGGCTCCTTTTTTAATTTACAAAATGAGACAGTTAAAACTTTTCTGCCAGAAGGATTTAAACAATTTTCGCTAGAGAAATATAGAAAGATACTAGACTCCTGTCTAACAACGGTACAAGTAAAAAATGAGATATTGCGATTAAAGAGTTTAAGGGACATTGAAGACTCTTTTTATCTATTCTTCAGCCCATCTACAAAGGCTATATATACCGTAAATACACTTCCGTTTATGAATTTTAGTAAACGGGATGCTAAGATGCTACTTTCTTTTATCAAACAAAAAAATAACCAAGTACGCCTAATGACTAACCTAAATTTTAAAAAACTTAAGGCTGCTTATATAAAAAATAAGGATTTTACCCTGTTCCGATCTATATTTCAGGTAGATAATCTAAAAGAAAATATTCGGGTTTTTAGTAATTTCTACATTATTACTGCCGATAAACAAACATTTATGATCAACCTCACAACTCCCTTCGAAATTAATTTTGATAGGTATATTGAAAAAATGAAGTTTTAGAAATGACTAGAAAAAACATCCAACATATTACACTTAATGATGAGCAAAAGACATCCAGAACTTATAAAGAAAAGAAAACTGTTACTACCTCAGAAGGAATTCAAATAAAGGCTGAATATGATCATAACGATATAAAAAATCTGACTCATCTAAATTTTGTAGCAGGAATTCCTCCTTATTTAAGAGGTCCTTATTCGACTATGTATGTCAGAAGACCATGGACCATAAGACAATATGCAGGGTTTTCTACAGCAGAAGAAAGTAATGCTTTTTATCGTCGAAACCTTGCTGCAGGACAGAAAGGATTGTCGGTTGCTTTTGACCTTGCTACACATCGCGGATATGACAGTGATCACGAAAGAGTATTTGGTGATGTAGGAATGGCTGGAGTTGCCATTGATACAGTCGAAGATATGAAAGTACTCTTTGACCAAATACCCTTAGACAAGATGTCCGTATCGATGACCATGAATGGAGCAGTTTTGCCCATAATGGCTTTTTATATTGTAGCGGCAGAAGAACAAGGAGTCGATAAAAAATTGTTATCAGGAACTATTCAGAATGATATTTTGAAGGAATTTATGGTACGCAATACCTATATTTACCCTCCCACTCCATCGATGCGTATTATTAGTGATATTTTTAGATATTGCTCTAAAAACATGCCTAAATTCAATCCAATTAGTATTTCGGGTTATCACATGCAAGAAGCGGGAGCAACTTGCGATATTGAATTAGCATATACCCTAGCGGATGGTTTGGAATATATAAGGAAAGGAATAGAAGCAGGATTAGATATTGACTCTTTTGCTCCACGTTTATCATTTTTCTGGGCAATAGGAATGAATCATTTTATGGAAATTGCCAAAATGCGAGCTGCACGTATGTTATGGGCTAAACTAATCAAACAATTCAATCCCAAAAACCCGAAATCCTTAATGCTTAGAACGCATTGCCAAACCAGTGGATGGAGTTTAACAGCCCAGGATCCATTTAATAATGTAGCCCGAACCTGTATAGAAGCAAGTGCTGCTGCTTTTGGAGGAACACAAAGTTTACATACAAATGCCTTAGACGAGGCTATTGCATTACCTACAGATTTTTCGGCCAGAATTGCAAGAAACACGCAAATATACCTCCAGGAAGAAACACAGATCACCCGAACAGTGGATCCCTGGGCAGGAAGTTTTTATGTAGAATCGTTAACCAATAACATTGCTGAAAATGCTTGGAAACTGATAGAAGAAGTTGAAAAGTTAGGAGGCATGACAAAAGCCATAGAAGCTGGAATTCCTAAAATGCGTATAGAAGAAGCAGCTGCCCGCAAGCAAGCCAGAATTGATAGTCAACAAGATTTAATCGTTGGCGTTAACAAATTTCAACTAGAAGAAGAAGAACACATTGCAACATTAAAAGTCGATAATGAATCTGTACGAAAACAACAAATTGAAGGTCTACAGCAGGTAAAAAAATCAAGAGATGAAGCAGCGGTACAAAAAGCTTTACACAATTTAATCATAGCCGCTAAGGATGATGAGAAAAATTTATTAGCTTTAGCTGTCGATGCTGCCCGATTAAGAGCTACATTAGGAGAAATTAGTGATGCTTTGGAAAAAGAATTTGGAAGGTACAAAGCAGAAATTAAATCATTTACAGGAGTGTATGCAAAAGAAATAAAAAATGATGAATCTTTTAGCAAAGCAAGAGCTCTAGCTAACCATTTTGCCGAGCTAGAAGGCCGAAGACCCAGAATTATGATCGCAAAAATGGGGCAAGATGGTCACGATCGTGGCGCTAAGGTTGTAGCTACGAGTTATGCCGATGTAGGCTTTGATGTAGATATTGGACCGCTATTCCAAACACCAACAGAGGCGGCCAAACAAGCTGTAGAAAATGATGTGCATATTGTAGGCGTTTCATCACTAGCTGGAGGACATAAAACTTTGGTACCCCAAATTATAGCTGAATTAAAAAAACACGGAAGACAAGATGTTATGGTAATTGTAGGGGGAGTTATTCCTCCAGATGACTACGACTTTCTTTTTAAAGAAGGTGCCGTCGCTATTTTTGGTCCCGGTACCAAAATTAGTGATGCAGCTATAACCATACTTAACATATTGATTTCTACATTTGAGTAAAACTACTATAAGATCATAGTAGTACAATTATAAAAATGTTCCCCAATACCTATTAAAAGTTATTTACTATTAATGATTATAGTTAAATATCACTATGAATACAAAATTGAGTCTTTTAAAAAAAAGAATGTCTGTTATCCTAATTGATGAAAACAGAAAAAGCCTTTTAAAGATCATAAAAGAATCATTACTTTTTTGGATCATAAAGAAAGAAATTCCATATTTTTATTTTGGAAAATTTCTATATCGAAAAGAAGTTAAAAACTATAAAGATTATCTAAGCAGTAAGGAGGTAGATAAAATAACCTTATCAAAGAATCTCCATAAATTCCAATATTCATCAATTTTGAGAAATAAACTATCCTTTGCTTTATATATGGAGGAAAACAACCTCCCTACACCTAAATTAATCAGCTATAACTATAAAAATCGTTTTTACTTCAACACAATACTCCATTTCGTTAATTCAGAAGAAGAATTACTTCTTTTTATAGAAATGATCTTAAAAAAAACAAAAACTACGAGTCTATTTATAAAATCTACAACAGGAATGGGAGGAACGGGATGTTTTCTTCTAACTAAAAATAATCTAACAACGGAAGTAAAACAATATACAAATGAGATATTATCTAGTGAGTTTATTCATCAAGAATTTATAACACAACATCCTGAGATCAATAAGATTTACAAACACAGTATAAACACATTACGTTTTGATACATATATAGATAAAAAAGGAACAACACACATTTTATCAGCTTTTATGCGATTCGGATTTGGAGGTAGTTTTGTTGACAATGGTAGCTCAGGAGGCATGTACCTCTCGGTAGATTTAGAAAAAGGAAAAATATCAGGAAAAAGTCACCAACTTATGAAATATGGAGGAAAACAATTAGAAAAACATCCTGATACCGATACATTATTTGATGGGTTTGTAATTCCATATTTTCAAGAATCTATAATATTAATAAAAAAAGTGGTTTCATACATTCCAGATCGTATTATTGGTTGGGATGTTGCTATTAGCGATAGTGGACCAATAATTGTAGAAGGAAATGATAACAATTCCTTTATCACGCCAGATATAGCATATGGCGGTTATTTAAAACATCCAATATTTGAAGAAATACTTGAAGAAGCATAGTCCATAAATACATTATTTTAATATTATTGATATAATCCTTTCTTCTTTCTAAAACCCAAATCATTATGTTAAGAAACACATTATTCTGGATCGCGGATAGGTTAACAGGAAATAAAAAAAAGTCTCATTACAATGATATCAAATTCTTAATAACAAATAACACATCTGAAAAGGCAAGAAAAAGAAAAGAAAGATATTTAGATACTATTTTACAACATGCTATCAATACTGTACCATATTACAAAAATAAAAGGTGTTTAATTGATTCTTTCCCGGTAGTAAATAAAAATAGCATCAGAAATAATTTTATTGATTTTCAATCAGTAACTTATATAGACCAAAAGAAAAAAACAGTATCTACAAGTGGTTCTACTGGAACCCCTTTTAGTATGTATCATGATAAAAACAAAAGTATTCGTAATACTGCGGATAATTTATTTTTTTGGAAAGAAACAGGATATAAAATTGGCAACAAACTATACTTTTTTCGACTATGGAATGCTTTTAAAAAGAAAAGTTTTTTAGCACATTTTGCGCAAAATATTATACCGATTGATGTCTTCGATCTTAGCGAATCCTTTATCGATAATTTTTTAAACACCATACAGAAAAGCAAGAATAAACCCTGTTTATTGGGGTATGTGTCCGCTTTTGAGAAAATATGTAAACACTTGGATAGAAAAAATCCCAATTTCAGAATAACTTCGGTAAAATCAATCATAGCTATTTCAGAAAAACTAAATCAATACACAAAAGAATCTCTTAAAAAATATTTTGGAGTTGAACCACTTTCTAGATATTCTAATATCGAAAATGGAATAATAGCACAACAACCTAAAGGAAAATCCTACTTTATAATTAATGAAGCGAGTTATTATGTGGAAATCCTTGATATATATACAAATGAACAAGTGAAAAAAGGAGTCCTTGGTAGAATAGTAATTACAGACCTGTTTAATTACTGTACTCCAATGATTCGATATGACACAGGAGATCTTGGTTCATTTGATAGAATAGACGGAAAAAAAGTACTTACCCGAATTGAAGGAAGAAAAATTGATTGTATAAAAAACACTAAAGGTGAAATCATTTCATTTAATATCGTATTGATCGTAAACAAATATCCTCAATTAACACAATGTCAATTAATTCAAAAGAATGAAAAAGGATATGTTTTAAAACTTAATGCTGATAATAGCTTCAGAAAAGAAGAAGAACTCCTTTTTCATTTCAAAACCTATTTAGGAGGAGATGCAAATATAACAATAGAATATGTATCAGAAATCCCACTACTAGCATCAGGCAAAAGAAGAGTAATGGTAAACGAAATGGTTGAAGTCTAGCAAAACAATGCAAGCATCTTTTACGAAATTCTTATAAATATTAGTAAATATAAGCTTACCTATTCTTACATTCTAATCAAAAATGATTACGACTCTAAGAGTATTTAATTAAACTCAAAGATTTGCATTTGAAATTGTGATATATTTGTTCTGTAAAGATCGAGATTAATATTTCGTTATATTTAAAAAGCTATGCACGCATAGCTTTTTAAATATAAATTATAACTTTCACCAAAATAAAGATATACAAAAACAAAACATATGAGCTATACTGACAAAATGCTTCGCGATGGAGCACTGGAAGGAAAAAACATCGTGGTTACCGGAGGTGGTAGCGGACTTGGGAAATCAATGACTAAATACTTTATGGAGCTTGGCGCTAAAGTGGCCATTACTTCTCGTAATCTCGAAAAACTACAAGGCACTGCAAAAGAACTTGAGGCAGAAACCGGAGGCAGTTGCTTGCCAGTTCAATGCGATGTGCGGCATTATGATCAGGTGGAAGCGATGAAGGATCAGGTTTTAGAAGCATTTGGATCCGTAGATATATTATTAAATAACGCTGCAGGAAACTTCATCTCTCCTACAGAACGTTTATCGGCTAATGCATTTGATACCATTATAGATATTGTCCTTAAAGGAACAAAAAACTGTACACTTGCTTTTGGTAAACACTGGATTGATACAAAATATGAAAATACAAATGTATTAAATATAGTGACCACCTATGCATGGACGGGTTCTGCCTATGTGGTTCCAAGTGCTACTGCCAAAGCTGGAGTATTAGCCATGACAAGATCACTTGCCGTAGAATGGGCGAAATATGGAATGCGTTTTAACGCAATTGCTCCCGGACCTTTTCCGACAAAAGGCGCTTGGGATCGTCTTTTACCAGGTGATATGAAAGATAAATTTGACCTCTCTAAAAAAGTACCTTTACAACGTTTAGGAGAGCATCAGGAATTAGCAAATTTAGCAGCGTATTTAGTTTCTGATTTCTCTGCGTACGTTAACGGTGAAGTTGTCACTTTGGATGGCGGAGAGTGGTTAAAAGGAGCTGGACAGTTTAATTTACTAGATCAAGTTCCTGAACAAATGTGGGATATGCTGGAAGCAGCGATCCGTGCCAAAAAGGGTAAATAATTTATTTTAGAAAAATAGGCGAAATTTTAGTGAATATGAGGGTTCTTCTCTGATATTCACTTTTTTTTTGAAAAAAACCAAAAATTAAGAGGTAACATCTTTGGTACAAAAGACACTAATAATTAGATGCGAGCATATTTAAATAACATGCAGTACCTAAAAATAAAATCTATTAGTACAAATGAATTATGGAATTCCATAACTAATAGACTTATCAATTTGTTATTCAACTAAAAAAATAGTTCAATAACAAATGTTTTAACTATTTTTACCAAAATGAAATAAATTAATTCATACTAATAATTCATCAATGAAGAGAAAAACAATTTTTAACACATTCATAGGAGCACTTTTATGTAGTATTCCACTTGTCGGAATTTCTCAAACTACTACTAACAAAGAACTTGGAGCAGCTACTGATGTAAAAAATGAAGCTAAAATTCCAGTGGATCCTAACGTGAAAGTAGGGAAATTAGATAATGGTCTAACCTATTACATCCGTAACAATGGAAAACCCGAAGACAAAGTAGAATTACGACTTGTTGTAAACGCTGGATCTATTTTGGAAAATGAAAATCAGTTAGGCCTTGCTCATTTTATGGAGCACATGAACTTTAACGGAACTGAGAATTTCAAAAAGAACGACCTCATTGATTATCTCCAGACTATTGGTGTTAAATTTGGAGCGGATCTTAATGCTTACACAAGTTTTGACCAAACAGTTTACATCCTGCCTATCCCTAGTGATGATCCTGAAAAACTGGAAAAAGGATTTCAGATTATCGAAGATTGGGCGCACAATGCAGAACTTACTGAAGAGGCAATTGATGGAGAAAGAGGTGTTGTACTAGAAGAATACCGTCTTGGTAAAGGCGCTAATGAGCGAATGCTACAAGAATATTTACCGATCATAGCATATAATTCTAAATACTCTGAACGTTTACCAATTGGTACAAAAAAGAACTTGGAAAATTTCAAATATGAAGACGTTCGAAGCTTTTATAAAGACTGGTACAGGCCAGATTTAATGGCTGTTGTTGCCGTCGGGGATCTTGACGTAGCTACATTGGAAAAAAAGATAAAAGACCATTTTAGTGGCATCAAAATGCCTAAAACCCCTAAAAAAAGAGAATCATATGACACACCTAATCACGAGGAAACCTTAATAGCAGTAGTTTCAGATAAGGAAGCATCCAACTCAATTGTCAGATTAATATATAAGGATAGAGAAATATCTGAACCGATGACCACAGTATCCGATTATAGAAAAAATATAATTGAAGGAGTTTTTACTCAAATGATGAACAACCGTCTTAATGAGTTAAGAAACAAACCTAACCCACCATTTGTATTTGCAGGAAGCAGTCACAGCGGAACTTTTGCAAGAAATAGGGATGCCTACCAATCATTTGCCCTCACATCAGAAACCGGACAATTAAATGCCCTAAAAACAATTCTACAAGAAAATAAAAGGGTTCAAAAATATGGCTTTAAACCTGGCGAAATGAAACGTGCTAAAAAAGAAATAGCTGCCAATTGGGAAAAGCAATTTAAAGATATGGATAAGAGAGAGTCTGCGCGTATCATCGGAGAGTATATAAATAACTACTTGCAAGAAGAACCAATTCCTGGAATCGAATGGGAATATGAATATACTATGTCACAATTACCTACTATTACATTAGAGGAAGTAAATGGCTTGATTAAAGATTTTTTACACGATGACAACAGAGCTGTCGTAATGACTGGACCAGAAAAAGAAAGTCTAAAGCAAGTAACAAAAGAAGAGATCCTTTCCTTATTAAAAGAAGTAGAAACTTCAGCGATAGAAGACTATAACGATAAAGAAGTCCGTGAGAATTTAATCGAAAAAATGCCTGCTCCAGGAAAAGTTATATCTTCTAAAAGGAATGAAAAACTAGATGTTACTGTATTGGAATTAAGCAACGGAGCAAAAATCACCTATAAGAAAACAGATTTTAAAAATGATGAAATATTGTTCTCCGCATTTAGTTATGGAGGAAGCTCTTTGTACAGCAACGAAGACTATATGCAAATAGCATACGGTAGCAGTAGTGTTACTCAAACTGGTTTAGGCGGTCTTTCTCTAAATGACATGAATAAATTTATGTCTGGTAAAATTGTTAGACTACGCCCTTATATTGGAGGAATCTCTGAAGGATTTAACGGGTCGACAACTCCTAAGGACCTTGAAACACTGTTTCAGCAAGTATATTTATACTTTACAGATGTAAATAAAGATGAGAAGGCTTTCAGATCAGATCTGGAAAAACAAAAAGGTTTTTTAACAAATTACCTTTCTAATCCTCAGAACTATTTCCGTGAGGAATTTAATAAATTTCAATTCGGGAAAAACCCTAGATATACCGGTTTTCCTACTTCTGAAAAATTAGACGCTGTAAATTATGAACTAGCTTATAAAAAATATAAGGAAAGATTTGCGGGTGCAGGTGGTTTCAATTTTTATTTTGTTGGAAATGTTGATGACACCAAACTAAAAGAATATGCAGAAAAGTATATTGCTAGTTTGCCAGATATTGGTAAAAGTGAAGCCTACAACATAACTGATTTTAGACCTCTATCAGGTGCTCACGAGAAAACAGTATATAAGGGTAAAGATCCTAAAAGTTCTGTAAATATTATTTGGAGAGGCGAGACAGAATATAGTAAATCAGAGGATTTAGCTATGAAAGCCCTAGGAGAAATTCTTTCGATAAAATTAATCGAAAAACTTCGTGAAGAAGAGGGAGGCGTATATGGCGTTGGTGCTAGAGGTAGACTCAATAAACTACCTTATGGAAGTTATAATTTTAGTATTAGCTTTCCTTGCGGACCTGAAAATGTAAAAAAACTAACGGATGCTGCCATTAAGGAAGTAAAAACCATTATAAACGAAGGACCAACGGAAAAAGATTTAAATAAGATTAAAGAATCTAGATTGTTAGATTACAAGGAAAAAAGCAAACAAAACTCTTTTTGGTTAAGCAATCTTCAAAACGCTGATTATAATCAAACCCCTATAGAAATTGGAGAAACTTATGCTAAAACTATTGCTAAGTTATCCAAACAAGACATTCAAAACGTGGCCAAAAAATATATAGACACAGGGTATATTTTAGGCGTATTAATGCCAGAAAAAAAATAATTTAAACATAATATATGATCCAAAGGCCATCAGTTTCAGCTGCTGGCCTTTTTTATTAGAAACTGTTAATATTTTTCATTTTTATAATGTATAATTAATTGTATTTTTATCGCTTAAATCCAAATCTCCCCCAATGGGTAAAATAATAGCGATTGCCAATCAAAAAGGTGGTGTTGGTAAAACAACCACTTCTGTAAATTTAGCCGCTTCTCTAGGAGTATTAGAGAAAAAGGTATTACTAATAGACGCCGATCCTCAAGCCAATGCCACTTCAGGATTGGGTCTGGATGTAGAAAGTATTGAAAAAGGAACCTATCAAATTCTGGAACATACTATTAAACCTGCAGAAGCCATTTTAGAAACCAACTCTCCTAATGTAGATATCATACCAGCACACATTGATCTGGTAGCTATTGAGATTGAACTGGTAGATAAAGATGAACGAGAATACATGCTAAAGAAAGCTGTAGAAGGACTTGCATCGGATTACGATTATATTTTAATAGATTGTGCACCATCTCTCGGACTACTTACACTAAATGCGCTTACCGCATCAGACTCTGTGATTATTCCGATTCAGTGTGAATATTTTGCTTTGGAAGGATTAGGAAAATTGTTAAATACAATCAAAAGTGTTCAGAAAATTCATAACCAACAGCTGGATATCGAAGGGTTACTACTAACTATGTATGATTCGAGATTGCGATTATCCAATCAAGTGGTTGAGGAAGTACAGAAACATTTTAACGAAATGGTTTTTAAAACAATCATTCAGCGAAATATACGTTTAAGCGAAGCACCTAGTTATGGTGAGAGTATAATAAATTACGATGCTTCTAGTAAAGGTGCCAGTAATTACTTAAGTTTGGCGCACGAGATTATAAAGAAAAATAGTTAAGGATTCATGGCGAAGGCAACAAAAAAACAAGCTTTAGGTAGAGGGTTATCAGCTTTACTTAAAGATCCGGAAAATGATATCAAATCAGCAGATGACAAAAATGCTGACAAAGTCGTTGGAAATATAATAGAATTGGATCTCAACAGTATTGAGGTAAATCCCTTTCAACCACGTACAAGTTTTAATGACGAAACACTTCAGGAACTTGCGACTTCCATAAAAGAGATTGGCGTTATACAACCAATTACCGTTAGAAAATTAGATTTTAACAAGTATCAGCTAGTAAGTGGAGAGCGACGTTTTCGTGCATCAAAATTAGTTGGGTTAAAAACTATCCCTGCGTATATTCGTATTGCTAATGATCAGGAATCACTGACAATGGCACTGGTAGAAAACATCCAACGTCAGGATCTAGACCCTATAGAGATTTCATTATCGTATCAGAGATTAATTGATGAGATTCAATTAACTCAAGAACAATTAAGTGATCGTGTAGGTAAAAAAAGATCAACTATCGCTAATTACTTAAGATTATTAAAATTAGATCCTATTGTACAAACTGGTATTCGAGATGGGTTTATCACGATGGGTCATGGTAGAGCATTGATCAATATAGAAGATCAGCGACAACAGCTTGATATCTATGAAAAAATTATTGGAGATTCTTTATCCGTTCGTAACACTGAGAAATTAGTTCGGTCTTTACATAATAAAGAAGAAAATCCTACTACTGAAAAATCGGAAAGTAAAGCACCTCCATATATACTAAAAGGAATCAAAGATTTCTCTGAATATTTCGGAGCTAAGATTGATGTAAAAGTTTCCAGTAATGGACGAGGGAAATTAATCATCCCATTTTCTTCTGAAGAAGATTTTAAACGCCTAAAGAAACTTATTGATAGTGAAAACTAAGTCATTTTATATTATTTTATTCCTGTTTTTTTGTGTTCATACTAGTTTTTCTCAAGAAGAAAATGAGAGTGAAGAACTGAAAGTCGTTACAGAAGAGGTAGCTGTTAAAAAAAAGAAAAAAAGAAGTAAAAAAATAAGGCCTTATGAGCCTTTGGCTCCTGCTCGTGCGGCCTTTTACTCCGCTATATTACCGGGATTAGGACAAGCATATACCGGTAAATATTGGAAAATACCTATTGTATATGGTGCCCTAGGTACTGGTATTTACTTTTATATAGACAATAATAATATTTACAATGAGCTCAGAGATGTTTACAAAGCAAGGTTGTCTGGAGTTGATCCGAATAACCTTGATTTTGCTGGTTTTTCTGATGACCAATTGATTGATTTGCAAAGACGATTTAGAAAAGATCAGGAATTATCATTACTTATTACCGTAGGCTTATATGTTTTAAACATAATTGACGCCAATGTTACTGCTCATCTTCAACAGTTCAACGTTTCTAAAGATCTTTCGTTCGAACCTAAAATAAATTTTAATCAGTTTGATGCCAAACCGAATTATGGGATGTCACTAAACTATAGTTTTTAAAACTTAATAACCAACAAGAATAACACATGAAAATTGCGCTACTTGGATATGGCAGAATGGGTAAAACCATAGAAAAAATAGCAACACAAAGAGGTCATACTATTGTAGTTACTCTAGACAAAGACGATACAGAATATGATCTATCCATTGCCGATGTTGCTATAGATTTCAGTATTCCTTCTGCAGCCGTAGATAATATTACTAACTGTTTTAATTCTGGTGTACCTATTGTTTCGGGAACCACAGGCTGGTTAGATCATTATGACCACATCATATCCTTGTGTAATGAAAAAAAAGGTGGGTTCATATATGCCTCAAATTATAGCCTAGGCGTTAATTTATTTTTTGAATTAAATAAAAAACTAGCCAAAATGATGAGTTCTGTAGAAGGCTATGACATCCAGATGGAAGAAATTCATCATACTCAAAAATTGGATGCTCCCAGTGGCACAGCCATCACCTTAGCAGAAGGCATTATAGAAAACACGGATAAAGGTGGTTGGCTATTAGATCAAGGAGATGAAAAAAACATCTCAATTGTAGCGAAAAGAATCGAAAACGTTCCTGGCACACATACAGTCACCTATACATCTGAAGTAGATGACATAGAAATCAAACATACAGCTCATAATCGTCGAGGGTTTGCACTTGGGGCGGTAGTAGCTGCAGAATGGTTATATGGCAAAACAGGGGTTTTTGGAATGAAAGACGTTCTTGGATTATAATCAGAATATTCAACCGCTCTTGGTGCACGCTAAGGGACATTGGGTTGAAAACTATATTTTTTAATATAGACGAAGACGTAGATAATTAAACTCCACAATGTGGAATAAAAATGTAACACTTTTAGAGTTACATACACTTATATTAAAAACATTAAAAGAATGACTCTATCAGAATGGTTAATTTTTTTCCTTGCAGTACAAGTAGTACATTTCTTAGGAACCTGGAAATTATATGTAAAAGCAGGAAGAAAAGCGTGGGAAGCAGCAGTTCCAATTTACAATGCTGTGATATTAATGAAAATAATCAATCGACCGTGGTGGTGGGTTATTTTGCTATTTATTCCTGTAATCAATGTAATTATGCTTCCTGTAGTATGGGTAGAAACCATAAGAAGTTTTGGTAAAAACACGACTACCGATACTATTTTAGTTATCGCAACATTGGGCCTATATATTTACTATGTAAATTATATGCTGAATGTCTCTTATATTCAGGATAGAGATCTTAAACCCAGAACCAGTAGTGGAGAATGGATTAGTTCTATTCTGTTTGCTGTAGTAGCGGCCACATTGGTACACACTTATTTTATGCAACCCTACACCATCCCAACTGGATCTTTAGAGAGAACCTTATTAGTAGGTGATTTCTTATTTGTAAGCAAGTTTCATTACGGTGCCAGAACTCCAATGACAGCAATTTCTTTCCCTATGGTACACGATACCATCCCTGTGGTAAAGACAAAGTCGTACAATAGCGACATACAATATCCTTATTTTAGATTACCAGGCTTTCAGAATATCAAACGAAATGATATAGTAGTATTTAGCTGGCCTGTCGATACGGTACGTTTTTTTAGAGACCCTTCTGGAATACACGTTTATAAACCTATTGATAAAAAATCGAATTATGTAAAACGTTGTGTAGGTATCCCTGGTGATTCTTTAACTGTAGTTGACGGATATGTATATATTAATGGAAAACAAACAGAATTACCAGATAGAGCACAACTACAGTTTTCATACGAAGGCCGAACTAAAGGAAAAAGTTTTAATCCAGATAACCTTTACAAACGTTATAAAATAAAATCAAATGAATTTGCCTACAATAATGAACTATTTCAATTAGGAGGCTTAACTAATGAGGCTGCTGCTAAATTCAAAAATCATCCTAATGTTGCGAGCCTTGAAAGGTCCATATTATCACCTAGCATAAAAGAGCCTGGTATCTTTCCTAACAATGGAAAAGTGAATTGGAATAGAGATAATTTTGGTGCAATCTATATTCCTGAAGCTGGTAAAACAGTTAAAATGGATCTGAAAAGTTTTTCTTTATACCGTAGGATTATCGAAGTGTACGAAGGTTCTGAAATGGGGATTGATAATAAGCTAACTGTAAATGGTACTCAGGTATTATTAAATGGTAACCCAATCGATAGCTACACCTTCAAGCAAAATTATTATTGGATGATGGGAGACAACCGTCATAACAGTGAAGATAGTAGAGCTTGGGGATACGTTCCAGCAAATCATATTGTAGGGAAGCCTGTTTTTATCTGGATGAGTTGGGATAGCAATGCCAAAGGACTGTTTAATAAAATTCGGTGGGAACGCTTGTTCACTACTGTTGGAGGTAGTGGTAAGCCCGTATCGTATTTCTATTACTTCTTAATTGCTTTAGTGGGTTGGATTATTTTTAGTAAGTATAGAAAAAGAAAGAAGGCTGCAAAAAGTTAATTTTTCAGAAGTTTTTATTAATAACAGCCTTAAATAGAAATAATTCTAAGAATTGAAAACCCTACTCCATCCTATGTACTTTGGTTCTATTGCGCAATATGTAGCAATAGCGCAATCAGCATCCATGGTTTTTGAAAACCAAGACAATTATCAAAAACAAACCTATCGTAACAGAACGTATATATATGGAGCTAATGGAAAGCTTTTATTAACTATACCTATAAAACATATAGGAAACAAAACCAATAGTAAACAATTATACAAAGATGTACGGATAGAAAATGAATTTCCGTGGCAAATGCTTCATTGGAAATCGATACAATCCGCATATCGAACCTCTCCTTTCTTTGAATATTATGAAGATGATTTGGTACATCTTTTCGAAAAAAGAAAAGAGTTCTTACTAGATTTTAATTATGAATGTATGGAATCGATGTTCGACTGTTTGCAATTAAACCTATCCTACAGCAAAACAACATCGTTTCAAAAAAAACCTGAAGACATAGGTGATTTAAGGATATTAGTCAACGCAAAAAGGAAAGAACCTGCAAACCTGCAAACCTATATCCAAGTCTTTTCAGATAAATATGGATTTATCCCTAATCTTTCTATTTTAGATTTGTTGTTTAATGAAGGAACCAGTGCGTTATCATATCTGGAGAATCAATCTATTTTCTAAATGCTACGTACTATCGTGCATTACGGGTTTCATCTTGCAATTCCTTTAGTAATTGCTATCATTTTCTTTCCGAAACAATGGAAAAAAGTATACCTAATTTTTCTGGGAGCGATGTTCATCGATGTCGATCATCTGCTAGCCAGTCCAATTTCTGATCCAAACCGATGTAGTATTGGTTTTCACTTTTTACATAGTATTTATGCTATTATTGGATATAGCTTGTTAATGATACCAAAGCCTACAAGAACTGTTGGAATAGCGTTATTATGGCATATACTAACTGACCAATTGGATTGTTGGATGATGTAAGTAGTTGTATTTAAAAAATATTTTTTACATTTAGTACTAAACTTATGTAACCCATTTCTATTTTAATCCTTTTGATCTATGCAAAAATTTCTACTTTATAGCGCTGTTTTAGTCATTTTTTCTTGTGGAAAACAAACTAAAGATTCCAAAGAAAATTCCCAAAATAATAAATCAACAATTGTCAATGCACTTCCTATACAAAAGCATGCTACGATGCCAATGGACACTACGCTTGCCCGTAAGCTTTCTAAAAAGGAAATGAACTCCATTTTTAGTAATCGTAGACAAATTCAATTAGGTATCTCAAATACAGTATATCAGGCATACAGTTATACAGATGATTCCAATGAGTTTTACTTATTATTAACCGATCATAAAAAAGATATAACTAAAGAAAAAGACACCCTCTACGATAACGTATACGCATTATATTTAATCAATAACAATAATCAATTTAAAAAAAGGTCGACAATCAAAGGAGAAATAGATAAAGACTGGGAAACATCTATTGGCTTCTGGAACCAATATTCAGAAATATCGGATCTTGATAAAGATGGTATTGTTGATCCTATACTAGTATATGGTACTACTGGCCAAAACGGATATAAGGATGGCAGAGTAAGAATCATGGCATATTACAAGAAAAAAAGGGTAACAATTAAGCATCAAAATAGTGAAATTGCTGATGGCCGAATTACCAAAATCAATAAGAATTTTTATAAATTCCCTATTCAAATACAAGAAGCTGTAAAGGAAAAAATGAGACTTATGATCCAAAATGGACATGCGCTTTTTGTAGAAAGTTGGGAAAAAGATATGCAAAATAAATCTACACGCTTGGAAAAAATGTAGTTATCAATCTTGGTTTTATAGCTAAAAAATTACTGGAACATGAAGATTTTGATTAAAGCTTAATCCTTGAAAATATAGGGTAATGATCAGAAAGTTCTACATCAAAACTTTTAAAAGCAACCACTTCTGTATCTTCTGGCACTAAAATAAAATCAATCCTGGCAGGAAACAGTTCAAAGTTAAAAGTTTTGCCAAATCCTTTCCCGGCCTCCTTAAAAGTATCTTGCAGGTTTTCAGACTTAATCTTATCGTAGATATAGGAATACGCTGTATTATTAAAATCACCCATGACAATATTTTTATAAGGAGATGATTTCATGTGAGTAATAAGTTGTTCTGCCTGACTTTGTTGTTTTTTAAAAGATGTCTGTATCCTTTTAAACAGCTTTTGAGAATCTGCCTTTGCTAAATCATCTGTTTTAGTACTAATTCCATGAGATTGCAGATGAACATTATATACTCTGATCGTGTCTAAAGGTAAAACGATATCAGCAAAAATCACGTTGTTTGCCGTTTTCTTAAAATTTAGGGACCCTTTATTTAGAAAAGGATACTTAGAGAAAATCACCAATGCCAATTCTTGACTTTTATGATGAAAATATTCATATTTATTTTCGTACTGACTAAAATCTATATCTGGATTATTATAAAACTCTTGGGCGCAAAAAACGTCTGGCTTTTCATCTCTAACTAATTTGGAAATATCAGTAGGTATCAAGTCAGAGTCAATCCACTTAAACCGATTAAACGCATGCACATTATAGCTCAACAAAGACAATGTATTAGTGGTTTCATCCCATGACTTGCCTCTTATTTTGTATAAAGAAGATACGTGAGAAATACCTAAAACTAATACAATTAATGACAATAACATCTTACGCTTTAAGAGTATTACCCAATACAAAAAAAACAACACATTAATCACTATTAGTATAGGAACAGCTAGACTTAAAACTGACAATAATGGAAATGTTTGTGGTGACACATAAGGCAGCAAATAAGCCATCAATAAGGCAAATGCCACTAAAGAATTGACAAAGAAAACAACCTTATTAACAACTTTTCTCATAACTAATCTTTGCCCGCTTTGAACAAGAAGTCTTTTTCTTTTTTGGTTAAACTATCATAACCGCTTTTACTAATTTTATCAAGTATGGCATCTATTTCTGCTTGATTGGGGGTTTTAGGCTTGGGACTTGTGGTTTTCTTGTTAGTTGTAGTTTTTGCTTTTTTAGCCCTGTGTACTGTCTTTAAAGGACTTTTCTTTCGAGTTTTAAAAATACTAACTGTGGAGTCCATCAGCTTTTCAAACCAACTGCCAATATCCTTTCCTTTTTTAAGCTGACTAGCATAAAGATACCCAAACAATGCTCCGCCAAGATGCGCAATTAAACCACCAGAATTATTTGCTATTACATCCTGAGTTTCACTGGAGCTTGATAACCTTATAATGTCTCCTAACACCATAAAAAGAGCAATATGCCATACTTTTAAAGTAAACATAAAAATTCTGATCTGCGTATAAGGTGCATATGTCGCAATAAATACTACAACTGCTAAAACCGCTGCCGAAGCGCCAATTAAGTATCCTCTTTGACCTTCAAAAACCGGGAAAAAATTGTAAGCCAATACAAAAAGTAACCCTCCGCTTATTGCACCTAACAAATAAATGGTTAAAAAGCGTTTCTCTGTAAATAAGTTTAAGACAAACTGACTAAACCAATAAAGCATAAGCATATTCCAGAAAATATGCCAAAAGTCAAAATGCAAAAAACTATAAGTAACAATTCCCCATACTTGCAGTATAAGATTAGAAAAATCAGCCGGAAGCACAAACCATTCCATCAAACCACCCGGTTGTATTTTTAATATCCAGGCACCTAATCTTGCAATAAGAAAGATCAGGGCATTAACCGCAATAATCTTTATCGAAATATTTGCTGTTTTCCACTGATATGAAAGACTACCTGTTGCCATCTTAGTTCCAACGATTTTGATTAAACGAATTCTTTTTCCAATACCATACCATTAAGAATCCAAACAAAGCTCCTCCTAAATGGGCTAAATACGCTGTATTAGAAGGGCTAAATATTGAATACCCTGAAAGCATAGAGAATAGATCCAGCAAAATTATAGCTGGAATAAAATATTTTGCTTTTATTGGTATTGGTAGAAATATAAGCATCAAAGGAGTTTCTGGAAACAAAACTCCAAAAGCAACTAATACTCCCATTAATGCACCTGAAGCACCTACTAAAGTACCTATGAAATTTCCTGCTAGATTTTGTAAACCTTTCTCTCCTAAAATATTCTCCCATTGAGGATTAAACTTACCTTCATTTAATAAATCAAAAACAGCTTCTTTATTATAACCAGCATTGATTAAATTAGAAAGTTCTGCTTGAAACTGAAAATAATCCCATCCAGCATGAATTAGAAGTGCTCCGAGACCTGCCGAAATATAAAAAAACACGAACTTTTTAGTACCTAAAAATCTTTCAACTGGAGTACCAAACATCCAAAGCCCAAACATATTAAATAGTATATGCTGAAAATAAATAGTCTCTCCTCCTCCTGCTGTGGGGACATATCCTGCGTGCATAAACATATGTGTCAAAATCTGCCACGGCTTAAACAAATCACTCGCAACAAAATGGTATGCAAAGAGATTTTCAAAAAGGGCTCCGCGAGCAACGGACAGCATTCCTATCCAAAAAATAATATTTATGATCAGTATATGTTTAACCGCTTTCGAAACTCTCCCCATCTATTCTTAAAATTTTTTATCTATATCATCTACTGTTAACGTGATGAAAGTTGGCTTATTATCTGGTGTTATTGTTGGTTCTGTACACGCAAAAAGACTATTCACTATATGTTGCTGTTGCTCTTTAGCTAAATCAGCACCAGTTCTAACAGCTAAACTTCCTGAAATGGATCTTGCCAGCAAATCTGTTAATGAAAAACCACTATCAGGAACTTCTTGTTCGATATCACTCATCAACTTCTCCAAAAGTACAGAAACTTCACTTTCTGTAGTTACTGTTGGAATTCCCGTAATAGTTATCTCTTCTGGTTTAATATCTTCAAAAACAAAACCTGTGTTTTCCAGTTGTTCCTGAACTTCTTTTAAAAATTTAATCTCCTGCTTGGAAAAGGATAATTTTAGCGGAAATAACAATTGTTGACTTACAGCGCTAGCCATCGTAATATTACGCAACACCTCTTCATATAATATTCTTTGATGTGCTCTGTGTTGATGAATGATTACCATACCACTTTTGATCGTAGTCACAATGTATTTTCGCCTAAGTTGATAGGTAGTATTATGCTCTAATTCTGCCTGTTGTTCTCCATTAAACAACGAGCCTGTTACTTCAGAACTTTCAAATTCTATTGAAGAAAAATCACTCTCCGTTGATGTATCTTCTTTTTCTGAAGTCTCTATACCAGTATACAAGTTTTCCCAATTACCTGCTGATTCTTTTTTGAAATTAGCATAACTTTTTGTTGAAGAAAAAGAGGAATTAGCGTCAAGTTTATCCTCTTTAAAAGGATTAAAACTTCTATCTACTTCTATAGTTGGAGTTTTCACTATTCTACTTTTATACTCATATGGAGTATCCATAGATGCATCTCTATTAAAATCCAACACTGGCGCTACATTAAATTGACCCAGACTATGCTTTATTGTAGAACGCAACATGGCATATAATGCATGTTCATCATCGAACTTAATTTCGGTCTTCGTAGGATGAATATTAATATCAATAGATGTTGGATCTACGGTAAGATAAATAAAATAACTGGGGTGTGTTTTTTCTTTTAACAACCCTTCAAATGCAGAATTTACGCCGTGATTCAGATACGCACTTTTAATAAAGCGATTATTAACAAAGAAAAATTGTTCTCCTCGCGTTCTTTTTGCATATGCTGGCTTACAGACAAATCCTGTGATACTCACTAAATCTGTTTCTTCATTAACAGGAACCAATTTCTCATTGGTTTTCCCTCCAAAAATGTGCACAATACGTTGACGATAATTAGCTATTGGTAAACTAAAAACTTCACTACTATTATGATACATATCAAATTTAATATCTGGATGTACCATAGCCACCCGATGAAACTCATCAATAATATGGCGTAGTTCTACGGTATTTGATTTCAAAAAATTTCGTCGAGCAGGGATATTATAAAACAAATTCTTAACACAAATTGAAGTCCCTTTTGGAGTGACACAAACTTCTTGCGACACTACTTCACTTCCTTCAATTTTTATTTCTGTTCCTACTTCATCTTCTTCTTGTTTTGTCTTTAATTCTATGTGTGCAATGGCAGCAATAGAAGCAAGTGCCTCTCCTCTAAATCCTTTGGTATGTAATTGAAATAGGTCTTCTGCGGATTTTATTTTGGAAGTAGCGTGTCTTTCAAAACTGAGTCTTGCATCGGTAACACTCATACCAACACCATCATCGATCACCTGAATAAGTGTTTTTCCAGCTTCTTTTACAATTAACTTAATGTGCGTAGCTTTTGCATCGATCGCATTTTCTAATAGTTCTTTGACTACAGAAGCTGGTCTTTGCACTACCTCTCCGGCAGCAATTTGATTGGCTACGTGATCCGGTAAAAGTTGGATAATATCTGACATTTATTGTCGGGCAGTAAATATGGATAAATCAAAATCTATTAAATATAAAAAGATAAAAATGAGGACAACAGCAATGTATAGAACTCTTTTATTTATTTCTCGATTCCCTCGATTACGACTCGCTTTTCGATCTTCACTCCATTGAGAACCAAAATCGATCGCATTTCGAGTTTCACGATATTTAGTAATTCTATTTTCAAAATCATAGATATTCCCTTCACTCTTACCTTTATAATATCTTGGGGTATAGTTATATCTTCGATTTGTTTTTCTCTTAGGGATACTTAATTTCACCTGTTACTCCTTTCTTTTTATATAATCCAAATATACTTAAAATGCATAGTAATCTAAAGCTTTTAGCATTACAATAACATTGAGATATTAACAGCAAGGATGATGCCGCTTTTTCAAATTCAAAAAAAGAAAGAGTAATCTAAAAACTCGTACAACGTTTATTAAAACTTAGCGTCTTTACGTAGCTGTGCCATTTTTATTGCGGCAACTGCAGCTTCTGTACCTTTATTACCGTGTTTTCCACCAGATCGATCAATTGATTGTTGTAGATTATTATCAGTTAGAACGCAAAAGATAACTGGAATATCGTTTTGGATGTTTAAGTCCTTGATTCCGTGTGTAACTCCTTCACACACAAAATCAAAATGCTTGGTTTCTCCCTGAATCACGCTACCGATAACAATGATCACATCAAGCATATCAAAAGATTCTTGCATTTTTTTGCAGCCATATATTAACTCGAAACTACCGGGGACGTTCCATCTTACTATATTCTCCTTTATCGCCCCACAGTCCAGTAAAGCATCAAAAGCACCTTGAAAAAGACCTTCTGTTATTGTTTCATTCCATTCTGAAACCACCATCCCAAACCGAAAGTCTTTCGCGTTTGGGATGGTGGTTTTATCATATTGAGATAAATTTTTATTTTCTGTAGCCATATTTGAAATTCAGATTCCTGAATTTATTACTTAAATTATTTAAGCATTGCCTGAGCTCTTCCCAAATGAACATCTGCCTGATTTGCCTCCGGACTTTTAGAAAACTCTTCTTTTATTCGTTCTAAATAAGTAATTGCTACTTCAGGTTTTCCTAAAGAAATTGCAGTGATAGCAGACTTCAATAAGAATTTTGGTGTTGTAAAATCATTTGTTTTTGCTTTTGCTGCCTTTTCATAGTATGATAATGCTTCGTCCATTTGATCTAATTGAACAAAAGCATCTCCTATTCCACCTAGCGCCAAAGGTCCTAGCATCTCGTCATCACTTTTAAATTTATCAAGATGATCAATAGCTTCCTGATATTGATCCATGTTAAGATAAGAAAAACCAGCATAGTAATTTGAAAGGTTAGCCGCTTTTGTGCCACCATAATTTTCAATAATCTCCAAAAATCCATATTTACCTTCGCCTCCTTTAAGTGCTAATGTATATAACGAATCACTAACAGTTGTATTACCATTTACAGCATCGTCAAAATATTGTTGCGCTTGGAACATTTCATTAGATGCTTCTAGTTCTTTTGGTTCCTGTATATATTTTTGATATCCCAAATACCCTAAGACTATTACCGCAATAGCACCAACAATTATAAAAATATATTTTTGGTTAGCCGCAACCCATTCTTCTGTGCGGGAAGCACCTTCATCCAACGTATTAAATACCTCAGCTGTTGTAGATTGATCTTCTAATTGTTCAACCTCTTCTGCATTATTTTTTGGTTTATATCCTCGTTTCTTATAAGTTGCCATAAATTATATTTAATGAACGGCAAAAATAAAATTTTTATTCATAATTAAAAGCGAAAATATTTGTTATTTTTCAATATTTTGCACTTCTTAATTGAGAATTTCAAATACAGCACGATACACTGACGATCAGTAATTTATGATTCTAAAATCACTTTCTTTAATTAATTATAAAAATTTTGAATCCGTTAATTTCGAATTTGACAATAAGATTAATTGTCTTGTAGGACATAATGGTGTAGGAAAAACAAACATTCTGGATGCTATATATCACTTATCTTTTGGGAAAAGTTATTTTAATCCAATTACAGGACAAAACATAAAACATGGAACAGATTTCTTTGTTGTTGAAGGACTGTATGAAAAATTGGATCGAGAAGAAAAAGTAATCGTCAGTGCTAAAAGAGGTCAGAAAAAGGTAATTAAAAGAAATAGTAAAGCGTATGATACGTTTAGCGAGCATATTGGTTTTTTACCACTGGTTATTATTTCTCCTGCAGATAGAGATTTAATAACTGATGGAAGCGACACGCGACGTAAATTTATAGATGGAGTTATTTCTCAGAGTGATCCCATATACCTTACGACCTTACTTAAATATTCAAAGGTGGTTTCCCAACGTAATTCACTTTTAAAATATTTTGCAGCGAACAATACATTTGACTCAACTAATTTAGAAATTTATAATCAGCAACTTCATGAACTGGGCAGTACTATTTACCATAAAAGAACTACCTTTCTTGAAACATTTATCCCTATCTTCATTCATCGTTATGAAGCGATAAGTTCTGGTAGAGAAAAGGTTTCTCTAAATTACTTAAGTAAACTAGGCGAAAACAGCTTACGAACATTATTAGAGCAGCATCTGGCAAAAGACAGAATGTTACAGTATACAAGTGTAGGAGTTCATAAGGACGATTTATCTTTTGAAATTGAGGGGTATCCAATAAAAAAATTTGGAAGCCAAGGACAGCAGAAATCGTTTTTAATCGCATTGAAACTGGCTCAATTTGATTTTATAAAAAAACAAAGTAAAGTAAATCCATTATTATTATTGGATGATATTTTTGACAAACTTGATGAAAAGCGCGTTGAACACATCATACAACTGGTTGATGATCAAAATTTTGGACAACTTTTTATCAGTGACACTCATGCAGATCGAACAGAAAAAGTAGTTAAAAAAATATCTCAATCCTATAAAATTATAAAACTAGCATCTCTATAAAAAAGAAAATTATGCTAAAAAATAGTTTTTACCTAGTCATTTTTTTTCTGGTTTCATGTTCGAAACCAAATCCAGAAGATTTTATTAATCACATTGACGGATATTGGGAAATTGAAAAAGTAATTACAACCGAAGATGTTGAAAAACGATATACTTTTAATCAAAGTGTTGACTTTTTTGTAGTAAACGAAATGAAAGGTATTCGTAAAAAAGTACAACCACAACTGCACGGTAATTTTATAACGACAAAGGATCATGAAGCTTTTACACTGGTAATAGAAAATGATAGTTTACGGATGTATTATAAGACTCCGTTAGCAACCTGGAAAGAAACCCTTATTTCTGCAAAACAAAATCAGATGATCATACAAAATGAAGCAGGAAATCTGTACTTTTACAGACCATATACAAAGATTGAATTATAATGGCGCGAAGACAAAATGATCATCTTAGCATCAGTGACGTTCTTAAAGAATTCGTTAGTGAAAATAAACTACAGAAAGGTTTGGATAAAGTGGAAGTGCGTGATGTTTGGGAACAAATTATGGGTCCAGCCATTAACAAATATACCAGAAATGTAAAGCTAGATAGAGAAACTTTATACATAGAACTTACTTCTTCGGTACTCAGAGAAGAATTAAGCTATGGAAAAGATAAAATTATTACTAACATAAATGATGCTCTTGGCAGAGATCTAATCAGGAAATTAGTTTTGCGCTAATCGATCCCTTACAAATTCAATCTTGGTTTTTCCGTGTGGAGCAGGCTTGCCTTTCTCATCGAGGTTTACCATTGTTATTTTTTCCACCTTTATAATGGTTTTACGGGTTAATTTATTTCTTACTTCGCAGGTTAATATGAGTGAAGAATTTCCGAATTTTATTACATCCATTCCAATTTCTACAATATCTCCTTGGACAGCAGAACTCACAAAATTTATTTCGGACATAAACTTGGTTACTACTTTTTTGCTTTCTAACTGAATAACTGCATATAATGCAGCCTCTTCATCAATCCATTCCAATAACCTACCGCCAAACAATGTTTCATTGGGGTTTAAATCACCTGGTTTTACGATTTTTCTAGTGTGATATCTCATATTTATATTCCTTTACTTTTTCACAAAGTTAAAGAAATAGTAAGCATATCAAGAAGGTTTTAAGATATGCTGTAAAGAATTATTTATTTCGAAATTTGATCAGATAATTACTTTTAGATTCTAAATTTTAGTCTGCTAATTTTACGGTTTTACCATAAGATCATTGTAGATTTATCTACTCTACAACAATTTGCTCACAAAAGAAGGCTCCTTCTGGACAAGTATCTGTTTCTGCTCCAATACAAATTTCGTAGGTTCCAGGATCAAATTGAAAAAACAAGGTATTATCTGCTCCCGGTCCTCCATCCTGCTCAATAATATCCCCGTTAATTGTCCAATCATATACTGTATTATCTATTTCAGGAAATTCTGCAGTAAATGTATAGCTCGACGTATTTCCTTCCTGTTCTGCAACAAAAAACAAATCAGGACAGATGGGATCCACTACAATTTCTGCACAAAACTCTACAATAAACGCACAAGATGGCGCCTCTGTTTTAATACACACTTCGTGTACACCTGGTGATAATTCAAAGAGTAATGTGTTATCCCCACTCTCCCCACCATCTTCTTCTATTAATTGATCATCAATAAACCATTGATAAGTTATTTGATCAATTCCATCAAAACTGGATATAAAAGTATACTGTAAGGTTCCCTGTTCTTGCTCTGATTCAAAAAACAACTCTGGACAAGATTCAGTAATCTCGATTCTTTTACAAAATTCTATTCCCTCAGGACAGGTTTCCGTTTCAGTTCTGATACAAACTTCATAAACTCCTGGAGAATCAAAGTTGTATAATAATAAATTATCTCCTTGATTATTTGGACCATCATTTTCAATAAATTCACCATCAACAAACCAGCTATAAGCCCCTATATTCTCTAAGTCTGGAAAAGTCGCCTCAAATCTATATCCTAAATTAAAAGTATCTGTTTGTTCAAAAATAAAGTTAAGTTGGGGACAACGGCGCTCACAAGAGGCTATAATTCTGTAAAAGCCAAAATAAGTATCTACTGCTGTACTTTCAAAATTCGGTGCAACTAATACATTTACTGGAAATTTAAATTCAGGTTGATACGAAGTTCCTTGGTTTTGATAAAAAACCACAAACTCTTCATCCGAGTTTATGGTTACTTCTCTTGCATCCACCCCTTTCAAAGTAACAGGGTAATCAAACTTGAAACAGTTATCAAAAAATTGATCAAATTCTTCCCGAACAGTATCGAACTGACATTCTCGTAAGACATCTAATAAGGCCGTTTCATTGGAAATAGAAATTTCAGTATCACTTTCTCTAAAAACAATCTGAATTGGAAATTGTAATCCTGTAATATTGAAATTAGTACCTTGACTGGAAATCACATCTAATAATCCCTGATAACTATCTAATCTAATTGTAGAATTTGTATTATATTCTAAAGTAATCGGATATACAAATCTAAAACATTGATCATTTTCTGCTGGAAACGTGTTTTCTGTATCAAAATTATAAAGAACTGTAACTATGGCAGCACTGGATATCAAGCTATCCGTATTTTCTTCGGGAAAAAATGAATCATCATTTACACAACTATTAAAAAATAGTATTATTAAAAGTGCTGATAACTGTATGTTCGAATGGAAGTTCTTCAATTTTTTTTTGTCTTTATATAAGTAAAACGACTGAAAATCAATACACCCTACCCTAGCGCCGAATAATTTTTATCCGTTTTTGCCATCACAATCTAACACATCTTACCTATATATACAAAATTCCCTGGAAGATTGGCAATGCTCCCAGGGAATCATCCTAATTAACCTAACCTAACTAAACTTCTTTATTCAATAACTAATGTTTTACAAAATGTTATTCCATTGGGACAATCTGGTGTTTCTGCAATGATACAGATTTCATAAGTACCTGTTCCAAATTGGTAGTAGAAATAATTATCTCTATCATTACTCTCCAGCATTTCAGAATCCACTATCTCCCCATTGATCGTCCATTCATAAGAAACCGCATTCATTCCTTCAAATTCTGCCCAGAAATTATACCCTGGAGTATCCCCTTCTTGCTCGATATTGAAAAATAGATTAGGGCAATCATTTCCTGGCTCTTCTATTTCGATTACTTTACAAAATGTTATTCCATTGGGACAATCTGGTGTTTCTACAGAAAGACATACTTCGTATCTTCCTGGATTAAACTGAAAGTAAAAAGGATCATTAGGTCCTGAACTTGCTCCTACATAATCTCCGTTTACAGACCATTCTAAGGTTACATTATCAATGCCATCAAAAGAATTTGGATAAAAATAATATGCAGGATTATCCCCATCTTGTTCTGCTTCAAAAAATAATTCGGGACAAACTGTATTGGATTCAATTTCTATCACTTTACAATATGATGTTCCCTCCGGACATTCAGGAGTTTCTGTTTTTAAGCATACTTCATATCTTCCTGGTCCGAACTGGTAATAGAACCGGTTGTTGTCTCCATTATTAGAATCTTCAACAAACTCGCCATTAATATACCATCCTAACCACTCGATATCATCTGCACCTTCAAACTCAACCTGGAAATAGTATGCAGGATTATTTCCATCTTGTTCCAAAATGAAAAACAATTCTGGACAGTCTTCTTCTGTATCTCCTTCTTCTACTTCAATCACCTTACAATACGAAGTTCCATTAGGACATTCAGGAGTTTCTGTCTTGATACATACTTCATAGCTACCAGGCTCATTAAATTCCCAAAACAAATAGTTATCATCATTCTGATTCTGATTATCATTTTCTACTACCTCCCCATTTATAAACCACTCATAACTCGTATCTTCTATTCTAGGAAAATCTGCAATAAACTTATATTTATTCGGTCTTTCATATTGTCTTGCTTCAAAGAATAGATCAGGACAAGGATCTGTTTCATCTCGGTCTACTTCAATCTCTTTACACACCTCTAAAGGACACGTATCACTTGCTACTTTTACACAAATAGTATGTGTTCCCTCTTCAAACTGATAATCAAAAATCTGACTTGCGATATCATTAAGACTACCTGTGTCTACTACTTCTCCATCAATAGACCAAGTAAATCTTACATCTTCAATACCATCTAATTGCGCAACAAAACGATATACAGTACTACCTGGCACGTTATCGATGTTAATAGTAATATCGGGACAGGTTTCAAATTCTTCATTTTCCTCGCAGGAAGTAACTCCAATTAAAAGTGTAAAGATCATTACACACCAAATACTAAATTTTTTCATCATTATAATTTTTTAGGGGTTGTCTACAATTAATTTTAAGAAGTTTTTTATCAACCTCACAACAATAAAACGCAGCTTCAAAAGAATACCCTACCCAAAAATTTTAAATTTTATTTTTTTTGCTTTTGATCTCAATAAAAAAACTTCTAGATTTGAGACCCTAATCAACCCCAAATGCCTGATAGTAAAAACTCTACTTGTAATGAACAAGCCTTTGATCAATTTTTCAAAAGTCATGCAAAACTTTTAAGAAGTTATCTGTATTATAAATTCGGAGACCTAGATCAAGCGGAAGATATCGTACAAGATTCTTTTATTAAACTATGGAATAATTGTGCAAAGGTCCCTTTAGACAAGGCAAAAAGCTATGTCTATACCATTGCTACAAATTTGGGAATTAGCATAGCACGCCATCAACAAGTAAGATTTAAACATCAAAAATATATTACCCAACGTAAAAGTGATGTAACTAATGAATCTCCAGAATTTGTGATGCTTGAAAAAGAATATATGGAGAAATTAAAAAATGCAATTGCGGATTTACCAGATAGGCAAAGAGAAGTTTTTTTACTAAACAGAATCGATAAGAAAACTTATAGAGAAATTGCAGAATTATCCAATGTATCTGTAAAAGCTATAGAAAAATTAATGCATAAAGCACTTGTAAGTTTACGAAAGAAGATTGGAAATGTTTAAATAGTTGATACAAAATAAAAAAGGGGGTAGGGTTCTTAGAGAATGAAACGTTTCTTTACTATATACATGAGTTATGTTAGACGATAAAAAAGATGATATATTCTTATCCAGATGGATAAATGATGAGCTTTCTTCAGAGGAACTAATTGATTTTAAATCTCATAAAGAATATTATCATTACAGAAAAATAAAAGAAGGTGCAGATGCTTTGGATCTAACAGCGTATGATATCGATACAGCTTTACAAAAAATAAAATCCAAGCGCACTATCACTTCTGAAAAAAACACAAAACTCGTTATTAGACTTTGGCCATATTTGGCTGCAGCCGCTTCAATAGCTCTCATTTTTGGACTATTCTTTTTTAAATCGAACGAGTCATTTACTACTTCTTATGGAGAACAGTTAACCGTAACTTTACCTGATGGCTCTGAAATGATTCTAAATGCAAAATCTGAAGCTGTTTTTGACAAGGATAATTGGAAGAACAATAGGACAGTCTCTTTAACTGGTGAAGCATATTTTAAAGTAAAAAAAGGAAGTACATTTACGGTGATTACCACAAATGGAGAGATCTCTGTATTAGGAACTGAATTTAATGTTCAATCAAATGACTCTTTTTTTGAAGCTGTTTGTTATGAGGGAAAAGTACGTGTGTCTAGCGGAGAAGAAAACACAGTTCTGACTGCAGGAAAAGGGTTTAGGAAAATTGCTCGTACTGCATCAGAAAACTGGACCTTTGAGGCATTAGGGCCATCTTGGATCACTCATACAAGTTCTTTTAGAAGTGTCCCACTTCGTTTTGTTTTTAATGAATTAGAGGAACAATACCATATAAATATTAATGCCAAAGGCATTGACACAGGCATCATATACACAGGAACTTTTCCTAATAATGATATAGAGGTGGCTCTTAAAACAGTTTTTAGTACCTTAGGTTTGCAATACGAGCTTTTGCAAGATCGTAAGACCGTGGTGGTAGAAAATTAAGAGAATGACAAGACTTTTTTGCGTGTGCATACTTTTTTGGAGTGCTGCTGTTTTTTCACAAGAGAAAACAGTTGTTATTAATGCAGAAAATGCACCGCTTTCTCAAATAATCACATCTTTAGAAACACAATTCAACATTAAGTTCTCCTATATTGATGCTACAGTAATAAATAAGACTGTTACATTACAAACAACTACCAATACGAGTATACAGGATGTGATCGATACCCTGCAACAACAGTCAAAACTAAAATTCGAAATTACCGGAAAAAATTTTATTACCATCAGAGAATACACTAAGAAGGATACGATCAGCATATGTGGGACTATATATAACGAGAGTTTAGAACCACTAGAAAAAATCAGAGTATTCTTTAAGGCTTCCAGAACGAATGTTACTACCGATGAACAAGGCTATTTCGAGAATCTTCAAGTACCTTTGAATTCTGTAATTTTGATCAGTGCTCCGGGATTTAGGCAACGTGTACTTGATGCTTCAGAGTTTCTTGATGGCAACTGTATTAAAATCTATCTGAACAATACCATAGAAACGCTTGATGAAGTAATTATTCAGGAATACCTTACCAAAGGAATTACTCAAAGTAAAAAGGTAGTAAATATTGCTCTAAAAGATATTGAAATACTACCAGGTCTTACAGAACCAGATATTTTGCAAAGTATTCAACTAACTCCTGGGGTTAACAGTCCATTTGAAACAGCATCAGGAGTATACGTGCGCGGCAGTACTCCTCATCAAAACTTGGTGCTTTGGAATGGAATAAAGACTTATCACCAAGGGCATTTTTTTGGAATGTTGTCTGCTTTTAATCCATATGTAGTAAAAGAAGTGAATTTTTCTAAAAGTGGTGTTAGTGCAAAATATGGAGATCGGATTTCTGGAGTGATTGATATCAAAACCGAAAATGAGGTTGCCAACAATTTTACAGGTGGAGCCGGTTTTAATATGATCAATGCGGATGCTGTAATGCATTTACCAATTGTGCAAGATAGAGTATCACTACAAGTATCAGGAAGAAGATCCTTTACAGATATACTTGAAACATTTACTTACAAACAATTTGCTGATCGTGTATTCCAGAATACTACTATTGCAGAAAGAAACCCGCTTAATAAAGCTAAAAACGATTTTTTCTACGCAGATTTTAATGCTAATTTAATTACTAAAATTTCAGATAATGACAAGATTGAGGCGAATGCCTTGTACAGCAAAAATGATCTTGATTTTAAAAGAAGTGATGACCAAACATCTTTAAATGACAATCTAGTCACCGAAAATGAAGGCTATAATCTAAGCTGGGAACATAGCTTCAATCGCAAATTGAATATTCAAACCCACGGATATTACACACGATATTTGTTAAACTATCGGTTTATCACCGAAGAATCAGAAACTGCTTCTGAGATCGAAAGTAAAAAGAATAGTGTAAAGGATGTTGGTGCTGCTTTAGATATTCACTATTTCTTATCCGATTCACAAAAAGTTCTGGGCGGCTATCAATTTTCTAACAACATTATCAAATATGCATTTGTGACCACTACTCCGACCTATGAATTAATTCTGGATCAAGACAATCGTTTCCTGAATACTCATGCTTTGTACGGTGAATATAAATATGAAATTCCAAAAAAAATTTATCTATCTGCAGGATTACGTTTAAATCATTATACGGAATTAGGAAAATCAATTATTGAGCCAAGGGTTTTTATCCAAAAAAATCTGTCAAAATATTGGGAGGTTAATGCCACAGGAGAATATCGCAGCCAGCCAGTAAGTCAGATAAGAGAATCTGTAGTTAGCGATCTGTCCTTAGAAAATCAGGTATGGACATTGGCCAATAAAGAACAATTTCCTGTGATCACCAGCTATCAATTTACGATGGGAAGTAGTTTTAAGAAACATACTTGGTATTTTGATGTAGATACATACTATAAACAAATAGATGACATCACCTCGCTAACAGCAGGGTTTATCAATCCAGTCGATAACACCTATCATCCTGGAGAAAGCAGGATTTATGGAATAGATTTTTTTCTAAAAAAACGTTTTAAAAACTACAAAACCTGGGTGAGTTACTCATATATCAATACGCAAAATAAATTTGAAGATATTAACAACAATAAATCTTTTCCTGGCAATTGGAATATTGAGCACACGGTAAAATGGTCTCATTTCTATAAAGTCAATAATTTTCAGTTGTCTTTAGGGTGGCTTTGGCATACGGGAAAAGCTTACACCAATGTCGCGGGAGTTGATGACAGTGGAAATTTGGTAGTATTGGATTTTGGAGAAATCAACAGTAATAATCTACCTATATATCATAGACTTGATTTTTCTGCAATTTATGATTTCAAAATAAGATCAACTCCATATCTCAAATATAGATTAGGACTTTCTGTACAAAACCTATATGACAGAGAAAATTTACTTAACAGAGAGTTTCGAACTACTAACTCACTAGAAAACAGATTTATAAACTCTGATATTATTTCTTTGGGCATTACCCCAAATGTGAGTTTTAGAGTGTTTTGGTAATCTTTACAAGCGCTCTTTAAAAAACAATCTAAATTTTTCTTTTTGTTCCTCATCAAGAACATCAAGTATGGTATCGATCCACTCGGTTTCCATATCACCAGGATTCCAAAATTCTTCATAATCCAAATCTAAAAACCAAAGTTGGTCGAATTCATGCTCTTGATCCAATTTTTTCAAAAAGAGATCAAAGTTTGATTGAATATATTCTAAAAAACCTTGATCCAATAGCTCTTCAAACTGTTCACTACCGTGTTGTCCGCAAGCGCTACCAGCTCTTACTAAAGCCAATGATAGTGTTTCTTTACAGATACCATATTTATTTATGATATTACTAATATCACCATATTGATCAACTTCGTGATCCATATCATTGGTACGAAGAAAATCTATATAATTCTGGATGTATTGTATATCAGATAACGCCAACAAAGTAGCAATTGTTGTCCCTACTGGTGTTTCACTGTCTCTCCAAAACCTTTCATTATTTTCTTTATAATAAGAATCCTTTACAAACAATAAAAGTTTATGATGAAGCCCTGGAAAGACAATAGCTTGCTCTACGAGTTCATCAAAAAAAGAGCTTCTATCCTTAGCTTCAAGTAAAACATCATTTTGATCATAAAATTTATATTTGAATTCGTAAACAGCTGTGTACTCTTCTAAGACTCGATCTCTTGTTTCCGTTACTAATTCTGAGACCAAACCTAAAACCTTATCAAGTTGATCTTCTGATAAGTTAACCGTTGGGATTTCTGAATGAGGAATTACTTTTTCTAATTCTAATGACTTAGTACTAGTATTGCTAGCTCTAACCTGAAGTGTAATTCTGGAAATACTATTCATTCCTAAAAATTTTAATAATTACTTGACAATATTAAAGAATAATTAAGGTATTAAGATCCCGGTTTTCAGTGAAAATTCTTAGTATAATTGATCTGAAGTGGGTAAAAAAAAACCATTCTGATATTGCCAGAATGGTTTTTTACGTATTTTTTTTGATATTTTTTCTAGAACTGCTCTCTTCCTGAGAAGTGAAAAGCACCTTCGATAGCAGCATTATCATCGCTATCGCTACCATGAACTGCATTTTCACTAATCGAAGTAGCAAACTTTTTACGAATAGTTCCTTCTGCAGCTTCCTCTGGATTCGTAGCGCCAATCAAAGTTCTAAAATCTTCTACAGCATTCTCTTTTTCGAGAATAGCCGCTACGATTGGACCACTAGTCATATATTCTACTAATTCACCATAGAATGGACGCTCACTATGTACTTCATAAAAAGCCTTAGCATCATCAGTAGTCAATTGTGTTAATTTCATTGCTACAATTCTAAAACCTGAAGCTGTAATCTGTTCAAGGATTGCACCAATGTATCCTTTTCTTACCGCATCCGGTTTAAGCATTGTAAAAGTTCTATTTGTTGCCATTTTCAAAATTTAATTTATTCTATTTCCTTATAAGAGGATTTTTTTAATCACCATGCTGACCTACTTGGCCAAATACAAAATTTTGTGCAAAAGTATATATAAAAGTTTCAAAAACAAGAAATATCCACATAAAGTGCTGTCATTTTCGAATTCGTTTAAAAAATTCTTAATTTTTCGTATAGTTCTGCTTTATTTCCTGAAATATGGTGTTGTTTTTTCCACGTATCTGCATGCGCACTTCTTGCGTATCAAAATTGAAATTTAAAACACCAAAACTCGGTACAGAAATTACTTCACCAACCCTATGTTTGTTTGGCTCTCCTGTATATTTAGTGTATGCGTGTGTCAATCCACTGGATGTAAAATCTATAAGCGGATAGGATAGTTCTGGTAGGTTTGTTTTAGAAAATTCAGAAATATGCCTATCTCCACTTAGAATTATGGCACTCTTAACTTTCTCTTGTATAATCAGGTGCTTGAGTCGTTCTACTTCTTCTGGAAAATTTGTCCAACACTCCCATCCGTGTTCTCCAGATAAAAACTGAATACTACTGACTATGATATGAAAATCAGACTTACTACACTTCAATTCATCTTTTAACCACAGCCATTGTTTGTCGCCAAGAATCGTTCCTTTTATATTGTTATGAGGAACATATCGTTTATTACCAACAGTATCTTTTAAAAGTGGTGACCTAAAATATCGGGTATCTAATATGATTACTTTGATACTCCCTCTAGAATGGTTAAAAATTTTAGAGGTATAAATTCCTTCTTGCACTCGTCTGGAATCTTCTTTTGTAACTCCAAGAAAATCTAAAAACAATTGTTGACTTTCATTTTTCATCTCCCACGATACTCCAGCGTCATTTTTTCCATAATCATGATCATCCCAGGTAGCCATTATTGGAACTTGCTGTTTCAATTTTTGATAATCTACATTACTATTTTGAGTTTGGTAGTCTCTCTTGATTTTAGACATATCAGCAGAGTCACCATAAATATTATCACCGCCCCAAATAAAAAGATCTGGGTCGTTTTTTAAAATTTCTTTCCAAAACGGTTGAGGACTATTTTGTTTATTACAACTTCCAAAAGCAATAGTAAAATCATATTTTTCTCTTTTTGATATTTTTTGAGCATAAGAAGAATACACTACAAAAAGCACTAATACAATAATACTTTTCCTTATTTTCATTTTCGATTTATTTGAGTGGTACAAAATTAAGAATTCCTTTATTACCATATTATTAATAAATAGTATCTTCGCTGATCTATGAATTCGAGTGAGATAAAAGAAATAAAAGTGCTATTAAGCACTCCAAAAAATATTGTCATTATTCCCCATAAAAATCCAGATGGAGATGCAGTTGGCTCTACGCTAGCGTTGGATCATTATTTATTAGGATTAGGACATAATCCTACGGTTGTAGCACCCAATGATTATCCCGAATTTTTAAAATGGATTCCTGGGGAAAACAATATTATTAAATATGATAAGGATACCGATATTGCAGCTGCAAAAATAAAGGAAGCTGATATTGTTTTTACTTTAGATTTTAATCATTTTTCCAGAACAGGAACTCTTATGGAAAGCCTCCTGATCAAAACCGATGCTATTTTTATAATGATTGACCATCACCAACAACCAGATACCTATGCCAAATATACATACAGCGATGTTGGTATGAGTTCTACTTGTCAGATGGTGTATCACTTTATAGAAAAACTAAATGATCTAGACAAAATAAAAACAGCCATCGCTACTTGTCTATATGTTGGTATTATGACCGATACTGGTTCTTTTAGATTTAGATCTACTACCAGTACCACACATAGAGTGATTGCTGATTTAATTGATCGAGGCGCAGACAATACTGGCATTCACGAAAACATTTATGACACTAACTCATATTCAAAGTTACAATTAAAAGGGGTAGCACTAAAGAATTTAAAGATTCTTCCTGAGTATAAAACTGCTTATATAAGTTTATCTCAAAAAGAATTAGATGATCATAATTTTAAAAAAGGTGATACAGAAGGCTTTGTAAATTTGGGGCTATCGGTAAGTGGTATTGTACTTGCGCTAATTTTTATTGAAAATAAAGGTGAAGATATTATCAAAATTTCATTAAGATCCAAAGGCGATTTTTCGGTCAATGAATTTTCTCGTAAACATTTCGAAGGAGGAGGTCATCATAACGCAGCGGGTGGTAAAAGTAATCTTTCACTCACTGAAACTGTTGACAAATTTATTAGTATATTACCTGCTTATAAAAATGCCCTTAATTCATGAGACATTTTCTTCTATCTATAGGCTTTATAATACTAATTTTTTCGTGCAAGGCACCCGAGGCGAGGAAACCGGTAAGTATTTCATCGGGGTCTTTTATCAACGAATCTATTGCTCGAAATAAAGAGCTTAGTGCAAGGGAGGAAGCGCGTATCCAACAAATTATCAAAAGGGATACACTAAATACTTATATAGCATCGGATGGTGGATTCTGGTATTATTATGAAAAAAAAGATACTGTTGCCACCACAACGGCTAAATTTGGTGATGTTGTTAATTTTAACTACAATATCAAAAAACTGAACGGTGATATTATATACAACGAAAAAGAGTTAGACACTGTAAATTATGCCATTGATCAAGAGGACTTGTTTTTTGGATTAAGAGAAGGATTAAAACTCATGAAAGAAGGAGAAATTATAACATTTTTATTTCCTTCGTATCAAGCTTATGGATATTATGGAGATGATCACAAGATCGGGACAAATATTCCGTTAATGTCTAGAGTAACACTTAATAAAATTACCAAACAATCAACAAAAGAAAATTAAAACTTAACAAAACAAAATGAAGAAATTAAATTTTTTATTCTTGGCTCTTATTGCTATAACCTTTAGTAGTTGTGAAGAAAAATATCCAGAACTAGAAGATGGAGTCTATGCAGAAATTGTCACAAATAAAGGAACTGCTATTGCAAAATTATATCACGAAGCAACACCTATGACCGTGGCAAACTTTGTTTCTTTAGCAGAAGGGACAAATACTATGGTAGATAGTATATACAAAGGAAAAAAATATTATAACGGTATTATATTCCACAGAATAATTAAAGATTTTATGATCCAGACAGGTGACCCTTTGGGAACCGGCACTGGGGACCCTGGTTATAAATTTCCGGATGAGTTTGTTGATTCCTTAACCCACAAATCTAAAGGGATCCTTTCTATGGCTAATTCTGGCCCCGCTACAAATGGTAGCCAATTTTTTATTACACTTAAAGAAACGCCTTGGCTAAATGGAAAACATACTGTGTTTGGCGAAATTGTTTTAGGACAAGATATAGTAGACAGTATTGGAGTTGTAGAAACCAAGAAACCAGGAGATAAACCAGTCTCTGAAATAAAAATGCAAGAGGTTAATATTATCAGAAAAGGGAAAGATGCCAAAGCTTTTGATACTAAAGTTGCTTTTGAAGATAACTTAAAAGTTTTAGAAGAAGAAAAGCTTGAAAAAGAACGTATTCTTAAAGAAAATAGCGCTAAAACCGCTGCTAAATATGCTGAGCTAAAAGAGAAAGCAACAAAACTAGAAAGTGGTTTAGAAATTTATTTTATCAAGGAAAGTGATGGTGAACAACCTAAACAAGGACAAATGGTAGACTTAAATTATCAAGGATATTTTACAGATGGGAGGTTATTTGATACAAATATAGAAGAAATAGCAAAAGAAAACGGTACTTGGGATAATCGTAGAGCGAGCAATCCGAAAGGCTATGCTCCTATATCGATCCCTTATTCTCCAGAAGCCAGAATGATTGCTGGATTTAAAGAAGGAGTACAACAAATGAAAGTAGGAGATAAAGCTGTTATCTTTGTACCGTCGCATCTAGGGTATGGGGAAAGAGGCAGAGCTCCTATACCTCCTAATACAGATATGATTTTTGAACTTGAACTAGTGGGAATCGCTGACAAGTCAGCTCCTCAAGGGCATTCTAAAGATGACGGTCACGGACATTAATTTATATCATTATATAAAAAAGGCATCTCATACAACATGAGATGCCTTTTCTTTTCATCCAAGTCTAAAAATTATTTTGCCGGAATGTTTTCTAAAATTTTCTTCACAAAACTCCAATATTTTTGTGCAGAAGAAATGCTGGCTCTTTCATCCGGAGAGTGCGCTCCCAAAATAGTTGGTCCAAAAGAAATCATATCCATATTAGGATAATGCTGTCCTAAAATACCACACTCTAACCCTGCATGGCAAGCCGCTACATGTGCTTTTTCTCCATTAATCTTTTGGTAGAGTTCGTCCAAAACTTTTAATATTGGAGAATTCATGTTTGGTGCCCAACCTGGATAATCACCATCTGTGGTTACCTCGCAACCTATCAACTCAAAACTAGCTCTTAATTTATTAACCAAATCTAATTTAGTGGACTCCACACTACTTCTGGTCAGACATTCAATCTTAATGTTACCTTCACCAATATTGACTTTGGCAATATTATTCGAAGTCTCGACCAGATCAGGAATCGATAAGCTCATTTTATAAACTCCGTTATGGGCGGCATATAAGGATTTGAGAAGACCTTCCTGCACTCCTAGTTCCATAACTTTATTGGGTAAATCTACAGTTCTTAATTCTACTGTCAAGTTTGGATCTACAACAGACAGCTCCTTCTTATTTGTAAAAATAAGTTCATTTAATTCAAACTCAAATGCTTCAGATTGTATCGAATCTACTACCACGGTTGCAAAACTTTCTCTGGGAATTGCATTACGCAGACTTCCTCCTTTGATTTTATGAACCCTAAGTCCAAAATTTTCGAAACCATCAAACAACAATCTATTCATAATTTTATTAGCATTACCTAATCCTTTATGAATATCCATCCCCGAATGACCACCACTAAGACCAGTAACAGAAATTGTATATGCTGTTTTGCCTTCTGGAACATCCTCTTCTTTATACATTCTTTCGGCAGTAACATCCACACCTCCTGCGCACCCTACTCCAATCTCATCATCTTCTTCTGTATCTAAGTTTAATAGAATTTCTCCCTTAAGCCAGTTGGATTTTAGCCCCATCGCTCCCGTCATACCAGTTTCTTCATCAATCGTAAACAAAGCTTCAATTGCCGGATGAGAAATATCATCAGATTCAAGAATTGCCATAATAGTTGCTACACCTAGTCCATTATCTGCTCCTAAAGTAGTTCCTTTAGCTCTCACCCAATCACCATCAACATACATTTCAATTCCTTGTTTGTCAAAATCAAACGTGGTATTTGTATTTTTTTGATGAACCATATCTAAGTGAGATTGCATCACAACCATTTTTTTATCTTCCATTCCTGATGTAGCAGGTTTTCTTATTAAAACATTGCCTACTTCATCTATCGCTACCGGAAGTCCCAGAGATTCTCCAAAATCTTTCATAAACGCAATAACGCGTTCTTCTTTTTTAGAAGGTCTGGGAACAGCATTAAGATCTGCAAACTTATTCCAAAGCGCTTTAGGTTCCAGGTTTCTTATTTCTGAATTCATATATGTATCATGTTTTTGGCAAATGTACATGATGCAACAAGCATAATCAAGGATTTGCGGATGAACCAAAATGTTTATGTGTCGAATTCCGTTTAGTCTTACAACAATTTTGGTACAAACAAATAAAAACTTACTTCAAATGATATATTAAATGTTGTAGATTTACATCGTATTATATTTATTTCATGCAATCTAAAACTAAATTCTATCTTACCATTTTATTGCCAATACAAATCCTACTTGTTAAAATACTTTCTTTCTTTCCAGAATTGGTTGAGCGATTTTATAGTAATGGCCTTTTCGTTTATACATCCAAGGCGCTACGGTATGCATTTGGATGGCTTCCGTTTTCTTTTGGGGATATTGGTTATTGTATTTTGATCATACTCCTAATACGATTTCTGTATAAAAAAGTATTTCGAAAAAAGATTCTATGGAAAACTGTCTTACTTGACATAGGAGCTACTTTTTCTATTGTTTATGGTTGCTTTCATATTTTATGGGGACTGAATTATTACAGATTGCCAATGCATGAAATATTAGGTATTGATGATGCCTATACCGAAGAGGAACTCTTTTTAGTTTCTAAAAAATTAATTGAAAAAGCGAATCGCATTCATGCTAAGTTAGAACCAAATGATTCGTTACCAATCGTCATGCCGTATAGCAAAGAAGAAATATTTGAAAAAACAATTCCTGCGTATGAGGAACTTCATGAGATTTTACCTTTGGTTCGTTATTATCCGAAAAGTATCAAAAGATCTCTTTTAAGTATTCCACTAACCTATATGGGATTTAGTGGTTATCTTAATCCGATCACCAATGAAGCGCAGATTAATGGTTTAATAATCAATTATAAAGCACCCACGACAAGTTGCCACGAAGAGGCACACCAGTTAGGGTTTGCCAAAGAAAATGAAGCAAATTTTATTGCGGCTCTCACGACTATGAACTATGATGATGTGTATTTTAATTATAGTGGTACTACCTTTGCGCTAAAGTTTTGTTTAAATGATCTGTATCTTAGGGATGAGCAAAAAGCATTGTGTTTAATCGAAAAATTAAGACCTGGTATCCGAAAAAACTATCAAGAAGTTCTTGAATTTTGGATGCGCTATCAAAATCCGCTGGAACCTTTATTTAAATCTACTTATGACAGCTACCTAAAAGCCAACAACCAACCGGATGGTATGGAAACCTATAGCTATGTAGTAGCATTATTAGTAAATTACTACAAGAATAAGTTATAAACGATAGTAAATGTTACTCTATAATTTACTGCCGAGCTGTTAAAAAATTACTAATTTGTAAGGTCTTTCTTTAGCAAAAGTTATCTTTAAAATCAATTCATCTTTTTACACTAACTCTTATGAAAAAACTATTATTATCACTCTCTGTGATATTTATGGGGCATACACTTTCTTCTCAAGAATATTTCCCAAAAAATGATGGCGTAAAGACGTCCAATTCTAATTACACTGTTTTCACGAATGCTACCATTCATACTTCTCCTGGAGTAGAAATCAAAAATGGCACATTGATTATCCAAAAAGGAACAATCAAAGAAATCGGTACTGCTCTTTCTATTCCTAAAAACAGTGTAGTAATTGATTTACAAGGAAAACATATGTATGCTTCTTTTATTGATCCTTTTACAGACTTTGGTATAAAAAAACCGAAAAAAAATGGAAATTCTTTTCGAAGAAATCCTCAATATGATGCCAGTAGAGAAGGCTATTACTGGAACGACCACATCCGCCCTGAAACAAATCCGCTTCATAGCTTTGATTATGACGAAAAGAAGGCAGATGAATATATCAATGCTGGGTTTGGAACTGTAAATACACATATGCCTGATGGAATTATCAGAGGCAGAGGAGTATTAGTTGCGCTAAATAATAATGGTTCGGATGGAGAACGATTATTAAGTGATGCATCTTCACAATTCCTTTCTTTTTCTAAAAGTGAAAAAAGCAAGCAAGCATATCCGACTTCCTTAATGGGAGCTATGGCTCTATTAAGACAAGTATACTTGGACGCTAATTGGTATGCGCAAGGAAATACAACTAACAAAGATCTCTCACTAGAAGCACTAAATAACAATAAAGATCTACCACAAATCTTTGAAGCCGGAAGCAGAGTTAATGGTTTTAGGGCTGATAAAATTGGCGACGAATTTAATATTCAATACATTATTGTCGGAGGTGGTGATGAATATGCAAGGATTGATAAGGTTAAAGCTACTAATGCAAAATATATTATACCCTTAGATTTTCCCGAAGCATACGATTTGTCCGATCCTTATATGGCAAACCTTGTAAGTCTTGGTGATATGCGCCATTGGAATCAAGCGCCTACCAATCCGTCGGTACTAGCAAAAAATGGAATACAATTTTCCTTAACAACTCATAAACTAAAAAAAATAACTGACCTAGAAACAAGAATAGAAAAGGCCATAACATACGGGTTAGATAAAAAAACAGCACTCGCATCGTTGACAACTATACCCGCACAAATTATTGGTAAAAGTGATCTCCTAGGTAGTTTAAAGAAAGGGGCTTATGCCAACTTTTTGATTACCAAAAATGAGCTATTCTCTAAAGACAATGTAATTTATGAAAATTGGGTACAAGGAAACAAAAATGTAATCAATGATATGGATACTATCGATATCAATGGAACCTATGACCTAACGCTTGCAGGAAAGACGTATGATCTATCCATTTCTGGAAAGCCATCCAAACCAAAGGCAGAAATAAAACTAGGAGGGACCAAACTCGGAAACAAAATCTCCTATAAAGGGGATTGGATATCCATTACCTTTACCGATGCAGATACGACCAAAACACAATACATCAGAGTTACTGCTTTAATACAAGACAATCCTAAATTCTGGACCGGAAAAGCAATTCTCCCTAATGGTGCCGAAATGACTTTTACGGCAAAGCAAAAGCCAAAAGAAGATACCAATAAAGACAATAAGAAGTCTGAAGATACAAAAGAAGATCCAAAAGTATTGCCTGTTACCTATCCAAATATAGCTTACGGTAGTAGTACACTTCCGAAGCCAGAAAGTACGCTATTTAAAAATGCTACAGTTTGGACCAATGAATCTGATGGCATTCTCACTGAAACAGATGTATTGATTAAAAATGGGAAAATAGCCGCGATAGGCAAAAACCTATCATCAGGTAATGCCAAGGTTATTGATGCTACGGGAAAACATTTAACCAGCGGCATCATTGATGAACATTCACATATTGCTGCAGCTGCCATCAATGAAGCTGGTCATAATTCTACTGCAGAAGTAACCATAGAAGATGTCGTTTCCCCGGATGACATTAATATATATCGTAATCTTGCTGGTGGTGTGACTTCTATTCAAATTCTTCACGGTTCTGCAAATCCTATTGGAGGTAGATCAGCTATCATTAAATTAAAGTGGGGAGAAAGTGCAGAAAATCTAATTTATGATAACTCGCCTAAGTTTATAAAGTTTGCGCTGGGAGAAAACGTAAAACAAAGTAATTGGGGTGATGCAGAAAGAGTTCGTTTTCCACAAACACGTATGGGTGTAGAACAGCTGTACATAGACTATTTTACCCGAGCTAAAAACTACGAAAAACTGAAGAATAGTGGAAAACCATATCGTAAAGACATAGAAATGGAAACTCTTGTAGAAATCCTCAATGGCAACCGCTTTATCAGTTGTCATTCCTACGTTCAAAGTGAGATTAACATGTTAATGAAAGTCGCCGAGCAATTCAATTTTAGAATAAACACATTTACCCATATCCTGGAAGGATATAAAGTTGCAGATAAAATGGCCGCTCACGGTGCAGGTGGATCCACATTTTCTGATTGGTGGGCTTATAAATATGAAGTAAACGATGCCATACCATACAATGCCTCAATTATGCATAATCAAGGTGTGACCGTTGCGATTAATAGTGATGACGGTGAAATGTCTCGTAGATTAAATCAGGAAGCTGCAAAATCTGTAAAATACGGAGGTGTACGTGAAGAGGATGCTTGGAAGTTTGTAACCTTAAACCCTGCAAAACTTTTACATATCGATGATCGTGTAGGAAGCATAAAAGTAGGCAAAGATGCAGATGTAGTTTTATGGACGGGTCATCCTTTATCTATTTATTCTAAAGCTGAAAAGACATTGATTGAAGGTGCTGTCTATTTTGACTTAGAAAAAGACATAGCCCTGAGAAAAAACATTGTGCAGGAAAAGAATCAACTTTCTACTATGTTGCTTAAAGCTAAAAACAATGGTTTAAAAACGCAGCCACCTAAGAAAAAGGAAAAACAACAATTTCATTGTGAAACTTTAGAAACGATCCACTAAAATTAATGAATCAAAACATGAAAAATATTATATACATATTGTTGTTATCACTATTCTCTTTTGGAAATGTAACAGCACAGCAAACCCCTGCTAAGAAACAATCTGAAGTTACTACAATCAGTGGTGCAACTGCGCATATTGGTAATGGTCAGGTAATAGAAAATTGCACTATAACTTTTGAAAACGGAAAAATAACTTTTGTTGGTGCTGATAGTAATCCTCCTACCGATGGAAACGTTATAGATGCATCTGGCAAACACGTATATCCAGGATTTATAGCACCAAATACAACACTTGGACTTGTAGAAATTGGTGCTGTGAGAGCTACTGATGACGATAGCGAAATTGGCGGTTTTAATCCTCATATACGAAGTATTATCGCCTATAATGCAGAAAGTAAGATTGTAGAGAGCATGAGACCAAATGGGGTTTTAATCGCTCAAACCACACCACGTGGAGGGTGGATTTCCGGAACCTCATCTATCGTGCAATTGGATGCCTGGAATTGGGAAGATGCGGCAATAAAAACTGATGATGGAATACATATAAATTGGCCAAGTCCTTTTACCAGAGGTAGATGGTGGTTGGGTGAGGATCCAGGTTTTAAGCCAAACAAAAAATACCAAGAACAAGTAACTGCAATTAATGATTTTATACATCAGGCAAAAGCGACTGTAAAGTCAGACGCAAGCAACGAGAACTTACCTCACGTAGCTATGCAAAAAATCTTCGATGGTTCGCAAAACCTGTTTATACACGTGAGTGCAGAAAAAGCAATTCTGGATGTGTTAAATTTTGTTCAAGAACAAAGTATCAAAAAAGTAGTGCTGGTACATGCAGATGAAGCATATAAAGTTGCCACTCAGTTACAGCAACGAAATATACCTGTATTGTTAACAAGAACTCATTCAACACCAAATTATGAGGATGACGACTATGATTTGCCTTATAAAAATGCAAAGTTGTTAATGGATGCTGGAGTATTAGTAGGATTAGAAAACAGTGGTCAAATGGAACGCGCGAATGCGCGCAACCTTCCTTTTCAGGCTGGAACCGTTGCGGCACATGGGTTAGACAAAGAGAAAGCACTACAACTAATCACCGGTAATAGTGCCAAAATATTGGGTATCGACGATATGGTAGGTACATTAGAAGTTGGCAAAGACGCTACGCTTTTTATCAGCATAGGTGATGCACTAGATATGCGAACCAATCAATTAGAAAAAGCTTTTATCCAAGGAAGAGATATAAGTCTAGAGAGTCATCAAACCAAACTCTGGAAAAGGTATCGTGAAAAATATAGTAAATAGTTAAGAAAATTTACTAAAAAAAAGAGGCACTTATATTAAGTGCCTCTTTTTTTTAAATTCCCAGTTTTTCCATTTGATATTTGCTCTTATATTTAAGTGCAACAGTTACCCGAACAGATTCATAAATTTCATCTTCTCCTCTCGATCTCCAAACTGCTTTTACGCCTTCTTTTACAAGCCAGGAAAACGATGGTGTATATGTAGGTCTTGGAACTAAATGCATAGCATTGGAAGCCTCTAATGCTTCTACATACATTTCTGCTGCTAAGTCGCCTAAATCATCGGTCACATCATATTCTGAAATTGTACTGTTGGGATAAAAGAAGTTTAAAATTTCGGCGACCATCTGATCATTACTTATAGAACTCATGAAATAAGGTTTTAAGAGATTAAAAAAAATTATGATACAAAATTTGTAATATTTAACCCCAAGTCCAACCCCGTTTTCAGTGAAATTCTATCCAATTTTAGTGTATATTAATTTTTAAACTCTTTCATATCCTGAAGTGCGCTGATTAGCATATTTACGTGATTTAGTGTGCAGCTTTCTCCCATTATCCCAATTCTCCATATCTTACCAACAAAATTCCCTAAACCTCCACCAACTTCAATATTATATTCATTCAATAATTTTTTTCTAAGTAATCCTTCGTCATTGCCTTCTGGAAGAAAAACAGCATTAAGATTCGGTAATCTATATTGTTCTTCAACTAAATATCGAAATCCTAACTGTTCTAATTTAGTTTTTAGAATCTGGTGAACATCTTGATGTCTTTTCCATCGATTTTCTAAACCTTCTTCTAGAACAATCCTCAGAGATTCTCTCAAAGCATATACCGAAGAAACCGGAGCTGTATGATGATATGCGCGTTTCGCACCGCCCCAGTAGTTTTTAACCAGACTCAAATCCATAAACCAACTTTGTACTTTTGTTTTTCTGTTTTCTAATACTTCTAAAGCGCTGTCCGAAAAACTTACCGGTGATAATCCAGGAGGAGCACTTAAGTTTTTTTGTGTTCCGGTGTATATCGCGTCAATATTCCAATCATCAACTCTCAACTCCATTCCGCAATAAGAAGTCACGGCATCTACCATTAATAATCCTCCAGCATTATGTACTACATCACTTATTTCTTTAATGGGTTGTAATGCTCCTGTAGAAGTTTCTGCATGAACCAATGCTACTAATTTTGGCTTCTTACAAACACCTAATGCCTTTTTAACGTCCTCCGTTGTAATGACGGTTCCCCAATCTTTTTCGATTTTATGAACTCTTGCACCACATCTTTCGGCAATATCGGCCATTCTACCTCCAAAAACTCCATTTATACATATGATTATTTCGTCTCCGGGTTCCAATAAGTTCACCAAACAAGTCTCCATACCTGCACTACCTGGAGCTGAAACTACAAATGTCATATGATTTTTAGTCAAGAACGTTTCTTGTACCATAGCCTTAACCTCATCCATAATTGTCACGAATTCAGGATCCAAGTGACCTATCAATGGTGTGGACATTGCTTTAAGCACTCTGGGATGCGTATCCGACGGTCCAGATCCCATTAGTATCCTATTACTTGTTGTTAGTTCTGTATACATAAAATTAGTTTTTGCGTGTGTCACTATATCGTTTTCGGTAATAAATTTGATAAAGGATATAAATTTAACTAATTCCAGAAATGTGCATCCGTGAAAACACTTCATTCCTTTTAAGAAATCCAATTAAAATTGGTAATTTATCAATTATACTCATTTATTGTACGCTTGAATTATCATATTATAAAAATGAGGTACGAATTTTTATAAAAAACTTTTGTTTTTATAAAATAAGAAGCTCTATCGGTGTCATACCAATAGAGCATTTTCAATATATTCCTAATTATATAGTGTCTTTTACATAGTATCCACTTTTTCTACTTTAGGCTTTTTAAATAAAGAAATATCTAATTTTTCTTTGCTGACGCTAGCATTCTCAAAATTTCTTATGTTTTTGACATCCCCTACAATACCATCCTCATACGATCTCCATTTTAGTGTTTTTGGTAATAATAGGCCATCTACATCGTTCCAATCCGCATACTCAATTAAACTAACCTTTTCACTGTTTTCTTTGCTAAAAAACGTTACTGTATATCCCAAATATTTCATTTTGTAGGATGCTGCATCATAATAAATAAAGTAATTATCTTTTGGTGAATCTCCTATTGCTTCTCCATAGGATATTTTATAACCGGGATATGATATATTAGCTACTTTCAGATCAGCTACCTTTTGATACGAAATTCCTTCATCACCTAATACAAAAGGCATTGCATAAAAATAAAACATCAAATTATGATAAAAACGAGGATTTCCTTTAAAATAAGTAGAGTCTTGCTCAATCCAGGCTTCTTTACCATCAAAACCTAACACAAATTTATCCGTCTCAATACGAGCATATCTACTAGCAAGATCTGTTGTGTGTTTTTCATTGCCTTCTGGATTAGCAAGTTCAAAAACCAATGTATTTTGTAGATCAAAATTTTGTAACCCACCGTGAGCGGTAAATACGGCTGCTAAATCTTCAGGGAGATCTCTGTACCGATCCGGTGTTATTTCTTCTATTGGTTTTTGGTCATCTATTTCTTTTTCTTCTTTTGAGACTTGTTTGCAAGAAAACAAAGTACTTAGTACTAGCATTACTATTATTATTTTTCTCATTACTGAAAGTAAGGTTGTGGTTTAAGTATACTATAGTCGTGTCTTACTGATAACCTTACAAACTAAATAATATTACTTCTTCTTATTAACAACTTTGCCTGCTTCATAGATATGATTTTTATCCGAAAAAGTATATTTGTCATCATTATATTTAAAGGTCTTTACGTCTGCTCCTTCGACCATTTTTCCATGAAAAAATACGTGGTTTACATCTTTTGCATATCCGTATTCCAGGTCTTTAAAAGTGGACGCATCCGCATTTTCTACAAGCAGCCCTTCATAAAAAATACGATCGTCGATTTTGAGAAGTGAATGATCTTCGAAAAAACTAATTTGTTCACTATCTTGAAATGGAAGTGTTATTACTTTGTCTATATTTTCAAAACCTCTATGACTAAGATAAAAATACACGTTTTGATCATCACGAATATGTGAGTCTGTCAAAGAGATGATTTTAGAAGGGTTTGCATTTTCTACTTTTAGTATAGGTTGACCATACCAATAATGATATACTCCATTAACGTCTTTACAAAATTGATCATTGATGATTTCAAAAGATCCATGATCGACTACAGTACATTTTTCATTATTATGATAAATGAAGTTTTTATCTTTTGCAAAATCATAGCCTAATGGTTCATAAGTTTTGGCATCTGCTCCTTCTAAAATTTTAAACCCTTCTTCATCAGAGTCGTGCAGATAATAAAGATCGTCTGTCAATATGTATACGTGATTTTTATCCATAGGAACCAAACCTGCTTTCACCTGAAAAGAAGCTACATCTATTGGTGAATTTATTGCTCTGGATTTAAAATAAGCATGATCAGCATCCTTGGCATAATCTCTTCCTAAAACCTGAAAAGAAGGAAGGTCTACTTCCATTTCATCTTTACCCAAAGAAAACCAATTTCCCATTGGACTGTATACAATTCCTTCATTATCTCTAGTATAATAATAAGAATCTGATAGTTCTTTGTTTACTAATCCTCCGAACGGATTTAAAAAGCGATACACCCCATAAATGAATAAAGATCCGACTATAAGGAAAATGATGGCTACTATCATGATTATCTTTTTTATCATCAGACAAAATTATGAAAAGGAATCTGTTTTTTTCACCCTATAAACCGTGGTTAAGAATTATATTCAAATAGAAATCTCTTAGGTTTTTTGTTTTTTCTTTTTAGCAGCAGGAAAAAGTACGTTATTGAGGATCAAACGATATCCTGGTGAATTTGGATGCAATTCTAATTCTGTTTTTGGATCCCCAACTCTATGCTGATAATCTTCTGGATCGTGACCTCCATAAAAGGTAAAGAACCCTTTACCTTTAATACCGTGTATATATCTGGCCTCATTATTAGTCTTATTTTCTCCTAAAACCAATACATTGGATTTTATTTCATCCGGATCGTATGCTGTAGTTTGTCCCATAAATCCTTTTACCAAAGCGGTATGGCTTTGACAAAGCATTGTTGGAATCGGATCCCATTTTGCAGAAAAATCCATTAGTGTAAAATAATCCGTAGTTTTAGGAATACGACGTTTTCGGGTCATATCAATAGAAGAAAACTCATATACATTAGGACTACGCTCTAATATAAAATCCTTAAATGCGAACGTTTTATTATAATTAATTTTGGATTGATATCCAGGTTCACTGGGATCACCATCAAACATGGGTTCACATATATCTACTCCTTCTGCTGCCAAAGCTATCTCAAAACTATCAGTAGCACTGCACATTGCAAACATAAATCCTCCGCCTACTACATAATCTCTTATTTTCAGTGCTACGGCTAATTTTTCTTCAGAAACTTTTTGATATCCAAGATCATTTGCTAATTTCTCAGCTTGTGCCTTTTCTTTGATATACCAAGGAGTAGCTCTATAGGTATTATAAAATTTTCCATATTGTCCTGTAAAATCTTCGTGATGAAGATGAAGCCAATCATACAATATCAAGTTATCTTCTAATACCTCTTTATCATAGACTGTTTCGTAGGGAATCTCTGCAAAGGTTAATACCATCGTCACCGCATCATCCCATGGTTGATTCCCTTTGGGAGAATATACCGCTATTTTAGGTGCTTTTTCCAAAATCACAGCCTCCATGTTTTTCGAAGGACTGCTGATATCTACAAGAATTTCTTCGGTTTTGGCATCACTTAAAACTTCATAAGAAACTCCTCTAATCGTACATTCTTTTCTAATATTTTCTGTATCCGGCAATAAAAAAGAACCTCCTCTATAATTAAGTAGCCATTTCACTTTAAGGTCTTTGCTTAAAGTCCAATAGGTAATCCCATAGGCTTTGAGATGGTTTTGCTGACTATCAGCATCCATCGGAATTAAGACATATGAAGCATAGGATTGAAAAGAAAGGAAAAAAAATAACAAAATAAAAACCTTAAACTTACTCTTCATTTTAATTTTAGAAAGGAACATCGTCATCATCATTAGAATCATTTATGCTACTCCCAAAAGCTTCATTGGCACTTGGAAGATGACTTGTATTAAACGGATCTTCTTCTTCTTTACCATCGTTCATTTTAGAATGAAACTCAAAAGGAGTACTAAAGTCATCTAAGTTATCAAATTTACCTAAGTGACCAATGAATTTTAACCTAATATTTTCTAAACCACCATTACGGTGTTTTGCGACAATAAATTCTCCTTGTCCTTGAGTAGGAGATCTTTCTTCGTCGTCCCATTCATCAATCTTATAATATTCAGGTCTAAATATAAATGCTACGATATCCGCATCTTGCTCAATCGCTCCAGATTCCCTTAAGTCACTCAAGAGTGGCCTTTTGCTTCCTCCACGAGTTTCTACGGCACGTGATAACTGGGATAATGCAATAACCGGAATATTTAACTCTTTTGCTAAAGCCTTAAGGTTCCGAGAAATTGTAGAAATTTCCTGTTCACGATTTCCGTTCTTACCACTTCCACCAGCAGTCATTAACTGCAAGTAATCAATAACGATCATTTTTATACCGTGCTGAGAAGAAAGACGTCTCGCTTTTGCCCTTAAGTCAAAAATGGAAAGAGAAGGAGTATCATCAATAAAAAGTGGAGCTTTTTCTAAATCTTTCACCTTTACATTAAGTTGTTCCCACTCGTGTTTCTCTAACTTACCTGTACGCAACTTCTCTGAAGAAAGACCAGTTTCTGAAGATATTAACCGCGTAATTAACTGTACAGAAGACATCTCTAAGGAAAAGAATGCTACGGGAATATTGGCTCCGACCGCCATATTTCTAGCCATCGATAATGTCAAGGCTGTTTTACCCATACCAGGACGCGCTGCAACAATGATCAAATCACTTGGTTGCCAGCCAGAAGTAAGCTTATCTAATTTATCAAAACCAGAAGGCACACCACTCATCCCTTCTTTGTTGGATATTTCCTGAATTTTTTTCTTTGCTTGTATTACCAGACTCTGAGCTGTTTCTGTAGATCGCTTTATATTTCCTTGAGTAACTTCATACAATCGTGATTCTGCCATATCCAAAAGATCAAAAACATCAGTGGTCTCATCATAAGACTCTTCAATGATTTCATTTGATATTTTGATCAGGCTTCGTTGAATATATTTCTGCAAAATTATTCGGGCATGAAACTCGATATGTGCTGAGGATGCTACTTTTTGCGTTAGTTGAATCAGATAAAATTCCCCGCCAGCCAATTCTAGTTTTGCATCTTTCTTTAACTGACTGGAAACCGTTAATAAGTCTATTGGTTCTGAATTTTCGAAGAGTTTATAGATTGCTTCAAAAATATATTTATGAGACTCCCGGTAAAATACATCAGGATTTAGGATATCAATAATTTCGTCAACTCCTTTTTTATCAATCATCATTGCCCCAAGCACAACCTCTTCTAAATCAGTTGCTTGAGGAGGTATTTTTCCTTTTTCCAGCGAAATTACGTTCCCCCGAACATAATTAGATTGCTGTGCTTTCTGTACTTTTTCCATAACCACGAATGTAAAAAAATTGTGAAGAGATCGCCCTTATACAAAGGTAATCAATGTTCACTAGTCTTCAACAAATGAACTGTTGATAACTTAATTATATTGTTAATAAGCATAAAAAAATCCGAAGTCAAAAACTTCAGATTTTTGTGCCAAGTGATTCTTTGGGGGTTAGCCTTTGAAAACTCCCATGTTTGCATATTTATCCATACGCTTTTCTACCAATTCTTCTGGTGATAAGTTTTTTATCTCTTCGAACGATGACAAAATTTTGTCTCGTACGGCTTCAAATGTTTTTTCTCGATTGCTATGTGCTCCTCCTAAAGGTTCTCTTACGATCTCATCAACAACCTTCAGTTTTACACTATCTTTTGCAGTAAGTTTTAATGCTTCTGCCGCAATTTCTTTTTGGTCCCAACTTCTCCAAAGTATAGAAGAGCAATTCTCTGGAGAGATTACAGAATACCAAGCATTCTCTAACATTAACACTTTATCTCCTACTCCTATACCTAATGCACCTCCACTGGCACCTTCTCCTATAATTATTACAATAATTGGTACTTTCAGACGAGTCATTTCCATAATATTTCGGGCAATTGCTTCTCCTTGACCTCTTTCTTCTGCCTCTAAACCAGGATAAGCTCCTGGAGTATCTATAAAACTAACCACAGGGATATTAAACTTTTCTGCACTCTTCATCAATCGAAGTGCTTTTCTGTATCCTTCTGGGTTTGCCATCCCGAAATTACGGTACTGTCTTGTTTTTGTATTATATCCTTTTTGTTGACCTATAAACATAAAACTTTGATTACCAACTTTACCAAGACCACCAATCATCGCTTTATCATCTTTTACATTGCGATCCCCATGTAATTCTAAGAAAGAATCTCCACAGATTGCATTTATGTAATCCAACGTATATGGTCTAGATGGATGTCTTGATAATTGTACTCGTTGCCAAGCAGTCAGGTTTTTGTAAATTTCTTTTTTAGTCTCGTTCAACTTTTTTTCAATTTGCTTACAAGTATCCGTAACATCTACATCACTCTCTGCTCCAATAGCACAAGCTTTTTCAAATTGTTCTTCGAGTTCTTTTATAGGGAGTTCAAATTCTAAATATTCCATATCAAGAATATATTTTGTTTTTTTAACTAGGGTTAGCAGACAAATATAAAACAATACTTGTTAAACTAGTATTAAGACCTTTGCCTTTTTATTTTTTTAATATTTTTTAAAATACCATTTAACACCACTGTACTAATTATAATGAGGGCTCCGTAATAAAATCCTGGATTCATTTTTTCTGAATCTCCAAAAATCAAAAACGCTAATACAATTCCATAAACTGGTTCTAAATTAATGGTCAACATTACCGTGTAGGGGCTTAAATATTTCATCACCTGTACAGAACCAATAAATGCATATGCTGTACATACAGATGCCAAAATAATAAGATACACCCAATCAGAAGTTGATAATTGAAAGAAAGAAATGGAAAATCCCCCATTGTCATTTCCAAAAAAAGAAACAACAATCAAATAAACCGTAATAAAACCAACACCACTCACTAATTCGTAATATGAAATCATTGATGGTGTATACTGCTGGGCAATCTTGCCATTTATTAAAGAAAAAACAGCGGATAAAAAAGCAGAACATATAGCATATATAATACCTGAAAGATAATCTCCTTCGACATTAAAAATAATATAAAGCCCACCTATAACCATCAGACCCAGTATCACTTCATACCAAATCAATTTCCTTTTATAAAAAATAGGCTCTAAAATAGACGTAAAAAAAGCTCCGGTGGAAAGGACCGCCAAAGTAATAGAAACATTAGACGCTTTTATTGCTGCAAAAAACGTAATCCAATGCATTGCTATGATTGCACCTGCAATGCATAAAGTAACAAGTAGTTTTCTCGAAATATTCAATGAAATTTTTCGAATACGAATGTAAAAGTAAATAAATACAGAAGCCATTAGCATGCGATACCAAACAAGTGGCAGGGCGTCTATAGATATCAATTCTCCAAGTATTGCTGTAAATCCCCAAACAAATACTATAAAATGAAAATGTAGATAATTCTGAAGTTTAACGTTTGGCATTATACAATAGATAAATGGCTAAAATCCCAAAAGAAACATTTGGAAACCAAACTGCTACCAAGGGTGGAAAATCGGATTGATTGGCCATCGTACCTAACACCTTATCAAAAAAGATAAAAACGAAAGCTAGCGAGATACCTACGGCGAGATTTACCCCCATTCCACCTCTTCGTTTCATTGATGAAACTGCCACACCTATTACAGTGAGAATGAATGCGGAAACAGGTATACTCCATCTTTTATAAGCCACTACTTTATAACGGTTTATATCAGAAGATCCTCTTTTGCTTTCTTTTTCGATAAATTTACTTAACTCCGTATAATTAAGTGTCTCTGCTACATATGTCACTGGCGTAAACTCATCGATATTAAAAGGTAGTACCGTATCTTTTTTTCTGGCTTTCTCTATGATATCCTCATCCTCTAAAATAGTTCGTTTTACAAAATCCCTAAGTTCGTATATACTATCTTTCTCAATAAAAGTTATTGTTCTTGCAGAAATTTTGGTCACTAGCTTATTTCCATCAAAATACTCCAAAGTAAAATTGGTAGCTTTCTTTTGAAGTGGTTTAAAATCATTGGCATATAGAAAGATACTATCGTTTAATTGTCGATATACATTTCTAGTTTCCTGTACTTTTTTACCTTTTTTTAGATATGTATATTTAAACTCATTAAATCCTTGACTTGCCTTTGGTGCTAAAAACAATCCCATTGCTAATGCTCCTAAACAAATTAAAACAGCACCAATCATATAGGGTCTTAAAAATCTCCAGAATGAGACTCCAGAACTTAAAAATGCAATGATCTCTGTTTTATTGGCCAACTTGGATGTAAACCAAATCACCGAAAGAAAAACAAACAATGGAAATAATAGATTTGCAAAATATATGGTAAAATCCAGATAGTAAGATACCACTGCTCCAAAGGGTGCTTTATGCTCTAAAATATTGTCTATTTTTTCTGAAAGGTCTACGATAATACCGATAGGAATAAATAAAAGGATCATTGTAAAAAATGTCCCCAAATATCGTTTAAGTATATACCAGTCTAATATTTTCAAACTATAATCTTTTATCCATTTGTTTCACCATCTTATTTTTCCAGGAATAAAAATCTCCGGCTAAGATATGTTTTCTTGCTTCTCGAACCAACCATAAATAAAAACCCAAATTATGAATGGTAGCAATTTGTCTTCCTAGCATTTCATTAACAGAAAAAAGGTGTTTCAAGTATGCTTTTGAATATTCCGTATCTACATATGTCATTGCCATTTCATCGATTGGAGAAAAGTCATCTTCCCACTTTTTATTCTTTATATTTATAGTACCATGTGCTGTAAATAACATTCCGTTTCTTCCGTTACGAGTCGGCATAACGCAATCAAACATATCAATCCCAAGTGCTATATTTTCTAATATATTAATTGGGGTTCCTACACCCATCAAGTATCTTGGTTTATCTTCTGGTAGTATTTCAGTTACCACTTCTGTCATTGCATACATTTCATCTGCTGGTTCTCCTACAGACAATCCTCCAATTGCATTACCCTGTGCTCCTGCCTTAGCAATATACTCTGCTGACTGTTTTCTTAAGTCTTTGTAGGTGCTTCCTTGCACGATCGGAAAAAAAGTCTGATCATACCCATATTTAACTGGAATTTTTTCGAGATGTTGCATACATCTATCTAGCCACCTGTGAGTCATATGCATACTTCTTTTAGCATATCGATAATCACAAGGATACGGAGTACATTCATCGAAAGCCATTATAATATCCGCGCCAATTGTGCGCTGTATTTCCATTACGTTTTCTGGAGTGAAAAAATGGTATGAACCATCTATATGAGATTTAAACTTAACTCCTTCTTCTTTAATTTTACGATTCGCAGATAACGAATACACTTGATAACCACCACTGTCGGTAAGAATATTTCGATCCCAATTCATAAATTTATGTAATCCTCCTGCTTTCTCTAAAATAGGTGTTTGTGGTCTGAGATAAAGATGATACGTATTTCCTAAAATAATATCTGGGTTGATATCATTTTTTAACTCTCTTTGATGCACCCCTTTAACGGTTGCTACAGTGCCAACAGGCATAAAAATAGGAGTTTCAATAACTCCATGATCGGTTGTTATTTTTCCTGCCCTGGCTTTACTTAGAGGGTCTGTAGATAATAGGTCGAATTGCATAGTTTTTATTTCGTAGAGCGCAAAGATAACTAACTAAAACTACTTTAATAATGTGAAGTTTCTGAAAACTTTTCGTTATTAACAACCGTATCTTAATTAAAAGCTGTTCAGACATTTTGCCACGGTAATCAAAACCTTTATTTTTGCGCCTTAATCATTAAGCCAATTAGCATAGCAATGCCAAAAACACAACAATTAGAAGATTTTGTGACTCAGGTGCGTAGAGACATTCTACGACAAGTTCACAAAGTAAACTCAGGACATCCGGGTGGTTCTCTGGGCTGTACAGAATTTTTTGTCGCTCTTTATCAAGAAATTCTAGAAAGAAAAGACGATTTTGACATGAACGGTAAAGAGGAAGATTTATTTTTCTTGTCGAACGGTCATATTTCACCGGTTTACTATAGTGTATTAGCGAGGAGCGGATATTTTCCGGTAGAAGAGTTAAACACATTTAGATTAATCAACAGTAGACTTCAGGGACATCCTACAACACACGAAGGCCTCCCTGGGATTAGAATAGCTTCGGGATCTCTTGGACAAGGGATGTCTGTGGCTATAGGAGCTGCGCAAGCAAAAAAACTAAACAATGACGATCATCTTGTCTATAGTCTTCACGGAGACGGTGAACTACAGGAAGGTCAGGTTTGGGAAGCTGCTATGTATGCTGCAGGAAAGAAAGTAGATAATCTTATATCTACGATAGACCTTAATGGACAACAAATTGACGGGGCTACCGATGATGTATTACCGTTGGGTAGCTTAAGAGCAAAATTTGAGGCTTTTGGATGGGATGTTATGGAAATCAAAAAAGGAAATGACATTACTGCTGTTATAGAAGGCTTAAAGGAGGCGAAAACAAGAACAGGAAAAGGAAAACCAGTTTGTATTTTGATGCATACGGTTATGGGCAACGGTGTGGATTTTATGATGCATACTCATGCCTGGCATGGTAAAGCTCCAAATGATGAGCAATTAGAAATAGGGTTAACACAAAATCCTGAAACTCTGGGAGACTATTAAGGTATACAGAGAGATTTCTGTTTTACGGAAATTACTTAAAAAAAACATACATGAAAAAATATATAGACACAGGAAAAAAAGACACACGTTCTGGTTTTGGAGCAGGTCTTGAAGTACTTGGAAAAACAAACGAGAATGTTGTAGCACTTTGTGCTGATCTTATTGGTTCTCTAAAAATGGATGCGTTTATAGCTAACCATCCAGATCGCTTTTTTCAGATTGGTATTGCTGAAGCCAATATGATGGGGATCGCTGCAGGACTAACTATTGGTGGTAAAATTCCATTTACAGGAACTTTTGCCAACTTTTCGACAGGTCGTGTGTACGACCAGATTCGCCAATCCATTGCGTATAGTGGTAAAAATGTAAAAATTTGTGCTTCACACGCAGGTCTGACATTAGGAGAAGACGGTGCAACCCATCAGATCTTAGAGGATATTGGATTAATGAAAATGTTACCAGGTATGGTAGTCATTAATCCATGTGATTATAATCAAACCAAAGCAGCCACCATCGCTATCGCTGAATACGAAGGTCCGGTATACTTACGTTTCGGCCGACCAAAAGTAGCTAATTTCACACCAGAAGATCAAAAATTTGAAATCGGAAAAGCTATTCATTTACAGGAAGGAACTGATGTTACTATTGTAGCTACAGGACATTTGGTATGGGAAGCTTTGTTAGCTGCAGAAGCTCTGAAAGAAAAAAGTATTAGTGTGGAAGTTATAAATATTCATACAATTAAACCCTTTGATGAAGAGGCTATCATAAATTCTGTTAAAAAAACAGGCTGCATTGTTACCGCAGAAGAACACAACTACTTAGGAGGACTTGGAGAGAGCGTTTCTAGAGTACTAGCTCAAAACCACCCTGCTCCGCAAGAGTTTATTGCTACTCAGGATACCTTTGGAGAAAGTGGAACTCCTGAGCAACTAATGGAAAAATATGGCTTAAATGCCGATGCTATAACCAATGCTGTAGAAAAGGTGATCAAGAGAAAATAAATATCGATTAAACGTATTATTAAAGCCTTCTGTTCAGCACAGAAGGCTTTTTTCATGATACTTTTAGAATAATCTGATTCCATCTTCGTTATCATACAAACACTGACCACCAAATTATTTAATTATTTATTCATCTTTTAAAACTCATTTAAATGAAAAATGTATTAGTGTTTTTAATCCTTTTTACTTCTTATGGAATGACAGCGCAGGAAAAAGGGGTAAACTTTGGTGTAAAAGCTGGTCTAAACTATGGTGATAATGGTAAAATAGAGTTTAGCGATGTCTCTAATGCTGGAGGCAATTTACTCTCAGAAAATGCAGATGACAGGATAGGTTATCATATTGGCATCTTTTTAAGAGGAGATATCACAGATCGTTTTTATCTAAAACCAGAACTTCAGTATACTCAGAATAGCAGCTCCTATTCTTTTGATAACAGAAAGCTTAATTACGATATCAAAAAACTGGATCTTCCTATTTTAGCAGGAGTGTACCTGTTGGGACCTTTACATGTTTTTGGTGGTCCGGCTTTACAATATATTGTTGAAAATGACTTAGAAGATGTTCAATTAAGTGAAGTGAAAAATGAATTTACCGTCGGTGTTCAATTTGGGGTTGGACTGCAGATAAGACGCCTTAATATCGACCTAAGATACGAAAGAGGCATCACTAAAAACCAAGCTCAAACTATTGATGAGAATACTGGCCAAACTATCAGAGTAGACTCCAGATCCAATCAGTTCATCCTAAGTTTAGCTTTAGATTTGTAAGAAGATTAAAAAAACTCTGGATTTCTCCAGAGTTTTTTTAATCTTCTTATGCTTTAATCATCTCTAGAAGCTGTATTATCTGTGTCCAGATAATTCGGAATTCCATCCCCGTCCGTATCATCATTAGTAGGATCTCCGTCTCCGATATCATTAGTAGGATCGCCATCTCCATCTCTATCAACATTGAGATCTGTATCTGGCTCTAAATCTTCATCTATTGTTAGTGTTCCATCCCCATCATCATCAGGATCTAAATAATTCGGAAAGCCATTAGAATCAGTATCATCATCTTCATCAAAAACTAATCGATCACCATCTAAGTCTTCTAGATAAGAAGGAACACCATCATTATCATGATCTGCTTCCACACTACCATACAATTGAATGCTAAAAATTAATGGTGAATAAACAGGAATACCATTTTGAGGTTGAGAAAAATATCCCAATCCTGACGGTATAAAAACTGTGAAATTACCAAAGCCGGTACCATAATTTACAGTACCATCTTCGTTCTCTGTAAAACCAGATGCACCTCTAAACTCTACAGTTGCTTCTCTAAAGCCTTCTATAACCTGAACTAAATCAAACCACACTGGGGTTACAGCACTATCAAATACCCTTCTATCAGGATTATTATTATCAACCGGATCATTCTCATCAATAATACCATCTCCATCAGAGTCTACTTTCCCAGAATCCGTTCCGGGTATACCATCGTCATCAGCATCACTGTCATCTGCAATACCATCTCCATCGCCATCTGTTCTAACTACTTCGTCAATTACATCTGCTTCTCCATCACCATCTGCATCGACATCAGCTTCATCCGGAATACCATCTCCATCTTGATCTTCGTTATCATAAAACAGCTCACCTCTATATGTGACATAGGTAGAATCTGCAAAAGTAGGTTGACGTTCACCCTGTGTCCCGCTATTTTGATTTAGAATATACAATGTATAATCTACATCATTTCGAGTAATATTTTTGGTTTCGAGAAGTCCTGAGTCCCAAATAGAAGTTTGCCCACTATTATCACCTGCAATCGTATCAAAATGTATTGTTTGATAATCTGGATTTGCATCATTATCCACCAAAGTAAAAAAGTGCGTTTTCAAATAATCCTGAATTAAAGGATCTTCGTTAGCTTGTTGCTCTGCTTCATCTCTGGGCGGAACAGCAGTTATGCCATCATCATCATCATTATTACAGGCGTATAAGGCTGTCATAATAATACCTGTAGCAAAAATATATCTTCTTACATTCATCTCATTGCTTTTTTAAAGGCGCAAGATACAATTTTCTTGTACTTTTGCTTCACTATTATAATAGATAAAACGCATTTTTTAATCATTTTTTATGCGAATTGATAAATATTTATGGTGTATCAGATATTTCAAGACACGTAGTATTGCTACTAAAGCTTGTAAAGAAGGTAAGGTAAGGGTAAACGGTGATCTTATTAAACCATCGCGAGAAATTTACCCTACTGATAAAATTACCGTTCGTAAAAACCAGATTAACTATGAACTTATTGTACTGGATACACCAAAGAATCGACTGGGCGCTAAGCTCGTCGATATATATCGTAAAGACGTTACACCTGCAGAAGCGTTGCAAAAATTAGATCTTTTAAAACACTCCAAAGAATATTATAGAAAAAGAGGTACGGGAAGACCTACCAAAAAAGACAGAAGAGATATTGATGATTGGTTTGAAGGACCAGCAGATAATGACAGTGAAGAATGAAATTAAACTCACATTTCTGGAGTGAAAAATACAAGTCACAACAAACAGGTTGGGACATTGGGTATGCTTCACCTCCGATTGTTTCATATTTTGATCAACTTCATAACAAAGACATTAAAATTCTGATCCCGGGATGCGGTAATGCTTATGAAGCTATACAGTTATACGAGAAGGGGTTTAAAAATATCTTTATATTGGATTTTGTAAAAGATACGTTGGAAAATTTTGAAAAAAGGCATCCTGATTTTCCAAAAAACCAAATACTTTTTGAAGACTTTTTTAGCTTAGAAGATCAATTTGACATTATTGTAGAACAAACATTTTTCTGCGCTTTATCACCCAACCAGAGAAAGGATTATGTCAATAAAATGAAAGAATTGTTAAACACTAATGGCAAGCTAATAGGGTTGTTTTTTGACAATGAGTTCAAAAAAAAAGGACCACCTTTTGGAGGTAATAAAAAAGAATATCTAGCATTATTTTCTAATTCTTTTAAAATTAAAACACTAGAAAAATGTTATAATTCAATTCACCCACGTATGGATAACGAACTCTTTTTTATCTTTGAGGTCAATTAAAATAATCAAACAGCCTTATGCAGACTACCGATAATATCATATTAACTCACGAACAAATCCAGCATAAGATTAAGCGAATAGCCTATCAAATCTATGAAAGCAATGTAAATGAAAAAGAAATAGTGATTGCAGGTATTTCGAAAAACGGGTTTATTTTTGCTCAAAGATTAAAAACTATTTTAGAAGACATCTCAGATATTACGATTACGCTTTGTGAAGTAACCATGGATAAAACGGCACCTCATAATACAGTAGAAACATCGATTCCAACATCTGCATATACAAACAAATCGCTTGTTTTAGCAGATGACGTATTAAACTCAGGAACGGCTTTGGTTTATGGAGTAAAGCACTTTCTGGATGTTCCTCTAATACGATTTAAAACTGCTGTTCTTGTTAATCGAAATCACAAAAAATATCCTATTAAAGCTGATTTTAAAGGTATTTCGCTATCAACCTCTTTACATGAACATGTCAATGTTATTTTTAGTAAGAATGACATTGCTGTATTAGAATAAGACCTGTTGTATTTCTGTTGCTACTTCATCAACTGTTTTAGTATCTGTAGAAATAATATATTGAGCTTGATTATAATAAAATGAACGTTCGAAAAGGTGTTTTCTAATAAAATCCTTTAGGCTGTACTCTGTATCTAGATGTGATAAGAGAGGTCTCTTGTCCTTTTCAACAAATAATCTATTGACCAATTCTTGTAAAGATGTTTTCAAATAAATACTTTTAGTATGCGAGTTACCCTTAATCAGCTCTAGGTTTCCGGCAAAACAAGGCGTCCCACCTCCTAAAGAAATTATAGTATTACTAAAAGTTTCCAGTACCTCTTTCAGATATTTATTTTCTTTTTTTCTAAAATATATCTCCCCTTTTTCTTCAAAAATTTGACTGATAGATTTTTTTTCTTGGGCTTCAATATAATCATCCAGATCAAGGCACTCCATTTTTAATTTAGAAGCTAACCCTTTGCCAATAGAGGACTTACCGCAACCCATATACCCTAATAAAATAATATTCATACACTAAAATTTAAACTATTTATGCCAGAAAAAACGGTCATTTTAAATAAAACGCAAATTTATATTAAATTCTTCTTGAAAAATAAATTAATGATAGTATATTTGCACCCGCATTCAAGGAAAAAGGAATGTATGACCGGGTAGCTCAGTTGGTAGAGCATCTCCCTTTTAAGGAGAGGGTCCTGGGTTCGAGCCCCAGCCCGGTCACATAAAATAAAAATCGATTATTTTTTTGAATTAAAGTAACAAAGAATTTATTCTAATAAAAATAGCTATCGATTTTTAATGAGAAATAAATAATGATAATAGATTAATTATTATTTGTTTAAAAGGTTCTTTAATTTTTTTGATAAAACAAACTAATGACCGGGTAGCTCAGTTGGTAGAGCATCTCCCTTTTAAGGAGAGGGTCCTGGGTTCGAGCCCCAGCCCGGTCACATAGTAGAACATCATCTATGACCAAAACCTTGCTAATCTTATAATTGGCAAGGTTTTTTATTTTAAGAAAATTTATGTAATTTAAAAGGCATCCGTTTGTCTGATTACTATCAGCTTCAGCAAATAAACATAGTAAAAATACCTAGAAAAAAAGTCTAGAGTTCATCTCAAAAATTGCTGCTTTATAAAATATAGTGTGTATCTCTAATTGTAATTTCGCTTAAAGTGAAACTAATCCACAACCATTAAAAAAACAGATATCATTAGCAATTCATAAAAAAACCGATAGTTTTCACTACCGGTTTGTAAATATTTATTTGTCTGTTTTTTTAAGCGTTCACTACTTGTTCCTCATGTTTTCCTTCACTTATTTCCTCAATCATTTTATCAATAAAAACAGGTAAATCATCTGGATTTCTACTTGTTGTTAACCCCTCGTCCACAACTACTTCTTCATCCACCCAATTTGCTCCTGCGTTGATTAAGTCGTCTTTGATACTTTTATATGATGTAATTTTTCGGTTTTCTACAACTCCTGCACTAATTAATAACCACGGTGCATGGCAAATCGCTGATACTGGTTTACTTTGAGCAAAAAAGTCTTTAATGAATAACAATGAAGCCTCATCAGTACGCAGACTATCCGGGTTTGCTACGCCGCCTGGAAGTACCAAACTGCTATAGTCTGATGCTTTTACTTCTGACACTTTTCTATCTACTTTAATACTCTCTCCCCAGTTATCTCCATCCCAACTTTTAATACTTCCCATATCTTTTGATATAATATGTACGGTAGCACCTTCGTTTTTCAATGCTTTTAATGGCTCAAATAATTCTGACTTTTCGAATCCGTTTGTGGCTAAAATGGCTATTTTTTTGTTCTCTAACTTCATAATCTTTTCTATTTTAAATTAATGTTTTACTTTGTTGATGACAATGTACGAGAAGTATGTATTTGATCTATTACAATATTTTTACTAATTCTTACAATACTATAACCTTTGATAGCAAAAGCTAAGTAAGGCTAGCATACGAGAGGCAAAGGATGATAAATACTAACGTGTCTTACAATAGAGTTCAAACTTCTCACGACTATTTCATCACCTTAATTTTACAAGAACAATAAATAAAGTGTTTATTTTTTTCTTTTTAAAAATGGGTTACTCTATATTTGCATCCGAATAAATTCTAAAGAAAAACAGTACATTTTTTATTGTTTATTTAAAAGTATATTTCTACCCGGATGCTGGAATTGGTAGACAGGCATGGTTGAGGGCCATGTGTCCTTTAGGGCGTGTGGGTTCGACTCCCATTCCGGGTACTACTTAATCTGTTACACCCTATTATTATCGAGCTAAAAAAACCAGCCGATAGAATAGTGGATAGTAAAAACCTATTCAACAGGTATTAAACTTTAATTTCTTTAAAACATCCACTGGTTAAAAGTTCAACTCTGATTAGATCAAATACTCATATTGACTAATAAGTATTAAAACCTTATGTACTACCCTCAACAATTTAAAGATATACTATTTTCTGATGATGATGTAGCTAAAAAGCAAGATGAATTAAACGATGTTGCTCGAAATAGTTACCCTACTCGGATTCATCCAAATAGTCAACAAACTTTTGAACTATTAAAGAAAAAAGTGAAGGAAAAAATAAAGGATTTAGAATCCAAACTATCTAACGCCAAAGGTTCCGAAAAAAAAGATTTACAAGCCAGAATAAAAGAATTAAAAAACGCTCAAAAAGAATTTAAACTAATAGAACAATCTAATACGACATATTCTTTTAAAATTAGACCCCAACCGGAATTTGCTTATAAAGGTAATAATAACAGTACTGTTTTTTATGATGGTTCACTTGGAACTTTAATTAATGAACTAAAACATGCTTTTCAATATGAATCTGGAAAGTTTGAATTTATAGAGGTAAATAATTATGGTAATATTAGATATGATACAGGACTAACCTATGACGTTTTTGATGAACTTGAAACTTATAAAAGACAATATGCTTTTGATGGGGTTTTAAAACTGCGTATTTCACTATCAGAACAAGATATAATAGCTGGGATTAACAAAGTAGCTACAGGTAATAAAAATTTTGGTACAGTAGAAATAAATAGGATGAAAGACATTAAGGTTGCCATTATAACTAAAGTATCTGATAGTTATGCTCTTGACGGATTATATGAAAGAATATCAAAGAAGGAGCTAGATATTAATAGTCTTTCAAAAGATGTCTTTAATGCAAATAAAGAAAATCGATTCAAAGATATTTTAAATATTAGTTTAGGTTCGACAGATAAGAAAAAACCGTATCTTGAGTACATCAAAGTTTTTATAAAAAAACAACCAATCATCTATGCAAAATATTAGTTTTATATTTTTTTTATTTTTCTTATTAAATAGTTGTTCAGCACAGAGAAAAATAATAGATAAAATTTATTTATACTCATATACTGACGAACCAACTGTACTTGACAATAGTATTCATTTTGAAACCGACAGCACTTTACTTATCTCAGGAGGAAAAGGACAATATGCATATAGCTCATACCCTAACTATAAGGTAATTAATGATTCCACATATTGTATTTATTACCCAAATTCTAAACCTAAAAAGCCTACAAAAGAAGAGTTGAAGGACACACTAAAAATTAAAATATACATGACAGATGTATACAACGATACGATATATTGGAAAAATGATAAAGAATTCATCTTTCGAAAAAGACTTTTTAAGTTATATGAATATAAAGGTGTATCGCTAGAAGATCAATAAGAATTGCACATACCAGCAAAACCTATTATATATGCGAAATATTAATCTAATAGTGATTTTATTTTTTGTAATTCAAGGATGCTCAGCGCAAAAAAATGTAATAGGCAAAGGGTATGTTTACAATCATGACAAAGTAAGTTCTTTATATGATAACACTATTTTTTTCAAGAGTGATTCAACGTTAATAATCTATGGTGGTCAACTAGCATATAAATATTCCAGCTATCCGAATTACAAAAAAGTTAATGATTCTATCTACGTAATCTACTACCCTAACTCGACTAGAAGAAAACCGACCAAAGAAGAACTAAAAGATACTATAAAAACAAAAGTATATATGGCTGATGTTTTTAACGATACCATTTATTGGAAAAATGACAAAGAGCTTATCTTTAGAGAAAGACTTTTTAAGTTATATGAATATAAAGGTGTATCGCTAGAAGATCAATAAGAATTGCACATACCAGCAAAACCTATTATATATGGGAAATATTAGTTTAATAGCGATTTTTATTTTAGTATTTCAAGGATCCTCAGCACAGAAAAGTATAGTGGGAAAAGTTTATAATTATCACGACCAAAGTAAAATTAATGGCTCCATTTATAATAACACATTGCATTTCGAGAATGATACAACTCTAACTATATATGGGGTAAATTAGCATATAAATATGCCACCTATCCGAATTACAAAAAAGTCAATGATTCTACATAGGTAATCTACTATCCTAACTCGACTAGAAGAAAACGACCGATGAAGAAATAAAAGATACTATAAAAACAAAAGTATATACGGCTCATGTTTTTAACGATACCATTTATTTGAAAAATGACAAAGAGCTTATCTTTATAGAAAGACTTTTCGAGTTATATGAAAATAAAGATACATCATTAGAAGATCAATAAATAGGATATGTAAATGGTATAGTAATGATTCTTAGTTTATGCTATTGTTTATATTTATTCTTTCTCACATAATCAATAAACCATAATTCCAAAACCCAGACAGGAATTATTATTATCAAGTGTCAAAATTCAAATTCATATTCCATCGTTTTATTGAACTATTATTTAAATCTGATTTTGTTTCAGGTACGAATCCATTAGAATATTCCTGGAGCGTATTTTTAATCTTATTCCTCTATAAAAGAAATAAAAAAACAGGAGTAATTTTTTTGTTTTATATTCAGATCAAATCCAAAAATACTTCATAAATTCCTAGTCAAAAATACTAAATGGTTTCTGTATTACAATCCTTGAAATTTCATCATAAGTAAAAATCAAATTTTTAAGATAAATAGAGTGTTATTTTTGAAAATATCTTCTAATTTCCTTTTTCAAACTTTTTGTCATTCAAGGTTTTTATAAATGAAATTAAGGCTTCTGATTCATTATCGGTTAACTTCAATGAATCGGAGGGAAGTGTTTGATAAGGAACATCCAACCCCATTCCTTGTCCACCGCCAACATTGTAAAATTTAATAACCTCTTCCAAGCTATTGTATACACCATTGTGCATGTAGGGAGCTGTCAATTCTGAATTACGAACAGTCGATGTCTTAAAAAAGTTTCTTTTTTCCTCTACCTTATACGGATAATATTGACCTGGATCGTCATCCAATATTGGATGCTCAAAACTTGCATTTTTAGGAACTCCTAGATTTTCAAATTCAGTTTCCATATATTTTGGAGGCACTGTGCCGTTAAATGCTGGTGGAAAATGACAGGTTGCGCAGGCTGCTTTTCCCATAAATAAGTTAAAACCTAAGATTTCTTTATCTGTCAATGTATTTTCATCACCCTGCATATTTCTATCAAACTTAGAATCAAAAGGTGCCAAACTTCTTATATAGGTACCTATTGCATGGCGTGCATTACGATTTGAAAAATTTCCATTATAGAGGGAGTCAAATTGCTGCACATATTTCGGATTTGTTTGAATACGTTGCTCTATTGTATTTAGATCCAAATGAAATTCATTTTGGTCATTGACAACTTTTACAATTTGGTCTTCCAAACTGGCTGCGCGACCATCGTAAAAGAAAGTACGCTGAAAAACAGCATAGGATAAAGTTGGTGTATTTCGTAATAATTCAATATTATTGATACCCCTAGCTTTTTTAAGTCCATCAGTAAAGGCTTTGTCTTTATGGTGGCATGTGGCACAACTAATGTTGCCTGTACTTGAGAGCGATTCATCGTTGAAGAGCATCCTTCCTAAAGAAACTCGCTCGTCAGTAATTTCAGGCGAGCGTGGAGTTGAAAACTGCGCCATATTGAAAAAATCTTTATCAAAAAGATTGGTAGATAATGGATTGAGCGAACGGGAAGTATTCAAAGCTATATTCCAATCCTTTGAAGTTGAATTAATAAGCTCTAATTGTCTATTAGTGTGGTTCTTAATAAATGCATACCGATCAAAAGTGTCAAAATCCCCCGATCTTAATGTCGATATAGTACTATCTATTTCTTTTGTCCAGGACTGATATAATTCTTTTGATGCAAAGGCTTTTTTATAAATATTTAGAATCTCCTGTATGGTTTCATAATTATAAATAGCTTCATTTAATGAGTTTGCTAGCATCGGTGAATCAAAACCTGTAATACCTTTAGTAGCAATATTTACAATGGCATCACGCAACATCTTCAAATGGTGCCTGTCACGTTGTTTTAGAAGGATATGATTCCTTCTAATATACGGAATACGGACTTGCAGATACTGTGCAACTCTGAATAGCTTTTTATTATCAAGGGCTTCCTCAGCATACAGTAACTCTTCAAGAACCTGGTAACTTTTGGGTTTTGATTTTTTGATATCTTGATAATCCTCCATTTCAATTTTAAGCAAATTTGGGGCATTCATGGATAGATAGTTCTCATAATCATATGCAATCAACATTGGCTCTGCCCGTTTATACCATTTTCTGCTTTTTATAAAATTAGCCTTATTTTCTTCCAGTGATTTGAGGGTATCTATCTTCTGTATGTAAACTGCGGCACTATCTAAAGTTTTAAAATAGTGATTTCTAATGGCGTTGTTAAACAAAGATTCACTATTAGAAAAAGTGGTCGGCGCAAATAACTCCTCTTCTTTTTTACAAGAAACAGCAACAAGTAAGATCATAGTTAGTAAAAAACAGTACATCGATTTCATAGCAGAATAAATAGTTTTAATAAACAAAAAGCTCCCTACCGAATTGGGAACTTTTTGTTCAAGGATAGTATGTAACTCTTATCTTGGTAATCCAGTAATCTTAAACAAGAATGAACCTTCAAGTCGAGCAGAAGACTCGTCTATAGCGGTAGGATCGTAAAATTTTGCACCATCTGCTCGTACAGCAGATTCAGGCTGACTACTATAGTTCCATCCATGTACCTGTGCCCCTCCAACGAAAGTAGGTTCTGTAGCACCTATAATATCAGTAACATCAATCAAACCAGTAATCTCCCAATACCTATCGGTACTTCCTATACCCATTGCGGTTGCAGCCGTTTGGTTACATTCCATTACTTCAGCTACAGCTCCGGTATTCAAGTCCAACTGCCATAGTTTAGCGAACCCTGAAATATCAGCATTTAGATCTGCATAACCATTAGGATCTTCCTGAATGTAAGCATAGTTTTCGGTCACTAAGATGTTATCAGGAGAATGCATACCATCAGCTTTTCCACCTTCTAGGTCTCCATCCATTACTACTTCCAACGTAGCAGGTCCAGTAGGGTTATCTGGATTAAGTACCAGTTTATAAACTCGTCCAAAAGTAGTACCTCTGTTTGCTAAATCAGGATTGTCAGCTCTATATCTACCAGTAGCATTAAAATATACCTCTTTGTTGGCTTGTGCAGAACCTCTTCTCCAGTCGATATCCTCTATTCTCTGAAAACCGATGGCCAAAGAATCAATTCCTTCTTGGTTCAGTTCATCTAGAGTTCTCTCAGTTACCTCGACCCACTCGACATCATATACATTACCTTCGGCCATACCCATTTCAAAAAGTTGTCCACCAGCACCAGGAGCAGTCTCTACAGGATTTGTACCTTTTAGCATATATAAACTTCCTCCGTTTAAATCGCCCCTGGAGCCCACATACATTGCGAAATGAGCTTCTGGATAATCATTACTGCTATCATCATCACCCATAAAAACTACGGTTTGTGACGGATATGCATTTTTACCGATAACAACTGCGTTTTCGGTTGACCATTCACCAAGTGCAGGTAATCTTTCAGCTTCAACCCTATCTTCTGGAGAACGGAAAGGGTTCACGCGGTAAACTCCTTTAGCATTTCCGCCCCACTCACCACCTGAAAGGAATAGCGGACCAAAACCATGTTCTTCGGGAGTAATGGAAGAACCTGAACATTGTGCAGTAAAGGCAGTAGCAGTGGCATTAACAATATAATCACCTTGTAAAGGCTGTAAGTCTGAATTCATCATAATTCTAGCGATAGAATAATCAGATTCCAAGTTGTTGATAAGTGCGTACATACCGTCACCGGCAGGATAAAGGGCAGCTCCATCCATGAAAGAACCGTAAACGAAGGTTGAATCTGAAGGAAGTATATCTGCCGATGTTAATATCATTTCCAGATTGGCAGAGGAAGCAAAACTACCTTTAAGCTCAAAAACATCATTAGAAACAACGGAGCTTTCCAAAGGTATAGATTCTTCAAGTGTTAAATCCATGCCATCTACACCGTCTTGACCATCTGTCCCATCTTGACCGTCTACTCCATCTTGCCCTGCTGGGCCTTCTAGACCTTGGTCCCCCTCACAGCTGTATAATCCGATACTAACTACGGAAATAATTAAAATCCCTAATATTGACTTTCTCAATTTCATAATTTGTGTAATTTAAAAATTCATTAATATTTTGGTTACAAAACTACCTTTTGAATTTTTTGAATACATTAACTAATCATGTTCAATACTTTATAAAAATTAAAAAAATGTTAACTTCTTAAAGAAAATGTTATTAATAAGATTTGATCTAAATAATAAGGTTTTCCATTTAACCACCAATGCTAATACCATAATAGTTATGTATAAAAATCACATGCAAATGATTGCAAAACAGGTGTTTGTATAAATCCCTTTGAAACAAACTCTTAAATAGTGATTGACATGCATAGTATCATCCATCAAATCCAAGCAATGGTTCAAAGTAAAGCTATACTTTTCTTCAATATGTAACAATCCATTTCTAAATAGTCTCAACTCTTAAAATCAAGCGCTTAACCATTTTACTAAGGGTCTTTATGAAAAAAGTACAATCTTTGCAAGAGCATCCATTTGTAGAATTTATTAGCTCTAAGAAAGTAAAGGTTTCTCGTTTTATTGATCTTAAAGTATTTGGATACCTTTAAGCGCGAGTGATATCAGAAATGAGTATAGCATTATTTATTTTTAGGCTCGAGTAAGGCTTGTTTACAAAAGATCAATTACTACAAGCTGCTAGTATAAATTTGAGATTGCCATGTTCAAAAGATTCTAACATAGCTTTATGTTTTTTTCGTTTGCTCTTACCTAAAAATTGAAAATCCTTATTAGGAGTAGAATATAAGAGTTGTAAGTCTCTTTTAGATCTAGAAAAATTAAGATGCCATACCAGTTTTTCTAATTTCACACGTACTTGAATAACCGAGTCCGAAGGAAAACCACTACACTTACCATAAAGATAGGTTCCTTCATAATCGTCATTTATTTTTTCTATTGATTCTATAAAGAGCTCTTTGTAATCAATATCAATATTTCTAAAGGTATATCCTTCTTTATAATTCCCTCTTTTTTCACTCTTGAATACATTGCTATCATCGTCCCAAATAAAATATATTGTTTTTTTGCATTCTATTTGTGATGCTAATTTTTTGATTTCTTTATTAGATTTACAGCCTAATAGACTAAGTAAAACTATTATTAACGCTGAACACAACTTAATACTTAATAAATTCTTTTTAAACATATTTTTACAACAGCTTAAATGTATGATCCCGTTTTTTAATGGCAACAAATATAGCCCTTCATTCGATAGATTGTTAAATTTTTAGAATAAATACTGATTTGGATTCATAGGATAATTATTTACAGTGCTTTTGTAGATGATGTTAAAATCAAGTAGCCCTATTTTAGGCTTATTCAGGTTTGTATACAACAATGGAATAGGTTTACTAGTACGCAATGTATAATTAGTTATCGTTTTATTGAACTATTATTGTGTTTATTCTGAATCAGTTATTGCTTTCTTTATCTCTTACTCATACCGCTACGAAGTTGCAAACTTCGCAGAGCTGGGTTTCTGGTACTTCTTCTAAAAAATCAATTTTTTTTAATGCTACAAATAATTCAATAACCTTTTCCCTTTTTTGACCAGTAATTTTGTGAATTTCACTAACCATAATATTTGGACTTTCTATCAATTCTGTTCCATTGTTTGAAAAAAACATTACCTGGTCGTAGAATACTTTTAGTAAATTTTTGCTCATCCTTTAAATATTTCAAGAAGTAATGTTAACCTTCAGTAAGAAGATAGCACTAATAAACATTACAACATTTAATATTTATTGAATCATGAAAAACACTAAAGAATTTAAGGACGAAAATTTTGAAATTTTAACTTTAGGAAAAGTCAATCACGCTAAAGAGACCAGACCAACAACTACCAAAAATTTAGTTTGCTTGGATTATAAACCAGAGAAGATTGACACAGATTTATTTCTGACAAAACCTGGAAGTATAACTATGTTCTTCTTTGAAAAGAATAGCTCGTTTAAAAAAGAAATAGTCAATGCTATACGTCACCCTGAAGAGGATTCATCAAAGGAGTTAAAGGAAAGATTGATGTCCAAGTTTTCTGACAGAAGTCCTATTTCTATAGAAGAAGCTATAGATGAATGTTTAAATGCACCTTCCTTCGCACAGATTAATTACGGTTGTAAAGAGCTTGCTAATAATCTTTTCGTAAACAAAGAAATTGACTTAGCTGTACTACCTTTTCCATATAACGGAGGCCATATTGAAGCAAGCAATTTTCAAATGATTGAATTTTTAAACGATAAAGAGGATATTTACGATGCTATACTTGTAAAACATGACCCCATTCTTACTCCTATTGAAAAAGAAGTCTTAGAATTGGTTCCCAGCAATATGCTAGAAACCAATATTGGATCAACATCGGTATGTTGGGCTATCACAGCAGTAGCAGTCTATTTTACAGTGATTGCTGCTACTTCGTTATGTCCAGGTCAAGTTGAAAACGAATTAGAACTTGACAATCTTATCAATTTTTCTGATCCATTACTTTCAGCTAAAAGGTTACTAAATGCAAGAAGAGAACTTTTAAGTCAAAACCAAGTTTAAGTTATGTGGTCAATATATTTTTTCTCAATCTGGTTTTTATTGACAATCTTAGCACATACTAAGTTTGGAAAACTCAATAGGATAAGGAATTATGACATTTTAAACTTGATTCCGCAATGGTCATTTTTCGCTCCAATACCCGCCACGGAAGATATAATAATTTTATATCGTTGTCTCGATGATAAAAACAATATATCGAATTGGAAGGAAATCGGAACTTTTAGCAATAGAACAAAAATAGACTTCATTTGGAATCCTAAAAAACGTTTCAGAAAATCTATATTGGATATTGCAGTGTTGCTATCTCGTACCATCAAAAATAATAATGATGCAAGTAGGTTAAAATTCACTGTTCCCTATTTATTAATTCTGAATTATATTAGTTGCAATTTATTTTCAGATGTTTTAATGTCGAAGGTTCAATTCCTTATTGTAACAAATGACCCTTTAAAGCAGAAAGGTTCTCAATCCAATGTTTTACTAATTTCTGAAATACACAGACTCTATGGAAGCAAATAAGATAATTTCGTACATATCCATTATGGTATATTGTGGATATTTAATCAGTACAATAGAGCTCCTCTGTCAAAGAAAAATGTTTACATCAAAAGGGATTTTGTCCTGGGAATTCCTTCAGACGTATAATCCAAAGTATAGAATACGCTTGAATTTATCCAATATTATAAAGATATATCAAAAAAAGAATTTCGTGCACTCTCTTTTTCTTGTTAACCTTTGCAGTCTAGGTATATTAGTTTTTGGGGAAATTTTTAATATTCAAATGCTGTTTTTCCAAGCATTGTTAATATTTTCAATACTAATAACTTTTCACGTTTTACCATTTGGATTGGATGGATCAGATCAGGCTTTCGCATTGATAATAATAACAGTGTTTATAGTCTCGTTATCCGATGAACTGCTAGTAAAGAATGTTGGATTATGGTTTCTTACCCTGCAATGCTGTTTGGTGTATTTTATTTCTGGATTCAACAAAATAATAAAAAAGGGGTGGCGTTCTGGTGTATATCTAAAAGGGATTTTTCATACGAGGATATACGGGAACAAAATATTGATGAATAAGCTAAATATTAGCAACAGAGGTTTTCAAATTCTTTCTCTAACCGTAATTGTATTTGAATGTTTATTCCCATTAGTATTAATCTTACCCAAAGAATTTGTACTTGTATTTATAACGATGGGATTCTTATTTCATCTAGGAACAGCTATAATAATGGGCTTGAATTCATTTTGGTTTTCTTTTGTTTGTTTTTATCCAGCTGTAATTTTTTGTACTCAATCGGACTGGCCTTTCTGAACCATTCTAAAATTAGAATGCTATTCTAATTATAGCTCCCCTAATAAGAAAATTATTAGTAGGCAATTATAAAAATTGAATTTCCATTGGGCTGCCAATATTTCAAAACAAATTTAACAAATGAAGCCTAGTTCACTGCTAGGCTTCATTTGTTATCGTTTTATTGAACTATTATTGTGTTTATTCTGAATCAGTTATTACTTTCTTTATCTCTTACTCATACCGCTACGAAGTTGCAAACTTCGCAGAGCTGGAGTAAAGGATCAAATATTTCAAAGAACTTAAAGGTAAGGACCTTCAATATAATAATCAAATTCTATTTCGTCTGTTTCACTTCCACCTGTAATTTTAACTTTCATATTTCCAAATTCTATTCCTCGATAATTGTAAATCCCGTCGTTAATAATATTTTCGTTAATTACAATTAAATCATTAACCCAAATTTGAATAGTTACGTTATTTGTATTATCGAAGTATTCTTCATGCCATTTGATATCCAAATTACTATAAGATTGAGAAACCTGGTGAGATCTATTCGGAGGTGAAAAGATACCTTTATCAATACCGAATCCTGTTAGATTCATATTTGATATGGTATTATTTGCAGATACTCCCATTTTTAAATGTTCGAATGAGAACTCAAATGAAGGAACTTCTAATAGCCTATAATTGATATAAATTTCTTCAGGTGTTATTGTCACTCTACCTTTGAAAGGAATATTTCTGATGAAAGCTATATCTTTATTTTCATCACGAACAATTATAAATACTGAATTATTAAAATTTTGTCTTGATATTTGAACTTGGTCTGCGCTTGGTTCAGCGAATTCTATTATTACTGTTGCCAAAGTATTAGAATAATCATAGTCAAAACTAAAGCTGGTAGAACATCTGTTACGGATCTTTTTAATATCTTCATTTAACCACGTACCACCTCGATCATTTTGTCCCTTTATATTTCTGCCATTATCCGTTATAGTGCCGCCACCATCTACTAACATCCAATTTAGAGGGAGTCCTTTTTTTCGTTTCTTACATTTATAGTTAATGGGTACAGGCAAAAGTTTAGAGCTCTCGTGTGACAAGAAATCCAGTTCATAAACTTCGTGCGAATTTACATCTTCGTTTTCATTCGAACATCGAATAAATAAAATTGAAAGAAGAATAGTGATTAATAAAATTCTGGTTATTTTCATAATTAATGTTTTTTAAATAAAGTATTTATATTACGTCCTTTGATCATTTTTTAATCTGTAACTCCTGTAGTCCAAAGCGTCAAGTATAACATCACTTTTGTTATATTAATCTACCATAAAAACTTACTGAGAGATGTTATCTTATTGTTGATTTGTGAAAAAAATTCTTACCCAATGGTAATCAATATATAGTATTAAGACTTTTATGTTTAAAAATAACATCCTTGTCAGTTAGTTTATTATTAATTTTTATATCGAACTCATCTTGAGTTGAATTTTTAACATTTAAATTAGTTTTAGTGTAATACATATCAAAAATAACTAACAATGTTGTTGTCTGAAGACGGGAATATATATTCGTAAGGTTTCAATTTATATCTGCAAGTACAGACCAGAATAATGAAATAATATCCTTGATTTCTATCAAACCTATAAGATGTACTTTTATTTGTGGAGATTGTATTAAGCATTTTCTAAGATATACTATAATAGTATCCGGTAATACATTTTGAAGTTGCTGAATAATTCTTAATAGTTGTTTAAACGCTGGTCAGGTACTCAGAAAAAAAACACATTTTATTATCTTAAAATCAAACAAATCAAGGATTTTTTTATCAAAAAATTTTTAATATTAAATAAAATTAATGAATCGTTTTATTGAACTATTATTGTGTTTATTCTGAATCAGTTATTGCTTTCTTTATCTCTTACTCATACCGCTACGAAGTTGCAAACTTCGCAGAGCTGGGCTTTTATTACTATTCTTCTTATAATCAGCTATAATTTAATTGAATTGCATTCAGTTTTTTTCTTATTGCACCTAACGGTCTGGCTAAATGCAGTAGCCGACGAATGGAGGCTATTGACATTTAGTCTTTGTTCGCTTCCGTTTTGGATTTGTCTAGTTGGTCTTCTATATCACCAAACATTCCCGTAATATAAGCTTCGAGTACTTGTTTACCTTCTTCATTGGGACAAACTTTTAATTCATTTAAAGCGGCTTCTCTTTCTTTTAGTGCCAACCAAATCATAAATTGTTTAGTATCAATATCCGTTAGAACTTTGGTAATTTCTTTAGCGTTCTCTTTAATGCGATTGGTTTCAACCAAGTCTCGAAGAAACTCTTTTTTGGGATGTTGAAATGCTATGCCATAAAGAAGCGGAAGGGAAACCTTTCCTTGCTCTAAATCAGTAAGAGAATCTGAGTCCCATAAAGATTCCATATCATTGAATATCTGTATAGCAAGGCCTAAATGATGCCCAAATAATCCACATGCTTGTACCCACTCCGAGTTGTCAGTTCCTACTTGAGCACCAGTTGCACACGCTAAAGAATATGCTGTTGCGGTTTTCATTTCTATAGTTGTCCAATAGGCTTCAAAATCTTTTGTCTCTCCCTTTAAATCTCTATCCTGTCCTGCTGATAAGTGTAAAAATGCACTTAAAAAAGATTGATGTATTCTATGAAATACTGGTAAGGGATAATTCGCTTGTCTTAAAATCTCAAATGTTAAAAATTGAGTAGCCGTAGCATAATTGAAAGCTCTTGCGTTGCCTACAATTTCCCAAAGTCTTCCCGCTCTGTCTCTATCTTGCAGGTCGTCTAAAATCCTCATACTTATTGAGATAGCTAATAATGCTGAAGTTAAAGGTACAGCGTCCTTAGCGTTACCTCCAACAGAACGACAAGCCGCAAGTGGTAAAGCAACTTCTGTGGATAACGGTTCTCGCAACATGGTATCTAAAATTAATTTGAAATCTGTCCAATAAGACGGTACACTTTCCAACAGAATATTTTTGACTTCAGGGTAAAGAGACTTCAACCAATCCATAATTTTAATTTTTCGATTTTAATACAGCCATTATTTTCTCTTGAAAATATTTTTCAACAGAATTAAGGGTAAATAACTGATGCAGGGCTTCCAAATCTTTTTGATTGTTGGAATAAACGTCTAAAATATAATCTTCTATTTTGCTTGGATAATCCTTAAAAAGTTGATGAAGCAACATTTGCTGCTGATACATTTCTGTCTTTTGTCGATTTTTTTCAATTTCTAATTCATATTCCTTTCGAAACAAAGAATCTTTGATGTGCTTGGGGTCAATTCCTGCCGATAAACCCGTTTCAAGAGGAGGCTGTATGTTATCATCTGGCACATCTGAAAAATTGAAATTGTAGTCTATCTCTGAATGAATCTGATTCAAGGTTTTCAGCCATTGTTGGGTGAGTCGTTCTCTTTCCGTTTCGAATTGAGGACTTCTTTCCCAGTTACTTTGTTTTTTAGCATAATATAAATGATGCTGAAAAGCCATTTGCTGCTTAATTTCAAGAGACAACTTAGGATGAAACAATGCCTTTGCAGCATATTGTTCTAACAATTCCATTCTTTTCTCTCGTGGATGAAAATCATAGGAACTTAAATTGTTGCAAATTTCCAATAATACAATAGCATGGTGATTAGTTTCTTCATTTTCCCATATTGCTAATAGTGAATCAGACACTTCTTCAAATGCTGCAATGTTCTTTTTCTCTCCTGCTGATCGGATTTGATTAATCGCTTCTTCTATTGAGTGAGTTTGATTTTTCATGTTAGAATTTGAATTTTTATGTGATGCAATGTCTCCGCAGTTTTGAAGAACTAAAAAAAATATTACAGTTGTTAACTTATACAAAACTTTTTGATTTAAGTAGTCTAATAACCTGATGAGGAGTCATTCAATTCTTTCGAGAATGGACCAGCTCCAGCTTTTGAAATTGAAGCTTTGCCAGTTGAGTCTACTACTTCACTATGGTTTGCTGTAGTAAGTGTTTTTGCGGAACCACTCCCCACCTTAAATTGCCAAGGAATTGGCCAAAGAAAAGTTCCGGCCGTATAAGGTGTTCTAGTATGAGGTCCAGTAGAAACAGTATCTGTTGAGTTATCTTTGGAGCCTTTGCTAGCATTCCCTGTTCCAACTGAAAGCCATGTGCCTACCGGATGAACCTGCCCATTATCTCCTGAAAAATATCCAGTTCCAATTCCTGCACAACTTCCTTCTCTCATATTTGTGTAATGAAACGATACATCCTTTGGAGTATAGTATGTATCGCCTTTAAATCCTACTGAAGCACTACCTTGCTGATGCCAAATTCCTGTTCCAGGTGTCCGTTCCATATAAGCTCCACTTGGCTCTACAACATCAAATGCCTTTGTATCCACAACAGTCCCTGCATGTGTGCCCCCAACCACTTTTAACTCTAGTTCAACTCTTCCTGCTCTATCGCCTGCAGTAAAGGTTCCCTTTCCATTATTGCTACTATTATTTACGACTGCACCCAATCCACTTTTCTTTGTCCATTCCAATCCTACACCAGAAGGTAGTGGGCCAGTAGCAGTAGTCGTAAAATTCAAGTCAATTTCTTCTCCAACGCCATACTGAGTCGTACTTCTCCCTGTAAAATTATCTTTGGGTGTCAATGTTCCTGTAACAGTAGGGACAGCGGTGCTGGAAGGCGGGGTCGCTGGAGTAGTGGTAGTTGTAGGTGGGGCCTGACTCGGAGAGCAACCATTTCCACATCCCCCACACACACGTTGTACTTTTGACCTGTTGGTGGTTTCTTTTACTTCTCCTACCATTTCTTGGCTTTGTATCATTTCCTGTTTTTGAAGGATTTCAGAAGCTGGGTTTTGTTGTTGAAAAGAAGCAATCTCTTTTTTGAAAAGCATTGAATTGCTTGATGTAGTTTCATCGTTTTCTAAAAGCGTTTGTAATGCATAATTCGCAGGTTCAGTCTTCCTTTTTGTCTGTACCGCAGCCCCCTGTTGTACCACGTGGGTCAATTCATGTGCTAAAAGCTTATTGCCATTTTTGGAGCTTGGGTTATAATTCCCTTTATTGAAATAAATATTACTTCCATTTGTAAATGCTTGTGCTCCCAAACTTTGATTCATCTGGACAGCATTATTGCCTGTATGAACTTTTACTCCTGTAAAATCAGCACCAAAGCTTTGCTCCATATTTTGTCGAGTTCCCTTATCTAAGGGCTGACCACTTCCTTTAGAATTTTGGAGTTGCGTTTCAACACTTGGGTCTACTTCATCTATTCCTTTGCCTTGAATAAGTTTATTGTTTATTCTGTCGTCACTTTCAAAAATGGGTTTCTTACTTATCGTCATTTCTTCAGCTTCCATCTTTTGAAGATTTTCCTCTTGTTCGCAATCATCACATTTGTTTTGAATATCGGGTGATGAATTAGATATATCCAGTTTTTGAACAACCTTTTCAGCCATTGCATCAGCTTCTTGTTCATACTTATCCCCAGGCTCACCAATTGTAAGTTTGGTCTGAATATAAGATGGAGTAAGAAAAGGTGGTTCAGCTTCTTTGGAATTTGAAAAAAAAGTTCCCGCTCCACTTTTATTAAAAAATGGTTTAGAAGTTTGTGCATTTGTATGCGTTGTATTTTTGGTTTTTGATGTTGTTTTCATAATTGTAGCGTTTTTATTTTTTCTTTTAATGGAAGCGAACGTCTACGGCTATGAGTAGTTGCGTGGTTTAGCCTTAACTTTGCAAGTACACACCAAAGTGAAAATCCGCGAGGATTTTCAGAAATAAGCGAGAACAAGCAATTACTTATAGTTATTATTATCAAGTGCCAAAATTCATATTCATATTCCATCGTTTATTTGAACTTTTAGATATTGATGTATCCTTTCCCACTACAGCTATAACATCTGGAAGCGTCTTGCTCGCTTGGACGAGCTGGAATAGTTTTGCCTGTAAAATCTCTTTTTAAGCATCCACTCCCATTACAGCGCATACATTTTTGTTTATTTAGAGCCATCGTTTATTTGAACAAAATACCCCATACTCAGAGTTAAACTGAGTATGGGGTTTAATTATAATTTTTTACGTTGCTTCTAAATTACTAAAAAACTAAAAGAAATGGGGTTTATTTCCCCGATTAATTTATGACATCTAGGATAATATCGCTTTATTGAACTTTAGTTATTTATTGTCCCCAGTGTTTTTATCCATCATAGTTGTCCAATTTCCAACTTTTTTTAGGTCTTATTTCTTTCCAATCCCAATACTTGTCATATAATTTGTCGTGAAGAAAATCTAAATCTGCAGCAATCTCATCTGTTTTGTCAACGAAACAAATCTCAGTCCATTTACCAAAACTTTCATCAGGCTCTGAAGTTCCGTCAATTATATTGAATAAATCAAACAGAACACCAGCAGAGTTATCAGCCAAAATTTTCCTCAATGCACTTTTCAAATTAGGGTCATTTTTCAATTTTTCTAATGAGCGAGTTTCTTCTTCGGTAAAACCACAATTTGGTGGATATGTCATAAAATCCATTTCACCACCTTTATCTAATTTACTTGAAATATAGTCTGCATTTCCCTCAATTTTTTGATTAGCAGATAGTAAAAAGGTTCTAATATTATGTTTTGATAGTTTCATTTTTTTAGCATTGAGCACAACGGTCTCCTTTACTTTACAGCCGTATTATATAGTTATTTAAACTTTTTATTTATCAAATTACTTACGTATTCCTAACCCCATCTACTGTAGGAACTACATAAAAATTACTCTCTGAACTATCATTTAATTCATTTGCTATTTTTTCAGGACCATATTTCTCTAGATCATTTAAGATAAGTTATGAAACCTTTCGAAATACTTCATCCTGAAGATCCTCAATTTTTTCTTCAATCTTCTTTATCGTTTTATTGAACTTTTAAATTACTATTGCGTACTGAAAGCATCTTCCCACTTTCCGGATAAAAACTAAAAAATTATAAATCAAACTTTTTCTTAACTAGAGCGAGTTTTTCATGAGTTTCACTACTTTCCAAGATTCCTCTTTCTACTAAAGCTTCTTCGTAAGCAAGTTTAGTAATAAAATCCAAATTTTCATCCATTATTTCATTTATAAGAAATTTATCAGATAAATATTGCACATCATTTTTAGCTTGACTATATCTTATAGTCAAATTTCGGATTTCTTGATTCGCTTTTCTTTGTGTATCATAATCATCAATAATCTTTCGAGCTTTATTTTGACCTTTCTTTAGAATTTTACTTAGATAAATTCCAAGTAAAATACACACTCCTAAAAATATAAAAAGAACAAGTGCTCTATTTTCTTCAAATTTATCACCCAAATCAAATCCTACGAATAGCAAAGGACCCAGAGTAAAAAAAAGAATTGGAATTAAACATCCTGGCTCTTTAAGCATGCTGAAAATATTTTAATTTAGTATCGTTTTATTGAATAAACAACAAGTTTTCTTCTAGTTTTCTTTGACCATCACCAAACAAATCTGTGTAGTAATACTTTGCTATCACCCAGCCAACTTTATTTTTGAATTTCACTTTCCACCACTCGTTAGGATAATTATTTTTTTTGTAATTATCCTCAAATCCACTAACCATAAGATTTACAATTTCATTGAGTCTAATTTCTTTTATAATTGTTGAATTTTCATCTGGATTTTGTCTCAATTTTATATTGGTCAGAACTTTATATAAGTTTCGATTGTGATTCTCTTCTTCCATTTCCTCCTTATATTTTTTAAGGACAGCTTCTCTGTTAAGGTTATTTTGAAGATTTTCTACTAGTTCAGAACACAAGACATATTGTTCGCTTATGTTCTCGATTGTCTTATTCATTCCAGAAATTTGACCCTCATAGTTAATGCTTATAGATTCGGCTCGAATTAAATCTGTTTTTAGATTTTGGTTATTTACAAACAAGTAAATCAAACTGATAACAGTTAAAACAAATATTCCTAACAATATGGTTCTTGTTTGTTTCATCGTTTTATTGAACTTTTATTTACTTATTTTCTTTCTTCGCTTTTAGAGCTTATCTAAATATTAAACAATGACTTTTCTTGTTGGCTGTAGATTTTAGTTGAAAGTGAATTTCTCTCCTTTTATATCAAATGTTGTTTTTATTCCTCCTATTGCCATTTTCATAGCTAAATCAAAGGGTTCTTCCATTTCTTGCTTTTTAAATGTGATATAGACTTCTGCATTTCCATAAAAAACTAATTTTAAGGCAATAAATCCATCTCTATCAGGTCGTAAAAACTCATAAGTAAAAACTTCTTTGTTTTCTCCTTTTATAATTCCTTTCAAATTCTCTTCAACCTCGAATTGTTTTTTAATTAAACTAACCAAAGTTTGAGTGAAATCATCTTGATAAATTACAAATTCAATAAGTATTTTTATTTCTCCAATAAACCTTTCATTAAATTCTTTAAAGTATAAACCATAAGCTATATGTTCGAAACAATCATTTAATCTTTTAATGTTTGGGTTGCCAAAGGAAATAATCTTTCTTTTTTTTGTAATAGTTCGTATTGAAGCATATTTATGGTTTCTTAATATCTGATTAGTTAAGAAGTTTTGATGCTTTCTTTTCATAGCTCTAGTCGCTTTAGAGTAATGTTGTAATTGTCCTGCAAAATTATTTTTTATCAAACCAGATAATGAAAACATTAAAAACTCATCATCATCGGATTTCCTAGAATTATGAATTTCGCACGAAGGAACTGTTATAAGGTTCTTTCTAAAATCAATATTTTTTGAATCCTTTTTTTCAGGGAAAAGACAAGCTGGTGGTACATGTTCAACAGTTATAGCATAACTATCACACATATAACATTTTTTCTTTTTTTTATCTGTCATATCCTCTATTCCTAATTTACTGCTCACATCCAGTTGTATCGTTTATTTAAACTTTATATCCATTTAAAAGCTTTCAAAAGTGATATCAACCCTATAAAAATAATAGCACCTGTTAACCACCGTTGCTGCCTAGTACTTTCTTTGCTGGAAATAATTTGGTAGGTTAGCGTTAGGTCTTGTTTTTCGGTCAGTAAATTTCTTTCCTGAGTTTCGAGTATACTCAATTTATCTTTATTTATTTCTATAAGAAATCTACATTGATTATCAAACGTGCTCTTAGCGTTATCATCAAGAAATGATTTTAAATTACTCTGATATAAATTCACCGATTCTAAATATTCCTCACGTGATTGACTTATTGAAGCTCCTAATTCCTTAAGTTGTTTATTGAAAGCCTCTAAGTGGTCTATATAATTATTATATGTCATTACTATTTTATCGTTTATTTAGACTTTAGTTATCATAGGTAAATACTTTACCTCTATAATTAATATTGACCTGACTATTTGGTTCGGCATTTAGTATTGATGATACCATCGCTTTAAATGATTCTATCCTTGTTATCATACCAAATGATATCACTAAGAATAACTCATCTTTCGTTTCCGCTTTTTTCCCGTTGACATTATCATTTCCTTCAATAACATTTTCAATCGTTTCATCCAACATTAAAAAATGTTCCTCCTTTAATTTTGCAACTACTTCTTTATCCAATTTTGCTAAATACTGATGTTTTATTTTTTCTGATTCCATAATAGTAGTATCGTTATTTGAACTTTAATTATTTAGTTTTCTTGATTCCAATTCTGATGGCATCTTCAATGACCAATTTCAAATAGTATTCATCTTTGTGATCTAACTTAACCGATAGTTTGTCTTTGATATTTTCATTAAAAATCTTTTTAGCGGCATCTTTAATATTTGTATTTGTCATTTTTTTATGTTTTTCATACTTTTAATAAACAACCCCATACCCGAAGAAACCTTCAGAAATGGGGTGGTTTATAATTGTTTGTTGCTTCTAAATTAACAAAATAAATTCAAAAGACTATTTTTTCCCTCAAATTTTCACATGTCTTTTATGATAATAGTTTAACTCACCTATTTCTGAGACGGTTTACTAATATGTGTATATCCAAATGACATACTAGTTCATTTAAGTGTTATTTGATAAACTTAGGAAATGAACCGCTTTATTGAACTCGGTAGACTTCTAGTTAGAATAAAGGTAGAATTTCTGAGATCCCGCCGGATAGGTGGGATTAATTCAACTAACGGATTTGAGTGCTTCTTTCAGACTTCTCAAATTCGAGTTTCACTTAAACCACCTGTTTAAAAAAACACATCTAGTAAGCTAAATAAAATGTTTTCCAAACCAATCACTCCGACTGATAGTAACTACTCCAAGTATTCTTTTCAGATTCATCGTATATCTGTTCTTCCTTTTTTAGTAATGATACCAAAACATCTTGTCTCCTTATTGAAGCACGTATGTATCGATTTATAGTATCCATAATTCAGTCATAAAACGCAACTACTTCAAAAAAAAATAAAAATCAAGGGTAACATGTAGCACTAAACATACTCCTCTTTCCAAATAAGCAATTGTTTCTGGGTCTGATCAACCATTATAATTTTTTGTGAAGCAAAACGCGGAAACTGAAAAGCGTAAGAGTAAGTAAAAACTATTTAAATTTTAAAAAATGAAAAATGAAAAAAACGAATTAGAATTAAAATTTCTTTTTAGGGAAGAGTTTTTTACATTAAAAGAGTTAGAAGCTAATGAAGTGTTCTCTAAACTAGAGGCTCCTATTATGTTGAATGGAACTGGTTTACCGAATGAGAAAATTGTATACGTTTTTGAAGATAATATTGTATTAAAAGCATGGGCTACTAATACCAAAACAGAAGAGATAATAAAAAAAGTTTTAGACACATTGCCAAGTGTGCAATTACAGGAGCATGATGATCATAAATGGGCGAAACAAAAAATCACACAAAAGTCAGAGCGTATAATAAGAGACCTTGAAGCCTTATCAAAACGAACAGAATTACCTTTATTATCTAGAGAATTACAAAAGTTAGCAACAATAGATGCTCCTCTTATTGAAGGTCCAGTTTTTGACCCTGCTTTCTTATTTTCTCATAGCAATGCCAGGGGTCATCTTTTACCTTTGTGGAGTAATCTTTGGTTGCCTAATTTTAATTGGCTTGGATGGAACGATTCCATCAGTTCAGTATTTGTCGTAAGTGGATTATTGCTTCTATGCGAACACAGTTGGTGGAGCGGACGTTCAGTATGGCTATTTCCTAGACCAGATTTAGAAATACATAATCTAGAGGCATTTGGTTTAAATGATAATGTTTCTTCTGCTCTTCATTTACATTTATAGTATAGCTTGTTTCTTTTATTTAAAAAATGTTCTTATATATTTTCTGAACCAAAATATATAAGAACATTTATAGTTCAGGAAAATGACGATATAATTAAACTAAATCGTTTCACTCTCAGTTCGTACTTCCCAAGTATTTTCGTTCTTTCTTCTCTTGGTTATTTTCTTAACCAACATTTTCTTGTTGTATTTATACTTGCCTTGTTCCGTGGTCAACTTCTCGAAGATATCGCAATCAAACCGTTCTTTGATAGTTTCAGAATTTGTTCTAAATCGTAACCAATTACTCCAGAATCGCTCATAAATATCCTCCGGATAAAATGCTACTCCATCTACATCCTGTATTGCTTCAGGTACACCTCCTTGTAAACCATCATAAACCAATACCTGAAATTCTGCATCCTGTATCCGTCGAGCGGAACGTATATCCAACTTACTCTGTATCGTCATCATATGCGCTCCCAGATCAATGGTTCGAACATTCTGCGTTTTATAATTCGTACGATTCTCGACCAATCCATTATTAGATACATACAAGTCTGTACCCGTTACCTGTAGTTCGTAGGCTATGTTATTATTAAAATCTCTAGGAATCGTATCTGCTTGTAAATGGGATTCATCGATAAAGGAAGATTCGATAAACTTCTGTTCTACATAATCCATAATAACCGAATCTTGTCTACACTTAATATCTAGATTCAACCAGTTCTTTAGCTTGTTTAAAAACGATCCAAAAGTCATATCCGGTAATACATCGGATAAAGTAAAAGTATTTGGGAATTCATTTAAAACTCCATCATCTCGCCAAATAGTAAAGAAATTGAACTTGGATATATCTCCAGTAACTTCACCTGCTATCGTGTTACGTACTTTCAGTGCTATCAGTATATCTCCTAACTCACTGGCATCCTTTACGCTCAAGTTCCTTTTATTGTCAAACTTTCGTAAATCACTACTAAAAAGAATTGCATCATTAAAAGAGACGTTATAACTCAGTACTTCTAAATGTTCTGGTAAATTTAAAAACACACGGAAATCATATCCAAAAAGAAAATTAATATTTACGCGTAACGAATACACCGATTCCTCCAACCCATCAATGACCGCTGTACTTTCTGGAGTTGTAAAATGATGTAATGGTGGAAATAATGAATTTAACTGTTCTATCTCCTTTTGCGTATCCCATATAAGCTTTCTGCTATTAGGATCACTAATAAAATCTCCTCCAAAAGATAACCCTACAAATTTAAATCCGACACGTAGGATTTCTACTATATAAGGATACGGAGATAGTACATGATAATTAGCAGGAACACTCTCACCTTCATCGTTCTGGGTAAAATTATTCACTTTATAGGCAATACCATCATACTAATTAATCACGCCTCTAAAAAATTCATAATTAGTTTAAAAGACTTTTTGAACCTCTGTGTTTCAGTGGCCACAAAAGAAGAAGTTTTATTATTCACTTTCACTAGCGTATCTGCTATCTTCAGGAATACATTTCTGGATTGAAATAAGCTCGATAAAAAAGTAACTTCATCGTTTGTATATATCCATCCCGTATCAATCGAGTAGCTTTCAACCGTATCCACTTCTAATGTTTTTTCTTCGATAAGTTACAAAAGGTGAAATTATAGGTTACACGGGAAACACTGGTCAATCTACCGGACCACACTTTCATTATGAAGTGAGACTTGATGGTAAAAAATTGAACCCGTTAGATTTTATAAAATCCGAATAAATCATCATAAAGAGAAACTCCGAGGCATCCGTCCGAAAACAATTTTTTAAAGTTCCAAAACAAGCTTAATGATAATACAATTCAAATCCCGCTGAAAAAAAATTAGATTGGTTCAACTAGCTATCCGGAACATATTATATACTATTGTTTATCTATCACAGCGGATTGCTACTAAAACAGAGCCAGGCAAGTATAGTTGTATTCTTGCCTGTTACTTTTTCATAAAAATCACCATGTTTTTTCTCAGAAACTAATTTCGAATCTGTCAAATTTAAAGACTTCTAAAAACAAATAGAATAGCTATCTAATGAATTATCAGAAGTTATATTTTTTAGTATCAAACCATAGTATTAGCACAATAAACGTTCTGTATTGACTTAAAAAAAATAATTCATCCCTCTTTTTAACAATAAACTGTAATATTTTAACAAGTACTACAAACAGAATACCCGCTTTTTCTTTAAATTTGTTTAACTATTATTTGTAAAGAGTGAACAATATTAAACAAAATTTCAGTATCAAAGACCTTGAAAATCTTTGCGGTGTAAAAGCACATACGATTAGGATATGGGAGAAGCGCTATAATTTATTATCTCCGGACAGAACTGAAACGAATATACGAACATATAGTCTTAAAAGTCTTCAAAAGCTACTGAATGTTACTTATCTAGTAAATAGTGGATATAAAATTTCCAGGGTTTCAAAACTCAATAATGAAGAAATTGACGAGTATGTAAGACGAATTGTATCTGATAACAGCACGAAAAACCAAGCGATTAATTCTCTTAAAATATCTATGCTTAATTATGATTTACAATTATTTTTAGGCACCTATGAGCAATTGTCAGAGAAAAGAACATTTAGACAAATATTTACAGATATTTTTATCCCACTATTAACAGAAATAGGATTATTGTGGCAAACCAATACAATTAGTCCTTCTCACGAACATTTTATTACCAATTTAATCAAACAAAAATTATTGATTAATATAGAGAAGCTTCAATATTCTAAATCTACAAAAACGGATAAAGCTTTTATACTCTATTTACCAGAAAATGAAATTCATGAATTAGGGCTATTATATATTAATTATGAAATCCTACTTAAAGGATACAAGGCGATTTACCTCGGTCCCAGTATTCCGTTAGATAGTCTTCCAAATATGCTTTCTTTTCACGAAAACACGGTTTTTGTATCTTATTTTACTGTTAGACCAGAGAAAGATAAAATAAGTGAGTATGTACAAAAATTTAATGAGGTAATTTGTACTAAAAGAGAAAGTGAATTTTGGATGTTCGGTAAGCAAACGATGCATATTTCTGGAAATAGTGCGCCCAATCACCGTTATTTTTCTTCCATAACCGATTTTATTAAAGAACTATAGTAAACTAACCTAACCCCTAAACAAACTTCCATGTCTCCAAAAGTACTAATTATAGGTTCCGGCTTTTCATCCCTTTCTGCTTCCTGTTATCTTGCTCAACTAGGATATGACGTAACTATATACGAAAAAAATGATACTGTTGGAGGACGTGCAAGACAGCTAAAAAAAGATGGTTTCACTTTTGATATAGGGCCTTCTTGGTACTGGATGCCAGATGTTTTTGAGAAGTTTTTTAACGATTTTAATAAAAGTCCTTCTGAGTTTTATTCATTAGAGAAATTAAATCCTGCGTATAAAGTGTTTTTTGAAAATAAGGAAAGTATAACGATTGAAGATACTTTAGAAAAAATATACGCTGCCTTTGAAAAAGAAGAAAAAGGAAGTTCTTCAAAATTGAAAAGTTTTATTACCGATGCCAAGAATAATTATGATGTAGCGATTAAAGAATTGGTATACAGACCGGGTATTTCTCCAATCGAACTTGTTACAAAGGAGACTATTAAAAAACTTAGACAATTTTTTAGTACTATTTCTAAAGAAGTACGAAAAGAATTCAAAAATCAAAAATTAATACAAATACTTGAATTCCCTGTGTTATTTCTTGGTGCTAAACCTAGTGACACACCCGCTTTTTATAGTTTTATGAATTATGCTGATTTTGGATTAGGAACCTGGCATCCCAAAGGAGGAATGTATCAGGTAATTCTTGGAATGAAAAAATTGGCAGAATCGTTAGGAGTCGTAATACACACAAATTCTCCAGTAGATAAAATTTTAGTTGAGAACGGGGTTGCCACTGGAATTGTAGTTAATTCTTCTACCATAACATCCGATATTGTACTTTGTGGAGCGGATTATCACCATGGAGAAACTTTATTAGAACCTCGATACAGACAATATTCTGAAAAATACTGGGAGCGTAAAACGTTTGCTCCTTCTTCATTATTATTTTATGTTGGATTTGATAAAAAACTAAAAAATATACAGCATCACAATTTGTTTTTCGATACAGATTTTGATGCCCACGCAAAAGATATTTATGACGACCCGAAGTGGCCAGATGAACCACTTTTTTATGCAAATTTCACATCCGTCACTGATCCAGATTCGGCACCAGATGGTAAAGAAAATGGTTTTTTTCTAATCCCTTTAGCGCCTGGAATTGAAGATACACCAACTCTTCGGGAAACCTATTTTAATAAAATTATAACTCGTTTCGAAGATTTGACTGAACAGGATGTTCAAAATAACATTATCTTTAAAGAATCCTTTTGTGTTAAAGATTTCATTAAAGAGTACAATTCATATAAAGGAAATGCTTACGGAATGGCAAATACATTATTACAAACCGCATTTCTTAGACCTAAATTAAAAAGTAAAAAAGTGCAGGATTTGTTTTTTACTGGTCAATTAACGGTTCCAGGACCGGGAGTACCGCCATCTCTCATTTCCGGAAAACTAGTGGCAGGATTAATAGAAAAACAATTTAATTTATCAAGAAAACCAAAAGTAGAGGTTGTATAGTTTTAGAATATTCTGTATAATTTCATTTATAGACCCTTAGATTTGTTTATGATTCAATTCATAAATTAAATAAAATTAAAACCATACTAATGAAAGCTTTATTTGATTCCGTTTCTTATAGTTGCAGTAAACTTGTAACTAATTCCTACAGCACTTCATTTTCTCTAGCATCGAAAATGTTAGCAGACTCTATTCGTCAGGACATTTATAATATTTATGGATTTGTAAGATTTGCAGATGAAATTGTGGATAGCTTCCATGAATATGATAAAGAAACTTTATTTAATGATTTTGAAACTGAAATGTATAAGGCTATCGAACAAAAAATTAGTCTAAATCCTATTCTGAATTCATTTCAGAAAACAGTACATCAATATCATATAGAACCAGCATTGTATGAGGCTTTTATGAAAAGTATGCGATTAGACTTACATAAGACAAATTATTTAACCAAAACCGAATACGAAGAGTATATCTATGGTTCTGCAGATGTTGTAGGTCTTATGTGCCTCAAGGTATTCGTGAAAGGCGATCATGAAAAATATAATGAACTTAAAGAAAGTGCGAAGCACTTAGGTTCAGCTTTTCAAAAAGTTAATTTTTTACGGGATCTCAAAGCAGACTTCGAAGATTTGAGCAGAACTTATTTTCCTAATACAGATTTAGCAAAATTGGATGAGGCCTCAAAACTCAGAATTATAGAGGAAATTGAGAAAGATTTTGACAAAGGTTTTGAGGGTATTATGAAATTACCGGTAGAAGCAAAATTTGGAGTATATACCGCGTATATTTATTATAAGAAATTACTTAATAAATTAAAGGCAACCCCTTCTTTAGAAATAAAAAACACAAGAATTAGAGTTCCTAATTATCAAAAAATTGGCTTATTGGCTAAATCGTACTTTGATTATAGATTACATTTAATTTAGTAGCTCTTATAAAAATATATCGAAGATGAATATTCTGATCTGGATATCAATATTTATAGCGACATTCTGCTTTATGGAATTTATGGCTTGGTTTACTCATAAATATGTGATGCATGGATTTTTATGGTCACTTCATAAGGATCATCATCATAAAGATCATAACAGTTGGTGGGAACGTAATGACTTATTCTTTGTATTTTATGCGGTTGTTAGCATGTCTTGCATTATGTTACACGATCCTATCTCTTTTTGGATGGGAGAACCAATTGGTTTTGGAATACTGGCATACGGCATAGCATATTTTTTTGTACACGATATATTTATCCATCAACGTTTTAAATTATTTAGAAATGCTAATCATTGGTATGCAAGAGGTGTTCGTAGAGCCCACAAAATACACCATAAACACTTAGGGAAAAATAAAGGAGAATGTTTTGGTATGTTATTTGTTCCTTTCAAGTATTTTAAAAAATAATTTATTCTAAAAGTAACTGGTCTATAGTAGACCTCACTTTATCAGTATTCCAGTCTGCTGCTCCCACTTTATGAATTACAATATTTCCATTTTTATCAATTAGGTATGTTCCAGGTATAGGTTTATGAACAAAAGGTTCAGGATGTTCTGATAATGATCGGTAAATTGGATAACTATAGTTTTTATCACTCATAAATTTATTCAGTTCCGGATCATTGTCCTCGGTAAGAAAAACGAAAACCATTTTATTTTTATAATCATCATATAGTTCTTGCAATGATGGCATTTCTGCAATACAAGGAGGGCACCAGGTAGCCCAATAATTAAGTAAAACTACCTGACCTTTTGCAGTACTGAGATTCATGGACTCCGTATTCACACCATGAAGCTTCCAATCGTACGAGGCTACCTGAGCACGTTCTTCCATATTAACTATATCAGGACTAAAAGAAAATATTCTTGTTAAGAAAATTTGTATCATCCCTCTAGTATTCGGAATAAAGAAGAGTATGAGAATAATTACAAAAACTAAGTTGGATATATTCTTTTTATTGAATTTCATAAATGATAGCTATATTTTGTTATAAATATTATCCTTACAAAAGTATATAAATATCGGTTCTTTTCTTTACTATCAAAGATGTAATAATAAACGGTAATAACAAATAAAAAAAGGATGACTTTACTACAGTCATCCTCTTTAGATAATTACTTACTCCTTGCAGTTATAACGAGTCGACACTTGTCAAGTTTTCAACTACATCATATTAAATAACAGAAGGTCTTATCTTATTTTCTACACTAAGCAAAACCAATATTTCGAAACATATATTCAGAATTATAGTTAAATATCATTTACTTTGAAATTAGAACTATTGAAAAAGCAAAAGTGCATCGCTTAATGTATTTACAGATATCATCTGTAATGTTATCTCTTAATCATAATTTTCTTCGCTATTTTGTCTCCATTGTCTAATAGCACTTCAAGTATGTACAGTCCCTCTGAAAATACAAAAACACCCATTTCTGATCTATTTAATTACGCTTTATCGGTTATTTGTAATACTTTCTTACCATTAATGTTATAAAAACGTACTCTGCTCATTTTACCTCCATTAATAACGGGAAGTCTGGAGTTCATCTTAAATCCTAATCTTAGTTCTCCATTACCTTGACCTTGTATCTCCATATTTTTATCAAAAGTTCCCAATTCATCGCCAATTTCTGTTACAAAACCTGCTCCGGTAAAATTGAATGCTACACTATTATGAAAATCCAAATGGCTGGAATGATTTACAAATCCAAGATTAATATTCTACGATATTATTGTTCAATTTAAGGTATAAAATAATTTTTTAAACAACTGCATGATCAACTCAACTATATATTTTGAATGGCTCACTAACAAAAGTTTTCGAAATAAAAAACATAAACTCAGCTCTTCAACGGTGTAAGCAAAATTAATAAAGCGCAATCAGAGATTGCGCTTTAAACTAACAAAAAAACAACAATGAACTCTCATGTGACGCTCCCTTTGATATATGGAAGCAACGTTAAGTTCACCTTATCTTCAGTGAAAACTGTTTCTTTTTCATTTTATTTAGAACTAGTTATTTCTTGTTACTTGTATAGCGTTTGAAAGGTCAAAATCTCCAGTTACATTATTGGCATTCATACCCATTTCCAGACCAGAAACCGTTCCATCATATCTTGCATACCAGATTAGGCAGATACCTGGACCCGCAGCATCAAAATCTACTCCTTCTACTGCTGTTAGCGTTGGTGGTAATCCCAAAATATTACCTTGATCATCTGTAATTATCCAAGTACTATTTGCTCCAAAGGCATTGGTGTCATCCAATGTAATACCCGATACCATATCGGCGGTACCATCTACATCAAATTCAAAAGGACCTCCTGAAATAGTCCCTGCATTTACGACTTGATTACGAACTACTGTTATCGAATTGGAAAGATCAAAATCTCCGGTTACATCATTGGCATTCATTCCCATCTCAAGACCTGATACAGAACCTTCATAACGTGCATACCAGATTAGACAAGTTCCAGCACCAGCATCATCAAAATTAACTCCTTCTACAGCCATAAGGGTTGGTGGTAATCCAAGAATAACACCCTGATCATCGGTAACAATCCAAGTACTGTTGGATCCAAAGGCATTGGTAGTGTCTAGTGTAATTCCCGAGACCATATCTGCGTCACCATCCACATCAAATTCAAAAGGGCCTCCTGAAATAGTTCCTGCATTTGCAACTTGATTTCGAACTACTGTTATTGAATTGGAAAGGTCAAAATCACCGGTTACATCATTAGCATTCATTCCCATTTCCAGACCTGATACAGTACCTTCGTACCGTGCATACCAAATTAGACAGGTTCCAGTACCGGCATCATCAAAATTAACTCCTTCTACAGCCATCAGGGTAGGCGGAAGTCCCAAAATGTTTCCTTGGTCATCTGTTACTACCCAGGTACTTCCTGAACCAAATGCGTTCGTATCATCCAATGTAATTCCGGACACCATATCAGCTTCTCCATCTACATTGAATTCAAATGGCCCACCGGCTATAACTCCTGCATTCGCCACTTGATTACGAACTACGGTAATAGCATTAGATAGAGCAAAATCTCCTATTACATTATTGGCATTCAGTCCTTCTTCTAACCCGGTAACTGTACCATTATATCTGGCATACCAAATTAAACAAGTTCCTGCTCCTGCTTCATCAAAATCTACTCCTTCTACGGCTGTTAGCGTTGGTGGTAATCCCAAAATATTACCTTGATCATCTGTAATGACCCAAGTACTGTTTTCGCCAAATGCTGCCGAAGCATCTAGGGTTATTCCAGATACCATATCTGCTTCTCCATCTACGTCAAATTCAAATGGTCCACCAGAAATTACGCCAGCATTAGCGACCAATATGGTGTCGTCGTCATCGTTACAAGAACCTGCGATGAAACCTATCGCGAGTATTCCTATGATTAATTTTTTAAACATTGCTTTTTGTTTTATGATTATTATTCCTGTAAAAATAAACTCATAAAACTTTTTAAAATGTTAGCTAGCTAACACTACGCAACATTTATTAAACGAATCTCCTTTCTATTAAAATCAATTTTTTTTAATTCTTTTAATTCGTTCATAATAATATTCAGTGTAGGACGGGAGGTTCCTATCAAATTAGCAATATCTCGTTGGGTGTATGGATGTTGTATAATGGTGTCGCCAGTATTAGGGCAACAATATCCAAAATCTTCTTTGAGTTCATCAAAAAACTCTAACAGTCTTGTTTTTGTATCCTTAAACAGGAGTAACTGCAACCTTCTTTCCAGACGTTTAAAGCGCATTCCTATAAATTTATACACTTTTAAGCTAAAAGTTTGGTTATCCCGCATTAGATCATGCATAGTTTGTACACCAATAGGACAAATAGATGTAGTATTATCCACAGACTGGGCAAACTCCGTTCTTCTATCTTCTCCCAGAATTGCTTTTTCCCCAAAAAGCTCTCCCCTAATTAAGATAGCTTTTACTACTTCATTACCGTCTTCAGAATAATAACCTATTTTTACTTTTCCTTTTTCTATAAGGTATACCTTGTTCGCAGAGTCTTCTTCAAAATAGATGTAATCGCTTTTTTTATACGCGTCAAAGTCGTGATCTTTTTTATACCTTTTAAATTTATGAGGACATAATACCTTGAAGAGATTGGCATCCTCAAAAAACCAGATTGCACTCATGATGTTTGTGTTTTATAAGTTCGTTAGATATCAAATTATTGCACCTTTAATACTGTCGTAATCCAGATAAGATCCTTACATAAAAATCGTTAACGTTTCTAATGATCACTTCGTCACCAATAGTTGCTAACTCAATAACAGTTTCTTCAAAGGAAACCCTAAACATACAGACATAAAAAACTCCCAAAAAGTATTTTTTGGGAGTTTTCTAAACATTCTACTTGACTAATTCGAAAATTTATTTTCGGATATATGGATAAACTTTGATCAATTTGCTTCCTTCAATAATACCCCTATTAAATTTTGAAGAACATATTTATCTTATAAAAGTTTTAAAAAATAAAATATTATGTGCACTTTTAGAAACTACCTTAAAATAAGTCGGAATCGCTAATAAAAGAGCTTTCAGTTTACTTTCAATGTTATAGTATTTTACTAATTTCTCACAACACGAAAAGAAGAAATAATATCGTTCCAATTATATTGCTGAAGACATTCAACACTAAACGTAGCACTAGCTGCACGGCCACTAAAATTAGTATCTGCATAAATAATTATTTTATAACCTTGTGTAACCCTGAAGCTAGAAATATCATCATTTCGTGTTCCTCTAGCCAATAAGTCATTAAGGTTATAATCACCAACTCCGTACGTTTGTGAACTTCCTGAAAATGGACAGTCTCTGTAAACCGTTACAGCATTTTGGTCTCCACCACCACCTCCATCACCGGGGTATAACGTACGTATGGCAACAAGGTCAAAATTAGTAAATCCTCCCCAAGGTAGCACAGCAGAATTCATAACGGAGTTAGGGTCTGTAAGAGGAGTTCCAGGAATCACTGAACCACTATTTTGATTTGTATGAAGTAGACCAAAATTATGTCCCATTTCATGAACTATTGTAAATAATTTTCTTCCTGATTCCATACTATTAAATCTAGTATTAATTTCGATCCAACTACCAACCCTTCCAGAAGAATTTGGCAATAATGCTCTCGCCACCCAATTTTCATTTGAAAAACCAATAAAAATACGTGCATCTGCACTGTTCCTATCGTTTGTAAGCGAAAGGCGTAGTCCTGACCCATTGATAGCATTATATTGAGAAACTGCTCCATTTATAGCTGTTTTCCATGACTGTGGTACATCACCTTCAATAAAATAGGTTATGTCACGTGCATTATCTGCATTTACAATGTAAGTGCCTCGACGTTGTTTATTGTCTATATCTGCATCCAAACCGTCTCTCTTTATATAATTCGCTACTTCATTTCTAGAAATTAAAAGGTCTTCACCAATAATGAACATATCGCTTTCTTCATTATATGTAATGGTATTTCTCTCGAATCCTGAGTTGACCAGAAAGGTATAATATTTACTTAAATCTGTGGTTGACTCCATACTATTGTCCAATTCTTCATTCGAACAGGACACAAATAGGGAAACTATAAATATTGTTGAGTATACAAGAATATTATTTACTAATTGTTTGATAATCTGCGGTTTCATAAGTATAAATTTAGTTAAATTACGTTTGTGTAATAGAAATTTACAACAACTGATTGTTATAAAAAAACAAATAAGCTATACAGCAAAAAAGCATAGCTCAACAACTCTAAATCATAGCTTAATAGCAAAATAACATTTCTGGATATTTCTTCTTTATTTCATTCTAATCATTCTAATACCGTCAGGATATTCTTATTCTTCTGAGAAAGAATAAAGTAACACTAAAAACATTAGAGTCGGTTATGGATCCAAGTATTAGAACAACTTAGTCTTAAAATTTTATTCTTATCGTATTATCATTAAAAAGGAATGTTTTCTTTTGACCACTAAAAAAAACTCCCTTAGCCATGTTCCCGGGAGTTTCTAGTTTTTTTTAAAAGAAACAATTAATCTATCGAAGGATTCTCTCTCTAATGGTTGATAAACTATCATCTACTACTAGTTTACCGTCTTTAAAAACAGTCTGAAATAATCCTTGATTCTCTTCCTCTAGGGTACACTGATCTTTTAAAACAATCTTTCCATTTGATTTGTATAGCTGCATCAATCCTTTCGCTGATTTTTTAGTTCCATCATCTGTAATAGGGTCTTTAAAAATCTCTCTTCCTTCTCCATTTACCTCCACATAGGTTGCTTTCATAGCAAAACCAAAAGTATCTCTGGTATTATACTGATAGGTAAAACTTCCTATCCCTAAAACCACGTTGGTTGATGCAAAACCTTTTTGTTTTAGTCGTTCACAAATTTGAGTAGCTCTACCGATAGTGATACTATCTCCATAAATAGCTCCGATTTTTGGATTTAGAACTTTATATCCCTGTTCGTTAATAGTTCCTCCAAACTCATCCCATAGCAATGCTATCACTCCTTTGGCTATTACAGGATTTTCGTGTTCGCATCCGCATATAATATCCACAGGATCACCAGAATCTGGTCTAATAACCAGTTTCCCTTCTCGCTCAAGGATTTCATTCTTCAATTTAGGAAGATACTCTGTCAATACTTTCCAAAGATCCCAAGTATCAGACACTACAGATAAAATTCCTGCGGGATAGGTTTCTAGTAATCTTTTAAATGTACCGATCTCATCATCCTTACTACCAGCACACATGACACTATGTTCTGTTGCATTGACACTACCTATTACCAATTCTTTAGTAACATCTGCATTATAATACATCTCATATGCTTTTGCGACTGGTAAGGTATCACTACCCGAAAAAGAAAGTGCGTGTCCCATACCACTAAGGATAGCTGATTCTGTACCTGACATGCCTCTCATTGAGAAATCGTGACCTTGCCAGGTTATGAATTCTATATTTTCTTTATCAGTTTCTGCAGCATAACTACTCAGTATTTTTTGATATTGTTTGGCTATGGTAGCCGAGGTACATGGTTGCCAAATGATACTGGAAAGTAATGTTTCTAAATAGTTTGTCAACCAAAAAAATTCTGGCTTTGTATTTACCAAAGTAAACATTGGTACTCTTATCGGTACTTCTGTTCCTTCTGGTAATGCTTTAATCTCTATTGGCAAATACCCTAAATCATGTAATTCTGAAATATGCTGAATGTCATAATCGACACCCAAATAGTGATCTACATACTTTTTATATTCTGAAACAACCTCTTCTTTTGGGAGATCAAAAAAACTTTCATTAAATCTTTTAATCAAATACTCTTTAATAAAATATTGCAACCCAAAGAAAACAACATTATCAATTCCTTCTATCCTACTCTTTCTTGGAGTCCAGTTAGAATATACTAGTGTGGTCCCATCTGGATATTGTTCTTTATGACCTAATTTGTAACCGTCTGTTAATAATAGTGGATTCATAAACAATTATTTATTTTGCGTTAATTATACGCAAATATAACTTTTATTTTTAAACTTATAAAATTTTATCAGGATTTTATTTTTGAACACCTTATACTTTAGTTGTTCCGTATGCTCTTTAAATACTCTGCAAACACTTTCTGAAAAGTAACAAGGTCTATCTTTTCTTTTTTTATTTTATTCCCCTTTACATATTCTTCGTAATATGAATCGACATCTTTCTGAAAGAATCGTATTCCCTTCTCTATATCTCCTTGATTTCCAGTTACCAAATAACCTGTATAAACTTCCGGTTCCTTTGGACGCATACGTTCTTCTTTCTTTGTTTCATTTATAACAGCTTCCACAAAATCATTAAAAAAGATCTGAATATTCTGGAAAAAAAACATTTCAGGTTGATTGAAATAAATGTGAGCTATATCCATTAAATCGAACTGATGCGAATATTCTTCAAAACCGCTGGTTCCGTATCCATATCTACCAGCACCCTGTTCATACAAAAACAGCACACTTTGTTCTGGTAAGTTTTCTACTTCCCCTTTGATAAAATATTTTGATCCTATATTTTTTCCATTTATGTCGTAAGAAACAATCCAACTATTATGCTCTCTGAATAGTCGTATATCCAGTTTCTCTCCTGCTGCGGCTAAGGTTGGTGATCCAATTATAATACTATCTTTTTCCCGGATCATTGAAGTTCTTTGATAATAATGCATTGCAAATACATCAATATGAAGCTCTGTAATATTTTGGTCTTCTATTTTTTTAGAAAACATTGCAGAAGGTGCTTCTTCATATTCATATCCATCCACTATTTTACCATTTTTATAAACGGATTTAATGTTTAATTTTGGTTTGTACAGGTTCTTAACATACTCGTTATATGCCTCTTCATTCATCTCGATTCCCTCTGCCTCTTGAGATTCATCAACTGTATCTGCTCCTAATGCCATTTGATAAATATCTAAAGAATATTGGAATTTTACCTCTCCATTCTCATAATAATCAACTCTGGGGAATTCCCTATCCCCGTTTGAGAAATATCCACTATAAGGTTGACCATCTTTATACAGTCCCTTATATGTTTCCTGGGGTTTCTCTACAATTAAAAACGAATCATATTCGATAAAGTTATCCATTTTCTGGGAATTAGCGGTACTAGACAATAAGATACACCACACTAAAAATAAAATGATTTTTATATTATTTTTAAGCTTATATCTTAATGCACACCTAACGATTATCATCTTTTATATTTTGAATGATAAAAGTCGGTACTATTTTTTATAGAAAACACCCTGTTTTCAGTTAAAATTGAAAGACCTAATTCCGTCCTTTCTCATCAGGATATAGTGAAGGCAGTGGATCGCTTTGCCAAAATTCTTTTGTGTGGACATCCAATATGGTGAGCTTTCCGGTGAACGCAGCTCCTGTATCCATATTCCAAAGGTTATAGGCGTGTATTGGGTTTTCTTTTTTATAATCTGTTGTTGGTGTATGCCCAATATAAATTTCGTTATAGTGAGTAAATCGTTTTGGAGAAGTCAGCACACCTTCTAATTTTTTTTCTTCTACCATTTCAGCAAGTAAGGCTGCTTCCCATAATGTTCTGTCCCAATAATAATTAGATTCATATTCTTCTTTACCCACTCCGTGCATCGATGTAAATCCGGCATGAACAAAAAGCCTATTTTCTGAATCTATGTTATAATTCTGTAGTTCTTTAAAAAACCGTTTATGCGTATCCTTAGTTAGTAAACCAGATTGGATATAACTATGCATGGTTTCTTTTCCTCCATGAGCTAACCAAACCGGATTTGTTGCTCCTTTATCCAACCATAAACCACACCAAAGGTCATGATTCCCTCTTATAAAAACACAAGAATTAGTTACTGAAAGTTCGATTAACTTCTGAATAGTTTCTGCGGATTCGCTCCATCCATCCACATAATCGCCCAAAAAGATTAGTTTGTCTTGAGGTGTCACTCTAGCTCTTTCCAAAATTTGTACCAGTGCTTTGTATCCGCCGTGTATATCTCCGATTACTAATGTTCTCATTCTGATGTATACATGATATCAGTTCTTAATACATATTTTATTCCTGATATGATAGGTTTTCCTTCATGACGTAGTGGATGATGAAACAACAAAGCATCTCCTAGTTTTGGAGTTATAGTAATTCCATTTTCAAAACAAGTCTCTCCTCCTTCGAAATCATTGTTTAAGTATATAAGAAATGAGAAGAAACTACATTCCTTCTCATTTCGTTTGTAACTTCCGTCACGATGCATCTTAAAACGTTGTCCTCCTTTATACTTATAAATCCGAAACATTTCATTAAGATTAATCGCTCTATGAGTTCCAAAATCTAATTGTACAAAAGGGTTTATTCGGTTCCATATTTTATCAGCTAGTAATTGATCCTTAAACATAATCCGTTGATTATTACGAATTCCTTTAATCCTTACCTGTTTACCATCAATACTCACTTTTGCTTCTTCAAAAGAAACCTGCTCTCCTTTCTCAATAAAATGATCACACATTTCCTTTGACAGAAAGTTCTCTACTAAAAATATTTGCGGGTGTAGTACATTCTTAATCATTATTTTTAGTTTTTAAATTCAATATATTCTGGAGCAACGGTTTCTGTTAACCATACTCCATTATCTGACCGATAAAACTCTATTCCTTTACGGAACATCTCGCCTGATCTAACCGTTAGAATAACAGGAACTCCTCTTCTGGAACCAACTTTGGTTGCTGTTTCTCGTTCTTCACTAAGATGTACGTGGTGTCGACTCATTTTTAGCAAGCCCTTTTTTTTGATTTCTTCTCGGAACTTCCCCACTGTTCCGTGATATAAGAACTCTGGTGGTTGAATAGCCGTATACTTCAAATCAACTTGTATGGAATGCCCCTGATTCGCTCTTATTTTGGTTTGATCTTTATTAAACGCAAAACGTTTTTTATCATTGGTAGCTACCACCTCTTTTAGTATATATATATCCAGTTGATTGCGATGCGTATTTGTTTTGCGTATTAATTCTTCTACATCAGCCCAACCGTTTTCATCAAGCTTCAATCCAATTTTATCCGGATTATGCCGAAGAATCAGGCTTAAAAATTTACTTATTTGTTTTGTTTTCGTTTTCATTTTTTTCAATAATTCTTTTTAGTTCATCATAATCAGATAGCACTGTAAAAAGATCATGTTCATATTCTGGAATGATATTATTTTTTAATGCATCAACGATTACATTCCAAAAATTTCCAATCAAAAATATTCGAGGCCTATTTGATTTTGACTCTTTTCTTATAATATCTAGTGTTAAAAACACTTCTGACAATGTTCCAATACCTCCTCTTTGAACAATGAAAAGATCCGTATTATCAATTAATAGTTCCAATCGTTCATAAAGAGTTTCTGTTATAATCGTTTCGGTTAAAAAATCATTCCCCTTTTCTGAACCTACTTGCTTACAAGTAATTCCAATAGCATTTCCTCCTGCATTGGTCATACCTTTGGAAACTGCTTCCATCATTCCGCCATATCCTCCGTTTTTTACTACATATCCGTTCTCTGCTAATAAAGTTCCTATTAAAATGGTTTCTTTATATTCTTTGCTTTCTTGGTTCTTGCCAGATCCTCCAAACAATGTTGCATATTTCCTTTTTTTCATATTATTGTTAATCTATCATACACCTTAAAATTCTCTTCATCAAAACAAACAAAAATCACCTCTTCCATATCCGCCAAGTTTGGATCCTTCATTATCGTCTCAACAGCTATTTTAGCTGCTAACTCTTTTGGAAATTTATAAATTCCTGTGCTGATATTTGGAAAAGCAATACTTTTAATATCATTCTGACTAGCTAGTTTTAAAGAATTTATATAACAATTAGCCAATAACTTTTCTTTATCACTTCCTCCCTGATTCCATACGGGTCCAACTGTATGAATTACATATTTAGCAGGAAGATTTCCAGCAGTAGTAATGACCGCTTTTCCTGGGCTGCATTTTCCCTGAGTAGCTCTGATCTTTCTACAGGCTTCTAAAATTTCTGAGCCTCCTTTTCGATGAATCGCTCCGTCCACGCCTCCTCCACCTAATAAGGATGTGTTTGCTGCATTGACAATAGCATCTACTTTTAGGGTAGTGATATCTGATTGAAGTACTTTTAGTTTCATTTCAATTTTAATAATGTGTTCAGTTCTTTACTCTCAAAAATTAAAGGTCTTTCTACAGGTGTACTTAATGTCTCCAAATTATTGGATTGAACCAAGGTATGTTGTTCCTTTACAAATTCAGAAATATCTTCTATTTCTATAATATCTTCAGAAGCATATCTTTTTATAAATTCTTTTCTCAAGCCAATCTGGATTGCTCTTCTTTCTAACTTGGCTCCATATGGATCGTGATCAGGATCCCATTGTAATCGCACGTTGGATTTAGCCACATGCTCTTGCCAAGTCTTATAAGTTTTATATAACTCAGGTTTATAGGAAGAATAGACAGCATTTTTTACGTAACTTTCCAATGCACTTCTTTTCAAATATATTGCTAACACCACTTCTTGTCCTTCTTTTGTTCCCCATCCATTGCGATACATCATCCATAAAAAGTTAGGCTTAATCCAGGTCATTCTTTCTAGACTGAACTGCCCGCCAAAATATTGATTTTCTATAGCAAAATTTCCTATTGCCGGGTTATATGATTGATATACTACTATACTGTCATCATCATATTGTGCCATGATATGATACCCTTGTTGCGGCCAGTTTTTTTCTTGTTCTTTATAATTTGTTACTTCTAGTTTCACTTTATTATTTTTTTACATAGTCCTATTATGGACTTAGCATATCCCTTACTCCCATCAATGCAAAACCTAATAGGTTTTGTCCTCTCCAAAGGTTTGGATTTTGTGCTTTTTCATTGGCTTGTCCCATACCTATTCCCCAAATGAGATCTCTGGGACTCGCTTCTACAAGTATTCTTTTCTTGGTATTGATCAAAAAATCTTTCAATTCTTCGTGCTGAGAAAACTTATGATAATTCCCATTTTTTACAATTTCATATTTATGTTGATCCCATATTTTAGGGTCAAAACGTTTCACTTTTCGACCTAATTGCTTGGCTTCCATAGGATGATTACAACCAATAATCTCTTCTAAAATCAAAAAATCCTCAAACAATCTGGCTTTTTCAGCCATCATCCAATGTTCTGCGGTTTTATAGGTAATTCCTTCAACTTGAAAAGATTGATCCCACCATTGACTGAAACAGGTTTTACCAATGCTTCCGTCTTTATTAGGCGTATGTCCCCAAAAGAAAAGGTATTTCAAGCTCTCGCCTTTGTTAAACTGTTCTTGTATGTTTTGTAATTTGTATTTCATTTTAATATTTTTCATCAATATACCTTTGTTTTTCAAAGACAAACCGCACCGAGAGCTTGTTGGCACACCTTGAAGAATTCGGCAAAATAGTCTGGAGAACAGCTACCCCTAACTCATCAACCCAATCCTTGAATTTTATTTATTTTTTGGTTTAACCCTTTATTTTCTGAAAGAGTATATTTTATTCCAAAATATGCTTTTATCATCCTAATTTCTCCAATAATATGTTCATTAAACTCATCTAATTCTTCCGCTGGAACCCATAACTCATTGTGAATTGGCCCACCTACATTTTCTATCTTGTATTTTTCCAGAAATGAATTTTCTGCATCAAAAGCAGTTACAAAACCTGAATATCCTGATCCTTCATCATCTAAATTCCATTTAGTTGCTATCTCAATGGCATAGGCTTCATTCATTACGGGATAAAAAATAGGTTGCCAATTTAGTCTGGGAGGAAAAGTCTTCCATCCAGAGTCATCAATTAGTTCTAATTCTTTTAGTCCTACTGGTCTGTATAATGTTTTTATATTATTCAACATTTCCTTCATTTCAATTTTTCTTTTACTTCATTTATCAATTCTTTTAGACTGTTGACTTGTTTCACTCCATATCGTTCACAAACCACATCAACATTTCCTTTTCTCCAGAATCCATCCGGGCAACAAACAATTAGTTTTCCACTTCTGGCAAACAACCCTAATTCTAGTAGTGTAATTGGAGACTTGGTATTTGTATCAAAGTACATTATAATCAAATCAGCTTTTTCTAAAGCGTCTAACTCCCAGTTTACTTGTTTGTTAAAAATCGGATTGGTTATTTCTTGGTTCCAACTAGCATCCCAACTGGCTCTTCTTGGATTTAGTAGTGTTATATTTTCTTCTAATAACTCTTTTACTACTTTATCCTGCCATTTTTCAGCAACACCAACCTCTATGCTTCCTGCTAGAAAAACACTTAGGTTTTTATCTAATTCGATTTTTGATGGTGATGTAATTACTTTCATTTTTTAATTAATTTATCACTGAAAACTGAACCACTTTATCCTCTTCTATATCCCTAAAAGAGTTGGTTGTAAAGATGGTATTAAATGATTTAGTTAACTCTTCAAAACCTTTACTAAAAATTCCATGACTCACTATCAAACTTAGTTTTCCTGCGTTCTTTTCTTTTAATGCAGTAGCCAGTCCTAAAAACGTTCCACCACCATCACAAATATCATCTACAATCACACAATGTTTTCCTTTTAAATCATCTTCATACACCCTAAATCCGGAAAGTTTACCAGTTTTTACATCTCTTTTTTTAGAACATTCTACGACTTCTATTCCTCCAAGAAACTCTGAAACCTTATATATCTTTTTTAGAGCACCTCCATCAGGAGATATTAACATAATTTCTTCTTTTATATGATTCAAACACATTTTAACAAATTCATAATTCTGGATTACTTGGACGTTATTCAGTAATGCCGGAGTAACTTCTGAATGCGGATCAAAAACCATGACCTTGTTATATTTTTGTGCATTTATGATATCCGCATACACCTTTACACTTAATGATTCTCCTCCAACCATCACCCTGTCTTGTCTAGCTGCTGGAAAATAAGGAATCAAAAGGTTGATCACCTCAACATCCATTCTTCTTAATGCATCTGTAGCAACTAGCAACAAACCGACGTCGTTAAATGAATTCAGTCGATGTGTGATGGTTACTTCTTTTCCGATAGCATCTTCAGAAATTTTGATATGAGGTTCTCCTCCATTAAAAACAAAAGAAGTAAAAGTTATGGTTGTACCAGAAGGAGTAAATGCCGGATCTAAATGTAAATATCGCATAATTGTGTTATTTTTACGCAAATATAGAATAGATAGATTTATTCACAAAATATTTTGTGTAAAAAACACATTAAATATGATTTTAGCTTCTTCTCGACTCCGCTCGAAGTCCCCTGGAATCTACTTTATATCAAAAAGAAAACCTTCTTCTTTTAGTTTAAAATACTGTTTCTGATTAAATTTAAAAAGGTTTGCAGGTCTGCCTCTTCCTTCGGATATTTTTTCTTTAAGTTCTTCTAATACCCCAAAGCCTAGAATTTTCTTTCTGAAGTTCCTTCGATCGATTTGTTTATCTAAAATTGTCATATACAATTTTTCCAAATCTGAAAATAAAAACTTATCTGCCAACAAATCAAAACCTATAGGTTCATACGTCAATTTATTACGCAATCGTTTTTTAGCCATATCAAGAATAGTAGCATGATCAAAAGCTAATTCAGGGAGTTCATTGATATCAAACCAAGCTACATCATTAGCGTCTGTGTCCGCTTTTATAGTGTGACGCTCTGGCTTTACTAATCCAAAATAGGTAATGCTTACAACCCGGTTTCTCGGGTCTCTTCTAGGTTTACCAAAAGAATACAACTGCTCTAAATAATCTACAGTAACATTGGTTTCTTCTTTGAGCTCTCGCTCTACAGCATTTTCCAGGCTTTCATCTTCTAAAACCAGACCTCCTGGTAACGCCCATGAATTTTTAAAAGGGGTTGCATCTCTTTTGATTAAAAGTACGTGTAACGCCTTGTCTTTATAACCAAAGACTACTGCATCAACTGCTACCTTAATATTTTGGCGTATCATATACGCAAATTTACAAAATTCTATTTTTTTATAAAAACAAAAACTCCTGAAGAATCATCTTCAGGAGTTTTCAATATTGCTTATAAGATTTAAATAAAATTTAAGTGTTTTGCTTTTTGATTAAATTTAAAGCAGAACCCTCATTAAACCATTTTATTTGTGCATTATTATATGTATGATTTACCTCAATCACATCCTTAGAACCATCTGTGTGTACAAATTCAATATGTAAAGATTTATCAGGTGCGAACTCACTCAAATCTAAGAAGTTGATTGTATCATCTTCCTGAATCTTATCATAATCTTCTTCATTTACAAAGGTAAGCCCTAACATACCTTGTTTTTTAAGGTTAGTTTCGTGAATACGGGCAAATGATTTTACTATTACTGCAACCACGCCTAAGTGTCGTGGTTCCATAGCCGCGTGCTCACGAGAAGAACCTTCTCCATAATTATGATCTCCAACCACAATTGTCGGAACTCCCGCAGCTTTATAAGCTCTTTGCACATTTGGAACTCCGTCGTACTCACCGTTTAACTGGTTTTTTACAAAGTTAGTTTTTTTATTGTAAGCGTTTACTGCCCCTATTAAACAATTATTAGAAATGTTATCTAAATGCCCTCTATAACGTAACCAAGGTCCTGCCATAGAAATATGGTCTGTAGTACATTTACCAAAAGCTTTTATTAATAATTTGGCTCCTTTGATTTCATTACCAATAGGTTCGAATGGAGTTAATAATTGTAATCTTTCTGAAGTTGGACTAACATTCACCTCCACACCAGAACCATCTTCTTGCGGAGCCAGATAACCGGCATCTTCTACTTCAAAACCTTTTGGTGGCAATTCCCATCCAGTTGGCTCATCGAACATTACCTCTTGACCATCTTCATTAATCAATTTATCTGTTAATGGATTAAAATCCAAACGTCCGGAAACAGCAATTGCCGCAGTCAATTCAGGTGATGCTACAAAAGCATGTGTATTAGGGTTGCCATCTGCACGTTTCGCAAAGTTTCTGTTAAAAGAGTGAACAATACTATTTTTTGGTGCATTCTTAGGATCGTTATATCTTGCCCACTGTCCAATACAAGGTCCACAGGCATTGGTAAAAATCTTAGCATCTAATTTCTCGAATATCCCAAGAATTCCATCTCTATCTGCTGTATATCTAACTTGCTCGGAGCCTGGATTGATCCCTAATTCTGATTTCATTTTTAAACCTTTGTCTAATGCTTGTTGAGCAATCGAAGAAGCGCGTGATAAATCTTCATAAGAAGAATTTGTACAAGAACCTATTAATCCCCACTCTACTTTTAGCGGCCAATCATTTGCCTGAGCTTTTTCGGTCATTGCAGCACCAACTTCTGTTGATAAATCTGGAGTAAACGGTCCATTTAATAATGGTCCGAGTTCAGATAGATTAATCTCTATAACCTGATCAAAATATTGCTCTGGGTTTTCATATACTTCTGCATCAGCGGTCAAGTATTCTTTTACCTTATTTGCGGCATCTGCAACATCTTCTCTATCAGTAGCACGTAAATAACGCTCCATAGATTCATCATAACCAAAGGTAGAAGTTGTAGCTCCGATCTCTGCTCCCATATTACAGATAGTACCTTTTCCAGTACAAGACATGGATGTTGCTCCAGGTCCAAAATATTCTACAATAGCTCCTGTTCCTCCTTTTACGGTAAGAATTTCTGCTACTTTTAAAATGACATCTTTTGGTGCTGTCCATCCAGATAATTTACCTGTTAGTTTTACACCTATTAATTTAGGAAACTTAAGCTCCCAAGGCATTCCTGCCATTACATCTACGGCATCGGCTCCACCAACACCAATTGCTACCATTCCTAATCCTCCTGCATTTACTGTATGAGAATCTGTTCCGATCATCATACCACCTGGGAATGCGTAATTTTCTAAAACTACCTGATGTATAATACCTGCTCCTGGCTTCCAAAATCCAATTCCGTATTTATCCGAAACCGATTCAAGAAATTTAAACACTTCACTACTGGTGTTCATGGCAGATTGTAAATCTTTATCTGCCCCTACTTTTGCCTGAATTAAGTGATCGCAATGCACCGTAGTTGGAACTGCTACTTTCTTTTTTCCTGCTTGCATAAATTGCAACAATGCCATCTGAGCAGTTGCATCTTGGCAGGCGATTCGGTCTGGTGCAAAATCAACATAATCTTTTCCTCTGGTAAATGCTTTTTTAGTCTTGACGTCCCAAAGGTGTGAATATAAAATTTTCTCTGCTAATGTCAAAGGTTTTCCAGTCACTTCGCGAGCATCGTCTACTCTTTCTGCAACCTGAGCATAAACCTTTTTTATCATATCGATATCGAATGCCATATAGTTGTGTTTTATGTTTTGAAAAGTCCGACGAAAATACAAATTTTAAAGGATTTTATTAAATGAATAGCGTTAATAATCCTTTTTTACATTTTTAAAAAAAATAATCTATCAATTTATGGAAATCATCAATTATGAAACGAGTAAAATAATAATCGTATAAAAAAACATCCAATATTTTAAGGAATGAATTCAAAAATTACGAAAACGTTATAGTGAAATGTTAAAAAATATAGCACAAAACATCTATTTTATATAAAAGGCATAAAAAAAGTGAAGAAATTAAACTTCACTTCTAATCTATAAAAGAAAACTAAAATTAGTGATCTCTATTTTTTTCTTTTTCACGACCGCGAACTCTGTTTCTTTTTTTCTTTTTGAGATCACCGTATTTTTGAAGCTGTTCTTCACTGAGAGATGCTTCAAACTTTTTGTTTTCAGCTTTCATAGCCTCCTTATGTGAATTCATCATTTTCTTTTGCTCTTCACTTAAGGAAGACTTTATAGCTTTATGTTTACCTTTCTTAGAAAGGTCTTCGTTTTGAACAATTGCTAATTGCTCTTCTGTATAGGTTGCCTCTATTGTTTTTCTATATTCTTCACGTAATTGTCTTTTAAATTCTAATTGTGACCTCTGGTCATCCGTGAGACTTTGGTTAAACTCTTTTCTCAATTCTCTTTTTTGCTTACGACCTTCTCTTCTATCACCTACATCATCTGATTGGGCTGAAACAGACGTAACCCCCAAAAACATAATCATTATGTATATTATACTATTTTTCATCAATCTATTTTTTTTATTAATTAAACTTTTTTAGGAACGTTCAATTCTTAGACTGATCTAAATAAAAAAGGTTTAATTGAGAAATAAAGATATTTTAAATATTGTATTTCGTACAATCCTTCAAGCACATTACATCGCGACTACTCTATTGCAATGAAAACATTTAACTCTGTGCTTTATAATTTCTTTACAAACACTTAAAAATAAATTAAATAAATGTTAAAGATGGGGTTATTTCCCCTTATACTTTTATTTTCGCCAACTGAAAATTGAAAATATCCGGTGATGGTTTTCCCCAAGTATTCATTACCGAAAAATTCAATTGTTCTTAATTGCAGAAAGCCCATTTCCTACTTAAATGGGCTTTTATTTTTATTTCGATATATAGATTTTCTTAAACTCCGGAAGTAACTAATTAAAATAAGCTCTGAATGATATCTTCAATACTCACTCCTTCTGCTTCTGCTTTATAGTTTTTGATCATACGGTGTCGCAGAATGCCCATAGCTACTGCTTGTACATCTTCTATATCTGGAGAAAATTTTCCTTTAATAGCCGCTTTTGCTTTTGCTGCTAAAATTAAGTTCTGGGAGGCTCTTGGACCAGCACCCCAATCGATATAACTCTTCACTAAATCTGTTGCTGATTCTCCATTTGGTCTAGATCTAGAAACCATAGTTACGGCATACTCTACTACATTTTCTGCCACAGGAATACGGCGGATTAATTGTTGAAAATCTACAATTTCCTGTGCTGTGAACAAAGAATTGATTGTAGCAGATGTGTCTCCTGTCGTACTCTTTACTACTTCTACTTCTTCCTGAAAACTTGGGTATTTTAGTTCAATGGCGAACATAAACCTATCTAACTGTGCTTCGGGCAAAGGATACGTACCCTCTTGCTCTATCGGGTTTTGTGTCGCCAGTACAAAATAAGGTAAATCTAATTTGTAATGATGCCCTGCAACCGTAACAGCTCTTTCCTGCATCGCCTCCAATAGTGCGGCTTGAGTTTTTGGAGGAGTCCTATTGATCTCATCTGCCAAGATGATATTTGAAAAAACAGGTCCTTTAATAAATTTAAAATGTCTTGACTCATCTAAAATTTCACTTCCCAGAATATCACTAGGCATTAAGTCGGGTGTAAATTGAATTCTCTTGAAATCCAATCCTAATGCTTTAGCAATAGTGTTTACCATTAAGGTTTTAGCTAACCCTGGAACTCCAATTAGAAGTGCATGACCTCCAGAAAAAATGGAAATAAGTATCTGATCAATTACTGCTTCCTGACCAATTATGATCTTAGCTATTTCTTTTTTGAGTTCGGTATGTTTGCTTACTAGTTTTTCTACTGCTGCAACGTCGTCAGACATATTATTTTTCTTTTTTTAACCAGTTACCACTGTATTCGCAGTCTCTGTACTCTCCATTAATTTTAATATACGTAGCATCAATTTTTTCTTCCTGCCATTTGCGTATGACCTCAATCTGTTTTTTTCTAAGCCCTAATTCTTGTATTTTCAGGTAATCCTTTGAATAATCTGCAATATGTTCGTCAAAACGATTTAGCACCGTAATCAATTTAAACTTCTTACGTCCTTGACGGTCTTGATCCGGGATTACTAGTGAAACTTCATTTGTTTTTAATTTTGATACTTGATCGTACAATATAGGATCAATTTTGGTAAGTTCAAAACGAGTATCACCCGTTGTTGGGTTCAACAATTGTCCTCCGTCTTCTTTCGTTTCTTTCTCGTCACTAAATTTTCGTGCAGCTTCTTTAAATCCTATAGTTCCAGAAACCACGGCAGCACGCACCGAATCTACCAGTTTTTGCGCCACTTCTACACTTTCTCTTGTAACATCTGGAATTAATAGAATATGCCTTACATCAATTTCTTCTCCTCTTATCTTATCCAGTTGTATGATATGCCAACCAAAATCTGTTTTAAAAGGCTCGCTAACCTCTCCTACTTGCAAACTAAAAGCAACATCTTTAAATTCCTTCGCAAAAGGAGTTTGTCTGTTCAATGTATATTTTCCTCCTTTTGATTTTGATCCTGGATCCTGAGAATATAACACAGCCTTAGTAGCAAAACTACTTCCTTTCTCTACAATGTCTGTTCTGAATTCTTTCAATCTATCAATTACCTTTTGCTCTTCTTCTTCTGGTATTTTTGGTTCTATAACGATCTGAGCAAGTTCTAGCTCTGTACCAAAAAGAGGCCTTTCTTCTTTTGGAATATCGTCAAAAAACTCTCTAACTTCTTCTGGAGTAATCTCTACATCTTCTACAATTTTAGAACGCATTTGCTCTGCCAATCTATTACTTTTATTGATTTCAAAAAGCTCTTTCCTAAATTCTTCCTGACTGTCTTTTCTATAAAACTTCAGAACCTTTTCCATGGTTCCAATCTCTCTGGTCATATAACTTAATTGCTGATCCACCATAGAATTCACCTCAGCATCGGTGACAAGAACACTATCTTGTACTGCGTGATGCGCATATAGTTTATTCTCAAACAAACTTCCTGCAAGCTCACAGCGACTCACATCAGCTGCAGAAACACCTTCACTTATCAATTGCTGATATGCGATAGTAATATCACTATCCAGAATTACGTGTTCGCCAATAACTGCTGCTACTCCGTCTATCTTAATTTTATCAGATGGTTTTATAGAATCTTCTCTCTTTTCTACTTCTTTTTTAGCATCTTCAATGACTTCCTGTGCATGTATGTGACTGCATACACTCAATAATAATACAGTAACAAGACTAGTAATATTGTTAATTATAGATTTCAAATTGTTTGTTTTTAATAGCATCTTTCGTAATATCCTTTTCTAGTTTTTTTATTAACTCCCGCTTCCTTTTATTTAATATAATCTGTCGTATTGTTGGTTTTATGTAAGATAAAGGTGCGGTTTCATTTTTCTTTAGCACTTCTTTAACTTTAAACATATAGACTCCCAGAGAATCCCGCAATTGCAAATATTTACCATTTTTAAGGATCTTATTACTATCCTGAGTCTTAAGAACAGGTATTTTATTTAATACCTGATCAAACTGAACCCAAATAGAATCGGCGAAGGAAAAAGTGACAAATTCTAACTTTTTATTTCGTAAATCTTCTTCATCCTCTTCATTAAAACGATTAAAACGTGATTGCGTTGCAACAATATTATCATAACCAGGTGGCAAATGTAAGTAACGTAACTTTACCAATTCTTCATTAAGATTAAAATTTTCTAAATTTTCGGCATAATAAGATGTCATATCATCTTCTGTAACCTCCATATCGATTGATTTATTGATCACAGCATCTTTGTATGCGTTTATATATAAAGTACTTTTATAATCTTCTACAAGCTTATCAAATCCCTGAAGCTCTACATCGTTTAAGTTACGCTTAGATTGATCTATAAATAGTTGTCTAGTTGCCCAAATATTTATATAATTATTTACGATATTAATACTATCTTGTTTAGACGCACCATCCGGTACAAGATTTTTAATTTCTTCTTTATATAGATATGTTTCATTAACTCTTGCCACGACCTCCATATTTGAACGGCGGTTCACATTGTCGCAAGAAACAAATAGAAGAAAAAGTAATATGATTGAGATATATCTCATTTATATGGATAGTTCTTTTTTAATTTTTTTCAAAGTTTTTTTATTCAGCTCAACAGAATATTTTTTTCTGAGCTCATTTAACCATTTTCTTTCCAATTCTTCCTGAAAATCGTTAATCACCTTTCCTTTAGTCTCCTCAAAGGTTTTAAGTCTGGAAGGCATTACTTCTAACACTTTAAACAGCGTTATATAGTTATCTTGATTGACACTAACAACTTGTCCTTTTTTTCCTGAAAAATCATTGGTAATATCTTGCTCTTCTTTGGTAATTTCTTCTTCTGAAAAAATAACCTTATTCGTATCCGAAAGGTTTGCTTCTTTCTTAATCTCTTCGACTGATTTTCCTTTTTCGAGAAGTGTTTTTACCTTATCGATTAGGTCTTTTTTGGAGGAAGATGCTTTAATCACTTTATAACTTTCTTCCTTATAATATGTATCTTTTCTAGACTCATAGAACTTCTTGAGCCCAGTAGAATCATTTTTTGCTGCATTCCATATTTTAGATTCCATCAAATCAAACAACAATAATCCATCCCTATATTCTGAAATCACATTGGCAAAATCCTGATTATCCTCTTCCAAATGTTCTTCATAATATTGAAGCAATTTTGCAGACTCAAAATCATCATACATCATGTCAATGAAGGTCTCAACATCAGACACTTTTGACGCGCGACCACTTCGTTGTTGTATAAAACTAGCAAAATCTAGGTATAAAAATTCCTCATCACCTATCAGAAATATAGATTTTTTCAACCTATCATCTGCCGGAATCTCCCATTTTTCTTTAAAAATTGTAGCAGGTATGACTGTATTAAAATATGCTATCGCTTCTTCATTTCTATTTAAAGAATATTTCTTTCTTAGTGAATTTATAAAGGATTTTGTAATCAGTTGAGATCTGCTATCTTTTTTAATTCTTTGAGTTAATTCTCCCTGTAACTCTTCAAATGTTTTTGGCGGGTGTTTTTCTATTAGCTTTATGATATGCCAACCGTATTTTGTTTTAACAGGTTCTGATAATTCTCCAGGTTTCTTTAGAGAAAAGGCTACTTTTTCAAAATCTTCAGAATTTAGCGCTCCCTGTGAAAATCGGTTTATTTTTCCTCCATTGACGGCCGTATTGCGATCGTCACTATATTGTTTTGCCAAAGATTCGAAAGAAGCATTTTCTACAAGTTGTGTACGAATTTCCCGAATTCTTTTTTCAGCTTCGTTCTCTGTTCTTTCTTTAGAAAACGCTACCATTATATGTGCCACGGTAACTTCGCCTAATGATTGTAGTTTATCGTTTACTTTTACAATATGGTACCCAAATCGTGTTTTAAAGGGTTTTGATATTGCTCCTACTCTGGTCGTAAAAGCTGCCTCTTCAAAAGGATAAACCATTCTGAAAGCGGAAAACCATCCTAAATCACCGCCATTTTTCTTTACTGAAGGATCTTGACTATATTGAACAGCAATATCTTTAAAGTCGGCACCGTTCACAATCTTGTTTCTTGCTTCCATAATTTTCTCATACGCTGCCAACGTATCCTTGGGAGATGCGCCAGATGGCACCTGAACTAGAATATGACTCGCATTTACCCTTTGTTGTAAACGGTCATATGCTTCTTTCACCAAGGTATCCGTAGCTTTGGTATCTGTAAGATATCCTGAAGAAAGCTGTTTTTTATATCCTTCTAACTCTTTAATATAAGATTCTTTTTTATGGAGTCCTTGCTCTTTAGCTTCTGCTAGTTTTAGTTTATAATTGATAAAAAGCTCTAGATATTCATCAATATCCTTTTGAGATTCATCTTTTACCAGGTCAATATTTTTAAGATAAACTCTTTTAAATTCTGATGTATAAACCGGTGAATTATTAATCGTTAGAAGTACATGGTCATTTTGCTGACCATATACGAAGGAGCCAAAAATTACTCCTAAAAAAAGTATAATAGATTTTTTGTGCATAGTTCTCTTTAATAAAGTCCCCAATCGGACAAAAATAACAATATTAATGCGTTTTGCAAGCTCTTTGTTGTAACGAATAATTATGGCAATATAGTATTAAATAGTTTTTAAAATTTTGTGAATCTCCGTACCTTGTAATTTTATATATGTACTAACGATATATAAATAATTATGGAATATACTCACAAAATTGAAATAGCGCTCCCTAGAGATCAGGTGATTGCAAAATTTGAAAGTGATGCGAACATGAAACATTGGCAAAAAGGTTTTGTTGGTATGGAACACCTTAGTGGTAAAAAGGGAGAAACAGGAGCCACTTCTAAACTTACCTATCAAATGGGAAATAGAGAAATTGAAATGATAGAAACCATTACTTTGTTAGACCTACCAGATGCATTCCATCTTACTTTTGATGCTAAGAATGTATATAACATTCAGGAAAATTATTTTGAAGAGTTACCTAATGGCCATACAAGATGGAGTTGTAAAAATAGATTTAGGTTTAGTGGTTTCATGAAAGTTATGGGGTTTTTAATGCCTGGTGCTTTTAAAAAACAATCCCTCTGTTACATGCATGATTTTAAAGCATTTGCAGAAGAAGGAAAGAGTGTGTTAGAAGATTCATAACAAATAGTAATATCAAAAAATTGGAGAGAAAGCTAAAACTAATCTGGGATTTTAGAGGTCCAACCGCAAATAAAACAGCAGCACATCACGAAATTCATCTTAAGGAATATATAGATTCAGAAAAGCTATCACTAAAGATTACCGGACATCAAGAGGTCAATGAGATACATAGCATCGCTTTTATGGTTGTCAGAGATTCTGAAATGAAAGACGTAAGAGATGCTTTAAAACCGCATCGTGGTCAGTTGTATGAAGAATAGATTTTTTTAAAAAATGTTAGTCTTGGCACGTATATTGTCTTAGACCTTATATATTTGCAAAAATTTTTAAATAAGAATTAAAAAAATCACAATGAAAAACATATTATTTCCAATTCTATTATTGTTCATTAGTGCGCACACCATTGCACAGTCTAAGGTAGGAACTATCGATACCGATATTATACTTTCTAAAATGCCGGAACTTACTAAAGTACAAGAAGACCTGAAAGCTTACAATACAAAATTAGAAGCCGACTTAAAAGTTAAGGTGGACGACTATCAGGCCAAAGTAAAAGCGTATCAAGATGGAGTAGCAGCAATGACGGAGCCTATGAAAAAAACAAAGCAGGAAGAAATTATTAATTTAGAAAATGACATTGCTAAATTTCGTCAAAATGGCGCTCAATTAGTTCAATTAGAACAGAATAAACTATTACAGCCTTTATATAATAAAATCGGTAAAGCGTTAGAAGAAGTTGCAAAAGCAGAAGGGTATACACAGGTATTGACTATCACTAGCAGTGGTTTGGCTTATGTAGATCCAAAATTTGATCTTACGAAAACCGTAATGACAAAGTTGGGAATTGCCGTACAATAAATTCGGTAGTCTTATTTAGACTATATAAAAAACGCTTCAAAATGATTTTGAAGCGTTTTTTATTTGGTTTAGTTTTCTATCTACTGTAATTCGGTGCTTCTTTTGTAATTGTTACATCGTGAGGATGGCTCTCGTGAATACCGCTGGCAGTAATTTTAACGAATTTTCCATTATCCTGAAGTGTTTTGATATCTTTAGCTCCACAATATCCCATACCTGCTCGTAATCCACCGATGAACTGATGAATGCTTTCATATAGCTCTCCTTTGTAAGCCACTCGTCCTACAATACCTTCTGGAACTAATTTTTTAATATCATCTTCTACATCCTGAAAATACCGATCTTTTGATCCTTGTTTCATAGCCTCAACAGATCCCATACCACGGTATGACTTAAACTTTCTTCCTTCGTATATAATAGTTTCTCCCGGAGATTCTTTTGTTCCTGCCAATAACGAACCTAGCATTACTGTATCTGCTCCAGCAGCGATAGCTTTAGGTATATCACCTGTGTATCTAATTCCACCATCTGCTATTACCGGAACTCCTGACCCCTTGATTGCAGATGCAACTTCTAATACCGCAGAAAATTGTGGAAATCCAACTCCAGCTACCACGCGTGTGGTACATATAGATCCGGGCCCAATTCCAACCTTTACCGCATCTGCCCCAGCTTCTACTAAATACTGAGCCGCTTCTCCTGTAGCAATGTTACCTACGATTACATCTAGATTTGAGAATTTCTTTTTTACCTCTTTAAGAACAGCTACTACTCCTTTTGTATGTCCGTGAGCTGTATCAATAACTACAGCATCTACTCCTGCATTTACTAATGCTTCAGCACGATCAACTGCATCACCTGTAACGCCGATTGCAGCAGCTACACGAAGACGTCCAAAGCTATCCTTATTAGCACTTGGTTTTAATGTAAGTTTTGTAATATCCCTAAACGTTATTAAGCCAACTAATGTGTTATTTGCGTTAACTACCGGCAACTTTTCGATCTTATTATCTTGTAATATCACTTCTGCTTCCTGTAATGAAGTACCTTCTCCTACAGTCACGAGGTTTTCACTGGTCATTACTTCTGATATAGGCCTATCGTTATTCTTTTCAAAACGCAAATCGCGATTTGTAACAATACCTAAAAGCTTATTGTTTTCATCCACTATTGGAATTCCGCCAATACTATGTTCACGCATGTTGTTTTTAGCATCTGCCACCTTTGCGTCTAGTGGTAATGTTACAGGATCTATGATCATTCCGCTTTCTGCTCTTTTCACTTTACGAACCTTCATTGCCTGTTCTTGAATGGACATGTTTTTATGTAGCACACCAATACCACCTTCTTGTGCCATAGCAATAGCCATACGACTTTCTGTAACTGTATCCATAGCCGCAGAAACTATAGGAACATTAATCGTTATATTTTTTGTAAACTTTGTTTTAATACTTACTTCTCGTGGTAACACTTCAGAAAATGCTGGTACTAAAAGTACATCGTCATAGGTAAGTCCTTCTCCAACGATTTTGGATTCGTGTGCTGTCATCGCAATTAAGATTTAATTGCGTGCAAATATAAGTCTTTTTTAAAGGAATCCTATTAAACAACAATAGTAATATCTTTTTTATTTTGTAAACATACTTTCAAAAAACTATAGGCTTTGTTCAATTATCTAAAAGAAAAAACGAAATAACGTTAAATACTGGTTTTAAACTTATTAAAATAATTTAACATAACAACTTTGAACCAAATAGGTTATAAAATAAAAACAAATTTAACATTACTTTAGTATTTATATAGTATATTTCGAATAGGTAAATCCCAAATCACCTATACCCCAAAAAAATAGCCTATGAAAATTAGTATTAGTTTACTAGTGATATATTTTTGTATTCAAATTACGAATGCCCAGTTTACAGAATCACCCCTTGTTAAAGTTACCGCTAAAACTTCGAAACAGACGGAACGTAAGAAACCTAAGAAGAATTTATTTACAAAAAGAATTGTACCTGTCTCTATAATTGCTTCAGGAATTCTTTTATCGACCAGTGATTTTGAGAAGTCACTCCAAAAAGATATTAGAAGTTCTATGGGCAAAGATTTTTACTTTGGACTCGATGACTATACAAGATATGCCCCTATTATCCAGATGTATGCTGCAGATATCTTTGGAGTAAAATCCAGAAATCATTGGTTTGATCAGACTAAGAATCTACTGATATCATCTTTGGTAACCAGCGCGGCAACGACCGTCCTTAAAAAAGAAGTTGGTAAGCCTAGACCTGGAGACCCTTCACAACTAAACTCTTTTCCCTCTGGACATACTTCAATGGCGTTTGTTTCTGCCGCTGTTTTATATGAAGAGTTTATAGATACTAGTCCACTTTTAGCGTATAGCGGATATCTTTTTGCAGTGACCACTGGTAGTCTAAGAATGATGAACAACAAACACTATCTGTCTGATGTACTGGTTGGTGCTGGTATTGGGATTTTGACTACAAGACTCGTATACCATTATGAGCACCTTATTTCTTGGAATCCTTTTAAAAACTCAGAAGATGTCGCTTTTGCACCACATTTCACCAGAGATAGCGTAGGACTGTATTTTTCTAAATCTTTCTAAAATGAACAATTACAAACCGGCAGCATACGAAAATTTTTCTTGTGAAATATACTTAAAATAATCAAGCTTTAATTTAATGATTTGTTTACAATGGAGATAATCGTGAGCCAGCCAATTGGCAAGAAACCGTTGTGCCGTCATTTCACCCAAATCAGGGTGTATTGATGTATTGTTCCAATTAGGATCAACTAAAGAATCTAACCAATTGATAGATGCTTGTCGTTCTTGTATAAAACCCTTTAAAACTAAATCATACTCTTGTTTTATGTACTCTCTTCTTAGAACCCATCCTTCTGGATCTATCGGCTCGAATTGTTGGTCTGGTGTTTCCAGCACATGCCTGGTTCTTTTTCTAAAATCATCTCGCTCTTCATCGTACAAATGACAAACAACCTCTAATAAACACCAGCGGCTCGTTCTATCTTTCCAGGTATATTCTTTTATAGAGATGCCTTCTAATAACTGTTTAAAAACCTGTTGGTTTCTAGACAAACCTTCAATAATTATTTTTTGATTCATTTTTGACATTTCATTTATGATCCCCGAATTTTCACTAATTTAAACATTGTATAAAATAAAGTGATTGGAACAAAAGAAAAAAATAATAAGCTAAGAATACGAATATTTTGTGTATTTGTAAATCACATAGCTACAATCAACACCTCTATATCTTTAGGGTAACAAACCCCTATGGAAATCAGTTCTTTAACTCTTTACTCCTACCAAAGTATAACTTACTTTTGATAAACAATATTGATGTTCTTAAAATCATTTGAGTTAGCCAAATTCAATATCTGTAATGAACAAAAAGCCTAAAAAATTACAACGCCAAAAACTCTCCCTTTGAGTATGGGCCAGTCAGAACCGAGAGTAAAAAAAACCAGACAAATGTAATTGTATACATTTCTGACAACAGTGGAAGTACTCAAAATTAAGTGGTAATTATTTTTTAGGCTTTTTTGTAATATTAATTTTGAAGAACAACTAAAAAGTCTTTTATACCAAATCTTTCACTATTAACTAACCTACCTACACTGGTATTTATTTTAAACTAAAAACCTCACAATCATGCACATCACTCATCCTAAAAAAATCATCAGGCTAGTAATTGTATTTGCCATCTCATTTCATTCGGTTTCTTGTGGAAAAGAAAAATGTGCAAAACCGGATATAAAAATGGTTAAAGCAACGATTACCATTGCTGTCGGAGGATTAGCCGTAAGTGGTACAGCTGGATCTGTAAAACCTGGCGCCACAGTCACTATTACTGATGAAGCAGAAATATCCACAACCGTAACTGCTAATAATGACGGAAGCTTTTTTGCTCCATTTGGCCGATCTAATGCTGGAGTGGGAGATTCTTTATTTGTGACTCAAAAAATTAGCAATTGTAACGAAAGTAATAACGAAGATATAACCATACAGCAACCTTAATAACCAAACCAAAAAAGGGTCAGCAAATAATGTATGTTATTTCTGACCCTTTTTTAACCTAATTAGTTTTTATAGCGATCTGCGATATCGACAGGGGCTTGTATCTATGTTCTTTTTTTAAGTTATTTTTTTTAAACTTCCTTCGAATTTATCTCTGTATATGTATGCTATACTATCTAAATTTACTCTCATTCTCGTATAAAGCTTAAATCTAAATCTGGTTTTAGTTTAATGATATTGTTATTTAGATAGTTCGTTTATCTACTCGAACATAATCTACATACATAAACGTATTCCAGAAAATGTTGATTCTGGAATTATTGAAAATACCCGTATCAGATCCTATATTTAAGTTCAGTATAATATTATGGTTTTTAAAGTTTTGAAGCTTTAGATCATTATCCACATTATTACTGTAATTAGCCACTCTATTACCATCTACATAAATCTGCATAGTAACCCATCCATTTTTATTCTGCCATCTCTGTTCATACGTATGCCATCCTTCACCGACGTTATATCTTCTTTCTGCACTTGTTCCTAATTGATTTTGTGAAGTATTGCTCCCATAAAACAAATTACTAGCAAACCTTGCACTATTTCCAAAAGAATATCCCTCCATAATGTCACTTTCTCCTCGTGTAGGCCAATTGCTTTCATTTACTGTCCAAAATGCTGGCCAGGCTCCATATGTTTGTGCAAACCCTTTGAAACTATTACCTTCCTTTGCCAATAATTTAATTCTTGCTCTTACCCTATATTCTTCATTATTTGCAGGATGAAAGTTAAAATAAGACTTTACATGACCAGATTCGTAAGAGTTATTACTCTTTTTATACGCTTGTAGGCGCAGACAACTAAGCCCGTCAAGACTGGCTATTTCTGAATTCCAGTTTTTATAATTACACCTGCTCGAATTATAATCTGCTCGGTTATGAGTTCTCTCCCACTGATTTAGGTTTCCATTAGCATTAAAATTATCAGTAAATCGTCTGACCCAAGGTCCTGCTTTAGCTTCTATCTCATTTACATTTTCTAAGTCTGCGTTTGCGTCCATACTTAGCTCTTCTGTTTCACAGGCAGAAACTAAAAAAATTAACGACAAAAATCCAAAAAGTTTGACAAACATTCTCATAGTGTTAAATTTAGTTAATGATTATAGTGCTAAATTAAGAATGGTTTTATCAATTTATTAAATAACAAGATTAAACTATATTGAATTTTTCATTTTTTTAGCAAATTAATTAAAAAAATCATAATATAAAACCTTTCAAAGTGATGATTCTACAAAGGAAACCCCGAATTATCGTTACGCAAACGTTTTCGTTATTTTAATCATGTTTTTTTAATTAAATTTTTAAAACATAAGATAAATTTAAGATGTTTTAATAATGAAAAAATCAATATTGTATGTATTTATTAAATTTTTGCGTTAAAAAATGTCAGATTCGTTTTTTTAAAGAAAAGAATGATTAGTTCATTTATTAATAATTACTCGTTTGTTTAATATGTATTGAATAACCTAGAAATTCTATTTAACTCATAATAATTTTCAGTAAATTTAATAAGACACTGATTTATAATGAAAAAGATTCTAGGATTGTTACCATTGCTAATTATCTGTACTTCTGTTTGTTCGCAAACGAATCCTTCATTTTATGGTGTGAAATCACATTATGGTTTCATCATTGCACATTCACCAGAATTAAAACCTATTTCGCAAACCAACCCTTATGGGATACAATTAGAATACAGTTTGTTAAAAACAAGCGATAAGGCATGGAAAACCTGTTTTTGCTATGGACGAACTGGTATTGCATTTGCTTATTTTAATTATGCTAATCCAGCGATATTAGGTAGCTCATACAATTTGGTCTATTTTGTAGAACCTTATTTTACTTATAAAGGTCCTTTAAAATTTTCTTTAAGAGGTTCTATAGGAGCTACCTATCTCGATAAGAAGTTTGACGAAGAAACGAACCCGGAGAACTTACTTTTTAGCACCCATCTCAGCTTTTACCTGGCTTTGTCACTAAATTTAAACTACCAAGTTACTAACAATTACACTATCAATCTGTCTGCAAATTATAATCATATTTCTAATGGAGGACAAAAGCAACCAAACAAGGGGATGAATTTCCCAACCCTTTCAATTGGTGTGGACAAAGTGATTAATAATACATCTTTAAGAAGGAAACCTAAATCATTACGGTCTTATGAAACTACTTCGGATTATTATTTAGGAACATTTGCCAGCCTGAGGTCCTCTGACAGAGATGCTGAAGCTTCTAACCATCTGTTGATTGGTTTGATGGGCGGAATCTTAAAACCGGTATCAGGTATCAACGGCCTAAATATCGGATTGGAACTTTGGTATGATTACTCAGACCGTGAAATTGCGCAACAACAAGAAATTAACGATGCTGCTTTTTCTTCTGCTATTACAGTCGGACATCATTTTTCTATTGGTAATTTTTATTTCTTACAACAATTTGGTTTTTACCTAACCCGTCCTAAAAATATTCAAAGTAATTGGTTATATCAGCGGTATTCTTTTTGGTATAGCTTTGGGACTTCCAAACGTTGGACGATTGGCGCATCTCTAATAGCCTACGGTAAAGTGGCTGATCATATGGATGGAAGACTAATTTACCTGTTCAATTGATTCCAACGCTTTTGTTAAGTAAACTCTGCTGTCATTTTCTTTTTCAATTCGATAATTTCCTTTAAAATCCTAATTTCTTTTTTGATGTTTTTGCGAATAGCAATAAAAGGAATTATCGCAGCAATAATATAAGAAACGTCAATCAAAATCATTTGCCAGGTTTTAAAATACAAACTAAACTCTGGAGTAATCATATAAAATCCGATGGTGTACAGTCCTAGAATCATAAGGGTGACTGGTCCGTGAATGGTTTTTCTAAAATTATAAAAAGTAATCATATCATTGGTAGTCTGTAAAGCATTACCTAAAATGTTGATACCTTTTGCCCTGCACACACTAATCAATTCTATAATAATTCTTAGTAATAAACCTCCTTCCATCAACCCAACACCAAACTTACTCAGTAGTTCTTTTACAGGAGCTACAAAATAGAAAAAAGCGACTACTCCTATCAGAACTATAGATAATACCAGAATGTTTCCATAATGAAAACGAGTGCTCCAACTTTTCCTTTTTCTGATTGATACTAATACCCCTTCCAGATTATTTGGTATGTCCTTGATAGTACGTTGCTCCTTTTGCCACTGACTTTGTAATGCTTCAAATTCGTTACTCATGATCTAGTATTTTTTTAAGTCTTTTTTTAATCCTATGAATCTTTACTCTCACATTGGTTGGTTTAATCCCCATAATTTCTGAAATATTATCATAATCCAGTCCATCTAAAACCATCATAATAAGTAATCGATCTAATTCTTCTAAAGTACCAATAGCCCAGTATAAACTATGATTTTGTTCTGAATCCGCTATACCAGGCTCTTCCTTTAAAGTATATGCTACTTTTTCGATAGCTACCCTCTTTTTATGTTTTTCTTTTCTGATATGTTGCAAGCAGGTATTTACAGTGATCCTATACACCCACGTTTTATGAGCAGATTTACCCTTAAAGCTATCCATTGCATTCCAGACATTCATAAATATTTCTTGGGACAAATCTTTAGCTAAATCATCATCTCCTTTCATATATCCCATACACATCTGCAATACCATAGGATAGCATTGTTGGTATATTTTTTCAAAAAGCAGTTGATTATTTCTACTCATTTATAAGGAAAGTATTTACCTTTTTATAAAACGAATCTGGTTGATCAAACATAATAAAGTGCTTGCTATCTGGTATCATTTCTATGGTTTTGTTAGATAAGTCTGCATATTGTTTTTCATAATTTGCTTTTGCCATTTCAATGGTAGGAAATGCTGCACCTATAATCAGCGTTCTGGCGGTAATCTTATGCAGTACCTTTCTAAGATCCAATCTCAGAAGATCTGTATATCCATATACATATGTTTTTCTATCCGCCTTTAGTATCCAATTAAGCAGGGTATCTACTTTATCCTGATTATTAGTCATATTCTGAGCCATCCTCATGGCGGTTTGCTTAAATTGTGACTCATCCATAGCCAGCATCTGCTTATTATAAGGACTCTCATACTGAATCTGACTTTCTGACACACCTGGCATCATCAATTCTCGCATACAAGGAATAGAATCCACGAGAATCAAACTGTTTATATGGTTTGGCAAAGCAGCAGCAATATCTACAGCGAGATTACCACCCATACTATGTCCAATAATAGTTACATTGGTTAGCTTCTTTTTTTCAATATAGTTAATCAACTCTTTCTTGATGGTATTGTACCAAGGCATGGCAATAGGAGCATTACCATCAAAGCCTGCATATGATACTATGTGATTTTCGTGATTACCTTGCAGATTTGTAATTGTACCTTCCCAAATGGACCCTGGATTGGTAAAACCCGGTAAAAATAAAATCGGATTTCCATTGCCAGATACTTCTGAAATAATTGCCGGAGCTTGGCCAAATGCCAAATTAACAATTGCGAATAAAACGAGTGTGATTTTAAAACTTTTCATAATAATTTGCTTTTTGATTTCCTCTTTGATGTAAAAGGAGGCAAATTGTTACACCCTATTCTAAAAAAATAAAAATTTTAACTATCTCATTACTATCGTCTCATACGTTACAATAATTTATCAAAACCAAATTACCATGGTATTCAGAAATTTTCTGAAAATTTTTAAAATATGTTTTACAAAAGAAGCCTATCAAAATTGATAGGCTTCATCATTAAAAAAGTTATGTAGTATATATTAAATTACTTTGACATTTACCGCGTTTAAACCCTTTTTACCTTCTTGTAGATCAAATTCTACTACATCTCCTTCACGAATTTCATCTACTAATCCAGAAATGTGTACGAAATGTTCTTTGTTTGAACCTTCTTCTGTAATGAATCCAAATCCTTTGGAATCGTTGAAGAATTTTACTGTTCCTTTGTTCATTGTTAAAATTTAAATTAATTATATATTGGTTTACAAAGATAATGCCAGATGTAAAACAACATCATAAACATCTCTATGTTACTAACAAAGCTACAAATAATAATTTTATCTTGGTTATGGTTATACCTTTGATTATTTATTAGATTCAAATCGATCGTACCTTTCTTATAGTTATTAAAGCTATACAAGCGAATACCACCTAACATTTTTTTATTTATGATTAAAACTTAAAAGGGTAACAAACTGGTACTGTTTTTGATCTAGAAATGAGTCGAAAACTTCTATTCGATATAACTACTTGACATAGCAATCGAAATAGCTTAACTTTAATAAATATCACAGGAAAAATATCGAAAAAATTTAATGGACTACATGATGAAAAACACACTGGTTATCGTACTAATTTTGTTGTTGATCTGTACAACAATGCAGGGGCAGGCTCCAATCGAGGGGAGTTATATACAGCTCAGCCAGGAAGAATACAATGAACTCAAAAAAATCAACCAAGAAAACGAACTTGATGGAAAATACTATGTTAGAGAGTTTCAGGATAAAAAACTGGTGGGTATCCATAAAATAGAATACCGTAAAGGTGAAAAACAGGGAGAATGGTTACATTTTTTAATTTTCAGAAAAAAAGGAACTTTGGATTTATCTACTATTGAAAATTATGAAGATGATCAGAGAAATGGATATTATTATAATTCTGACAATGGTTTTACTTTTACAGAAGAAGGAAATTATGAAAAAGGAAAAAAAGAAGGGGTATGGAATGTAAGTAAAGGAGGCTCTACAGAGAAGATTCAATATAAAAATGGAAAAAAACACGGAGATTATTGGCGTCAGGATGCTTCTGGAGTAATCGTTAAAGGAACGTATAAAAAAGGAGAGAAACTTGATAACTGGACGATTGAAGATCTTTCTGGAAATACACATACAAGTACTCAGGTAGCAGAAACTTCTGGCATAACACAAAAACAACAAACGATTGAAGGCACAATTCATAAACCTGATGGATCTATCGTACCTATTGCGGTAGTACGATTACAACTGATGGATACCGATTGTGCATATGCTTTTACGGATTATGATGGTAAATTTAGTATAGAGATTGATACTAATCAGGTTGCATCTAATAGTTATTTTGAAATTGTAATTGAAGGGTTTCCAAAAAAAATAGTCCCTTTTTCTGATTTTTCTAACAAGGGAATCATTGTACTCGACAACGGTAGAAAAAAGGTAACCTATGATGAATATAGCGAGTATTATGAGTCAATGAAAGATTGCCAGTAGTACAGAAATACATTGGATTTTAGTACACGCTATAATCCCAAATACGAGTATCTGCTATGACACTATCTAATTAAGTATACGCCCTATTTTTTTTTGTAGTAAGTTTTGTTCTGCTTTCGAATCGGTAAGCCTAATGGCTTGTTGATAATATACTACAGCGTCGTTAGTCTGTAAAAGACGCTCATGAATTTCTCCAGAAACAGCGTGATAGAGATAATATTTATTCATTGTTTTGTGATGTTTTATTTCCTCTATTGTTTTTAATGCTTCTTCGGGTCCGTACAATTCTAAAATCACTAAACATCTGTTGAGAAAAACAATAGGATCATTATCGCTGCTTAATAGTAGATCGTAGTACCCAAGTATCACTTTCCAGTTAGTGGTTTCATAACTAGCAGCGCAACAATGCTCATAAGCAATAGCTGCCTCTAGGTGGTAGGTGGACAGCGATGTTCCAAAAGCAGATTGATTGAGGTAACTGCTACCTTGTAATATGAATTCTCTGTTCCACATACTTCTATCTTGATCAGGTAAAAGTATAAGTTCTTGCCTATCATTAATACGACTATCAATCCTCGCTGTATGAAAAAGCATCAGCGCCATTAGGGCATATGCTTCGGGTATACGTGTGCGTTTGTTATCCAACAATGACTTACACAACCACATTGCTTGCGAAACCAAATCCTTTCGTATTAACTGATCTTTTTGCTTAGAATTATACCCTTCATTAAACATGAGATATATAGTACTTAATACTACGTTGGTTTTTGAAAAAATCTCATCAGGAAAAGGAATTTCAGGACGTATTTTATGCTTTCTGAAATATTCTTTGGTACGATATAATCTTTTAGAGATTGCATCTTCAGTGGTAAGAAAAGATCGCGCCACTTCCTTAGTACTAAATCCACAAAGGGATTTTAGGATGAAAGTAATCTGGTTTTCTGGAGAAATATCTGAGTGACAACAAGCATACATCATTGCCAAAAAATCATCTTGTATATGCTGTTCTTTCCAAAAATCATCCATAATGGTACTTAACGTGTATTCTGATGTCAATAGCTTGCGATCAGGATTCGAAAAGTCTATAATCTTACAGTGCTTTTTCCTTCTAATAATGTCTATTGCTCTGTTTCGTGCGGTTCTGTAAAGCCAGGCTTTAGGATTATCCGGAATTCCTCTAAACTTCCATGTCTCCAGAGCACTTACCAAAGCGTCTTGTACTACATCTTCTGCCATCTCTATATTCTCTATTCCAAAAATTTTAATCAAAACAGCAACCATCTTTCCGGACTCTTGCCTAAAAAGATGGTTTAAAGTAGTATCTATATTATTTTTTGAATCCAAATAGTGAAGATTATCCCATTGGGGCTATTTCCCGAATTTCTAAACTACAACCATATTCAAAACTAGGACAACCTTTTGCTATAACTGTAGCAAAATCCAAAGAATTTGCTTTAACTAAAAGATAGCCTCCTACCAAATTTTTACCTTTGGCAAATGGCTGTTCTATAATTTTCTTTCCTCTATCTGTCATGGTACTTCCTTCATTGAGCAAAGGGTGTCCACCAATTAAATAATCTTCTTTAGCCAATCCTCTCATCCATAACTGCCAATCTTCCATATGTTTTTGCATATCGTTGGGTGACGCAGTCTCATATCTTTCTTGTCCTCCTCTGATCAGTATTAAAAACTCTTTCATATTTCTCGTTTTTAATTACACATCATCTGGCCAAACTTCTCTAACCTCTACAGAAGACTGCCACTGTAAACCTGGGCATCCTTTTGCCATTTCGGTAGCTTCTTCTATAGTATCTGCCAAAACTATAATGTAACCGCCTACTAATTCTTTAGCTTCTGCAAAAGATCTATCGGTAACTTTTGTGCCTCCAGGATGTATGTTTTTTACGGTTGGATAAAGACGTTCGCCCCCAACATATTTTTCTTCTTCTGCCATTTTCCCAATCCATTGCATCCACTTTTCCATATGTGCATTTTGTTCTTCTGTAGTTTTAGAATCCCAAACCTCATCTCCACCTTTAAAAAGGAACATAAATTGTTTCATAATTTTATTTTTTTATGGTTTATATAGCTCTATGACGAAACGATCTAATGTATTTGGACAGCCTTCCTGATTTTTTTTAAGAAGCTTTTAAGTAAATGCACTCTAAAATTTTACTTATTTTTCATCATCATAAATGTAAACCCTCCTAATAGTATAATAATCAGCAGCATTACTGCCCATAACCAGATTTTATTTTCAAAAAGAGGCTTTACAACTTTTACAGGAGTTTTAGAAATATTCTCTACTGCTCCCAGTTTTAATTTTTTTAACACTCTAGGAACAGTTTCAGTCATGTATTGAATATCGTACGATGGCTTATTGACATTGGAGTTTCCGTAGGTTAGAAAATAATCGGCTGGAGTTGTAAATCTCATAATTAATTCGTGACTAAACCCTTTTACCTCTATGGTTTCAACATCTAATTGTTCATTATCCTGATTATCAATTGTCAATCTCAATGCATTCGTAATCGTACTCTGAAAATGAAATTCATTTTTCTCAAAAGAAGTTAAAACACTTGACGCTATATTTCTATAATCATACCTCCAACCATTCGCGTTCTGCAGACTATCGTGCAAGTATTCAATACGCATGGGTCTATAATAATCAAAATCGTTAGTAGCCTCTATTCTTATATAACTTACCGGAACAGGTAGTGGTAAATCAATATCCACTATGGTATTTTTAAGTTGCTTTTGGTTTTTTACTTGTATGGATTTTACGGTATATGTATGATAGCTCCCTTCTTGTATCCCCTGTAAAGTAACCTGAGCATTCTTTACTTCTGGAGCGTTATTTCCTTTTATAAAAACCCTGTAGTATCGATATTTAGCACTTGGAAAGTTTATAGTCGTAAAATTGTAAGAGGTCAATTCATTCTTGATGGATAGTACCCGATAATTATCGACAATTGTGAACCACTCCTCTAAATTTTGACTTCCTTCTAACGATATTAACTGATCGAAGTTATCTTCCTGAAAAAATAATCTGATTTGATTAATAGTTTGATCCATCGGTACTTTATAGGTAACGAAAGACCCTCTAGCAGTTATTGACCTATTAATAGTTTCAAAGTTAACCTTTTTACTAGTTCTTATTGGTTTGTTTTGTTTCAGGAGATATGGAGCTTCTACAGTATCGTTTTCTTTAGTAATTCCAAAAACCCTAATATCTGAAAAATCATAAGATACGTCGTTAAAAATTTCGTTTGGTAACTCAAGAGTATGCCACGTATCAGATATCCCCGACAACGATCTTTTATATTTATATTGCTCCATCTGCCCGTACATTTGCGAACAGATTACAAATAAAACCCAGAATGTTGTGTTAATCTTTAACCTCATCAGTAATAATATGCTTGTACTTATTATATAAAAATGAAATGATTAGTAATAACAATCCTAAAGAAACAAATACAATTGTCTTAGAAATTGTATTAAGATGTGCTATGTCGTATAAAAATAGTTTGATAAGAGTAATACCAAAAAGCACAAAGGCTATAATTCTTATATGCTTTATCTTCTTCCAAAAACCAATAATTATCAGCGCTAATGAGTATATACCCCAAAGTATGCTTAACCCTAACTTATTAGAAGCTACATAACCTGCTATATCTAACCAATGAATCAATTCGCTACTAAGGATCCAAATCCCAGCAATTTGCAGAATTACATCAAAAACAATTGTAAAGTTAGCCTTTAAAAAATGCTGTCTCACATACCTGTAAGAAGCTACTAACAATACCAAACAGAACGCCAGCGAAATATATCGAATCCCTATGTAAAACCAACCTGGTATATTAGTTTCCATGAGTGTCGGTCCCAAGTAAACCTCTCTTAACTCACTCAGTAAATACAATCCTGAAGTCAAGAATATCAATAATGCAAACATATTAAGCACTATATTGATATATCCAAAAACCTTATTTTTGATCTTTTTGATATTTACAAAAGATATAGTAGATAGGAAAACGAGTGTATAATTAATTAACAAAATCCCCATAAAATCGTTTTGCCCATACTCCATACTTTCCCAATAATCGATAATTTCTAAGAAAAAGGTCATGTACAACACAAATAGAAACATCGCTGAAACCCATAAAGAAATCAGCTGATACCAAGTTTTGTAATGAGGCCAGAGAAATGGATATTTCTCATTGGTGTGGACATAAAGAATATATCCAAAAGATACTACACACAATAAAGATGTAAGCACCGAAATATTGAAAAATGGTATTACCGAGATTTCAGAAATACCAGAAATTGTTGAATTTTCCACATAATACATCCACCAATCCTGAAGCAGACTAAAAAAGGTTAATGCTATTACCGGGTATGCGAGCTTTTCATAAATCGAGACCTTCTTAGTTCTGCCGACCCAAAATAGAAGAGCTGCTTCTGAAGCCCATAACAAGGTTACCCAATTGCCATCTAACTGAACAGGAAACGCGATACTGATAAAAACCAACACCATCCCTGATGTAAAATAAAACAAATTTTGATCTGCTAATTTTAGTTTATAAATAAATACACTTACAACAAAATGTATGATTGCGTTTCCTAAGGTAAACACCCCCAATAATTGCGTTCCGGTAGGATGATTATTCAATAATGAAAAACCAATTCCATAAAACACAAATGTATTTATTAATTGAAGCAATACGTCTCCGGTACCAAATTTCTCCTTCTTTCGGAGTTTATATATTAGAAATATGCAATAGAATGTAGCAAAAAATACAAATAAAAAGATAGACGCCAATCCAAAATGAATATCAGTTTCGTAATCTATCACATACCAACTAAAGTAAATTAACCAAGTTAGAATAAAAGAAGAATAATATAAGGGCTTCCAATATTTTTGTAGTGCTATAACAAGGATACCAATATTAATTATAGCCATATAGCTAAATAAAATAGCTGCTTTTCCTGATCCGTCACTCAATAAAAACGGAACTGCATAAGCACCTACCAATCCTATATGGGCAATCACCTGTTTATTATATTGTATTGCTGCAAAAACTGTAAAAATGGTAAACAACACCATTAATACAAAGGTAAATAGTTGTGGAAAAAGATCATATAAACTGTATGCCAAGAAGGTTATAAAGTACAATATTGTCATTGCTCCACTAACCAATACAGCACTAAAATTCTCATACTTCTTCTTTAACCTCATCCCTACGGCTATTAAACCTATTCCTGTAAGATATCCCAGAATAATTCTTGTTAACGGACTGATTAGGTCGTTATCGATAGAATACTTTGCTCCTATAGCTACTCCAATCACAAGGATAATAACTCCTATTTTACTAATCAGATTCTCTCCAATAAATTTTTCTATGTTGGATTTATCTTTGGATCTAGTAGTCGTTGTAACTTTGGTTTTAGAAACAGGTTTTACAGATTGTTTCTGTACGGAAGGCTCAACGGTTTTCGTTGCCTCTTCTACTATTTTTACAGCTGGTTCCTGAAGAGTTGAAGTAATCGTCTCATCTGTAATTGGTTTTTCTCCGTTACTATTTTTTAATCGAAGTATTTCCAGTTTTAATGCTAGAATTTCTTTTTGGAAAACTTCTTGCTTTTTTGAAAGAGCCTCTACTTTCTGAAGGAGTTCATTTATGTACTCTTGATTGTCAGCCATTGTTGTTTCGTATAAAAATGAATAAACACAATACTATTCATTATAGAAATATAGGTAAAAAAAAGAGCATTGCTTTAACTCTAAAATATCTTCTACAGTATTTCATTCAAAAATATGACGAATAAAAACAAAACATCCCCCTGAAAAAAGGGATTTTTTTAGTGGTATATCTCCCATAGAAATTTAATAATGTACACATAATAAAGTCTAAAAACCTGTGATAAAGAAATTTATAGCTCAGCTGAAACCACTCTTACATCAATTTAATTTCCAGATTCTCCAGTAATGCAATCATCAATGGCGGCTTTAATGTGCAGGCTTCGAGTGTCATCAAATGTGTAGTCCATAGTACAGGATTAGCTTTAGCTTTTCTAATTTTGGGAGCAAAATAACTTTTGCTGTAGCAAGCCAGAATCATACTATCCCTGTTCTTGTTTACAATATTCTTATATTCCATAATACTATCAAAATCCATCAATCCATTATGTCCAATATATGCCAGCAAATCTGAGCTATCACCAAAATCTAATACTTTTTATTTTTCTGTTAGTTGGAATGACATCTGACCATTTGAAGATTTCAAAAAGTCCTTGACACTGGTTGTTATTTTAGCACCATCATTGGCATCTGCTATCATGTAAATATCATGTGTTGCACACCTAAAACAAATTTCTTTCTACTATATTATTATTAGAAGGGATACTTTTTATCAGTTGACAATCATTTGTTTTGGTTTTAAAAAATGTTTTAACACCATAACCAGCTCCCTTATACAAATTATTTTTAAGGTCTTGACCATTACCGATGGTTGGGTAACTGGCACTATCACTTGATTCATAGTATCAAACAAAGCAATAAAACGTGAATCGTCTTTGTCTGAATAAAAGAAATCACAGTAAAAAAGCACATCTAAATGTTATGACCAATTCACTGGTTCATACTTAAAATAAGTTCGACATTTCTTTTCTCAATATCGGTCAGCTTATTAGTAGCATCTGTTTCTGAAGGTTTGTACCAGGTTTTTGACTCGAAATAATCCTGCCAGTTCTTTTTAGTAAACATATACCCATGCGAGGCAAAGATCTCATTTTTAATCACTGACAATTCTTCTTTTGTCTTATTACTAAGTTCGTCTTTTGTGAAAATCCTGTAAGAAAAAATATAATTTTCTCGCTGGATCGCCTGTAAATCTGTATATGGCTTTGAAAAGTGACCATCTTCTTTTATCGGTTGAAACTCTAACCACACTTTTTCACCAAGCTGATGACCATCTCCTAAACAATCTAGTTTTGTTCTGGTTTCTTTAAAAACCAATAAATTGTCATACACAACAATAGATTCTCTTTTATCATCAAAGGAACAATCTGCTATAGCTCGTTCATATGCTAGGGTATCAATTCTTTCTCCACTGTTGTTACTAAAAGAAGTAACAGAAGATTGTTCACAACTGCCGCCCATAGTACATTTTAATATTGTAGAAAGTATTACATAATCTTTTGTTTTCACCACTACTTTTCCAGTCAAAAGTCCATCGGCTCTTTCTGTTGATTTGAAATCAAAATACTTTAACGCCAAATCCTTTGGGATTTGTTTTCTAGATTCTGAAAATAAGGTAAGTAATGTCTCAAAATCACTTTGCTGTCCATTCATAAAGGAAGAAAAAAGCATACTAATGAAGACTACATATCTAATCATAAAAACTTGGTTATATATAGGTTAATAAAATTATGATTGGGAAGAAATACAAATCTAAAAAAGATTCTTAAATAGTAATAAACTTTATGTTTTTTTTGAAATAATAATCAATCGCTTACACAAGTTTTTTTTTCAATACCTTACTTTTTTTTCCGATATTGATTGATAATAGAGGCATTTACCCAATAAATATCCTGATTACTTGTATAAAAAAAATATTTTCCATCTTTAGTGACAAATGGGCATAATTCGTGATTTTCACTATTGATAGGATATCCCATGTTCTTAGCTATGGACCAACCATAATTATTTTTAAAGCTAATATATAAATCTCCTTTGCCCAACCCTTCTTTACGTTTAGCACAAAAAATAATATACGATTCATCGGGAGCTACAAATACATCTGCTTCATACCGCTTCGTATTGACCGCATCACTAAGTTTTTCCGGTTTTTGAAATTTGCCATTTATCTGCTTTGAAACATATATATCAAAATTAGTAGTGTAGTTCTGTGAGCGAACATTAGAACTAAAATACATGGCACCGTCATTAGTAAAGGACATATAATACTCTTCATAGTCCGAGTTAATCATAGGTCCGGCATTTTTGGGATTAGACCATCCATCAGTTCTTTTCTCAGAATACCAGATATCATGATCTTTTTTATTTCCTTTTTCTTGTAGAGGTCTATTGGATATGTAAAACAATCTAGATTCATCAGGTGATAAAAAAGGATCATTGAAGCCATATTTAGAATCAGATATAATAGTTTCTGGTTCAGTCCAGGAATCCTTTTCTAGTCTTGTGTATCTAATTTCTGTCCTTCCATTTAGATCTACTCCGTAAAAAAACTCCGTACCATCCTTAGAGAATACAGATCCAAATTCTGATTCTTTTGGTTTGGAAATTATATTAGGAGCAAATACTTGCGGTTGTAACCCCGGAGGTTCTTGATTTAAGTACAAGAGAGATACTTCTTTATTCTGAGCATTTCCTATTGAAAATACTACAAAAAAGAACAAGAGTGCTGTACATCGTAATTTCATTTTTAATGTTTTTTCAATCAACCAAAGTATAAATGTCTTTGTATCCGACATTATAAAACACTAACCTATAAAATCATTTAGTATTCGTACTATTTGTTGAAAGTAGTTATAAGTTATCAAATAACGTATGACAAATATAATATCCTAATATTTCTTTAGTATTAACAGATAAACTGAAAAATAGAATATACAACCAAAAAAGCGAATATGTTTAAGACATATTCGCTTTTTTGATTGTACTTATATTATTAGAAAAAGAAATACGTTTATAACTTTGGACATCTCTTACAATTCGATTTCCCTTTTTTCTTGTATTTCTTACAACATTTTTTCTTTTTTCCTCCACAGCTCACCTCACAACTTAGAGAGGTACAAGGTGAATATAAAGAGAGTATTTCTGAGCTTTGCACAATTATTTAATTTTTATTAAATCTAAATAAAGAACAAAAATATGAAAAAGATGTTTAAAAAAACCTTTTTTTTATTTAAAACTTATTATTAACAAGTTACCTTACCTCTTCTTGTGAGTTGTTTATCTGAAATGTATTAATATCCCTGTCAAACAAATAATGCCCTGATTTATCATCACCGATAATTTTTAATTTATCCAATAATGTTCTAGCCACCGCTTCTTCTTCTAATTGTTCTGACACATACCATTGCATAAAATTATGTACGTTGTAGTCTTTGAACTCTAAACATTGAAAAATGACGTTATTAATCTGTGCTGTTACGAATTTCTCACTATCCAGAAAAGTCTCAAATAATTCTCGTAAAGATTTAAAATTATCTCTGGGCTTTTCTACAGCCGGAATGACTGATTTTCCGTTTCTTTCATTAATGAATTTGACCAATTTCGTCATATGTACACGTTCTTCTTCAGATTGTGTATAAAAAAATTCTGCTATACCATTATAGCCGTTTACATCTGCCCAACAGGCCATGGATAAATATTGTGCAGACGCTTTAGCCTCATATTCAATTTGATCATTTAATGATTTCTCTATTTCAGGTATCATAACTTTTTTATTTCAATTATATATTATTGATATAAGCATTAAAAGAAACTCACAAATCATTATCCTTAGTAAGCACCAGCTCTTTATGGGATAACTTGTTTCTTTTTTGGTTACTTAAAAGTACACAATTTATAGGCTATTCCATAGTTTTTAGGAGGGTTTCGGACTAATTTAAAATCATACCATTTAACAATGAAAACTTTCAATATTTACATATCATTCGCACGTATTATAGTTGCAAAAACAACTACCTATTCATTCTCGAGTATATTGCGAAATTATTTTTGTATGTTGCGGATATTGAGTAGTTAAAATTTTTCTTTCTGCTAGTTTAAAATCTTCAAAGTCAAAACCTGGTGATACTGTGCACCCAACCAAAGAATATCCTTCTGCTTCCTTAACACTAGAAGCAAACCAACACCCAGCCGGAACTACTAATTGTGGAAACTCTCCTTGATCTAGATTTATTCCTACAACATGTCTCGTATAATTTCCTTCTGCTGTAATTACGTGAACATATAATGAACTTCCTCCATAGAAATGCCACATTTCGTCTTGTTTTATACGGTGAAAAGCTGAAAAGTTTTCTGAAGTAAGTAGAAAATAAATTGCTGTGCAATAATTACGATCTCCTGAGAATCCTTCTTTTAAGGCTGATCTTGGTATGACACCATCACTTCTATAGGTTTCCTTATAAAAACCACCTTCAGGATGTGGTTTCATCTTCAATTTGGCAACTATGTCTTTTAATTTTTCGTCCATATCATCAATTTTTGATAAAAAAAGAAGCGATCCAGATAAATGGATCGCTTCAGAATATAGTATACTATGCCGAAAATTATGCTAGTACTGCTTGTACTTTATCGGCTGCTTCCTGGAACTGCACAGCACTCTGCACATCTAATCCACTGTTATCGATTAATTCTTTTGCTATGTCTGCATTGGTACCTTGTAAACGAACAATGATAGGAACATTGATAGCATCACCCATGTTTTTATACGCATCCACAACACCTTGAGCAACTCGATCGCAACGAACGATTCCTCCAAAAATATTGATCAATATTGCTTTTACATTCGGATCTTTAAGAATAATCCTAAAGGCTTCTTCTACACGCTTGGCATCTGCAGTACCTCCTACATCAAGGAAATTGGCAGGTTCTCCACCAGCTTGCTTAATTAAATCCATTGTTGCCATTGCAAGACCAGCACCATTTACCATGCATCCTACATTACCATCTAGATCCACATAATTAAGACCTACTTCATTGGCTTCAACTTCGATAGGATTTTCCTCACGGATATCACGCATATCCACATAATTCTTATGACGGTATAAGGCATTATCATCTATAGTTACTTTAGCATCTACTGCCATAATCTTATCATCGCTTGTTTTCAAAACAGGATTGATCTCAAACAAAGAAGAATCTGATTTCACATAAGCGGTATATAAAGCCATCACGAATTTTGTCATTTCTTTGAAAGCTGTACCACTCAATCCTAAATTAAAAGCAACACGTCTAGCCTGAAATGGCAATAACCCAACAGCGGGGTCTATTTCTTCTGTAAAAATTAAGTGAGGAGTTTCTTCTGCTACTGTTTCGATATCCATTCCTCCTTCTGTAGAATACATAATCATATTACGACCTGTAGTACGATTGAGCAATACAGACATATAGAATTCATCCGGTTCACTATCTCCAGGATAATACACATCTTCTGCTACTAATACCTGATGCACTTTTTTACCCTCAGCAGATGTCTGAGGAGTTATTAAATTCATTCCAATGATCTGTCCTGCTATCTCTTCTACTTCCTGAAGATTTTTAGCAAGTTTTACTCCACCACCTTTTCCCCGACCGCCTGCGTGTACTTGTGCTTTGATCACGTGCCATCCTGTACCTGTCTCAGCAGTTAATTGTTTCGCAGCAGCTACTGCTTCTTTCGCATTCTGTGCAACAATACCGCGTTGGATACGCACACCAAAGCTGTTTAATATCTCTTTACCCTGATATTCGTGTAAGTTCATAGTCTTATTTTTTACCTTTTGAATAGGAGTCCCAAAAATAGGAAAAGTGAAGTTACTGTGCCAATCTTTTCTAGTAAAAAAATGACGACGAAATAGTCTTTGATTTGTAAAAAAACAATACAATCATTCAAAAACTAAAGAATAACTCCTTTATAATTTGAAATCCTCAAAATCCAATGGGTCAAAATTCTTAAAATGTCCATTCATTTTAATCACTTCTTTGGCTCGATTCATTTCTCTGACTACTGGAATTGTAATTTTAAGATGTCCTATGAGATAATTAAGTCGTTCCAACTCACTTCGCAATTTTAGCAGATGATATTCCTGATGCAGGGCTAATCCCACCTTATGGGCTACCTGATAACTTACAAATGGAATATTAAAAATTGGTGGTTTTTCGATCGTTAGCTCTACATACAGAATAGCGATGTTTTTCAATAATTCTTCCTGAAGCTCCTCTACTCCATTTTCCTTATCCTCCAAATATTCAACTTCTCCTCCTGCATATAATTTACCAGGCATTTGTGGATAAAAACTTTTGATTCTAAAAACTCTTGTGCCTGTACAAACCACATCACTAGAACCATTTGGGTATCTTTTTTCCACTTTTTGTAAGGTAACCTCAGTACCATACTCCAGTTTTTTGTCAATAAACGTTGGAACACCAAATGAAATTCCCTCACGTTCGCAATCAGAAATCAATTGCTGATATCTTTCTTCAAAGATATGGAGCGGAAGCTGTTCGCCGGGATAGACAACCAACTGTAAGGGAAAGAGTGCTAACATGTTTTTATTTTAAAAATAGTAAATAAAATGGCGACTATATGTATAATATCTGTTCAAAAATCAAAAATTCGTTATTTGGAGCTTATTTTTTTCAAGTTTAGATAAATTTGTACTAATTACGCGCCTCCTAAGAGATAGTCTATGGTAAAAATAGTAATTTCGTATGCTTAATTTTAATTAAAATGGAAAACGCAAATTTATTAGCAATCGCAAAAGAATTTGGGAGTCCCTTATATGTTTATGACTCCAAAAAAATTGTTTCACAGTACGAGCGTCTTACAAACGCCTTTAAACAGGTGAAACATGTAAAATTGAACTATGCTGTAAAGGCATTATCTAATCTTGCGATATTGAAACTAATGAATTCATTGGGTGCGGGATTAGATACGGTATCCATTCAGGAAGTAAAACTAGGTTTGCTTGCCGGTGTGGAGCCTGGAAATATAATTTTTACTCCCAATGGCGTTTCTTTGGAGGAAATCGAAAAGGTTTCAAAAATGGGTGTACAGATAAACATAGATAACTTATCCATATTAGAACAATTTGGAACAAAACATCCTGATGTTCCTGTATGCATTAGAATCAATCCACACGTGATGGCTGGGGGAAATAGCAATATTTCTGTAGGACATATCGATAGCAAATTTGGTATTTCTATTCACCAAATTCCACATATATTGAGGATCGTAGAAAACACCAGAATGAATATCAATGGAATCCATATGCATACAGGTAGTGATATTTTGGATATTGATGTATTTCTATATGCCAGTGAAATATTATTTGAAACCGCCAGGAATTTTGAAAACCTAGATTTTATAGACTTTGGAAGTGGTTTTAAGGTTCCTTATAAAGATGGAGATATCGAAACTAATATTGAGGAATTTGGTGAAAAACTAACAAAACGGTTCAATACTTTTTGTAAAGAATATGGAAAAGAGTTAACCCTTGGCTTTGAACCAGGAAAATTTTTGGTGAGTGCGGCAGGCTATTTCCTTGCTAAGGTAAATGTTGTTAAACAAACTACTTCTACTGTTTTTGCTGGAATTGATAGTGGATTTAATCATTTGATCCGACCGATGTTTTACAATTCTTATCATGAGATCATTAACATCTCAAGCCCAAAAGGAAGAGAACGATTTTATTCAATTGTCGGATACATTTGTGAAACAGATACCTTTGCTACAAACAGAAGAATTTCTGAAATTACAGAAGGTGATATTTTAGCGTTTAAAAATGCTGGAGCTTATTGCTTTTCGATGGCGAGCAATTACAATTCCCGTTTTCGTCCGGCAGAGGTGCTCTGGCACAATAAAGAAGCTCATTTAATCCGTAAGCATGAAACCTTTGAAGACCTTACCAAAAATCAGGTAGATATAAATATTTTTTCGAAGGTTACAGAACCTGCTTCATAAAAAAAATACTATAATTTTACTAAAATAGAAATGCATCAGAGAATATCTTGATGCATTTTTTTGTTGATGAAATAAATCTTTTATTCTCTCACTCCTGGTTGAATAATGGAAAAATTTTCATCCTGTTTCGCCTTATCTACCATTCTTTTCACATCCAGCAATAATTCCTTTGCATTAAAGATAATACCATCTTTTACAGTGTATTTCACACCTCCTGCCCTTATGACTTTATTCTCCTCTGTTAGTCTAATCGCGCCTGTACCATATAAGACTTTTAAGTTTTTAAGAGGATTTTCATCGATCAATACGAAATCAGCCAATTTGCCAATTTCAATCGATCCTATTTGATCTGAAACGCCTAAGGCTTCAGCTCCATGTAAAGTTGCCGCCCTGATTACCTCTAAAGGATGAAAGCCTGCCTCTCTCAAAAGTTCTAATTCTCTTATATAAGCAAAACCGTATAGTTGAAAAATAAATCCAGAATCCGAACCTGTAGTAACTCTTCCTCCCCGATTCTTATATTCATTAATAAAAGTCATCCATAAGCGATAATTCTCTTTCCAGACTACTTCTTGCTCCGTTCCCCAATCGTGCCAATATGATCCATGAGAAACCTTGCTTGGTTGATAGAACTTCCATAAAGAAGGTAATGTATATGTTTCGTGCCACTCTGCTCTTCTTGCTCGTTGCAGATCTCTACTGGCTTCATAAATATTGAAAGTGGGATCCAATGTAAAGTCTAATTCCAAAAGCTCATGCATCACCTTATTCCAATGATCTGAATAGGGTTTGGCAGCTTGTTTCCATAGTTTTCCAGCTTCTTCAAACCGATGCTGCTCATTCTGGTAATTATAGTCCAATGGGTAATGCTGAATCGTTTTGTCTTCAAATAATGCCTCTGGCAGACCATACCAATGTTCCATAGACGTTAATCCAGCCCTGGCAGAATGTAAGACATTCCAACGAGCCACATCAGTTTGTGCATGGTGACAAGCAGAACCTAATCCTAATTTTTTATTTTCATCGAGCGCAGCTTTCATAATTTCTGGAGCGGCACCAAAAAACTTTATACCATCTGCTCCTTTTTTAGCATTGTCCTGAACCCATTTTCTAGCCATTTCTGGAGTACTTATCGGGTTATCACTTCCTTGCCCAAAACCAGTATACGCATATATGCGGGGAGCGATAATTTCATTTTTTTGACTTGATTTTTTAAGCTTTAGAGTCCAATCAATGCCTCTTCCACTTGGTTCACGCACGGTAGTAATTCCGTGGGCCATCCATAATTTAAACACGTAATCCGCATCTGCTCCTTGTGCAATACCACCAATATGTCCGTGCATATCGATAAATCCTGGCAAAAGATACATTCCTTTCGCATCTAGTTCTTTAGCTCCAGGTTTTAATACGGGTCTCTTAGAGTTCTCAATCGCAACACCTGGATAACCAACAACAACGATATCTTTGATGATATTGTTTTCTACAACGATATCAACCGGACCTCTTGGTGGTGCGCCGTTACCATTAATTAAAGTAACACTTCTGATAATGAGTTGAGAAAATGGCCCCTCACTCAACTTTTGTGAATGGATTTTGGTGTGAAAAAACACAGAACAAATAAAAACCCCGATCAGTAGTTTTTCTATATTCATATAAGAAAATGATTTATATTCAATAAAATTCATTGTGGTCTAACTTCAGAAATAAAATTACCGTTTTCTTTATGGAAATATGAAATTTCTCATTAAAGTTTAGAAAAATTCAACATGAACCTATTATAAAAACCTGATAATTAGGGTTCTAAAAAATTCAGTTAACTCAACTTAAGGTGGATTTTTATATATTTAATAACACACAACATATACTTTCGAAAGTATCCAAAAAATACAATAGGATTCTTTTACATAAATGATTGATATTTATTAATCTGTTAAAAAAAACCTTTCATTTATGAACAATCAAACAATCACTGAAGGAATTACATTGTGGTTCCTTAGAGAAGCTAAATATTGTTCTAAAAGCAGAAAAAAAAAAGGATCAGAATCTTTTCAAAAAAGGAATTTATATATCTGGTATTGGCATACTCGGAATGAAAAGTGAAAAGTAGCGATTCTGGAAGTTAATGTAATACATATGCAGTGTTTCTACTTGGTATCTCTAATAGTAACAGAAAGTAATGATATTGCTATTGTTGGCTATCTCAATTTGAGATCCCTGAAGATGATTACATAGGGGTAAAGTTATGTTAGGGCTGTAATAAGGACTTAACTTTCTGGTTTACAAACCTAAAATCTTATGTAGAACGTGGTATCCTCTTAAACGGAATAGACATCAATCTACAAGCCCGTGAACTTACCAAGTATTATTTTTGAATATGTGCCTATAATTTTCTAATGTTTCTTATTAGATACTCTAATCCGTTTAACTTTAGCTCATATACAGTTTGCATTTGCTGACCAAGGGTTCCTTTTGGAAATCCTTTGTTATGATACCAGACAATATAATGTTCAGGAAGATCAATAAGGTATCTATCTTTATATTTACCAAAAGGCATTTTGGTATTGGCTAACTTTACTAAGAAATTTTTTTGAGATTGAGAATCCATAAATTTATGAAACAGGCAGATCTACTTGGCATACGCTCTATAGTACCACATCAGATTTTTCACCTTCTTTTCCCATTTGCTTTGGCTTACTTTATTTTTAGAATGATCGGTTTCTGTATCGTATAACTCTTGCATATTGATCCTCATCCGTTCTACTCTTTTGTACATTTTGTTAAGATCTTTACGAACATTCTTACCAGGTCCATACTCTTTCAATTTCTTACGCATAATTCTTGCATGCAGTTCTGAAATATCAAAATGCAACTGTTCGTGTAAAAGCAGGTACTTAGTAGACTGGCCTTTTTTTACCCACGATAATGAAGGGTAACAAAAACTGTCTACTTCGTACTTTAATTCAGTTTTCCCGTAATCTTTACTTATAGACCATTGATAAGTTATGCCTGTATTGACACTAGCGTCAAAATTACTGTCCCATTTAGGTTCTCCTCTAAAATCTGACCAATCTAACTTACTCTTTTCTGCATAAGAAAAACGCTCTACATATCCATGATTAGCAAAAACTAAAACTAAAAGAATAGTAAGAAATTTACCCATAATTGCAATAATTATGCCCGGCTAAAGTTGTTTTTTCCATCCCAGATAAATATCAGATACGGGGCTAAGTACCGATAATTTTCACTAAAATAGGTTTATTTATTTTAAGATATTGTAATAAATATCTATCCCAATTAAAATATTTTTCTAAGTATCATCATATTTACTTTGATCCACAAAAATAGTCACTAGACTGTATATCAATTTTCATTCCACTACTTTAAAATATTCATAAATCGTGCTCAAAGTTGTTGTTATTTTGCTTTTTACATTTGTAAATAAATTGATTTCAGCATCTAAAAATAAAAAAAATGATTTTAAAATCAGCTGTAAATATGATTATTGACAAAATAAATTTTATTCTATCACTGTAAGTTTCAGGTCATCATCAAATTTAATAATGTATGACGCTTTGTTATAGTAGCCGCCAAGCAGCTTTTTGGCATAGTTAAATTTATTTTCTACATATTCGGTTGTTCCTTCAAATGTTGCTGCGTGATATAAATCATCGGCCGCTCCTAATCGCATTAAAACATCATATGTAATATCGAAGCCTCTCACCGTATATTTACTAGGAATTGTGCCGTATTCCTTTTTATATTTTTCTACAAAAGGAGTCATGCTATTCTCATCATAATTATCAAATTCTTTATCTATTGATGGATAGTGTAAATGCAATTTCGACAAATACTCATTTTTAATACTGTCATCTCCGAACGCATCATTTTTGTCAGTTGTATACAAAGTAACTTTGTGACTTTCTACCTTTGCATTTAATAATGTAGTGACATTACTAATCATGGCTACATCATCAGACTCCAGAAAAACCCAATTTGGTTTATTTTTGTTCAAAACCTTATTAAGGTGTACTTCATATAAATAATTACCTTCTTCTATTTTCGCTATTTTAGCGTCTGGGAATTTTGTAACTAACTTATTCTTTATTTCTTCATATTTCTTTTTTCCCTGTTGTATAATTATCACGATATTTTTCTCAGTAGAATCCTTCTCTACATATGCTATCAATTTATCCTGAAGCATAATATCCGTTGGTCTTGTTTGAAAGAAATTACTGTACAATTTGGATTCTCTATTAGAAATAGGAGAAAAAACTGGTGTTTCATATTTTTTCAGTTCTGCCGCGACAGTTTCTACATTTGCCTGATACAATGGCCCAATAACAGCATCCATTTCATCAAAAGTATTTTGATTAATTAACTTTTTGATATAAGTGCTATTATTATTTCTTTGGGTATCATAAACATTTAGATCAATACTAAGCCCTTTGTTTTTAGCAGCATCTACTGCCATTTCTACACCCTTATAAAAGTCCAAAGCCACACGTGTTCCTCGCGCTCTTCTACTTTTCAAAAACTCCTCAGTATCTTTTCTAGCATTCATATCTAATGTATCCAATCCAAAAGGAAGCATGATAGCTAACTTCTTAGTTTTAAAATTAGACAACATATTTTCTAATTTCAGAGCTTTACCCTCTGGGAAATCAATTGCTAACGAATCCTTTTCTCCCCGCTTAGGAAGTGTAATGACCATCCCTGCTTTCAGACCTTCTCTAAGATAGGGATTCATACCAAACAAAGAATCAGATGTAATCTCAGTTCTTTTAAGAATGCTGTAAATGGTTTCTTTTGGTTGCACTTCGTACAATTCGAATTCAGGTTCAATGACTTCTTCCAGTGGCATAAAAATAGTAGTTGGAACTATGATTTCCATACCAATAGGAAAGTTAGGATCCATATCAGGGTTAAGCTGATTTAACTCTCCAACCGTTATACCGTGTCTTCTGGAAATACTATACCTTGTATCTTTTGGTTTTACAATATACTTTATTGTAGTAGAGACTCTACTACTTAATGTATCTTTTAGAACTTCTGTTGTTTCGACCTCTGCTTTAGCATATATAGGAATTCTAATTTTATCCCGTTTTCTGATTTGTTCTGAGTATAATCTCTTGTTGTGCTTTTTAATATCATCAACCGTAACATCATACTTTTGCGCGATACCATATAAAGTTTCCTTTCTGCGAACTTTATGCGTTTTAAATCGAATAATTTGTCGAATCTCTTCTAGAGGTTTAATGCTGTCCAAAATAGGGTCGCTTACGTTTTCTATTGTAATATCCGTTGCTTCTGATTCTTCTGTAGCTAGTTTACCAACGCGTAAAATCTGTCCTAGATTGATACCATTAACCGCATCTGGGTTTAAGTTATAAATCGCCTCTGGAGTCGTATTATACTTCTTAGATAAACTATAAACTGTATCATCTTCTACAACAACATGAACTTGATATTCCTTATCATCGGTTACTGGAATTGCTAGAATCTGCCCTTCTTTTATCCCCTCTTTTGCTTTAGGGTTTATTTTATAAATTGCTTCTGGAGTTGTATTATATCTTTTTGCAATTCTATATACATTTTCTCCTTGAACGACTTTGTGACTTTTATACTGCTGCGCAAAACCTGAGTTAATTGCAAAAAACACAAAAAAGAAGAACAATACTTTTTTCATTCGATTTATTTTTAATGAATCTAGATTCTTTAAGGAACTAAAAGCGTTATGATATTACTACAATTATTCCCATTCTATGGTTGCCGGTGGCTTTGAGCTAATATCATACACTACTCTATTAACGCCTTTTACCTTATTTATTATTTCATTAGAAGTTTTTTGTAAAAACTCATAAGGCAGATTTACCCAATCTGCGGTCATTCCATCTGTACTCTCCACAGCTCTCAAAGCTACACATTTTTCGTACGTTCTTTCATCTCCCATAACTCCGACGCTCTGCACTGGCAATAAAATAGCTCCTGCTTGCCATACTTTATCATAAAGGCCATTATCTTTTAGACCATTAATAAAGATAGCATCTACTTCCTGCAAAATACTAACTTTTTCTGGAGTAATATCTCCTAAAATTCGTATTGCCAAACCAGGCCCAGGAAAAGGGTGTCTTCCTAACAATTCTGGATTGATCCCCATAGATCCTCCGACCCGTCTTACTTCATCTTTAAATAACAACTTTAAAGGCTCTACAACCTTTAATTTCATAAAATCAGGTAATCCACCTACATTATGATGCGATTTTATCGTAGCTGATGGACCACCATTGACAGAAACTGATTCGATTACGTCCGGATAGATAGTTCCTTGTGCTAACCATTTGGTATTTTCAATTTGATGAGCTTCGTCGTCAAATACTTCTATAAACACTCTACCGATTATTTTTCGTTTTCCCTCTGGATCACTTTCCCCTGCCAGAGCGTCCAAAAAGCGTGCCGAAGCATCGACTCCCTTTACATTTAGCCCCATTCCTTCGTATTGAAGCAGTACCGAGGAGAATTCATTCTTGCGAAGTAATCCGTTATTTACAAAAATACAATGAAGATTATCACCGATTGCTTTATTGAGCAATACTGCTGCAACCGTCGAATCCACACCACCGCTTAATCCAAGTACCACTTTATCATTTCCTAATTTTTCTTTTAACTCCGCTACTGTAGTATCCACAAAAGAACTTGGAGTCCAGTCAGGTTGAATCCCTGCAATATTAATTAAAAAATTATTTAATAATTGTTTACCATCTGTGGTATGGTAGACTTCTGGATGAAACTGAATTGCATATGTTTCTTCATTTTCGATCTTATATGCTGCATTTTTAACATCGCTGGTACTGGCCAACAGCCTCCCACCTTTAGGTAATGATTTTATTGTATCACTATGACTCATCCAAACTTGAGAACCTACTGATATCTCTTTAAAAAACTGTTCATCTGATTTTATAAACGATAAATTTGCCCTTCCGTACTCCCGTGTAATAGATGGTGCTACCTCACCCCCACTAAAATGTGCCAAATATTGAGCTCCATAACAAACAGCTAGTAGCGGCTTTTTACCTCTAATCTCAGAAAGATCGGGATGTGGAGCATCTTCACCTCTTACAGAGAACGGAGATCCTGATAGTATTACTGCCTTAAAATCTGATAAATTACCAGGTAATTTATTGAAAGGATGGATTTCACAATAAATATTAATTTCTCTTACTCTTCTCGCAATTAGCTGAGTATATTGTGATCCAAAATCTAAAATGAGTACGTTATTTTGCATAGGCAAAAATAAAATTAAATTGCAACCTCTGAAATCCTTAAGGGTATAATTTTCAACATCGTTCATTATTTTATAAACACCACGTCAATTCCCCTAAAAGATAGCAACTTACTTAGTACATTTATAGAAAAACTATGAAATCATCATTCTTAAGCTATTTACCCTATTTTTGTGTAGTATTTATTATAATTTCCTGTAAAAGCGGGTTAGACACCAGAGGAACCAGTAATTACGTAAGTAGTATTAATGAAACATCATTTAAGGAAATCCCTATAACACCAGGTAATATAATTGGTAAGATAAACGTTAACGATAAAGAATCTGAATGGAAATATGATCTAACCATTCCTGAAATTAAAAAAGGTGAAAGCGTTCCGTTATTTATTGTTTTGCACGGGGGTATTGGAAGTAAGAACTATACTAAATTTAGTAATTGTCTTGTAGTTCCCGCACTAAAAGAAGCTGGAGGGTTTATATTCAGCCCTTCGGGAGCTTGGAGAACTTGGACATTAGATTATCTCGAAAAAAGAATTTTAGATTTTATTGACCTGGCAAAAAAACATTGGCCAATTGACCCTAATAAAATTATTCTAGTAGGATATAGTAATGGTGCTATCGCCGGATGGCAGTATGCTAAAGATTACTCAAGCGTTTTTTCGGGAATGGTTCTTATGGGATCTAATTGCAAAGTGAAAGAACAATTAAATATTCCAATTTATGTAATACAAGGAACAGAAGATAAATTTTTTCCGATAAGAAAAGTAAGAAAACGAATAGCAGAAGCTAAAGCGTTAGGCTGCAACATCACTTTTGTAGAAGCTGTAGGAAAAACTCATTTGAAAGCCTGTGAATATCAGGAAATATTAAAAACAAGTATTCCTTGGATGGAAAAAGAAGTATGGAATGCAAAGTAAGTAAAAGAGGACTGTTATATAATTTTGAGGTTGGTCGATAAATTGATTAACTTTAAAAAACCTTTAAAAAACCTTACCATCCATGACCGATATTATATTTTCTTCTATAGTAGTTGACTTTAAAAAAGCTTTAGAAACCAAAACACACCCGTTCAGATATTTTACCTTGGCAACATCTGATTTTAATAATATCCCCAGACTAAGGACTGTGGTTCTCAGAGATGTTGATGACGATTTAAATATGATAGTCTATACTGACGAAAGATCAAAAAAAATTGCAAATATCCAGGCAAACAACCGGGTAAGTCTTTTGTTTTATGACCAAAAACGGTTGTTACAAATTACCGTTAAAGCTAAGGTAGAGATAATAGCAGATGAAAAAACAATACATCAACTATGGAAGCAAATCCCAGAAAAAGCTAAAAAAGATTACACTACAGAGTTTGCTCCTGGTAGAGAAATCCAAAATCCCGAAGAAGTTGATTATCTAGAAGGAAAACATTTTTTCTGCGCTATAAAGATAATTCCTGCCAGAATAGAATATTTACGATTAAAAAGACCTAATCATATCAGAGTAGTATTTAAAAAAGAAAATAGGAATTGGAAAGGAACTTATATTGTTCCTTAATCCTTTTTTATCAGTTTGAAATTACTTTTTTGATTTCCAGATACGATGCTACCAATATACAATCCATTAGACAAATCTTTTATATTAATATCTAGTGAAGAAACCTCTGAAGGAATTTCTCCTTTGTAAACTAACTGTCCATTTATGTCATAAATCATCATTGACTTTCGTTTTACAACATCTGTAGTAGTAAATCTAAATACATTGTGTACCGGATTAGGAGTAATCTGAAAAGGTATTTGTGTTTCAGGACCACCAATACTCAATGTATTACCAATAACATATTTGATCCCTTCTTCTACATGTTTTATAAAATCCGCATCGTTTGTGTAATCACTAGAATTATGTCCTAATGCAGTATAGAATGATCTTCCCCCACCATATTCTTTATACCAAGAAACTGGTCTGGCCTCATCATAATCATTAGAACCTGTAGATTCTACCATTAGTAAATCTATGTTACCACTAAATAATTGCCCTCCATTATTCTTCCAATAATAATATTCTTCAGATTTATTCCAGGTGTCTCCAATATCGCCTAAAAAATCTACTGAAGGATGTGAATTTACCACAGTCATATCAGCGTTAAAATTATTACTGGTATGATACGGTTCAGATTGCACAATCCCGCCCACAAGTTCATTATAAAAAGGCCAACTTCTGTCGCGATACGTATCTGTAGCCGCATGAATTCCTAAAAAACCTCCTCCTGCAGCTATAAAATCCTCAAAAGCCTGTCGCTGTGATGCATTAAGTAGATTATTACCACTAGTATTACACCAGATCACAGCACGATATTGCGCTAAATTTGATGCTGTAAAAGCAGTTGCATTATCTGTTTCATCGGTAGCCCAAAGACCATTGGTGTTTCCTAGGTTCGTAATCATCGTTACGCCTGCTCCTATGGATGAGTGCGTAAAACCATTGGTTTTGGTAAATATTAATACTTTATCCTGTGCATACAGGCCGAATAGGCTAAGAAAAAATATAGCTATTAAGAGAGTTGGTGTTTTCATTAGGTTAAGAGTTTGTTATACTATAACGCTAATTGCTTGGTTAAAATTATACATCTGCATCTCAGATATTCTAAATTATATTTTCCGCTCATTTTCCCTATAATCATTAACAACATAAGTTACTGTAATATTTTATTTAAAACAATCAAACATTCAGTCATTTTTTCACGATAACCACCTCCACTGGTTCAAACACCAAGTTTACAGTATAGATATCCAAGAAAACAATGCAATGATTATATAAATTTAGTGGCATATATTTTCTCTTTAAATATTCCCGAAACAGCCATACACATGTATTTAAATTTTTGTCCCGCTTTTGTCCCTATCCTTTTTTTTGGTTTGAAAGTAAAGGATGATAGGTTTGATGAAACAGCAAAAATCCATAACACAGAAATCATGAAAAAAAACCTATCTCTTGACAATCAAACGTATTCGGTAACCAGAATCTTCATAATTGTATTCGTATTGCTCTGCTCGTTTTTAGTAAAAGCTCAACACAGTAATAATTCTACTCTTCCAAGTACGGATAGAACTGGATCTAAGAGAGCAAGAGTCCTCGCCTTTAATGACGACGAATCCAGTAGTAAAAATGAAAACTTCTTTGTTTCCTTTGGAAAAAAAAATAATTGGTGGAAAAATGTAAAACTCGAAGTACAACGAGAAGGAGGTGTAAGTACTCGCTCGGGAATGTTTATGGACTGGGGTCACCTTTATCTTGTAGCAGACTGGGACAATAATGAATCTAATGAAGATATTATTTTTGGTTTTGATGGAAATACCCGGTCTTCAATCAAAGAAAAAATGCGCTTGACTGATGAAGGGCGATTAGGGATCGGAACATCCAGTCCGTCTTCAAAATTGCATATTAAAAATGGTGATTTTAGAATGGAAGGAGGAAGTCTTATGTATCTGCAAGGAGCAGAATTCAGAATGCGTAATAATAAGATTAGAAATCTTGGAACTATGACCTTTGAAGCAGATTTGGACAACGACTCTAACGATAAAAAATATCATTTCTTAGGAGCCAATAATCAGGTTTTTATCGAATTCAATACGAATACTTCAAAAAATACAATCGATGGTGAAACCACTTTTAAAAAAACTGTTACTATTAATGGAGAAATAAACTCTTTGGACACATTCAATGTAGAAGGTTCCCTTAATTTTACAAATTCAAATATTGTACAAAATGTAGTAATAAACAAGGGGATAGACATCCGCTTATCAAATATTCCTGATTCTCATTTTTCTATTCAAAATGCATTTGGTACAGACGCCTTTTATGTAGATACAAACGGCAAAATAGCAATTGGCTCTTTATCTAACCAATCCCTAACAGAACAATTACATGTAGATGGTAGAGTAAAAGCAGGTGGATTTATTGCTGATGCATCCTCTTTTCCTGATTACGTTTTCGCAAAGAATCATAAATTAATGCCTCTTGGTGAAGTGAAAGAATACATAGCAAACCATCATAGCCTACCTGGTATGCCTACCGAAAAAGAGGTTGTTGCTAATGGGTTAGACCTTAAAAAAGTGACTACGATATCTGTTGAAAAAATAGAGGAATTATATCTATATACCATCAAGCAACAGGAGTTAATCCAAGCGCAACAAAATCTTATTAAAAAACTCGAACAACGCATTTTGAAATTAGAGAATTTAAAATAAACCAACCATATACTTAGAAACTAATGAAAAAATTAAAACATTTGAACACATTCCATTTCCTATTACTATTTCTTGGAATCTCATTTTCCTCTCTCGCTCAGAATTTTGGGGGCACTACTGGTCATCATCATGACACTTATGTAATTAACTCGGATAGATCCAACCATAAAAGTGAGTTTAGAATGCAGAATAAGGATAAATCTTTTACGCTTTCTAATTTATCAAATCGCATGACATTATCTTATGCTTCAAGTTATACGGGATGGCAAAACTCAGGTACAGAGATTTTTTCAGTTAATACAAATGGGAGTACAACTATGAGTAACGCTTTTGTAGGAGATATTGGTCATGGCAGGTCTTGGGCAGGATTTGCTCATAAATCACAAAAAGGTAAGTACAGCTATAGTTTGTTAACAAATGATACAGGAAAGCATACTCTTATCAATAAACGAAATACGGGCAATGGATGGATTGGCTTTAGAGTTGGAAACGTAGATAAAATGATCCTTACTAATGATGGAAGTTTAGGTATAGGCACTACTTCTCCACAACAAAAACTTCATGTAAATGGAAATGCTATAATTACAGGAAACACAACAATAACCGGAACTACCAGTTTTGATGATATTGTAACCCTTACCAAAGGGATGAACATTAGAGGGGATATTACATCCTATGATACTTTTACTATAAAAGGTACTCTCAGTTTTGCAAATACTGATATATCCCAACAAATCGATATCAGCAAAGGACTAGACCTACGATTGACCAATATTCCTGATTCTCATTTTTCTGTACAAAACGCTTTTGGAGCTAATGCCTTATTTATAGACACAGATGGTAAAATTGCAATTGGTAGCCCTAGCAACATTGAACTTACAGAACAACTACACGTAAGTGGCAGCGTAAAAGCAAGTGGATTCATAGCCGATGCATCCTCTTTTCCTGACTATGTTTTTGCTGATGATTATAAATTAATGTCACTAGACAAGGTGAAAGCATATACGAAGAAGCATCATAGTCTACCAGGCATGCCTACCGAAAAAGAGGTTGTTGCTAATGGCTTGGATCTTAAAAAAGTGACTACGATCTCTGTTGAAAAAATTGAAGAACTCTACCTACACTTAATCACACAGGATCAAACGATCAAAAAGTTAGAAAAGCGCATTCTACAACTCGAAAAGTCAAAAAATTGACTTATAAAATCATTTTAAATTCACAAAATCATGAAAAATATTACCAGATTAAAAATAGCTAAAATAGAAATTTTCTCCTTTTTTCTGCTTCTTTTACTATTTACAAACTTTAAAATTATAGCTCAATATAGTAATAACTTTACCAGACCAGCAATAGACCGAACGAGCTCTAACAAAGCACGAGTGATATTCTTTAATGATGACCAAAGTAACCATGAAAACGAAAACTTGTATGTATCCTATGGAAAAAAAAGTGACTGGTGGAAAAACATAAAATTAGAGGTACAGAAGGAAGGTATGGTAGGTACTCGATCCGGAATGTTTGCTGACTGGGGTAATTTATACTTAGTTGGTGATTGGGACAACAACAGCACTAATGAAGATATTGTTTTTGGGTTTAATAGTAATTTAAGAAGTAGTATAAATGAAAAAATGCGACTTACTGATGAAGGTCTTTTAGGTTTAGGAACTAATGCTCCTAAAGGAATGCTTCATGTTACAGGAGATACCTATTCAAAAGGTCATGTATACTTATATGCTTATCAAGGAGATGGAAAATCCGGTACAGCATTCATACAGGCTCGTGATAAATCGTATAGTTCTAATATAGGTCTTCAACTTCGTACCCAAAATGGTGGTGATATTGTTGACGCTCTAAAGATAATGCCTAATGGAAACGTTGGCATCGGCACCACAGAACCTCAACAGAAATTTCAGGTTGAGGGTAATTCATTGTTCAATGGAAAAACTACAATTAATAACGATCTTGGTATAAAAGGAAATACATCCGTCAATGGAGACCTTACACTTACTAATGTAGATCAGTCTCAAAATCTTATAGTCAATAAAGGTTTGAATATACGGTTAACAAACATCCCGGATTCACACTTTTCAATTCAAAATGCATTTGGCGCTGATGCCCTATATATCGACACCAAAGGTAATATAGCCATCGGTTCAGTAACTAATGAGCTAACAGAGCAATTACAGGTAGCTGGTAGGATAAAAGCTAGTGGATTTGTTGCAGATGCTTCTTCTTTCCCTGACTATGTGTTTTCTGAAGAATATGAGCTAATACCATTAGAAGACGTGAAAGCATACACCAACAAACATCAAAGTTTACCTGGTATGCCTACTGAAAAAGAAGTTATTAGTAATGGATTAGATATTAAGCAAGTAACAATAATAGCTGTCGAAAAAATCGAAGAACTGTATTTACATACTATCAAACAGGAAGAATTAATCAAAAAACAACAGGATGAAAATAATACTATGAAAAGAATCATCCTTGAACTGCAACAAAGAATAACTTTATTAGAAGAACACATACAGAAAAAATAATCATCAAACAAAATTCTTATGAAAACAATAGTCAATAAACATATATTTTACGGAGTATTTCTCACTTGTTTGGGCCTACTCTGTATGACATCGCAAGCTCAGGAAAGTGTAAGCTCCAAAGTACCACAAACATTAGATTTTAGATTTGCTTCATTAAAAACACCCGATCTCATAGGAAATCAGACTGTAAGAGCATTAATTACTATTTCCCCAGATAATAGAGAAAATGAATTACTTTCTTATACAGATAGTATTCCTGTATTTGAACCAAAACCTACTTTATTTTTCCTTAAAAAAAGCCAGCTATGGTGGTTAGTACAAGACTACACTTTAAATGCATTTGCATTGGTTAGTGTTATCGATGGTACCAAGTGGTTATATATAGCATCCAATGACAACAATAACTTCTCTTTGGAAATTAACACAAATAATCAAATGGAAAATGATTATATAGATGATAATTATTTCTTTGAATTTGTGATGCCGTATGAAACCACAGAAGACAAACATTATATCATACAAAGTATTGCTGCAGACAATCAATATTGGAAGGCAGAAAACAACCAATTAGCTTTAAAAGGACTAGCGCTAGATGAAACAATTCCTTTTACATTTAACTTTAAAACATTCAGATCATTTGAAGATAGGTTTATTTCAACACCTACTTATAGTTCAGCATTTCATACAACCGAAACTTTAGAATCTGGAAGTACTGGAAGTGAATATACTCGCATAACTACCAAGGAAGAAGTCGCACCTATAAATGATAATACCGCAATCATTGGGTCAGGAAATATTACCACATTAAAAAGAGGAGGAAGCAAAGATATGTTTCAAGTGGTTTTTGAAAAAGATGCTATTGCCAAAATTGGATTGTTAGATTATAATGTTAGTAAATACACTAAAGAAGCACTACAATCTCCGGGATCACGAAAATTATTTACTGGCATCGAAATGAACGATGATGGAGAGATATATCTTTTTAACAAAGGAATTGAAAAATATACAGAATTTGTATCAGACACCCCTATCGTCTTTGGATATGATAACGGAACATTCGTAGCGAAACAAGCTGATAAAACATATACACTTACTGGTGTGTCAACCCCCATATTACTTAATAGGGATAATGGCAATTATTCAAGATTAATTACCATATCCAGAAAAGGAAGTGTACAACTATCCTACAAGCCACAGGCAATAATTATTAGTGGGGAAGATTTTGGTACACTTAGCACCCCTTTGCAGCATAGTACCGACCCACAGTTTTCTTATGCACCTTCTAATAAACCTACAAACTCTTTTGACTGGCGTCAACGTATATATCCTATTGCGTTTGAAAATCAAGGAACACCTACAAGTATATTTCCTTTAAGCCCTTTTTATACATCAAGTGATCCGGATTTATATCCAATAGCATCAAAAGCTTCTGCCAGTGGGACCTATTTAGGAGGAGAAGATTTTAGTTCTATTGATGGTTGGGAAATGATACAAATGGATTTTGGGTATGATGAAAATGGAAAACAAAAAGAAGACTTACGCGGCGAACCTTACATGGTTTTATACAATAGATTTACCGGTACACTTCGAGTATTTTTATACATTCACAATAGTTCTATTGCCAATAACCTGAGAGTTTCTCTGGTAGATAAAAAAACACAAACTATCAGTGGTCGATACCATCAACCAAGACTTTGGTCTAGCTATTTGCAAGGAAAAGCATTAGATAATCCAACTTTGGGATCAGAAGCTTATAGTAAATCAGTTCGTTTATTTAATACTTCTGAAAGTAAATTCTATTATGTTGACTTTGTATTTAATTATGATCCTTGTACGTGTTTTTTTGAATCTAATTTACAGATCAAAGTAGATAAAGTAACACAAGGATCCATGGAGATTGTAGGTAAAACATTAGGAGGTAGTATACCTGCCGGAGCAGATGGTTATGATGAGTGGATGGCTAATTCCGATTCATATCTTACCGGTGTTATGGACACCCCGTATGGAGAACAGTCCCAAACTTTGGGCGATATTAGTTTAAAAAGTTTAAACGAATGGGATAACACACCTTGGAGCAATGAAACAGATTTAGTAATTCCTGGCAGAAAAGTGCCTGATTGGGAACGTGAAGCATTACGATTACAATACCAAGGTACTGCAGCTATGGCTGCCGGTGACTTTTTATCTGCTGCCGGAAAAGTAGTTAAAGCTTTTTCTGAGGCTGGTGATTCAGGTATTATAAATTTTGGGGCTGGAGGAAAAGCAATTGGAGAAGGTATGGATGCTGCTGGAACTGCAATGAAAGGTGGTGGTAGAGCAACAACTGCAGCTGCTGTTAAAGTACGTCTAGATAATTTAGCCGACGAGCCCGACCAAACTACCACCTTATCATTTCCTCCTCCACAACCAAGTATGGTTTTTGCAGAATTAGCAGCAAAAGGTACCTTAACAATAGAAACACCTGTTTTTGACAATGTAATAATTACCACACCAGGTTCCAAGAATGCAGAATATGCTCCTATAGAAACTGGCAACAACACTAAAGGAGCTTTTCCGTACTACAATGAACCTTTAGGAGTTTTTAATTTGGTATATACTCCTAAAATAGCAGTTACTATGGTAAAGAATCAAAACGATAAATTTGGAGCCCATATGAGTCTTAAAGAAAAACCTTATGTGACTACTAATATGGATAACGTACAAGGTACTGAATTTGGTTTTTTCTCGGCTAATTATGTAATTACTACGTATAATTCTGCCGGATATTCTATAAATTCAAGAAGAACAAAACCATATCTAATCTCCAATGGTATTGATATCGACAAACAATTACCTACCTCCTTAGATATCACTCGTTTTATCGACCAAAACACAATCGCTCAAAATATAAAAAATAGTTCAGGTAATATAGATGAGCTACTAGGCAGATGGGTTTCTGTAACACTAGAAATAGATTATATGGGACTATCTGGTGTAGGTGAAAGTGGTAAACAAAATGGTGAAATTATAAGACAGTCCTATGATGCGATCACAGACTTTTCTTATGCTACCGTAAATGCGTTAACTCCAGATTTAAACCAGTTAGCAACAGCTAAAGCTACAACAGATTTTCCTGAATATGATGGTGCTAACAATAGTATCTGGGAAGATAACTACGTTATCACCAAAAACACGGAAAGTTTTGATAACAAAATGCTTACTTTTTGCGAACAAACTGTACCGTTTATTAATAGCTTCTACCGCGCTGCAGCACAGAATAAAAGCGAAAATGAAACAGAGGACAGAGAATCTAACAAATCCGAAGAACTCATAGCAGAACTAGAAGATGTAGGTATCGTTGCCTATCCTAATCCTAGTAAAAAAGATTTCAATATTAGTTACAAGGCATTGACAGAAGGAAAAATTGACCTTACTGTTTCTGATCTAAGTGGTCGTATACTATTATCACACACTGATGTTGCTGTAAACCGCGGAGAGCAAAAGGATGCTCAAATTAACCTACAGCAATTAAGTGGTACTTATATCTTAAATATTCAATTTGAAAATGGTGTATCATACACTACCAAGTTGATAAAAGATAATTAAATTACTTTTAGATGACCTTTCCCTTTTGCAAATAAAGCAAGGGAAAGGTTTTTTTATTTAAATTGACTTTCGAAGACTTATTCATCGTCAAACTATAGTTAGTTTAAGATTACATTACCTATTTGTTAAGCACCGTATATTTTTTTGAGTAAAACTTTATTTTTGGTTTCTCTTTTAAACCTCATACCTCAAAAAAATGAAAGCTTTTTGTATAAATAATATTCTCTATGTAATCTTATTATGCAACTTAATACTAACAGCCCAAAACAAAAAAATTACTGATAGTTTAGTAAAAGTAATCACCAATAAAAAGACATTGGATACCACAATGGTCAAAGCTTTAAATGATCTTGGTATTCAATATGCAACTTCTGATCCTAAACAAGCAAAAAAATACATCAAAAAAGCACTTAAGATTTCTCATAAGATTAATAGACCTCGTGGAATTGCAGGATCAAATAATTGTTTGGGAGTTGTTTACTATTACCAAAAAGAATATGACTCGGCATTAGTTCATTATGAAAGAGCGTTAAAAATTAACACAGAAATTGGGCATTCTTGGGGTCAAGCATCAGCATTACATCAGATGGGTACGATTTATAACTGTCTCAATCAATATCATACTGCTATTAAAAGCTTTAAAAATGCTGGAGAAATATTTAAATCCTTAAAAGATTCTGTATCATACATCAAATCCATTGAAAATATTGGAGTTTCTTTTAGCTTCATGAAATACAATGAAAAAGCTTTAAGATGTTTTATAAAAGCAAACGAATTATATGAAGAATTGTATAACCAATCTGGAATTGCACGTACATATATCAACATTAGTAATATATTAATAAAACAAGAAGAGTATAAAAAAGCACTAAAATATTTACACAAAGCATTACCTCCTATACAGGAAACTGGAAACAAAAGATACCTGAGCGTTATTCTAAAAAATATTGGAATTAGTCACAGAGGACTAGGTGACTATCCTCAAGCTTTACATCACCTACAAAAATCATTGTCACTAATAAAAGGAAATATAAAAGCAAGCGCATCTGTACAATCTTATATTGGTAGTACGTATTATGAAATGAAGCAATACGATAAAGGGTTACACTATCTAAAAAGAGCATTGAAAAATTATAGTCCAAAAGGGAATTTTATGCAAAAAGCTATAACACAAAACTCTATCGCTAAATCGTTCCTAGAAATAAATCAATTAGATTCTGCCACTTTTTATGCAGAAAAATCATTACACGCCTCCAAAACTGCAGTGGATCTCCATTCTGAAAAAGAAGCAAATCATACGCTGGCTCGTATCGCAGAACAATCCAATAATACTGTTGCTGCTTATCAATATTATAAAAATCTGGCAATCCTGAAAGATTCATTAAAGCACACAGAAAAACATGCACAAGTTAGAGAGTTACAAACAAAGTTTGAAACGAACCAAAAACAACAAAAAATCAATGAATTAGAAAAGCAAAATAAGTTAGCTAAATCTAAGAACTATTTATTAGCACTAGGATTCGGAATTGGTTTATTGATATCAGGTAGTTTTATTTTTGTTATTAAAAAGAAATTTAAATTAAGTTGTCTTGAAAAAACATTATTGAGTAAGGAGTTAGATGCCAAGAAAAAAGAACTCACTACTAATTCTCTCCATTTAGCTAAAAAGAATAGCGTTCTTGAAAACTTGAAAGAAGAAGTTGAAATGATTAAGTATTCAGAAGATCAAAACGCACAATACAATTATCAAAAAGTAGTACAAATCATAAATTTTGATTTGATGGATGATCATAACTGGGAAAACTTTAAAAAACACTTTGAAGAAATTCATAAAAATTTCTATTCAACAATAAAAAGCAAATACCCAACTGTCACTGCAAATGAATTACGCTTAATGGCTCTATTAAAAATGAATCTTTCATCAAAAGAAATTGCCAACATACTCAATATTACGCAAGAAGGAGTAAGAAAAGCTCGTTACAGGCTGAGAAAAAAGCTAAAAATAACGACAAATACCATATTATTGGATTTCATCCTAACTATCTAAAACTTTTTTCATGCTATTTTATTTGTATTATTAAAAACTCTGCTCCAAATGGATCCAGATGTTTTATCAATTCTGGAATTAGATTTTCTCCATATTGAAGATAAAACTCAGAGAAATTGGTGTTCCGTTCCTGTAAACTTTGGTTAGGAAACAGTTCGTTTTGCATAGTAGTTAAACGATTAACGTGATCACTTAATTTTATTCTTTGCGCCTTAAGCAATCTTTTTTCTAACATATCTAGCCCTTTCAACTGCTTTACTTCTTGCGCTTTCACCGCATCTGTGAAAGTTACATCGGTTTGCTCCGCCAACTCATACATTCCTTTAAATTGCTCTTTTAGGTGTTTTCGCTGAGGGTCAAAATTGATATCAATATTAGATATCTGTCGCACTTTACGATTAATCAACTCGTGCTGCTTTAAAAATAGCTCCCTATCAGAAACATTTAATTTCTTAATTTTCTCCGCTTGTTTTTCCGTTTGAATTAGTACAGAATTACGTAATAATAACATTGGAAAAGGAACATTTACAGCCTTAAAATAGTCCTTTAACTCCAACCAATATGCTAGTTCTCCTCCGCCTCCAATATAACAGAGATTGGGTAGAATTACTTCCTGATATAAAGGTCGCATTATCACATTAGGGCTAAAACGCTCAGGAAAGTCAGAGAGTTCTTTTAGTAATTCACTCTTGGACCAGATGATTTCTGTATCGTTAACAAAAAAATTACCGTCTTTTTCTATAATTCGTTCTCGTAGCCTTTCGGAAAGATAAAACAGATTGATTTCTCTTGGGTTGACTTGTACCTTATAACCAGTGGATGCTAACTTTTCTGCTTTTGGCAATACGGTATTGTAAGAAATCTGCTCCAATAATTCACGTTCCATAATAGGAACAAAAAGACTTTTTAACTCGCTATCATCCGCATCTATAATAACCAATCCTTGATCCTTAAATAATTCGTTTGCCAGAAATCTGGTAGCGTCTGCCAGTTTATGATGACCTAGATAAGCCTCCTTAAAAAGAGATTTTAATCGTGCTGCATTTCTACCTGATCCAATTTCAGAAGAAAAAATTTCAAAAACTTTATCCAAACCAGCAGTATCAAAACCTCCAACTGCTCCTCCATCGTGATGGTTCCACTGAATCTTTTTCCCTTTAAAATTAAAGTAATTGATCTCATCAAAATCATGATCCTCTGTAGCCATCCAATAAATAGGTACAAAATCATATTCTGGATATTCTTCCTTTAATTTTCTCGTGAGATTAATTGTAGAAACAATTTTATATAAAAAGTAAAGCGGACCGGTAAATAAGTTTAACTGATGACCTGTTGTAATAGTAAAAGTAGTATTCTTTGCTAACAAGTTAATATGACCCAATGTCTCTTCAGAAGTATCTATATTTTTATACTGTCTTAACAATACATCTTGTATGACCTGTCGGTTTTTTAACGGAAACGAATTTTGTTTTTCAAGAAGCTGTGCTTTAAAATTATCGAGTTTTGGAAATCTATGATAAAACTCTTTTAGCGCTGTTTTTTCGTCTAAATAATCACAGATAAAAGATGAAAAATAATTAGTTTCTCTAAACGGAATACACTCGCTGGGCATAGATTGGTGTTTTTTTTAGGTCGATAAATATACGGTAGATTGTGATTGCATTCTTTTTTTTATACTTTTTTTAATATTCAAGTTGCTATAGACGCTGCATCCAAGGGCTATCTAAGTTTATAAATATGGAATAACTGAAATCCTAAAATTTAGTTAATACAATTTATATCCTAAATTTAAGGCGGTATTTTACGAAAATTAAAAACTCATCAATGAAAAAATTTCTCTTAACGCTCTTTGTTATAACTTCAACCTATGTAGCTGCTCAAAATAATGTCCAATCACCTGATACTTTTTTAGGATATGAATTAGGGAGCCAATTTACGCGTCATGCAAATGTTCTTGATTATTTTAATCACATTGCTGCTACTTCTGATTTAGTTACCTATCACACCTACGGAAAAACAAATGAGAGAAGACCATTGACATATGCTATAGTAACTAGTTCTGAAAATCAAAAAAATATTGAAAACATCCGTCTCGATCATCTAAAGAACACTGGTATTATAGCAGGAGCCAGTACTCCGCAAATAGCAGTAGTATGGCTCAGTTATAACGTTCATGGTAATGAAGCGTCTAGCACAGAAGCCGCTATGAAAACCATTTATGAATTGATCACCACTAAAAAAGACTGGTTAAAAAATACGGTTGTTATTATGGATCCTTGTGTAAATCCTGACGGTAGGGATCGCTATGCCAATTGGTATAATCAAACCAAAGCAACACCTTATAATACCGATCAGAATGCCACAGAGCATAACGAACCTTGGCCAGGCGGAAGACCCAATCATTACCTTTTTGATCTAAACAGGGATTGGGCCTGGGCAACACAAGTAGAATCTTATAGTCGATTAACGGCATATAATAAATGGATGCCGCATGTTCATGTGGATTTTCATGAACAAGGTATCAATGAACCTTATTATTTTGCACCGGCTGCAGAGCCTTTCCACGAGATCATTACGCCTTGGCAAAGAGATTTTCAAACACAGATCGGTAAAAACCACGCCAAATACTTCGATGCAGAAGGTTGGTTATTCTTTACAAAAGAGCGCTTTGATCTATTATATCCCAGTTATGGTGATACATACCCCACGTTCATGGGAGCTATTGGCATGACCTATGAACAAGCAGGGCATGGACGTGCTGGATTGGGGATACAAACAGATGAAGGATATGTACTTACTTTAAAAGATAGAGTATCGCATCATACTACAACAGGCATATCCACCGTAGAAATAGCCTCAAAAAATGCAGGAAAACTTAATGCCGAATTCAAGAAGTTTTTCAACAACTCAAATCTAACCTATAAAAGTTATGTTTTGAATGGTGAAGCCGATAAAATTAATGCCTTAACCAAATTATTAGATAAGCATGAAATTAAATATGGATACACTAACAGTTCCAAAATATCAGGTTTTAGTTTTAGAGAAAATAAACAGGGAAGTATCAATGCGAATGGAGCTTTGGTAGTAAGTACAAATCAACCAAAAGGAAAAATGGTAAAAGTACTTTTTGAACCAGACGCTAAATTGAGCGAACCCCTTACATATGATATAACTGCCTGGAGTATTCCCCATGCTTACGGATTAGAAGCAATTGCTTCAACCGCTATTGTGCCGGCAAATGGAACTAAAAAAATTAAACAAATTAATAATACCATTAATGCCGCTGGAGCAGGATATATTGCCAAATGGAATAGTTTGGATGATGCGGCTTTTCTCGCGGATCTGTTGCTCCATAAAATCAGAGTCCGATTTAGTGAAAAAGATTTTGCCAATAACGGTGAGAAATTTAAAAAAGGAAGTCTCATCATTACCAAAAGTGATAATCGAAAAACCAAAGACTATGACAAAACAGTCGTAGAAATTGCTAATAAACACAACCGAAGATTATATACAACTACTACTAGTTTTGCATCAAACGGAGTGGATTTTGGTTCGCCAGATGTTAAATTAATAAATAATCATCGTGTTGCTGTATTAAAAGGAAATTATACCTCGTCATTAAGTTACGGAGAAATCTGGCATTTTTTTGAAAAACAACTTCAATATCCAATTACTTCCATTGATACGGATTACTTTAAGAGGGTAGATTTAAACAAATATGATGTATTGATATTACCTAATGGTTATTATGGAGGGTATCTGGATAAGAGTACGCTAGACAAACTAAAAGAATGGATTCGTAAAGGAGGAAAAGTAATTGCTATTGCCAATGCAGTCAATGCCTTTGCCAATAAAGATGGTTTTGACCTAAAAAGTAACAAACCCAAAGAAGAGAAAAAAGATTCTATCGGTAATCTCATACCTTATGATAAACGCGAACGAGATCGGGTGAAAGACTTCATCACAGGAAGTATTTATAAGACAAATGTAGATACTTCACACCCGTTGGCTTTTGGATATGAAGACACTTATTTTAGTCTAAAACTTGGAAATAGTTCATATAAGTTTTTACAAGACGGATATAATGTGGCTTATATGAAGGAACCCACAAGTGTTTCGGGTTTTTCTGGTAAAGATGCAATTAAAGGACTTAAAAACTCACTAGTCTTTGGCGAAGCAAGAATGGGGAACGGAAGTATTGTTTATATGGTAGACAATCCATTATTTAGATCATTCTGGGAAAATGGAAAGCTGTTTTTTGTAAATGCTATTTTCTTTACTAATAACAATAAATTCAGACTTTAGTTGGATGAGTATATTGAGTACACTTTACTTTGAGCGATAAATCATTGAGAAAAAACACTCTTGAACTCAAATACTAACAAACGATAATACTCAAATTCAATAAATATGCAACACGTCTCAAAAATAGTAAGATCCATAATAATTTGCTCTTTGATCGCTATGAATAGTTGTAATAAAAAGAAAGAAACTGTGGAAACTAAGACTCCTAAAAAAGAAACCTCAAATATATTGCTAGCAGAATGGACTGGTCCTTATGGAGGTACACCTGCTTTTGACAAAGTGGATATTGCAGCTATAAAGCCTGCTTTAGAAAAAGGGATGGAATTAAACCTGGCCGATATCGATGCTATCACAGAAAACTCAGAAACTCCGACCTTCGAAAACACGATCGTTCCTTTAGAAAAATCAGGACAGGAATTAAACCGGGTTTTTACATATTACGGAATTTTAAGTAGTAATATGTCATCTCCTGAATTTAGAGAGATTCAGAAAGAAATGGCTCCAAAATTATCTGATTTTAGATCTAAAATATCTCAAAACGAAAAATTATTCCAAAGGATAAAAACGGTATATAATCTTGTACAAAAACAACCTTTGGAAGCAGACGAACAAAGAGTCGTACAATTGATTTATGAACAGTTTGCAATGAACGGAGCAGAACTAGATGAAGAGAAAAAGAAACGTTATGCGGAAATCAATAAGGAGTTATCAGAATTATACACCAGCTTCTCTAATAATGTTTTAGCCGATGAAGAAGGCTACATTACCTACCTAACCGAGGAGCAATTAGGAGGTTTATCAGAACCAATGATCAAAGCATATGCGAAAGCTGCAACTGATAGAGGACGTGAAGGTACATATGCAGTTACAAACACCAGATCCTCCATGGATCCATTTTTAAAGTATTCCACAGAAAGAGCTTTACGAAAAAAAGTGTGGAAGAACTACTATTCCAGAGGTGATAATGGAGATGATACAGACAATAATGAGCATATTGCTGAAATTCTAAAATTAAGAAAAGAACGTGTTGCTTTATTGGGGTATGATAATTATGCAGATTGGCGGTTACAAAATCGAATGGCCAAGAACCCTGAGAATGCGATGCAATTAATGAATGCGGTTTGGCCGGCTGCTATTGCTCGTGTGAAGGAAGAAGTAGCTGATATGCAAGCTATAGCTGATGCCAATAAAGATAAAATAACTATAGAACCTTGGGATTACAGATTCTACGCAGAAAAGGTTAGAAAGAAAAAATATGACCTGGATTCTGATGAAGTAAAACAATATTTACAGCTCGATAAACTTAGGGAAGCCATGTTTTTTGTGGCAGGAGAATTGTTTAATTATAAGTTCACTCCGGTAGCACAAGGAACTGTTCCTGTATTTCACGAAGATGTAAAAGTATGGGAAGTACACGATAAAACCTCTAATGAACTTATTGGCTTATGGTACTTAGATCCATTTGCCCGCACTGGCAAACGCTCTGGTGCCTGGGCAACTACTTACAGAAGCCATACCACCTTTGATGGAAAGAAAACAGTACTAGCATCTAATAATTCTAACTTTGTAAAACCAGCACCCGGAGAACCTGTGTTAGTTTCTTGGGATGATGCAGAAACATTTTTTCACGAGTTTGGACACGCTTTGCATTTCTTTTCTTCAGAAGTACAGTACCCAACACTCAATGGTGGAGTTAGAGATTACACAGAGTTTCAATCGCAATTGTTAGAGCGTTGGTTATCTACTGATAAAGTAATTGACAACTATTTAGTGCATTACAAAACAGGAGAACCTATACCAAAGTCGTTAGTTGATAAAATTAAGAAAGCCTCTACTTTTAATCAGGGGTTTGCTACTACAGAGTATTTGGCTTCGGCATTGATGGATATGAAATTCCATCTAGCAGATCCCACAAGTATTGACGTAGCTACCTTCGAAAAAGAAACCTTAGCAGCATTACAAATGCCCAAAGAATTGGTGATGCGTCATCGTACACCACATTTTGGTCATGTATTTTCTGGTGAAGGATATGCAACCGCATATTATGGATATATGTGGGCAGATGTACTGACAGCCGATGCTGCAGAAGCTTTTGCAGAAGCTCCTGACGGGTTTTATGATAAACAAATGGCAGCCAAACTTGTGAAATACCTATTTGCCCCAAGAAATGCAATGGATCCTGCTGATGCTTATAGGTTATTTCGTGGACGTGATGCTAAAATAGAAGCATTGATGAAAGATCGCGGATTTCCAGTTACAAAATAATACAGCTATTGACAACAACCTATTTATTCATTTTAAAAAACTTTAATTATGAACAATGAATTAAACAAAACCAGTAGAAGGAAATTTATCAAAAGATCTACAATGCTTTCAGCGGGTATTGCAGCTACTCCGCTATTAAATTTTGCAAATGAAAAAACAGACCTATCCCTTTCTTCAGATAGTATTTATTTGGTAGGACCGCAAAAGGGTTACGCTCCACAAATTGGTACACTATTATCTACAATGACAATGATGCGAACTTGGGTCATAGGAACTGTAAAAGACCTAACAGTAGCGCAATTAGATTTCCAAATAGATGAAGAATCTAATTCTATTGGTGCAATGTTATTTCATCTTGCGGCAACAGAAAAATACTATCAGTTAAATACCTTTGACGAAATCCCATGGGGAAAATGGGATGATGAAATAAAAAAAGAATGGAACGTTGCCAGTGGATTAGGAGAAAAAGGTAGAGAGTTGATTAAAGGAAATCCTATCGATTACTACCTTGACAAACTAGAAAAAGTAAGAGAAGTAACTAAAAAAGAGTTTGCCAATAGAGATGATCAATGGATTATGAAGTCTGAACCTTTTTTTGGGAATCAGCCTACCAATAATTATGCAAAATGGTTTCATGTGTGCGAACACGAGTCTAATCATCGCGGACAAATGAAGTTTATTATTAAAAGGCTTCCGGTTTAAGTAAATGAATAAAAATATACAGCTACAGCCTGAAAAAATTATCAATACAATTTCATTATTAGAAAAACGTATAGAAGATCGATTTCCTGATTCGGGTCTTAGAAAAGTATGCCATAATTTTTTACAAATTGCTCAGGATAGCAAACAAAATATAGATTGGATTTCCAGGCCTAACTTATCCCTTAGAATTTTTGCCTACCTTGTTATTCTCGTTGGATTAGGTGGATTGATCTATAGCATTACATATGTAGATTTAGAGATTAAAAACACGACACTGGCAAATATGGTTTCTATATCAGAAGCTATATTTAATGATATCATACTACTCGGTGCGGCAATTTTCTTTTTAGTCTCTTTAGAATCTCGGTTAAAAACAAAAAAGGCGCTAAAAGCACTTAATGAACTAAGAGGTATTGCGCATGTAATTGATATGCATCAGTTAACAAAGGACCCCAATCTTACTGATTTTCCGGAATCTGCTACAGAAAATTCTCCCAAACGAACTTTTACAAGATTTGAGCTTCAAAGATATTTAGACTATTGCTCAGAAGGTACCGCTCTGGTAGGTAAAGTAGCAGCTTTATACTCTCAAAGCTTACCGGATCAAGCAGTTGTACAGGCAGCAAACGAGATTGAAGTACTCACAACTGGATTAAGCAGAAAAATATGGCAAAAACTTATTATTCTAAACGAATCAAATCCAAAAAATTACAAACAAACGTAAATTTATCAATCATGAAATGAGCCATATAGACTAAGTTGATAACAACTAAAAACGCGAATGGCGAATTCCATCTGACAATTACGAACGACAAAAAAAGAACAGATGAAAACAATCAAATTTTTAACGTGGTTACTCTTATTATCGGGATTCTTCATTACCTGTAAAAAAGATACACCCACTATTCCTGAAAACAGAGAAGTATCTTCAGAAACGAACGGATTTAACGTTGACTATGAAAAATTCACGTTAGATAATGGCCTTCAAGTTATTTTTCATGTAGATCGTTCTGATCCTGTTGTCGCAGTTGCGCTGACCGCCCACGTGGGGTCTGCCAGAGAAATCGAAGGAAGAACGGGTTTTGCTCATTTGTTTGAACATTTATTATTTCTGGAATCTGAAAACCTAGGGAAAGGTGGACTGGATAAAATGAGTGCTCGTATTGGTGGATCCGGAGCTAATGGATCTACCAGTAGAGACCGAACTAATTATTATCAAACCGTGCCCAAAGATGCTCTAGAGAAAATGATATGGGCCGAAGCAGATAAACTTGGTTTCTTTATCAATACAGTAACAGAACCGGTGCTAGCCAAAGAAAAACAAGTAGTAAAAAATGAAAAACGCCAATCAGTAGATAACAGACCCTACGGACATGTTTCTTATGTCATTGATAAACATATGTTTCCGAAAAACCATCCATATAACTGGCAAGTAATAGGTTCCCTGGAAGACCTTCAGAATGCTACCTTACAGGATGTCAAAGATTTTTATAACAGATGGTACGTTCCAAACAATGTAACCTTAACTATTGCCGGGGATTTTGATACCGTTCAGGCAAAAGAATGGGTACATAAATATTTTGATGAGATACAACGAGGAGAGAATATCAAACCACTGGAAAAGCGCCCTGTAGTACTAACAGAAACCAAAAAATTGTACTACGAAGATAATTTTGCGCTTCTACCACAACTTACCATGACCTGGCCGGCAGTGCATCAATATCATCCGGATTCTTATGCTTTGGATGTGCTATCCAACTATTTATCAGAAGGAAAAAAAGCACCGTTTAATAAGATTATTGTGGAGGACAAACAATTAGCACCAAATGTAACCATGTTTCATTACGGATCAGAACTAGCAGGTCAGTTTCGTTTGATGGTTCGTGCATTTGAAAAAGTAAATCTCAATGACTTAGAAAACGCAATAAACGAGTCTTTTGAAAAGTTTGAAGCAGAAGGTATTTCTGAAGAAGATCTGAACCGTATCAAAGCAGGTCTAGAGACTAATTTTTATAATAGTCTATCCAGTGTACTTGGCAAAGGTTTTCAATTAGCCCAATACGAAATTTTTGCTGGAGACCCAGGATTTATTAATCAAGATATCAAAAATATACTGGCAGTAACCACAGAGGATATTATACGCGTATATAACCAATATATTAAAGGAAAGTATTATATCGCAACAAGCTTTGTTCCTATTGGCCAAACCGATTTAGTCTTAAACAATTCAACATTGGCTGAAGTTGTAGAAGAGAAGATTGTAGAAGGAGCCGAAGAAAATTTTGATCCCAATGTAACGGCAACATATAAAAAAACACCGTCAAGTTTTGACAGATCTATAGAACCACCATATGGAGAAACCCCAAAGGTTACTATGCCAGATATATGGGAAGAAAAACTAAACTCAGGTATACAAATATACGGTATGGAAAATGATGAAGTCCCGTTGGTACAATTCAGAATGAATATTAAAGGAGGGCTATTACTAGAAGATAATGAAAAGGTAGGAGTTTCTAATCTTTTGGCTCAATTAATGACCAAAGGAACAAAAAACAAAACTACTGAAGAATTAGAAAATTCAATAAAAAGTCTTGGTGCTATTATCAATATCCGTGCTACAGATGAAAATATAATGATCAGTGGTAGTACCCTATCCAAAAATTATGATAAAACGATCGATCTCATCAATGAAATGCTACTAGAACCTAGATGGGATGAAAAAGAATTTCAATTATTAAAGCAAAGTGTAATCAGCCAGATACAAGAGCAAAAAGCAAATCCACGTAGTATTGCATCAAATGAATATGCCAAGTTAATCTACGGTAAAGACCATATCCTTTCTCGCAATAATTTAGGCACAGAAACTTCAGTAAATGCCATAACTATAAGCGATCTAAAACAATATTATAATGCACATGTTTCTCCAACTGTTACCAAATTTCATATTGCGGGTGATATTTCAAAAAGCAAAGCGATCGAAGCTCTTGCTAATCTTGATACTACTTGGCAATCTAAAGAAGTGAGGTTTAAAGAAATGAGTGTCCCTAACGCTCCTGAAAGGTCTAGAGTATATTTCTATGACGTTCCAGACGCTAAACAGTCTGTACTAAGGTTTGGATACCCTGCAATGGCTGCCACAGATGCAGATTATTACCCTGCACGTGTTATGAACTACCGATTAGGTGGTGGTGGATTTGCATCCCAACTTACACAACAATTAAGAGAAGGAAAAGGATATACGTATGGTATTCGATCCGGTTTTTCGGGCGGTACACTTCCCGGACCTTTTACTATCTCCAGCGGAGTACGATCCAATGTAACCTATGAGTCAAGTAAATTAGTAAAAGAAATATTAGAAAATTACGGTAAGAATTATAACAAAAATGATCTAGAAATAACTAAAAGTTCTCTAATTAAGAGTAATGCCAGAGCTTCTGAGACCTTAGGGGCGAAATTGAATATACTGACCAATATCAGTACGTTACAATATCCTAAGGATTATATTTCACAGCGAGAAGAAATAGTTAATCATATGACTGTGGATGACGTTAAAGAACTAGCTAACCAATATTTAGATCCTAACAAGATGATATACATGGTTGTGGGTGACGCTAAAACTCAATTGAAAAAATTAGAACAACTTGGATTTGGCGCTCCAATACTTCTAAATAAAAAAAATGAGGTTGTCAAAGATTAAACCTTAAATACTAAAAAAACCATAAAGTGATCGTTAAACTAGCTGAAACTAATCTAAAAACCAAATTTGGGAACTATCATGAAATTCTATTTTATGATGGTCAAAAAGAATCCTTTGCACTGGTAATGGGTGACATAAATAATAAAGAAAATGTACTATGCAGAATACATTCTTCGTGCATCTTTGCACATCATTTTAATAGCATAGAATGTGACTGTAGAGAGCAAATGGAGATTTCTCAACAACTCATTCAAAAAGAAGGTAAAGGAATCATCATTTGGCTAGACCAGGAAGGTAAATCCAATGGGCATTTTGCATTAATTAAAAGTATTGAACACAAAAAAAGAGGGTTGCCACAGGCTGAATCCTATGAAGCAGCAGGTTTTAAAAAAGATGCAAGAGATTTTTCTCCTGCTGCAAAAATTTTAAATGAATTGGGAGTTAATTCTATTCGGATGCTAACCAATAATCCAGAGAAAGTAACAACTCTAACTAAACTTGGTATAACAGTTATTGGTATACAGCCTACCGTTCTGAAATGATAAAATACCAATTAGAAAAAAGCAAGAATTAAAAAGATGAACTCTAGAAAAGTATAATGACATTAGCTTCTTTTTATGGTGACCTCCTTTATCAAACGGATCAATATCCCTCGATCAAAGATCATTTGTACAAACTCGCTAATCGAATGCTACAGGGGCTTGAGGAAAATCACAGTTTTATCTTTGAGGAGATTAACAATTATCACCCGGATTATTTAGGCAGAGCTGTAGAAGAACTAAAAACATTGCATCTCACAATAGAAGACTGTAAGATAACCATTGCCAATGAATACGGATTTAAAAATTGGGAAACGATTGAACAACTCAAAGAGCACTATGATCAGAATTTTGAAAAAGCTGTGAACCACATAATAGATGGAGATCTTATAGTGTTAAAAAAGTTAATTAAAACTCATCCTAATCTAGTTATTGAAAAATCAAAATACGGTCATCAAGCAACATTATTGCACTATACAGCTAGTAATGGAGTAGAAATGTGGCGACAAAAAGCTCCATCAAACCTTCCAGAAATAACACAATTCTTAATTGACAAAGGTGCTGATCGTACGGCAACTATGAATGTATACGGAGGCCAGTTTAATACCCTTGCTTTATTAAAATCAAGTACCCATCCATTTCGGGCTGGTATAGGTGAAAAAATGATCAATATTTTACAATAAAAATAATGGAAAATAAGTATCAGAATAAAATATATGACAAAAAACCAATTCTATTATCTACAGAGGAATGGTTTTTATTAAAAGTAAAATTCACTACTCTATAAAAAGGCTTCGGTTTATATGGATATAAATACTAAGAGCGAGCTAAATTTTAAATATTATTCAATAAAAAAACATTTTAAATGAATAATATTTAAAATTTAGCTTGTTTACAGGTTCAATATTATCAAATTGTTAACTCAGGGTTTTTTTCATTTTTACTCAATTCTCAGTACAATCGCTTAAAGATTGCATATAATCAATATATTCATTTCAATTTGATATGAAATGTTGAAGTTTTTCTTCTTTTCATTAAAAACCAGACACCTCTTTTTTCTCCAAAATGCCTAAGCATAAAGGGTATTAAGATTTTTTTATGAATTCAAATGGTTTTTTTAGATACATTTGCACCCGTTTTAAAAAAATAAAGAAAAAAATAAACAAACACATATTTAATTTTTACTAAAATGATCAAAAAAATTACATTTCTATTTATGCTTGTTATTGCTTTTGCATCTTGTGAAAGTAATTCTATAGAAGACGAAGTAATAAACACTGAAATCGATAAACCAGAAATCATCGACATCTATGAAGATGATACTCATGGATTAGGTTAGATTACTAAAAACACAATATCCTCAAAATAAAATTTAAAATTATAAAACAAATATCATGAAAAAAATCACATTCTTATTAGTATTAGTATTAGCTACAACATTCGTTTCTTGTGAAAACGAAACTATTGAAAGCCAGGTTGTTAACGAAGAAAACAATGATAACAACAATGAAGATGATAACACAGATGGTGATATTATAATAGACGGTAATCAATAATTAAAACGACACTGCTTTTTATAAATTACTAAATCAATAAAAAGAGTACAGATTGATAAAAAAGGGAAAACAAAAAAGGTTTTCCCTTTTTTTATTGTGTTATCTTAGATAATAACGATCCTATTTTACGCTTATGCTAGTCACTGAAAATAACCACCGATTTATTATATGATTATTAGGTCTTAGGAAAGAAAAATTATCAGATTGGTCGTATATTAAGCTAAAAATATATAACGGCTTATTAGTAACAAATGACTTCCATAAAAACATATAAACTTACTAATGAAACGGATCCTCAGATAGTTTTTGATATTAAAAAAATGGAGGATATTTACGACAAAAACGGCGGTGTTACAGACACACCTCATCGTCATGATTTTTATATCATCCTCTTAGTATCCGAGGCAAAAGGAACTCATGTTATTGATATTAATGAATTTCAACTTCAAAATTATCAAGTCTTTTTTCTTAGTCCTGGGCAAGTACATCAAATCAAAGAAGAACAAAAATCTTATGGATGGGTCATTACATTTTCAAGACAATTTCTTGAAAAGAACAATATCAACTATAATTTCATAGAAGATATCAACCTATTTCATGATTATGGCCATAGTCCTCCTTTATTTTTAAATGAAGTTCAACTAGCACAATTGAATGCATATACCACTCAAATGTTCGACACCTATCAGTCCAATTTGAAATTTAAACTGGAGGCAATTGGGGCTCTATTAAAACTCTTTTTGATATATAGTAATAATGTTTGTGATATTAACGCAAAAGATCCACAGCAGTTTCATGCAGGCGCAACGATACTAAAAGAATATAAAAATCTGGTCGAAGAACATTTCTCTGATTGGCATAAAGTACAGCAATATGCAGAAGCATTACACGTTACACCAGATCACTTAAACAGAACTATAAAATCCTTAATCGGAAAAACCGCCAAAGAATATCTACAGTCCAGAATTATTGTTGCAGCAAAGCGACTCTTGAGTTTTTCAGACAAAACCACTAAGGAAATTGGATATGAACTCGGTTTCACTATTCCGGCAAATTTTAGCAATTTCTTTAAAAAATGCACAGGCATTTCCCCTTCCAAATTTAAATAATTATCATAAATATCGGATTTTTATACGATTCCTCCGTATTCTCATATTTTACATCTTTTATTAAAAACTGAACTTTGTATTCAACTACAAAAGAAGAAATATTATGAAAACGATAATACATACATCAGACACCAGAGGAAAAGCCAATTTCGGATGGTTAAATTCTCATCATTCTTTTAGTTTTGGGAACTACTATAATCCTGAAAGAATGAATTTTGGGGCGCTCAGAGTTCTCAATGATGATACCGTTTCTGCGGGAATGGGTTTTGGAAAACATCCACATGATAATATGGAAATTATATCCATCCCGCTGGAAGGAGATTTAGAACATAAAGATAGTATGGATAATATTACAGTTATTAAACAAGGAGATATACAGGTGATGAGTGCCGGAACTGGTGTTTTTCATAGCGAGCTTAATAAAAACACTGATAAAGAAGTTAAGTTTTTGCAGATTTGGGTAACCCCAAACAAAAAGAATGTAACCCCCAGGTATGATCAGATTACAATAAACGATAATAGTCTAAAAAATAATCTACATCAAATTCTATCACCAAATCCAGATGATGATGGCGTCTGGATACATCAAAATGCTTGGTTTCATCTAGGTGAGTTGGAAGCCGAAAATACTCAAACTTACAGGCTTAAAGACGAAAAAAATGGAGTGTACGCTTTTGTTATAGAAGGCAGTATAACAATTGGAGATAACGTATTAGATAAAAGAGACGGATTAGGAATCTGGGATGTACAGCAAATTAAAATTACATCAAATGTTCCTTCCAAAGTATTATTAATCGAAGTTCCTATTACACAATAAAACTATATATAAATGCAACTAATAAAAAACTTAGAATGGCGATATGCCACCAAAAAATTCGATTCAGCAAAAAAGATATCAAAAACTGATCTCGAAAAAATCAAAAAGGTAGTTTCGCTCTCTGCTTCATCCTATGGATTGCAAGCGTACACTGTTTTAATAATAGAAGACCCGGAAATCCGGAAAAAACTACTACCAAAATCCTGGGAGCAACCCCAGGTGGTAGATGCTTCTCAATTAATTGTCTTTTGTAATTATACAACAGTAGATGAACACGTGATTGACGAGTATCTACAGTTAAAAGCGACTACACAGGGCTTAAATTTTAATGATCTAAAAGGCTATGGTGATTTTATGAAATCTAAGGTCAATTCATTTTCTAAGGAAGCCATAAAAGCCTGGACAGCAAAACAAACCTATATAGGTTTAGGAAACCTACTGGCTGCTTGTGCAGAACTGCAAATTGATGCCTGCCCAATGGAAGGTTTTGAACCTGAAGGCTACGATGAGATTTTAGGTCTATCGGAAAAAGGCCTGTCTGCTGCAGTTATTGCTACCATCGGATATCGTTCTGAGGAGGACGTAACACAACACGGCAAAAAGGTTCGTAAGCCCATCGATGAATTATTTCAAAACATATAATGAAAAATCCAACAGAGGCCTGAGTTTATAAACTTAGGCCTCTGTCATATTCTTTTTCCTAGCTTAACAAAATAGAGCTTACCAAAAACAACCGTCATATTGCACGATAATTAATATATTGACGTCTATTTTACAGAAAAACTAAAACAATAATATTTTTGAGCTTCAATATTACCAAATTGTTAAATTTGTTATTTATTAATAAAAAATAGCATTGCCTATATTTCAACAAAAAAACCAAAAAAATACATTGAAGCAACTCATTTTTTAATAATCTTATTAATCCTTCATCCCCTATCCCTTCTACATTATAAAAATCTCAATGTTATTATTTTGCTTTTTGAAAAACTACAAAGACACCTAAGCTAAATTTGTGTTTTTATATCTGTTTTTTAAATACTTTTGCGCTCGAATAAAATTAAATAAAAAATACAGCGTTTAATATAAAACTTTGTCCCTTAATAAAATAAAGAAATAAAGTTCTCTTATACATTAGAATTAGCCAAAAAATCTAAAGAGTATTACGCAACAAAATCGAGGATTTCTATAATCCTCGATTTTTTTTATCTATAAGTATTTTAGAAACCCACAACCATATCTCAGATGAACACGTCCAGACACCTTTTATTGTTATTTTTAATGACTACAACGATGTCTTCCCAAAAAAATTCGAATCAGAAATACTCTGAATTTGACTTTTGGATTGGCGAATGGAATGTGTATAAACATGGAACCGATACCATTGTGGGTAAAAGTAAAATAGAAGCTATTATTGACAACAAAGCCATTAAAGAAACCTATCATGCTACCACATCCAAATACCACGGCACCAGTTTAAATAAATATAATCCAAGAACCAGTCTATGGGAGCAATTTTGGGTTGACAACACAGGTTTAACATTACATATCCAAGGAAATTATATAGATGGAAAGATGATTCTTCAAAATACGATCACCACAGACAAGGGATCTTTGTCAAACAAAATATCGTAGCAAAAAATGCTGATAATACCGTAAGACAAATTTGGTTTCAAAGTACCGATCAGGGTAAAACCTGGAAGGTAATATTTGATGGGGATTATAAAACCGCTACAGATCATTAAATAACCTCTCCATACAGGTCAAAATCTTCTGCTTCATATATTTTTACAGTAGTAAATTCTCCTGTTTTTAGATAAAATTTGGATGCGTCTATAAGCACCTCATTATCTACATCAGGAGAGTCAAATTCTGTTCTTCCTACAAAATATGGTCCTTCTTTACGATCAATCACTACTTTAAACTCCTGTCCTATTTTCTGTTGATTTAATTCCCAGGAAATTTGTGACTGTATCTCCATAATCTTGTTAGCGCGATCCATTTTTACCTCTTCAGGAACATCATCCTCCAAATTATAGGCATGTGTGTTTTCTTCGTGGGAATATGTAAAACACCCCAGACGTTCGAAACGCATTTCTTTTACCCAATCCCTTAAAGTTTCAAAATCTTCCTGTGTCTCACCTGGATACCCTACAATTAATGTTGTTCGAATTGCCATTTCTGGCACAGCTTCTCTAAATTCCTTAAGTAGCTTAGTAGTTTTCGCTTTGGTCGTACCGCGACGCATAGATTTCAGAATAGGATCTGCTATATGTTGTAATGGAATATCTATGTAATTACAAATTTTAGGCTCTTGCCTCATTACCGCTAATACTTCCATCGGGAATCCAGTGGGAAATGCATAATGCAATCGAATCCATTCTATACCGTCTACCTTAACTAGTTCTCTAAGTAAATCTGCTAATTTTCTTTCCTTATAAAGATCTAATCCATAATAAGTAAGATCTTGAGCAATCAATACCAGTTCTTTTACTCCACCAGCAGCTAACTTTTCTGCCTCTGTAACTAATTTTTCAATAGGAGTTGACTTATGCTTACCTCGCATTAGAGGGATCGCACAAAAAGAACAAGGACGGTCACAACCTTCCGCTATTTTTAAGTATGCATAATTTTTTGGTGTTGTAGTCAGTCTTTCTCCTATAAGTTCATGTTTATAATCGGCACCTAATGCTTTTAGTAAACCTGGAAGTTCTGTAGTACCAAAGTATTGATCAACATCAGGAATTTCTTTTTGTAAATCAGGTTTATATCTTTCTGATAAGCATCCGGTGACAAAAACTTTATCCACAATACCCTCGTTTTTCTTCTGTACATACTCTAAAATTGTATTTACAGACTCTTCTTTGGCATTGGCTATAAAACCACATGTATTAATCACTACAACATTTCCTTCTTCCTCGTGCACTACTTCTTTATTGCTAGCTTTCAGCTGTCCCATTAGAACTTCGCTATCATACACATTCTTACTGCAACCCAAGGTTACTACATTAATCTTGTTCTTCTTTAAAGTCTTTGTTCTCATATCTTCCGGATAAGGGGTTGCAAAGATACAATGAATAACCAAAGTTTAGCATATTATTATAAATAACTCTATATCATAAAAAACAAAGAATTTAAACCTTTTGTATATTACACAGTCTAAATAAACCTAACCTCAAGCTATGAAAGATAACCTGACTATTATTTTATTCTTATTTCTCTGTAGTATGCTTTCTTGTTCTGATGAGACTGATGAACCTACTATAGAAGAGCCTAATCCAGATCAAGGTAGTTTATATTTCCCTCCTATTGACTCTGACTCGTGGGAAACTACCACAATTAATGATCTGGGATGGAATGATGATGCCGAAGAGCCGCTTAACAATTTTCTTGAAGAAAGAGACACTAAAGCTTTTATCGTTCTGAAAAATGGAAAAATTGTGATTGAAAAGTATTTTAATGGAGCATTGGCTACAGACAACAATCCATGGTATTCGGCAGGAAAGACATTAACGGCATTCATGATAGGATTAGTACAACAGGAAGGCTTGTTAGATATTGACGACCCATCCGCAACCTATTTAGGACCTCAATGGGCAAATATCACTAACACTCAGGTACAGGAAATTACAGTAAGAAATCATCTAACAATGACCTCTGGATTAAATTATAACGTTTCTAACCAAAATTGTACCGATTTTGATTGCCTCACATATCTCAATAATCCGGATAGCTTTTGGTATTATCATAATGCAACATACACATTACTAACCAATATAGTTGCCGAAGCCGCCAATACAGATTACAATACTTATTTTGAAACCAAACTAAAAAACAACATCGGAATGAATGGTACTTGGGTAAGCATTGGATACGCCAATGTTTTCTACAGCACAGCTAGAAGCATGGCTCGTTTTGGTCTTCTAAACCTGCATAAAGGAACCTGGAATACTACAGAAATTCTCACGGATCAAAATTACTTTACAGAAATGACCACTACTTCGCAAAACTTGAACCAATCCTATGGATATTTATGGTGGTTAAACGGTAAATCAAGTTTTAGAGTTCCAGCCTCAGAAAATGAATTTCCTGGAAGATTAATGCCCGATGCACCAGATGATCTAATCGCTGGTTTAGGAAAAGACGACCAAAAATTATACGTAGTCCCAAGTCAGAACTTAGTGATTGTTAGAATGGGCGGTGATACTGGTCAAACTGTATTAGGTCCGTCTAGCTTTGATAACGATCTATGGATTAAACTTAATGACTTGTTCAATTAAACAACATTAAAAAGAGACTCTAAGTGTTGCATTAGGAGTGATTTCTAAAGAAGAGTTGACGATTTCTTTAGGTTTGTTTTCTTCATCGATTCTATAATAATTGCTAATTGTATTATTTCTATCAGAAAAATTCCAAACAGAAATTCCTGCGTGGCATTTCACTTTATTTGAAAGTTCAAAATCATAAGTAGCAGAGATATCTAATCTCATATATTCGGGTAGTCGACTACTATTAGCAGGATTGTAATTGATTTTATCTTCTGCCACTTCGTTCATAAATTCGGGTCTTGTGGTAGGTAGTCCAGAATGCCAATTTAAACCAGCGGATATTTTTAAATCTTCAATGGTATATGCTACCCCTAATGTCAACGAATGGGTGATATCAATATTATTAGCAAATTGTTTTTCGTCAAAAGTTTCAAAAGTATATTCATTATTTGCATAAGAATACCCCAACCAGGAACTTAAGTTTCTAAATCTTTTATTTAGTAAAAAATCTATCCCTGTAACTGCGTAATCACCTATTGCCTGTATAAATTCATATTGATTCTGAAATCCCTGACTTCGTGCTGTAATTCCATTTACTATTTTATAATAACCTTCAGAACTAATAAGCCACCCTTTTCGATTGTATTGTAACCCCAAAGAAGCTTGCTTGCTTCTAATAACAGGAATATCATCATCATTTGCCAACACCCATCTCCGTTTTTCTATACCCAAAAAATCATTCTGAAAATTTATAATTTGGGAGGTATTTTGATGCTTAAACTCACCCAATATTTCAAAATTAAAATAGTTTAAAAACTTTTGATTATAACTCAGTCTTGGCTCTACGATGTGGGTTTTGAATTTCTCATTAAAACTATACCTAACTCCAAGATTAACTGAGTTCAGTGCTCTTGTGTTTTTATAACTTAGCTGCGAAAAAGCACTATGATTTCTAATCACCCTCACCCTATTTCTTCGAAAAACCGGATTGTCTATATCATTAAGATTAGACACACCAGTTTCTATAAGTTGATACCCGTTAAACCAGCTAATATGCTCCCTTAGTTTATAGTGTGTATTTAATTTTAAACTAGTTTCAGAAACAATATTCTCTTGCAGGAATCTTTGCTCGTTTTCAAGATCTGCATTTTCGGATTGTAGCCTATAATCGGTTTCATATGCTTGTAACGTCGTAGTGAATCTGTCGCTCCAATATCGCTGATACCAAATTCCTCCTGCGATACTGTTTTGCACCAAACTACTTTTTCTGGAAGTATTTACTGCGTTTACGGTAGCATTTTCTGTAAACACCAATTCATTGCTAATTCCTAAAAAGTTGATTCTTATCATATCTCTTTCTGAGATTTTCCAATTCCACCTGAGATTAACATCATAAAAATCAAACCCAATACCTGTTTCATTATTATTCCCAATTTCACTATCCTGAGAGATTCTATCAAAATACTGTATATAAGTGGGCGTTTCTACAAATTCATTTATTGCTTTTCTGGCAGAAAGTTGTACTGAAGATTTTTTTCCGACTGGAATATCCGTGAACACATCTGCATTGATAAGATTAACTCCAATGGTACTTCTAAAGTCTGAATTAATCTCCGTATCAGTATTCATTAAAATTGTTCCTGAAACTCCATCTGCATATTCTGTATCTGTTCCATTTTTAATCACTGTTGCTTTATTTGTAATAGATGGGTTAAAAATTGAAATGAGACCAAAAAAGTGTCCGGACTGATACATTCTAATTCCATCCCATAATATTAAATTTTGATCATGCGTGCCTCCTCTTATATTAATATTGGAAACCGTTTCATCAGCACTTTGTATTCCTGGTAGCGCCTGGATAGTTTGTAGCACGTCTGCTTCTATCAGACCTGGTAAGATACCAAATTCATTATAGTTTATCTGAAAAGCTCCGTCATCCGTTTTATTGATTCCCTTGGTCAGATAATCCTTAAGAATTATCTCTGCTAACATTTCAGTTTTTGGTTCTAAATAAATGGAAATACAATCTACTTTATTAAAAAAATCCGATGTTCTATAGGAAGTACGATAGCCAAGGTGACTGATAATTATAGTTTCTTTTTTATCAAAAACTTCTAACCGAAAATATCCATTAGTATCACTTATAGTGGATGATTTCTCTCCTTTAATGGTTACTCCTGACACTGTTTTTTCAGTGTTCAGATCTCTAACAACCCCGCAAATAGAAAAAGATTGGTTTCCTTTATTTATAGAAACAAAAGTATCATTAAGAATGGTGAATTCGAGCCCAGTTTCTTGTCTGAGATAGGTTAAAATCTGGTCAAAATTTATATCCTGAGGGATATCTGAAACAAAAACATTTTCTACCGTATCATCCGCATAGGTAAATTTATAAGAAAATTTTGCTTCTATCTGAATCAATAGATCTACGAGGGAAAATGATTCGTTTTCTTTAGTTACCTGAGCATTTGCTGGAAGAATTAGGAGAATAAGCAATACAAATATCAGAATCCTACTAAGGGTTCTATTACTCTTTATTACGTAATATGATGCGATCGGAGGTGTCAATATTATAAGTCAAATCTAGCGGTAAAGTTATAGATTTTAGACCATCTTCCATATCATTATGGACAAAACCTCCTGTAAAAAGTCGATTGGTGTCAATATCTTCGAACATTATAGATACATTATACTGTCTTTCGAACTCTTTTATAACTTCATAGAATGGAACACTTTTAAAACTGCTAATATTACTTAACCATTGGGGGCGGTTTAGATTGACAGTTTCAAAAGTGATCTTTCCATCTATGATTCTTAAAGTACTCCCCGCAGGTAGGTTATGGTCATACTCTTTACTTTCAACTTTTACGAGACCTTCAAAACATTTAACTTCAAAATAATTTTCTCTATTTTTTACGTTAAACTGTGTTCCTAGAACAGTAATTTTTCCATCTTTGGTAATAACATCAAAGGCAGATCCCTTTTCCACTTTAAAAAAGGCTTCTCCATCTAGGTTCACTTCTCTTTTATCATTCCATGTTTTTTCATCAAAAACAATCTCAGATGTAGCATTCAGGATTACTTCAGAAGCATCTGGAAGCTCAATCGTCAATTTTTGGCTTGCCAAAGTCTTATAGGTTGCAGCATTATTTGAAAAGAAAAAGAAAGAAACACCTAGTAGCACAACTATGGCTGCGGTAATTTTTAATAAAGGAATATACCAATTTGTTTTCTCAGAAACTACTTTATCCGCATGATACATTCTTGCGTACATCTCATCTATACCTTCTATTTCAGAAACATCAGAAGCCTTAAAATATTGAGCACCTTCAAGAATTTTGGTATGCATTTTATAATCATCCAATTTCTTAAAAGCCTCAAGCTCGGTATCCGTCAGTTCGTCAGACAACCACTTTTTTATTAGGTATTCTCTATCCATTTTCAATCTTGTCTCTATATACTATAACAACTAAGTTTTAAAAACTCCTTTTATTTAAATCCATCCAACTCATTTTTTAACTTATTATATGCTGTATAAATCCTGTTTTCGGCAGCTTTTCTGGTAATTCCCAGCATCTCTGCAATTTCAGCATGTTTTTTACCTTCTACTTTATTGAGTAAAAAAGCGGTACGTTGATCTTCTGTTAATTTGCTCAAAGCATGTTGATATCGCTGCAAAAATTGTTGTTCTTCTAAAATAAATTCTGGTGACTCATTTGTATAATCTTTTGGTTTTATTTCTCTGTGCTTAAGAACCACTTTTTGATGTTTTATCGCATTGAGCATCATGTTCTTTGCTACTTTAAATAAAAAACCTCTAGCTTTCTGGGGAGTTACTTCTTTACAATGAGAAAGTAATTTGATAAACACATCCTGCATTTTATCATTTGGTTCTAATGTCTCTCCGTACTTATAATAAAGAAAATTGTATATATCGTTAGAATACTTACGATAGACCATCGAAAATACCTTTTCGTCACAAACATTTTCATGGAGTTCTTTTGGCATACTCAAAGAAGATTTAGAAGTAAATGTAGAAAAAACAAAAAAAACAAAAGGAGTTTTTAAAACTTAGTTGTTATAGTATATAGAAGACCGACTTAAATAACACCCTAAATATCATGAAAGCACAAATCAAATCATTACTTCTTTGTCTGACCACTTCGGCAATAGTCATGACTACTTCTTGCAGAACTGAATTGGATGAAGAAATCGGAGCTCCACAAGAAAGTACACTCGAAGCAAATTCTAAAGTTGCGGACCTTATGCTTAAAATGGCTATGAATGATGGATCAGAAGATAATATTCTTGATGGTTCCAGCTGTTTTGATGTAGCCCTACCTGTTATGGTTTATGCTAATGGAGTTGAAGTAACGATCGATACCGAAGATGATTTTGAACTCATAGAAGATATTTTTGACGAATTCGAAGATGATATTGATGAGTTAGAGTTTATTTTTCCTATTACGCTAATTTTCAGTGATTTTTCTGAAGAGATTATCCAAAATGATGATCAATTAGAAGATTTAATTGACGATTGTGAAATAGCGGATGAGGACGATGATATCGAATGTATAGACTTCTTATACCCTTTCTCTGTATCGGTATTTAATGAAAACACCGAATTGTTAGAAACCATCACATTTACAAATGATCGAGAATTATATGACTTTATAAATGATATCGATGAAGATGATATTGTAAACGTTAGTTTTCCAATTACACTAGTTCTTTCTGACGATACAGAAATTGTAATTAGTGACCTGGAAGATCTGGAAGACGTAATAGAAGACGCAATTGATGATTGTGATGAAAACGACTCTAGCGATGACGATTTCACTCAAGTGATTACCAGTCAGCTACTAGAAGTTCAAAAATACAAAGACAATCAAAGTAATGAAACCAATAACTATAGAGGTTACATTTTTGATTTTTCTGAAGACGGAACAGTAGCAATTACTTTAGAAGATAATGATGGAGATGATAGTAATAATGTAATTACTAATGGGACCTGGACCTTAAGAACAAGAATTGATGGAGGACTAAATGTTACTCTTGATTTTGGCACAGAAGCACCATTAAATAAGCTTAACAACGAATGGAACGTTAAAAAAATAAAAGATAATAGAATCATGCTTGATGAACGAGAAGGCGAAGGAATCAGTAAGGATGAATTATTCTTTGATAGCGTATAAACTTCTATATGAAGTAAGGAACAAAATACCATTGATAAAAAATAAATTATTTAAACACTAATAAATTAAAAATAGAATTTAGCTCATAAGTAACCTTTAAAAAACGACCCCTATGTACTTATTAAATTTAGTAGAAAAACATCAAGTATTGCTTTATGCAAGCTTTGTAATTATTTATTGCACTTCATTATTTGTAATATTATCCATGAACCTATAAAAAAAAACAAACAAAAGAGTTAGGAAGAATTAGTTGAATATAGGGAATTTTCAACTATTTAAAACCTCTGCGTTTAGAATTCATTTTTCATACGTAAGACCAATATTTCTAGTGTCGCAGAGGCTTAATTGTATCTTTATTTTGGTAAAAAAGAGGTTATTATAAAAATAGCCTCTTTTTTTATTAACTAATCAACATATTTAACAGGCATCTTACGCTCCATAGAAATTAACTCATAAGCATATCCTATCTGCAGTAATTCTGCCTCAGAAAAAGGCTTTGCTATAAACGTAAGTCCTTTTGGCTTGCCTCTAGCCGTGTACCCCATTGGCACTGTTAAGGCAGGATATTTAGCCACGGCAGCATAACCCGCATGATAGTTATTTATTGACAACACCGCATCTAGGTTATACGTATCAATTTGATTGTCAAAATACTTACGTGCCGTAGCGTTGAGATTTTTTTTTATTTTTTCAAGATCTTCTACAGAAGTACTATCTTTTACAATCCCTTCAAAAATACCTTGCCCGTAAGGAATTCTCATAAGTGTATCTCGCAAATTAAACGCAATTATATCTTCTATTGTTTTTACATTAACATTATCAATAGCGTTCTTTTTGATATATTCAGGAAGATCATTCTTCATATCGATATTCAAAATATTGAGAAATCCCGGTAACGCAGGTTGTGCTGGTTCTACCACTACCACCTCTCCACCCGCTCTTTCGATCTTGTCCATTGCTGTTGCATATAAAGAATCTTTTAGAAAGCTTTTAATAACACCAAACCGCTTTCCTTTGATAATCGAACCTTGTATAGATGTTAGAAAATCTGTTTCAGAAGATACAGATTCTATATCCTTTGGATCCTTACCTATCATTGCATTTAGCACAATTGCATTATCAGTTACATTTCTTGTCATCGGTCCAGGAGTATCTAAAGTGTTAGAAATTGGTACTATACCGGATCTACTTAACATACCAATTGTTGGCTTCAATCCAACTATAGAGTTTTGACTTGATGGAGACAAAATAGAACCACTTGTCTCTGTTCCGACCGCCGCTACGCAAAAATTTGCAGCAACAACAGCACCGCTACCAGAGCTTGAACCTCCACTTTCAAAAATCAATCTACCATACGGATTAAGCGTTTGTCCCCCCGATGGCGCTATATCCAACAGGACAACCAATACAAAGAAAATATGCCCATTCACTAAGGTTTGCTTTACCCAAGATCAATGCATTCTGATCCAATAATCGCTGGGTCACAAAAGCATTCGCTGTTTTATTATATTGTAACACAATCGCTCCAGCTGTTGTAAACATATCTTCGGCGCCGATATTATCTTTAAGCATCATTGGCATTCCAAAAACTGAATGAGAATCAATACTGTCTTTATTTACTTTATCTATAGCTCTTGCCTGTGCAATAACTTTTGGATTCAAGGATATTACAGCATTTAAGGAAAGAGAATTATCACTCTCGTATTTTCGAATTCTATATATATAAAACTTCGTCAATTCTTCATATGATAGTTTACCGTTTTTTACACTTTGTTGAATTGAAGGTATATCCTTTTCAAGTATAAACTGTTTTAATCTTTCATAATCTTTTTCTGAAAAATAATCTAACTCTAATTCTAGGGATTGCCATATATCATTTTTATCTAAAACTTTAGAATTCACTAGTTTTAAATGCATTCTTGGCTGTTCCAGTTTTTGTGTCGAATCCAAGTCTTTAGTTTCATCATAAGGAGCCCAAATAACTTTAGGCTGTAACTCTTTTAGCGGCTCTTTTTTTTCTTCTTTACAAGAAATAAGAACTAATAGTGATAAAAAAAAGTATGATAATTTCTTCATAGAATAGCAGTTAACAAAATTGAAATTATTAAAAAAAGGTGCTATGATTTTACCATAACACCTTTTTAACTATTCTGTAACAGTTATTTATTATTTAAAAAATGAATCTACGAATTCGTGTTTATTAAACACCTGAAGGTCTTCAATTCCTTCTCCTACTCCAATATACTTAACAGGAATCTGGAATTGGTCACTAATTCCAATAACGACTCCTCCTTTTGCCGTTCCATCTAGTTTTGTTACTGCCAGCGAAGTCACCTCGGTCGCTGCAGTGAATTGTTTTGCTTGTTCAAATGCATTTTGACCGGTAGAACCATCTAAAACTAACAACACATCGTGAGGAGCATCTCCTATCACCTTTTGCATCACACGCTTTACCTTTGTTAATTCATTCATCAAGTTTACTTTATTATGTAATCGCCCTGCGGTATCAATGATAATAACATCCGCATCTTGATTAACTCCAGATTGTAATGTATCAAAAGCTACAGATGCAGGATCGCTACCCATATCTTGCTTGATGATGGGAACATCCACTCGGTCTGCCCAGACTTGCAATTGATCTATTGCAGCAGCTCTAAAAGTATCTGCCGCACCCAACACCACCTTTAGACCCTTTTTATTAAACTGATAAGCTAACTTACCTATTGTAGTAGTTTTTCCTACACCATTAACCCCAACCACCATCAAAACGTATGGTTTCTTATCGACCGGAATCTCAAAGTCGGTAGCTTCTCCAGAGTTCGTTTCAGAAAGCAATCCTGCAATTTCTTCTCGTAGAATTTGGTTCAACTCCTCTGCTCCCAAATATTTATCCTGGGCTACCCGATCTTCTATTCGTTCTATAACTTTAATAGTTGTTTTTACACCAACATCACTGGTTACCAATACCTCTTCGAGGTTATCCAAGACATCATCATCTACTTTAGATTTACCAGCGACAGCTTTACTTAATTTAGAAAAAAAGCTGGTTTTGGATTTCTCTAACCCTTTATCCAAGGTTTCTTTTTTCTCAGAAGAGAATATTTTTTTAAACAAACTCATGTGTTGTATTCAAAATGCTAAAAAGTTAAAATTATGGATACCTCGTAATATCTTATAAATATAAAAAGAAAGAGCCATTCCAATAGAATTGAAACGGCTTCTTTTTAAAATATTTTCTTATAAATTACTTTTTCGTAAAAAAGTCATTTACTGCTTCCGGCTGCATTATTGACTCTACAAATGTATACGCTCCTGTTTTTGGAGATTTTACCATTTTAATAGCTTTTGTCAATCTCTTTGATCCTGTCTGTAACGATGCTACTGATTTCTTTGCCATTTTCTTATTTTATTTCTTTATGAACAGTCATTTTCTTTAGAATAGGATTAAATTTCTTTATTTCCATTCTGTCTGGAGTATTCTTCTTATTCTTTGTTGTAATATATCTTGATGTACCTGGTTTACCAGAAGCTTTGTGCTCTGTACATTCTAAGATTACCTGAACTCTATTACCTTTTTTTGCCATTGTAGTATCTTTTTAAACGCTGATTTATTTTGTTAAGAAACCTTTAGCTCTTGCTTCTTTTAAAACAGCAGCAATACCGTTTTTGTTTATATTCTTTAAAGCCGCAGTAGACACCTTAAGTGTTACCCAACGATCTTCTTCTGGAATATAAAAACGCTTTTTTATTAAATTCGCGTTGAATTTACGTTTTGTTTTATTCATCGCGTGAGAAACATTATTTCCCACCATCGCTTTCTTACCTGTAAGCTCGCAAACTCTTGACATCTTTTCTTGATTTTGGTATTATTTCAAAACAGGGTGCAAATTAACGAATTATTTACCGAACCTCCAATAATAGTTTTGTAATTTTTTACTCTTTTTTAAAATTTTGTTTCAATCCCACGATAAACCTTTAACCTCAGTATATTTTATCAACTATAATTACTATTAAAATCACTTGTAATCACTAAAACATCTCATACATATAAGGATACAACAGCCTTTTTATCAAAACAGGTATTTATACCTATATAACATATCGCTCTTACCGATTACTTTTACACCAGTTAGTTTTCATAACTGTAACTAACTACTTGATATGGGGTAATTGAGTAGTAAACAAGCGGATCTTAGGATCCGCTTTTTTTGTATGTTTTTATTGTCAATTATCTGAAAACAAAGAGAATCTTACAAACTTTGTTTTATCCTACTAAAAAAAACTTAAAAACATACTTCAAATAATTGATTATTAAAGCCCTAAATTGTATATTAGATAAAAAATGTTATGCTCCGAAACAGTACTCGTAAACTTGTGCGCAAACACATTCTCGATATCGGATCTTTTTATTTTTACGATCACTTTCTAATAGCAGAAATGAGTGATGGAGTTTCTGTTGATTATGATAAAGCCACAAAAATGTTTTTATTAGCAAAAGAGTATTATGGAAACAACATTCCATTTGTTTATATTACAAATCGAGTGAATTCGTACTCATTTAAGCCTACTGCACATTTTAAATCAACCAAACTATTCCCAAATTTAAGAGGTTATGGAGTAGTTACCTATGATGCCATTAATAATAAAATAGCTTCACTTGAACAGTCTTTTCTTAATGTTCCCACCAAGGTTTTTGATAATTTGGAAGATGCCGTACGATGGGTTGATGAATTAATCTTGCACGACTAAATCAACAAGGTTGTTATTTATAATTCAGAAAATTACAAATAAGTATATTTTAAACATAAACTAAAACATAAAACAATTATTACAAAAACAATGTATTACTCCGTATTTGGAAATCACCTTATACTAAATCTTAGATGGCCAACCATTTTATTAAGATCCTAATTCATAAGCACTGTTACCCAATTGAAACATCTTATCTCAATAAGAATTACATAATTTCTTAAATAAAAAGAAAGAATTATCATTACTTTCGAAAATTCTACAGATTTATTTCAAATAATTTATACTAAAGAAGAACTATTCCTCTCGCCTATATTCCCAATAAAAGACTCTTATAGATTTGAATCAGCAATGCATGTTAATTTCTTAAAATTAATTCTTAATTTTATTACTTACAGTTTTATAAGTTATAATGTAATCAATATCAAAATAGCTACCCTAGAATAGTCTTTTCTGAAAAAAATTAAAATTTTTGACGGTTTGAATGATGCACTATTCTAGATTTAAGCGTCGATTTTCAGCAGGCTAACCTTTTTGGTCAGATCAACTTTAAAGAATATAGTAAGCCAAAAAGCAACCCTAAAACACCATTAAAATGTATAAGAATTTAAACTGTAAACTAATAAATAAGTACGATCTAGATATTGGATCGTTTTACTTTGATAAAAATTTTGTAATATCAGAAATAAAGAATGGGATTATATTTAGCGCAGAAAACTCTGCGGAACTATACCAATTAATTGAAAACCATTATCATAAAACAACATCGTTTTTTTACATTGCTAACCGCAAAAATTTCTATTCCTTCAATCCGATAGGACACTTCAGGTTCATTGAACTCTTTCCCAACGCTAAGGCTTATGCTGTGGTTGTATACGATCAAAAAAACCGACAAATAGCGGAGTACGAAAAATACTTTGTGCGAGCGTCAACAGACATTTTTGATAATTTAGAAGAAGTCATTTTATGGGGAAAAGAAATAATTTTTTCAGATTAACAAATAAAATTGTATTCGAAAATATAGAAATAAATGTATATCGAAGTTTCCATAGGTTATAATGAAATAACACAAACTATATCGTTAGAAACCCTTAGATTTGTATTAAATCACTGAATTACCGATGCTCAGAAGAAATAATCACCTCAGTTTCCCGACATATTCATAACTAATATAAAAATAAAACGTTATGAGAATAACAGTACGTGATACATTGATTCAAAAATATGATCCCAACTTAGGTACTTATTACTTTTATGAGCAATATAATATATTATCGCAGAGATTAAAGAAGGTGAAGTATTAACGTTAGATAAACTTAACAATCTGATATACCCCTTGTGTAAAAACATTATGGAGATGGTAAACCTTTTACTTATATTTCGGACAGAGTCTATTCCCTCTCGATAACACCTACTGATTATCTTAATTGTGCGTTATGGTAGATGCATAATTCTAAACGGTACGGAGTAGTTACTTACAATTTAATCAGTCCCAAATCTACATTGATTGAAAAGCATTTTACTAAGAGACCTTTTTATAATTTCAACCATCTTGAGGATGCTATTGAATGGTCTAAAAATATCCTAAACTTAAGCTAAATCACCTCAATTTATTCAAAAGTAACTCGAAAGATTTATTGACTGCTTTACCGATGGTTCTCTCACGTAAATTGCTAAATACAAACTTCTCTGAAAAAACACGATCTGGAGTAGCGATTGCTATAAAAACAGTTCCCACTTCAACGTCACCATCTCCTTTTAAAGGCCCTGCGTTACCCGTAGTTGCAATAGCATAATCTGATTTAAATTTATTTTTAACACCCAATGCCATAGACTTTGCCACTTCATGGCTTGTTACTGTAAACTTCTCGATCAGATCTTTTTCTATGCCTAAAATATCCATTTTAGATTGTGTAGCATACGTGACAACCGCTCCTTTAAAAAAAGCAGAAGAACCTGCGTGAGCTGTTATAGACTGCGCTATTTTACCGCCTGTACAGCTTTCCGCTACTGCCAGATATTGCCCTCGAGAAGACAATAATTTTCCTATCAATGTTTCAATAGATTCATCTTCTTCAAAACCGACGATAATATCACCAATAATTGTATTCAGATCTGCAATCCTTTCCGAAAGCATATCCTTTAATAATTGCTCATCCGTTCCACGTGCAGAAAGTCGCAACCTGACTCTTCCTAAGCTAGGAAGATATGCAAGCTTTATAAAAGATGGTAAACTATCTTCCCATAGTTCTATTTTTTTTGCAATTGCACTTTCACCCAAACCATAGGTTAATACCGTTTTATGAATAATAAATGGGCGTTCAAATCTTTTCTGAAGCCTTGGCAACACCTCATCTTTCATAAGGTTTTTCATTTCAAAAGGTACGCCTGGCATAGCAACAAATACGGTATCATCTTTTTCTAACCACATCCCGGGTGCAGTCCCATAATTATTCATCAACACTATTGCTTTGCTAGGAACAAGCGCCTGTATCCTATTGATATCCGTAACTGGTGTATGAATATATTTTGCAAACAGAGCTTCGATATGATATAATACATCATCATCCTGAACTAATGAGTCATTGAAAAATTCACAAATGGTATGCTTGGTAACGTCATCCTTTGTAGGGCCTAATCCACCAGTAATGACTACAACATTTACTCTATGTTTTGCCTCTTCGAGTGCGTTAAGAATATGCTGTTTGTCATCCTGAACAGAAGTTATTTGATATACATCAACACCAATTTTATTAAGTTCTTTCCCTATGAAAGCAGCATTTGAATCAACAATCTGACCAATAAGGATTTCATCTCCAATGGTGATTATTTCTGCCTGCATACTATTGAAAATCCGCTTTCAGATCTTCGATAGCACCATTAACTGTAGTAACGATATGATTTAATACAGGTAGTATCTCAGACTGTTCTTTGCCTGATTTAGACCAGGCTTCTATTTGTTTTATCTCTTTTAAAAGATCTATACCAAATAACTGTAGGTTTGGTTTCATTTTATGAGCAAACTGATATGCCGTCTGAGGATTATTATCATTTACCGCCTGAACCATACCACTAAGATCTGGAGGTATTTCTTCTAAAAAAGTTTGTACTAATACTATTATAAACTCATCGTCTCCACCAGACAATTCATTAACACTTTCTAAGCTATACCCTTTGCTCATTTATTTAATTCTTATTGAAAAAATTTGTTGTTTTTCTATAAAACCAGTCATAGTATCGTCTGTCTTAACAGTACCAACTCCGGCTGGTGTTCCTGTAAAGATAACATCTCCGATCTTTAAAGTAAAATATTTTGACACATATTCTATCAATTCATCAATCTTCCACAACATAAACCTTGTATTTCCTTTTTGAACGGTCTCCCCGTTTTTTTCTAAGTGAAAATCAATATTATTAAGATCCTGAAAGTTTTCTTTGGAAACCCAACTACCAATAACAGCAGCCCCATCAAAAGCCTTAGCCTTTTCCCAGGGCAAACCTTTAGACTTTAATGTGTACTGTAAGTCTCGGGCAGTAAAATCGATACCCAGCCCAATTTCGTCATAATATTTATGAGCAAATTTTTTATCAATATGCTTTCCTACTTTCTTAATTTTTACCAAAATTTCTACCTCGTGATGTACATCATCGGAGAAATCTGGAATAAAAAATGGTTGTTTTTTTAATAAGATTGCTGTATCCGGCTTCATAAATACGACCGGATCCGTTGGTTTTTCATTTTCTAGTTCCTCAATATGATCGGTATAATTACGACCTATACAAATAAGCTTCATACAATTATTAATAAGGAATTATGGTTTCAGGCTATTATTTAATTTACGAAGTCTAACAGCAGTAAGTACTTTCTTTGTATATAAAGGAAAATCTGCATTTTGCAGCCATCCAAAATACCCAGGCTCTTCTTCCATTACTTTTTCTACTAATTTACCCTTGTGCTTACCAAAAGAAAAAATTTCTCTTCCTTCTTTATCATATGCGATAAAACCTGCAAAATCTGCAAACTGCTTTCTGGAGCTAAACTCTGCAAGAAACTTAGTGTCATTTTCTAACTCAGGATACCTATCCAATTGCGCTTTCAGAACCTCATAAGTGGCATTGGTATCAGCCGCTGCAGAGTGTGCATCTTCTAAATCTTTGTCACAATAAAACTTATAAGCCGCAGCCAAAGTCCTTTTTTCCATTTTATGAAAAATAGTCTGCACATCTACGGCTGCAGCATTCTTCATATCAAAATCGATATCGGCGCGCAACAATTCTTCTGCCAACAAAGGGATATCAAAGCGATTAGAATTAAATCCACCCAAGTCGCATCCTTTTATCATATCATTAACCTGATTTGCTAATTGTTTAAAAGTAGGTTCATTAGCCACTTTTTCATCAGTAATTCCATGTATTTCAGTAGTCTCTGGCGGAATAGGTATTTCAGGATTAACTAGCCATGTTTTGCTTTCCTTATTACTATTAGGAAAAACTTTCAGGATAGAGATTTCGACGATTCGATCTTTAGAAATGTTAATACCGGTTGTTTCCAGATCAAAAAAACAGATCGGTTTTTTTAAATTAAGCTCCATAAATTGATTGTGTGGCTCAAAGATAACAGGTAAATCTTATAATCTGTTACAGTAAAACTTTTTTTAACATTTTAACATTATATCAATTTAACAAAAACATTGTCTGCAAATTTTCTAGTTACTGTTTCCTCTGAATTATTGAACATGATTTTCATAGAACCATCAAATTCTCTTACTTCTAAAACACGTATCTCACTACTAAGTGCCAATCCAATCTCAGATACATATTTAAGAAATGAAACAGAAGCGTCATTTACAGAAACTAATCTACAGATAGCACCTTCTGCTAATGAAGACAACGTTATCTTTGGCAAGATAGAATACTCACCATCTGCATTTGGGATTACCTCGCCGTGAGGATCCTTGGCCGGAAAATCCATAAACCGATCCAGTTCATTAATTAATTTTTGAGATTTAATATGCTCTAATTGCTCTGCTACTTCATGTACTTCATCCCAACCAAAATTTAAATATTGGCAAAGAAAAGTTTCCCAAAGCCTATGTTTTCTGATCAAACGCACTGCTATCGAGCGTCCTTCTTCGGTTAACTCTAACTTACCATATTTTTCACTTACCACATATCTCTTGGCCTTCAACTTTTTAACCATATTGTTTGTCGACGCAGGAGAAACCTTAAGATAATCCGCAAGCTGGTTGTTCCCAACTTTAGAAGAGCTATTTTCTACAAGTAATTGAAATAGCGCTTTCAAGTAATCCTCTTCACTCTTTGTTAAATTATTCAAATTTATTTTGTTAGTCATAACTAACTTCTTTAGTTTTGTATTTGTAACAAAACAAAAGTACTAAACCTAATGCAATTACACAGAACCATTTTACTTACTTTATTGAGTTGTCTAATTTTTAAAGCTGTTTTTTCTCAGGAAAACAATACTATTGGACCTCTCGTTACCGATAGACCCGATGCTACCGAGTCTCCCACAGTAGTACCAAAAGGATATTTACAAATAGAAACAGGAGCTTTTTATGAAGACGCAGGAACCAACGCTCTACAACAAAAAACCACTACATTTAATACTACCTTATTGAGGTACGGATTATTAGATAATCTAGAACTTAGAATTGGGTGGGATTTTGCTGAAATCAAAACCAAAATCAATGGTGTAGAGTTAGAAGATATTGACAGTGGATTATCACCTTTATTATTAGGAGCAAAAATTGGAATTGCTAAAGAGCAAGGGTTTCTACCCGAAATAGGTATCATTGGACACCTATTCTTACCATTTACCGCGGCTGAGGATTTTAGACCCGAAACTACTGCAGTAGACTTTAGGTTTTCATTTTCACACACACTCAACAAAAAATCTAATCTATCATATAATCTTGGGGCAGCTTGGCGAAACGATTCTCCAGAAACCGCTTATGTATACACAATCTCTTATGGATATAGCATTACCGATTCTTTTGGAATATACGGCGAATTGTATGGCGATTTACCTGAAGACAGCAGAGCCAATCATCTTTGGGATGCTGGATTAACTTATTTGTTAACCAATAACATACAACTAGACACTACCATAGGTTCTGGAATTACAGAAGGACAAAACCTATTGCTAAGCGCAGGTATTAGCGTAAGATTACCGAACTAACCTTTTTTAATTTTAAAAAATTCAATAGCGATGCAAAAGATATTATCAACCCTTATAGTTTCTATCATCTTGTTATCCTGTAAACAGGAAACAAAAGACCCAAATCAAAAATTAAAGGTGGTTACAACCACTACGATGATCACGGATCTTGTGCAAAATATTGGCGGTGATGCAATCATAGTTCAGGGATTAATGGGCTCTGGAGTAGACCCACATTTATACAAAGCTAGCGAAGGTGATGTTACAAAATTGACAAACGCTGATGTCATATTTTATAATGGGCTTCACCTTGAAGGAAAACTGGTAGAGGTATTTGAGAAAATGGGAAGTCAAAATATCAAAACGATCGCTGTAGGTGAAATTTTGGATAAGAGTATCCTTATCGGATCCGATTATTTTGCATCCAACTATGATCCACATATTTGGTTTAGTATCAAGAACTGGAAACAAGTCGCTACTTTTACTATTGAAAAATTAAAAGAGTTAGATCCTACAAATGCTAAAACTTTTGAATCTAACGGGAAAAAATACCTAGAAAAACTAGCTATTCTTGAAACTAAACTTAAAACTACCATAGAAACATTGCCCAAAGAAAAAAGGATACTTGTTACCGCTCATGATGCTTTTAGTTATTTTGGAAAAGAATACGAATTTAATGTTGTTGGTCTACAGGGGTTATCTACTGCTACAGAAGCCGGTGTGCAAGATGTGCAAAAATTAGCTTCCTTTATTATTGAAAATAAAGTAAAAGCTATTTTTGTAGAAACATCCGTTCCTAAACGTACTATTGCTGCACTACAGGCAGCAGTTAAATCCAAAGATCATGAAGTCACGATTGGAGGCACTTTATACTCTGATGCTCTGGGTAATCCTGGTACTTTTGAAGGAACATATATAGGAATGTTTGAATTTAATGTAAATACCATTGTAAATGCTTTGAAGTAGGTTTTCTGTAGTACTTAGCTAATTTTAAGCACTATCGAATGAATACGGAGAACTCAAGAAACAATTGAAAAAAGACCATTAGTTCGAGAGAAATAATATAAAAATAAGCACCAATGAAATATAAACTGCTAATGACAAAAAATGACTACTGATGGAGAACAAGATAGCTGTACAAATAGACGACCTCACCGTTGCTTATAATTACAAACCTGTTTTATGGGATATTGACCTTACGATCCCAGAAGGTGTTCTTATGGCAATTGTAGGGCCTAATGGCGCAGGAAAATCAACCTTAATCAAGTCGATTTTGGATATTATTAAACCAATTGCAGGAAGTGTAAAAATATACAACAAACCTTACAAGAAACAAAGAGCACTTGTCGCATATGTTCCACAGAAAGGCAGTGTAGACTGGGATTTTCCAACTACTGCACTCGATGTAGTAATGATGGGCACTTATGGTAGTCTAGGTTGGATCAAAAGACCTGGGCAGAAAGAAAAAAAAGCTTCATTGGAAGCTTTAGAAAAAGTAGGTATGCTTGCCTTTAAAGGCAGGCAAATTAGTCAGCTTTCTGGAGGACAACAGCAACGTATCTTTCTGGCTAGAGCCCTGGTACAAAATGCGTCTATCTATTTTATGGATGAGCCGTTTCAAGGAGTGGATGCCACCACAGAAAAAGCTATTATCAATATTCTTAAGGAGCTTAGAAAAGATGGGAAAACCGTTATAGTAGTCCACCATGATTTACAAACGGTTCCGGAATATTTTGATTGGGTAACATTCTTAAATGTAAAAAAAATCGCGACGGGTCCCGTAAAAGATATTTTTAACGATGATAATTTGACCAAAACTTATGGAATTAATTACAAAGTAAGTGTACAGCAGTAAAAATTGATGGTTCGTAATGACTATTGAGAGACACCTTAGTAACTGACGATATACAACCAAAAAATGGATGTTTTAGAATATATACAACTTGTTTTTACAGATTACACGCTACGCACTATTACATTGGGTACAGCTATTCTGGGTGCCATCTGTGGTATGTTAGGAAGTTTTGCTGTCCTCAGAAAACAAAGTTTACTAGGTGATGCTATCTCGCACGCCGCCTTGCCGGGTATTGCTATTGCTTTCTTAATTATCGGGGCAAAAAACAGCAACGCCTTTTTATTGGGTGCGCTAGTCAGTGGTTTGGTCGGAAGTTTCTGGATTAGAGGGATCGTTAAAAAAACACATTTAAAGTCAGATACCGCTTTGGGACTTATTCTCTCCATATTCTTTGGTTTTGGAATGCTATTACTCACCTATATTCAAAAATTACCGAATGCCAATCAGGCCGGATTAGAAAATTATCTTTTTGGACAAGCTGCCACCCTTTTAGAAAGCGATGTTTGGATGATGTCACTCGTAACTGGAATCTGCCTTATTGTTTTACTACTTTTCTGGAAAGAACTTAAGTTATCGCTTTTTGACATTGACTATACTACAACTTTAGGTTTTAATATCAAATTTCTTGATGTTTTGATTACTACTTTTATCGTTATTGCCATTGTTTTGGGATTACAAACCGTGGGTGTTGTCTTAATGAGTGCTATGCTTCTTGCTCCGGCTGCTGCTGCAAGGCAATGGACTAACAGTTTGTCGATGATGGTCATTTTAGCCGCTATCTTTGGAGCTTTTTCAGGAGTCATCGGAACTGCCATAAGCGCCAGTCATCATAATCTATCCACCGGACCTGTCATTGTTTTGGTGGCTGCCGTATTTGTGTTAGTTTCTTTTGTTTTTTCTCCAGGCAGGGGATTGCTATTTAGAGAAATTCGTTTTAGGAAAAACAGAAATGATCTACAACTACACAAGACGCTTTCATTTATGTATAATATTGCTAGGGATCACGAAGATATTTCACATCCACACGCAATCAAAATATTAAATAATTTTCAGGGATTCACTAAAAAGTCTTTGCAGAAACTAGAAGACAAAGATTATGTAAGAATTGATGGAAACATGTGGTCACTAACAAATTCTGGATATAAAACTGCTGCGAATTTATATAATCAATTAACAAAAACAGAGGATGAGTAGTGCACAGATCGAAATACAATTGATTGCTAGTTTGGTTGCCATTGCCTGCGCTATTCCAGGGACTTTTCTGGTATTACGTAAGATGGCATTAATAACAGACGCTATTAGTCATTCTATCTTGCCGGGGATAGTAATTGGCTTTTTTATTACCCACGACCTATCTTCACCTTTGTTAATTCTACTTGCTGCTTTTAGTGGAGTACTAACCGTTGTGTTGGTAGAGTTTATCCAAAAAACCGGATTGGTAAAAGAAGACACTGCGATCGGATTGGTTTTTCCTGCTATGTTTAGTCTTGGAGTAATTATGATTGCTCAGAATGCAAATGACGTACATTTAGACATAGATGCTGTATTACTTGGAGAACTTGCTTTTGCTCCGTTTGACCGATTGATTATCAATGGTATTGATGTTGGACCCAAATCTTTGTGGATCATTGGAACCATATTAATCGTTTCTCTAGGACTACTTTTTGCTTTTTTTAAAGAATTAAAAGTCAGCACTTTTGATGCTGGATTGGCAGCGGCACTAGGATTGTCACCAGTTATTATGCATTATGGATTAATGACTGTAGCATCTATCACTACTGTGGGAGCTTTTGATGCAGTGGGAGCTATTTTAGTTATTGCCTTTATGATTGCACCCGCTGCTACGGCATATCTGCTCACCAACAATCTTAAAAAAATGCTTTTGCTAGCTTGTTTGTTTGGAGTCATTTCTGCGGTTGCCGGATATTGGTTAGCTCATGGATTGGACACTTCCATTTCAGGGTCTATGACCAGCGTACTCGGAATCAATTTTTTGACCATATACTTATTTGCTCCTAATAAAGGATATTTTTCGGTATTGTATCGCCAAAAACAACAACGTATCGAGGTTTCCTTATTGACATTTTTATTACACCTAGATAATCATGAGGATGACGAAACAGAAAGACATGTAAAACACCTGAACGAACATATCAACTGGCAAAAAGTAAGAGCAAAATCAGTATTAGAACTAGCATTAAAAAATAATATGATTTTAATCAATAATGATATCGTTTCTCTAACTGAAAAAGGGAAACATTTTACTACAGAAGCCATTGATTATATTGTGACTAACAAGAATTCTGAAATTGAAAAAATGAAAGAACGATTTTTCTTATTTAGAGGGTAATGATAAGTGCTCTCTATAAATTTTGGTAAAAATAAAACGCAAACTCCACCTCTTGATAAAAAAAGTACCGTTTTTAACAGAAGATATTGATAGTAACAACAATTTACTATCGCCAATATTTCGGAGGAAAACGAAAGATCAAGGATACAACAGAGATACTATGACGCTTTCTTTTGTAGAATATGACAAAAAGTTATAGCATCCAAGATTTTAATGCGTTTATTGAACACCTAAAACCAAGGTCGAAGGAAGGCGTACAGGTTAAACGAACTTCTATTTTTTAAGTAAGTTATATAGCGGTATTTTTGGTTATAACAATTCAAATTACAGGCTCAAAATTTACTTAATCAAGAAAAACCATTTCATTGACTTTCATTTACTTTTCCTACATCAAAAAAAATATTTAAAAGTTTAAAAAAACGCTATTTTTGCGAAAATAAATTAAACCAAATATGATGAGAAACTTTTCACTAAAATTCTCAATTAGCTTAATTATTGTAACCTTTCTATCCTGTAGTTCAGACAATAATATCAGCAATAGTGATGATGACAACATCATTGACGATTCGAAAAAAGTACCTTCTTTTTTAATTATTGGAAGAAATAGTAACGGGAATACATTTCAATATGATTTTAATGAAGAATCTCAATCTGGTGAACTAAAAAACATTACAGAACAAACCCCATTCTTTTATAATTCTGTAACTTTTAGAGAAAATCTACTTTCTTTTTATCAACTACAATCCCTTTGGTTAAAGAATATTAATACCAATAATGTTACTGTTAGAGAAAATTTCTTTAATAATTCTGAGGGAGAAACTCCTTTTTTACATAAAAACTCTGGTAGTACTATATTTTCAGCATATATAAGACTATCAGTATCAGATGACCTTTATATTAGAGCTAAAGATATTCTCAGCTCTACTGAAGTTGATATTTTAATCGGTAAAGCTGATTCAGTGTATGACTTGTTATACAGCCAAAATCGTTTAATAATAGTTTATTCGTTTACTGAAAATCAAGAGACAATATATTCAGTATCTGTATTAAATACCCTGGATTACACAATCATAAAGACCCTGGAATTTGATTTTAGACCTCAATTTATCGCTCCAACTGATTCCGGTGATTTACTTTTAAGACACGGCTTTTCTTCTACTTATGGTCTATACACTTTAGATAACATGGAATTAACCAATGAATACACATCTGAAATTGGTTTGTCAGGAGTAGGTCACGGATTATATAAAGAAAATACCGCTTATTATCTTGAACCTCTGCCAGTTCCAGGTCCTTACCCGTATTTCCCCTCCATTTATAATCTAGAAACGAAAACAAACAAATTCATTAATCTTTTTTCTGTATTATCTGATTACCAAGCAACCAATAGTATTACTGGTATTACATTTATTGATAGTGTTTTTAATTTTGAAAATAACACTGTCCTGATGTCAACCAGAGTTGGATACGGTAACGATATTTATAAAGCTGTTATTTTTGTATTTGATGTTGATGGAAATATGCTATCAAATATTATCATTGATGAGGATTTTTCCCCTTACTATTTATTTTTAAAATAAATTAACAGGAATAATAAATTGCAAAATGGTTTTTAACCTTTAAAATAAAATCACTTCAGAGGATACTTGATCAATATATAGCTCTATCATCCGGTATCCAAATGAATTATTGTGGACTTTAATCTCTTTCAAATCTTTTTCTACCTGATATGAGGCTGCTGGTGTAATGTATTGTGTTATGTTCTCATTACGAGAATGATCTTCCACATGATAATGACCACAAAAAATAGCAATATCATTAGTTACTTGCTCTAATAGAGGATCTTGAATTTTTTCTCTTCCCTTCAAAGAAAAACGTGTATCCATCATATTAGGTATCGCTAAAATAGGGTGATGCACAAATAGCTATACTTTTTTGGTAGTCATTAATTCAGTTTTTAGCCAGGCTAGTTGTTTATCGCTTATTACTTCTGTACTGGAATCTAAAAAGATTAATTTAAAAAAACATTTTCCTGACTATAAAAAAGTTCACTAACTGTAGTATCCGTACCGTTTTTATAGTATTTTATCGCTTCAGAAAAAACGTCATGATTTCCCAAAGTAATAGATAGATTGTATTTTTTTAATGAGTCAAAAAACCAGGAATTTGATGATTTTTTTCCGATATCTCCTCCATAGATAATTTCTGTGATATCTTTGGAATCAATATCTTTTAAAATAGCTTTCCAGTTATTTCTACTATCAACCCCCAAGATTTTAGGAAATTCCTCATCAAGATGAATGTCGGTAATATATGCTACCCTCTTAATCATATTTAAGACTTAACACCTTACCTTCTTTTTTTGCTTTATTATCCATAGCAGCACCTATAGCTAGGCCTATAGCTAATCCAATCTGCATTCCAAACGTCATCCCGTAAATTAACCCTTTGGAAACATTTGATTCGAAACCGAAAACTACGCCAAAGGTCATTCCTAAACTCATCCCTAAACACATTCCGATGCTCATTCCCAAGGTCATATAATATTTATCTGATATTAAGGAAAGCTCCTTTTTTATAAAATCAGAAAACTCCTTGAGTGTCTTTTTAAAATACTTTTTTCTGCTTTCTCTACTGACATCAACACCAAATGCGCTAAGTTTTTCCTCAATTGTTTCTAGTTGCTCTTCACTCAAATCTCTACTTTCTAGTTGAGATAAAATTCGTAAGATTTTATTATAAATCTTTATTTCAGATGTATCATCCGTTTCAGTAATTAGGTTCCTAAAAAATTTTGACGCTTCAATAATATTCATAGCAATTTAGTTTTTAGTATTAAAAAAGAGATACTCACTAAATAATTAGTAGTTATGTTCTTTAATTTGTTACAGCTATATCGACAGAACTCTATAAAAACACCTTTTTCATGATAAATACATATGTTATGAATCTGAGACTTCTACATTTTAAAGAGATATAGTTTCAATATTATCGACTAATAATACTTATGTTTATATCTTTGTATTATTCTTTTAAATAAATCATTTGTGAAATACATTGAAATACTAGTTAAACTGCGCAAAATAATTCGATCTATTAATCTGGAAAGCAAAAAGATTGAAAAGGAGTTTGGTATTAGTATTCCACAGTTATTGGTTTTACAGTTTTTATCAGAACAAGAAGATTACAGAGCTTCTGCCAAAGAAATAAGGATTTATATTAACCTTAACGCCAGTACGGTATCTGGAATTATTAGCAGATTGGAATCCAAAGGATTAGTAGCAAAACTACCTAAGCCTAACGATAAAAGAACTATATATATTACGCTTACCGCAAAAGGTGCGGACATACTGCATCGATCCCCAACTACCTTACAAGAAAAAACAACAGAAAAGCTACAAAAACTTACTCAGGAACAAATTGACGAACTGGATCGAAACATTGAATTATTAGCTTCTATCATGGATGCTGAAAACATCGATGCTGCTCCGCTAATTACTATAAAAGAAATGACTCCTGAGGATAATAGATAGATCTACAGGATAATATCATTGCTACACGTTACAGTGTAACTCCTTTTCTGTGACACGACTAACTGTTGGACTACCAGCTTTTTTGGAGTATATTTAGTAAATAATATGATACTAATATCATTATTTTCTACAGAACTAAAAGTTCAATTTAATTGAGTTATTTGCACCCAAAAACATTGTAAAACATTATAAATAAAGGCTTTTAACAAAAATAAAACAACAAATAGTTCCTATAGAAACTATTTTTTTTGTAAATTTGTATACTCATTTGAAATAAATGGGTTAAAGAATTATGTTTAATTTAAAAAATCAGCATGGAAAAGGAAACTTATTTGGAGAAAGCATTAGCGTGGGCAGAAAAAAGAGCAACTATATCTTTAAAAGCAGTTCCAGATGGCTATGAAGACCCAAAAGTTTTTCGAAGTACAAAAACTGATTTGAAGATTCAGCCAGACATGTCTTTTGTTACCCACGGCGGATCAAAACATTTTTCTGATATAGCCCTTAAGAATGAGGATGATAAAACATTAGTTGTGCGATGGAAACTACTAGGTTTTATGGCTCAGATGAAACGCGGAAAGCTACATTTGTTAGCACCACGTGGTCATAAGTCATTTACTGAAAAATTAGTAGCTAGACACAACATCAACGCAGTCATACATTCAATTTAAGAACTGTGCTTCTAAGTTACCCAAAATAAATCTTATTAATAATCAAAATTTATATATGTCGACAAACACATTTGTTCCGCAAAAAAACGGAAGAACGATTAAAACAAAAGATGGAAGAAAAGTAAAAAATGAAATCGATTACTGGAAATCAGAGATCAACAGTAGAAAATGTCAGGAGTTTTCTGAAATGTCTTATTGGGAAGTTGTATGCACCAGTAATGCATTATAAAAGATAAACCAACTGATAACCCAAATTCATATTATGAAAATCATTAGGATTAAAAGAAAAACCAGAATTAGAAACATACACTCTAGAAATATGGGTAGATTAAGTACTAATGTAACATCTATCAAAAAATATTTATTAGGAGTTCCAATCACTACGCTTCATAAATACAGGGAAACCTATTACGGCGAAATAAAAGATTGTAAAGACTGTATACTTCAGGCATAGAGATCTGATATAAAGAAAATATAAACCCTAATCGAGAGATTAGGGTTTTGTTTTATTGCTATTTCAATATCTGACTTTTTATTATTTTATTAAAAATTCTCTTTTTATCTATTGAAGTAATCCTGATGATTATCAGGTGTAAGTAAGTTTAGAACCATTTTACTACTAAATTACGATCCTCGATAGTAATTTTTAACTCTAATCACTAGGATTGGTTAGCATTACGTGTAAAATTAAAACTCTCTATTCACATCAAAAGCTTCAAGATAGTCTTTTACACGTTGTACAAACTGCCCTCCAAGCGCTCCATTGACTACTCTATGATCATACGAGTGTGATAAGAACATTTTATAACGGATTCCTATAAAATCTCCATCTGGTGTTTCAATCACTGCGGGTACTTTACGGATGGCGCCCAGTGCCAAAATAGCTACTTGCGGTTGATTTATGATCGGTGTCCCCATAATACTACCAAACGTACCTACGTTGGTTACTGTATACGTTCCTCCTTGGATATCATCCGGTTTTAGCGCATTATTTCTCGCGCGATTAGCTAAATCATTTACTGCCTTGGTCATCCCTACCAGATTTAACTGATCTGCATTTTTAATTACAGGTACAATAAGATTACCATCAGCTAAAGCTGCGGCCATACCCAGATTTATATTTTTCTTTTTAATGATTGTATCACCAGAAACGGAAATATTGATCATCGGAAAATCTCTAATAGTTTTTGCAACAGCTTCCATAAAAATTGGGGTAAAAGTCAGGTTCTCTCCTTCTCTTTTCATAAAATCTCCTTTTACCTTCTTTCTCCAATTCCAGATATTAGTCACATCTGCTTCGATAAAAGATTGTACATGTGCAGAGGTCTGCACAGATTCTACCATATGATGTGCAATCAACTTGCCCATTCTAGTCATCTCAATGATCTCATCCTCACCAGATACTACAACTGGCGTTGCTTTTGGTGCTTCGGTATTCTTAGCAAGTGCTTCTGGAGCGTTTTTTGATTCTGTAACCATTGGCGCTGCAGTAGCCATCTTAGTCTTACCTGCTTTACGATTTTCTACAAATTGTAAAATATCATTTTTGGTAACTCTTCCATCTTTTCCGGTTCCGGATAACTTTTCTAGTTCTGCTACAGAAATTCCTTCGGCAGCTGCTATATTTTTTACCAATGGAGAATAAAAATTAGAACTTTCGGAGAAATCTGCTTTTGTAGAAGCAGTTTCTGTTACGACATCCATATCATTTTCAATTGCTTGCGCCGCTGCTTCTGGCGTTATCGACGCTTCTTCTTTGGTTTCTTCCTGTGTTGCCTCTGCTCCATTTTCTCCTTCTGTTTCGATAATAGCGATCGTTTGACCAACTTTTACAACATCATCAACTTCAAAAAGTTTTTCTGCCAGCACACCTTCTACCTCACAGGGAACCTCACTATCCACCTTGTCTGTAGCAATCTCTAATACTGGATCGTCCATCTCGATAGTCTCTCCAACTTCTTTTAACCAAGTTGTTATTGTCGCTTCTGCAACACTCTCACCCATCTTCGGAAGTTTAAGCTCAAATTTTGCCATATTCTTAATCAAAGGTATTTATTAGTAAAGTTTTTTGCGAAATTAATAAAAGTTATGCTCTTAAATTAATTTTTATTTATTAAAATTTCTCTAAAAAGTAATCACTTCTCCTTTTCCATCACTAAAATCACTTCCTAAAACGTAATTACAACCTAATGGTCTGATTTTAAATGTGATATTCGGTTTTTTTAATTGTAACATTGCGTTGATAATTTCTCCAAAGCTCAGCATCTCATTGTCAAAGATAAGCTCGTTATTAGCATCTCCCAAATTCTTTGCCGATTCTAAAGAAATAAATACCACTTTTTTTTTCAATACATCAGCAAGTTTATCTCTTAACTCTTCACTCTCAGAAATCAAAAAATATTGATCAATTTGTTGTTTTTTTGTGTGATGCTTTTTAAACGACTGTATAACTGAGATCAAGCGTATTCCGACAGACACCGCAAAGTCCAACAACCAGTTGCTTCTAAAGTGCTTGTGGTAAAACAATCTCATAGCTCCATAAAAGCGTTTGATATATTCAGCATTATGATCTGTACTTTCTCCTTTATAATGAATTACAGGCACAGTGCCTATAAAATAGTTTACCAAACCTTTCTTTTTCATTTTATAAGAAAGGTCGATATCTTCTCCGTACATAAAGTAGTCTTCATCAAAACCTGCTACAGATTCATAAGCTGTTTTTCTTGTAAGAATAAAAGCTCCCACTAAAATATCCACATCACCTATTTCAGTTTCTGATATGTGATCTGCATAATAATTTTTCACTTTACCTAGTTTAATACCAAATAATCTTCTAAAAGATGTTAGCGGTGAAGGTACATTACGTTTACTTTCTGGCAAAAAACTGCCCGTACCATCGATCAATCTGGGCCCGACCATCCCTGTATGTATGAGCTTTTCGGATGCTGCGATGATCCTCGTAAACGTATCTTCTGTGACTACCGTATCTGGGTTCAAAATACAGATATATTCTCCTTTTGCGATAGCAATACCTTGATTATTAGCTTTAGCAAAACCGATATTTTCTTTATTTTCTATCAATATTGCTTCAGGAAAACGTTCCCTGACCATCTTACAGCTATCGTCTGCAGAGTTATTATCAATCACAACAATCTCAGCTTCTAAATTGGCTACTGCTTTCTGAACGCTAAGAATACATAGTTCTAGAAAGTAACGTACATTATAATTGAGAATGACTACAGAAAGCTTCAGAAGAAAATAACTTTTAAGATTAATATTATATAGAATCTAATGCAATCATTACATATGTATTAGAACCGTTATTTGATTTTAGCATTGCACTTATATTGAATTTAGACAGCTAAGGAGAATATATTAGTATATTTAAAATTTAGTGAAAACATAAAAAATTACAATCAACTACTTAAATTTATTTACGTGAAATAACAGCACAATGATACGTATTAAAAACTATTTATTCTTTCACGTGCTCTTCAACGCATTTTCAAATGGAATTCTATTAAGGATACTTCTACCCAAAGTTACCTCATCTGCATACTCTAATTCATCGTTTACACCAATTCCTCTGGCAATTGTGGAAGTTTTTATCGCTACACCCTCTAATTGTTTATACATATAGAAATTAGTAGTATCGCCCTCCATAGTGGCACTCAGTGCAAAAATCAGTTCTTTCACTTTACCAGCTTTTACTTTTTCTACAAGTGTACTAATTTTAAGATCTTGTGGTCCAACGCCATCCATTGGACTTATTTTCCCTCCTAAAACGTGGTACAAGCCTCTGTATTGACTTGTACTTTCGATAGCCATCACATCCCTAATATCTTCCACTACACAGATGATATCATGTATTCGATTAGGGTTACTGCAGATATCACAAACCGCCACATCACTAATACTGTGGCATTTTTTACAAAACTTTACTTCTTCTCGTAAAGTTCCTAATGCTTTTACTAAATGCTGTGTTTGCGTTTCTGGTTGTCTCAAGAGGTGCAGCACCAATCGCAATGCTGTTCGCTTACCAATTCCTGGCAATTGCGACATCTCGTATACAGCGTTTTCTAATAATTTTGATGAAAATTCCATAGCGATACAAAGGTAATAAATAGTGGTGAGTATTTGAATGCGGAGTATTGAAGTATTTAACTCCATAAACTCAAAAACCAACAAACTCATTGCTATTTATTACTTTTACCTCAAAAGAAAAAACATGTTTGATGCACTTTCTGAAGAAACCCAACTTCTATTAGTTGTTATAGGAATAGCACTATTATTTTTTATTGTACGTTGGAATTCTGGCAGAAACAAAAAAAAATTATATCATAGAGACAAAAGGGATTTTAGAAAAAATTATTTTAAAAAGAAGAAAAAATGACCTTTGAGTGGTTATTACTGGCACTGATAATTGGTGCTATTTATGTCTACCTGAATACAAGAAAGGCTAAGAAAGCTATTACCAATTATAAAAAGAATCATCAAGAAAACACTAATGAAGATATATACAAAAACAGGAGATAAGGGCACCACCGCCTTATTTGGCGGCACTATAGTTCCTAAACATCATATTCGTATTGACAGTTATGGTACGGTCGATGAGCTAAACTCACACATTGGACTCATTAGAGATCAACAAATAGATGAATTGAGCAAAAAAATGCTGATTAATATTCAGAACAAATTATTCACCGTCGGAGCAATATTAGCTACTGATCCAGAAAAAGCAATTCTAAAAAGTGGACAAAAACGACTAAATATCCCAACGATTTCTATACAAGACATAGCACTTTTGGAAACTGAGATAGATCGTATGAACGAGTCTTTACCTCCAATGACACATTTTGTATTGCCTGGAGGACATGAAACCGTGTCATTCTGTCACATTGCTCGTTGTGTATGTAGAAGAGCCGAGCGTTTGGCCACAGCCTTATACGAATTAGAGCCTTTTGAAGAAACTACTTTGCAGTACTTAAACAGACTATCTGACTATCTATTTGTACTGGCACGAAAATTGTCCTACGAATTGCAGGCAGAAGAGATACCTTGGATTCCTCAGAAAAATTCTTAGGCCTTCTGAAAGCCTAAAATACGTTAAGGGTACTACCCGAAAATTCACGTTCTTAAAATTATTGTTTAAATAATTAATTTTTTACTTGACTTTTTAAACTAAAAAATTATTTTTGCAAAAAATATTAAACCAGTAAGCATATGTATTGGACTTTAGAATTAGCATCTTATTTAAGTGATGCACCTTGGCCAGCAACCAAAGATGAGTTAATTGACTATGCAATTCGTACGGGAGCACCGCTAGAGGTTGTGGAAAACCTTCAATCCATTGAGGACGAAGGGGACTCGTATGATTCTATAGAAGAAATATGGCCAGATTATCCTACTGACGAAGATTATCTTTGGAATGAGGATGAATATTAAAAAATATTTAAATAGTATTAAAAGTCTCGCAAGAGGCTTTTTTTTTGCGTAAATTACGCCACTTTTTCAAGCTATTCAACAGCTTATTAAGTATTGTATAATATTGCCAGGAGGCATTGAGATTACAATAGGTTCCTAGAATTGAGGCTTAACCTAATACCACCTTTTTTAGGTTTTATAAGTTAGTTTCATTTTAAAATTAAAATCTCATTAAAAACATATAACCATTAATTATGGGAGTTTTAGATTCTGTATTAAAAGTATTCGTTGGAGATAAATCCAAAAAAGATATAAAAGAAATTCAACCAAGGGTTGACTTGATCAAAAAACAAGAACAAGCTATTACAGCGCTTTCTGATAACGAGCTCCGAGCTAAAACTATAGAATTCAAAAGTTTTATTAATGAAGCTCGTGCCGATATTAATGCCCAAATAGACGAACTTACAAAGGAAGCGGATGCCATAGAAGATATAGACAGAAAAGAAGACATCTATGGAGAGATTGATAAATTAAAGAAGGATGCTTATGAAGCAACAGAAAAGGCTTTAAATGAAATTCTTCCTCAAGCTTTTGCAGTAGTAAAAGAAACTGCTAAAAGATTTGCTGAAAATGATACAATTACGGTAGAAGCTACCAAATATGATCGTGAGCTTTCTGCTAATAGAGAACATATCACTCTTGATGGAGATCAGTCTATATGGTCTACAAGCTGGGATGCTGCAGGAAAAGAAGTGAAATGGGATATGGTTCACTATGATGTGCAGCTGATTGGTGGTATCGCATTACACGAGGGAAAAGTCGCGGAGATGCAAACAGGAGAAGGTAAAACTTTGGTGGCTACTCTTCCGGTATATTTAAATGCACTATCCGGTAATGGTGTGCACCTTGTTACCGTTAATGATTATCTAGCACGTCGGGATAGCGAGTGGATGGCACCTATTTTCCAGTTTCACGGCTTGACGGTAGATTGTATCGATAATCATAGACCTAACTCTGCAGAACGAAGAGCAGCCTACAATGCTGATATTACTTATGGAACTAATAACGAATTTGGTTTTGATTACCTTAGAGACAACATGTCTCACGCTCCAGAAGATTTAGTACAACGCCCGCATAATTATGCTATTATCGATGAGGTAGATTCTGTACTAATTGATGATGCTCGTACACCATTAATCATTTCAGGACCTATTCCAAAAGGAGATATTCATGAGTTTGATGAATTAAAACCGAAAATTGCTGATATCGTATCGGTACAGCAAAAATACTTAACTACGGTCCTTGCTGAAGCAAAAAAACTTATTAAAGAAGGAAATACCAAAGACGGCGGTTTTAAATTACTGCAAGTATACAGAGGTATTCCTAAAAACAAGGCACTCATTAAATTCTTAAGTGAAGAAGGAGTAAAAATGCTTCTTCAGAAGACAGAGAATTTTTATATGCAGGATAATAATCGTGAAATGCATAAGATTGATGCGGATCTTTATTATGTAATAGAAGAAAAAAACAATCAAATTGATCTTACTGATAAGGGTGTAGATTATCTTTCGGGTAAGGATGATCCAGATTTCTTCGTGTTACCGCAAATCGGCATGGAAATAGCCAAAATCGAAGATCTTGGTTTGTCTAAAGAGGAAGAAGCTGAAAAGAAAGAGGATTTATTTAGAGAATATAGTGTAAAAAGCGAGCGTATTCATACACTACGTCAATTATTAAAAGCATATTCATTATTCGAAAAAGACGTAGAATATGTAGTGATGGATAACAAAGTAAAAATTGTTGATGAACAGACCGGACGTATTATGGATGGTCGTCGTTATAGTGATGGTTTACACCAGGCTATTGAGGCAAAAGAAAATGTAAAGATTGAAGATGCTACACAAACCTTTGCTACCGTAACACTACAGAATTACTTCAGAATGTATGGTAAACTATCAGGGATGACCGGTACTGCGGTTACTGAAGCAGGAGAACTTTGGGAAATCTATAAATTAGATGTAGTTGAAATCCCTACAAATCGACCGATTGCCAGAAAAGACATGGAAGATTTGGTTTACAAAACCAAACGAGAAAAATACAACGCTGTTATCGAACAGGTTACCGAACTATCCAGAGCTGGAAGACCAGTACTGATCGGTACAACTTCTGTAGAAATTTCAGAATTACTAGGTAGAATGCTAACTATACGTAAAGTACCTCATAACGTACTGAACGCAAAGTTGCACAAAAAGGAAGCAGATATTGTTGCAGAAGCTGGTAATCCAGGAGTCGTTACGATTGCTACCAACATGGCTGGTCGGGGAACAGACATTAAATTATCAGATGAAGTGAAAGTAGCAGGTGGTTTAGCCATCATAGGTACAGAACGCCATGATTCTCGTCGTGTAGACCGACAGTTACGTGGTCGTGCTGGTCGTCAGGGAGATCCCGGAAGCTCTCAATTCTACGTATCTCTGGAGGACAATCTAATGCGTTTATTTGGATCAGAGCGTATTGCTAAGATGATGGATAGAATGGGTCTTAAAGAAGGGGAAGTAATTCAGCATTCGATGATTTCCAAATCTATCGAGAGAGCTCAGAAAAAAGTAGAAGAAAATAATTTTGGAGTTCGTAAAAGACTATTAGAGTATGATGATGTGATGAATGCACAGCGTGAGGTAGTTTACAAACGTCGTTACCATGCGTTATTTGGAGAACGCCTGCGTGTGGATCTTGCCAACATGATTTATGATACTGCAGAGGTTATTACAGAATCCAATAAGAATGCCCAAGACTTTAAAAATTTTGAGTTTGAATTGATTCGTTATTTCTCTATGAGTAGCCCTATTAGCGCCGAGGAATTCGAAAAAATGGATGCTCAGAAAATTGCCGGAGAAGTTTATAAAGCTGCTTATGAGCATTATCAGGATAAAATGAAGCGTAATGCAGAAGCTGCATACCCTGTTATCAAACAAGTATACGAAGATCCTTCTAGTAAATATGAACGTATTCTTGTTCCTTTTACAGATGGAGTAAAAAGTCTGAATGTTGCCACAAACCTAAAGAAAGCATATGAAAGTGAAGGGAAGCAGCTAATTACTGATTTTGAGAAAAACATAACTTTAGCAATTATTGACGATGCCTGGAAAACGCATTTGCGTAAGATGGATGAATTAAAGCAAAGCGTACAGCTTGCTGTCCATGAACAAAAAGATCCGTTGTTAATCTATAAATTTGAAGCTTTTGAATTGTTTAAAGCAATGATCGAGGAAGTCAATAAAGATGTTATCTCCTTTTTATTTAAGGGAGAGTTGCCAACAGGTAATACTCAGGATATCTCGGAAGCACGCCAAATAAGAAGAAAAGAAAATTTGGAAACTTCAAAAGAAGAAATCCCTAATATGGATGAGCGTGCTGCGCAAAGCCGAGCTGCTGGGCAAACACAGCAGCGGCAACAAGTAACAGAAACTATTGTTCGGGAACAACCAAAAATAGGACGGAATGATAGAGTTACTATCAAGCACGTGATGAGCGGAGAAAATAAAACCGTTAAATATAAACAGGCGATTCCTCTCATCGAAAAAGGTGAATGGGTATTGGTGAATGAATAGATCTTTTAAAACATCCTATATAAAATCAAAAGCCCTAAAGTGATACTTTAGGGCTTTTGATTTTACTTTTGTATGACCACACTAAATGACCGATCGTTTGTACATCGTAAAGAACAGGAAAGGCAAATAACCGATTGCGAAAATTAGAGATCCAGCCAACAATAATACTTCTGCTCCCATCCAATGCAGTACCTTAAACAATCCAGATAAACCTATTATGACGCCAGAGATGCATCCTAAAACAATTTTCAACCGTTCTGAAAGTGTTTTAGCAATTGCAACTTTATACCTGTCAAAAGCAAACATTGGAACAAACACTAATAGCAGTAGCAAAAAACCAGTTATAAAAAGCTTGTTAGCTCCAGGATACCAGAGTATCTTGAAAGTAATCCCTGTAGTTAAAATTAATGCGCCAATAAATCCAATAAAATACATTAGTTTCTTCATTATAATTATTCGTTTTGAGTTTAATAAAAAAAATGTTTTATGATCTAAATCAATCAAACCGTTAGGAGCTAATTCTAATATCGCGTCCTGGAATGATTGATCAAATTTTTTTCCTGATTTTAAATCGCTTTCTACAACACAACATAAATGATCTAAAATATCATCTCGTAAGGCTGGCAGCTTTAGTCCCTGCTTATCTACAAAACTCTTAATCTTTTCTTCTTGTTCAACACTTAATTTCATATGACGTCTAGCTTTGGAAAAATCACATTATTAAGCGTTATCATAAAGTCTTTAAGCTCCTCTAGATAATTCACCTTCTCTTGCTCTCCTTTTGATGTTAATAGGTAATATTTCCTGACTCTTTTACCTATATACATCTCTTCACAAGTCAACAGACCTTCTTTTTTCATTTTTTGCAACGATGGATATAACGAGCCATCTTTTAATAAAATTTTGCCGTCGGAGCGTTCTTTTACTTGTTGAAAAATCTCATAGCCATACATTCGACCTTTTTCGGATAATAAATTAAGAATAATAACAGATAAAGTTCCTTTAAGCAGTTCTTTTGAATACATAGATCAAATATACATAAAAATACAATACATCATAATTCTATGTATTTATTTTTTACATTATTTAGCAAAGCCTTAAGCAACCCTTCAGTTTTTTTTGATCTTATACTAAAAACACCATGAAAAAAGTATTTTTCTTACTCGTTGTATCACTCATTTTAAATTCTTGTAGTGATGATGATAACTCCCGAATTGAGTCGTGGAGAATTAATCACTATCAAAATACAGTGATATTTTTAGATTATACTACAGCAATACAATACCAAATAGCTAATGACACCGGTACTGAAGACTATAGAGCCCTATATGGAGGAATCAACGGTTTTGAATTTGAAAATGGCTTTATACAAGATATTGTAGTTAAACTAAAACCCAACAACTTATCAATAGCAGACATCCCTCCATATGAAATAACATTAATTAAAACATTAGCAAAAATCCAGATTTCACCTAATACAACCTTTAAAATTAGATTAACCAGAAACATCATTCCCGACAGTTTTGAAAATTGGATAACAGTAGATCAGGAAAACAACTATTCTTTAATCAACTCTTCAATATCTATTGATTGTCAAAATCTATGCTCCGAGTTATCGCATAAAATTAATAATCAAGAACAGCTGACAGGTATATTTACTCACGGATCTGAAAATGAATACGTGTTAATGGAAATTATCAACGAATGACCTATAGATAAAAGTAAAGCGAGCTCAAACTGAGCTCGCTTTACTTTCTATTCCCCTTTGATTCAATATAATACTATAAATCAGTTACACTGTTTTGAGACTCTGTATACTTTTCAACGATTACAGAATCACCTCTATTGTTCTCAAGAAGATATACACCAACAGGTAATTGAGCTAAGTCAATAACATTTGTTGTTTTTGACAAAACGTGTACCGTGTCCTTTACTTCAAATAACTTTAGTTTATCTCCTTCTTCAAAATCTAACACCACGACAATACTGCCTTCTCTCTGAATAGCTAATTGATTATCTTTAGGAGTGATATACTCTTCCGCGGGTACTTCTTCCGTATGTACTTCTTCATTATTCTCCAAAACTATGTCATCAGTCTCATCAATAACAAACTCTTTTTCTTGTGCAATAGCAGCATCATCGATTATTAGCTCTTCTTCTAAACGATCAATAACTATAGAAGCTCCTTTATTATTTTCTAATAAGTATGATCCTAAAGGTAATTGACTTAAATCTACACGTGAATAGGACTTGGATAGTATGTGAACACCAGTTTCAAGTTCAAATAATTTTAATTCATCTCCGTCTTCAAAATCAGCTACTTCCACAATAAGACCATCTTGATAAACCGAAAGCTCATCATCGTTATTAGCGAAAATTGAAAGAGATAAAAATAAACTACATACTAGTGCTGTAACTTTCATAATTTTGGGGGCTTTGAAGTTAAAGTATTACGGCTTTACCTTACAAGTATAGAGTAAATTACCTTTGCCACCAATTAATAATCAGACTTTTAGATAAAATCGCCAAATTTTTCGTCGAACTACTAAAAGTACGTCAATAAAACATTTAATTGATTGTAAATCAATGTTTTAAAAAAATAAATAGAAAAAAATCTGATGAAAAAACAGATTTTATCGGTAACGAACATAAAAATTGGTTTTATATATCATATTTCCTCGACAAAAACATAGATCAGGGCATGGAAAATTATTTGATTTAAAAAATAATAGGATACTATATTTTTAATAAAAGATTAGGATTAGGACAATTATGAAGATAGAAACTTAGTTCTTTTTTATTAGACACCCCAGGATAATCCCCTGTACTCCCTTGCATATCTTTTATGATTTGAAAATGCAAATGTGGCGCATAATCCCCATTTACAGAAGCTCTTCCTAATGTTGCCAATACATCTCCCCTAGAGAAATATTGCCCAACCCTCAATTCTTGAATAGATTTTAAACTTAAATGACCATACAAGGTATAAAAAAACACATCCTGAACTAGATGCTGAAGAATTATAGTTGGACCATAGTCGCCAAAGTTGTTGTTATTTTTAAAACTATGAACTGTTCCTTCTAACGGAACTAATACGTCGGTTCCGGCATCACACCACACATCTAATCCCAAGTGGATATTACGTTCGGATTCTGGATTCTGTTTATTAAAATGTGTGCTTCTTCTATAAATGCCGCGAGTTTCATTATAACCTCCATAAGCTACCTTTGCCTTATTGGTAATTATATAATGGTTTATATACGTTTCGAAAGCTTTAGACGAAGATACATCAATAGTTTCCAATCTTTTATTGTCTAATGATAAATCAATAAACGTGTAATCTTCTTTCGAAAACTCAGCATCAACCACCGGAATAAAGTCGTGAGATAAACTTTCTATAAATTTAGAGAATGAGAAATCTATCATTGGGCGTTTTTTGAAATTTTAAAATGTTTTTTAGAAATCCAATTTTTTGGTAATTGCTTTAGCAATGTTTTTCTAAACTTATCAGAATCTACTGCTATCTTGTGTCTTGGTGTATTAATCTGGTTGTAATGGGGATGTGTAATTTCTTTTTCACAAAGTTTTTTAACAGTAGTGGGTATTTTCCAATTACCGGTTAAGTAATTTGCCAATAATTTACTATGTAACTCTGATCCGGGCCAGATACAACCTAAAGGCTGAAACATTCCTACCAAAAATAGATTACGAAACTCTTGGTGAAACATCTTAAAATAAAGAGGTACCGGTCCATTACTATAATCCATAAATGAAGGATCAAAGAAATCATGCTTTAAAATATATCCTGTACAAGCAATAATCACATCAAATTCTTTTTTTGTCCCATCTTTAAATAAACCATCTTACCATCAAGTTTTTCGATATCTACTTTGGGGTATACTTTTCCGTGTCTTACTTTATAAAGAAGCTCATCATTAATGGTAGGATGTGTTTCGCCAAACTTTGTCTTAACCTCTTGTAGTCCATATAATTTATTTTTGCCTAACATCATACGGAGCAGTTTATCATTAAACCAACTACGGACTCTAATAGGAGCCAAGCCGGTCGTGCCCCAATAATATCTGATGGCAAGCCAAAAAAGAATTTTGGGATAATTCTGTAACCTCTTCGCCAACTTATTGCTGTTTTCTTACTCACTCGACTAGTTTCTACAGTAACATCACAAGCAGAATTCCCACCACCGATTACCAACACTTTTTTATCTGCAAAAAGGGCTGCTTTTTTATACATATGAGAATGTATAAACCCTCCTGAAAAATGACCAGGATACTCAGGAATTCTAGGAACAGAATGATGCTCATTACACACAACCAGATCTGTAAATATCTCTTTTACCTCTTTCCTGTTTTGTATGATACTGATATGCCATTCTCTACGATTAATTCGTTTGCAATGCGTTACAACAGATCCAAATTGTATATAAGGGTATAGTTCGAAGTGTTTTGCATATGCCTGAAAATATCTTCTTAGCTCATCATGGAATGGATAATCAGCTACGGTAACATCAAAATCATCAAATGTAAAATCTTCGCATTGAGATAGCGTCTTAGAACTAATAATATGTGTAGTCTCGAACACACTAGAATGGCTACTTTTTTCAGAATAGATCCAGTTACCACTTACTTCCTGATTACGATCGTACACAACAACTTTCAGGTTTTTGTCTTTCAGATTTTTAAGCGCAGTAATACCGCTTGGTCCCGCCCCAATTATACATGTTTTACGTTTCATATTATATATGCTACTACAGCTATGTAAAATAGAGAATGTATTGGAGTTTAAAAAACATTTATTGGAGTTATGCTCATAATATACAGGTAGTTTAGACAGCGTAAATTTTATCTATTCTCCTTTTGATTATGGTTATTTGAACCAAAAATAAAACAGCCAGAAATATAATCCCATACATTGTAGTATCATGGAATTTAAAATCAGAAAATGGATTTTGAAAATGATCCAAGCTCAAAATTGAAAAATTCAATGTATCCAAGATTGACGTTCCTTCGGAGAGAAAAGGTAAAGAAATCAAAACGAAGACAACTGAGATGCTTATGATTACCCAAGCTTTTTTTGAAATTAATGGCTGATACATTGGGAGTTTATCGGCGGATACAGCTGCGATTTCACTCATTATATTTTGCAAAAAATGCAAAGGAGGTTTTTCGATACCTGCTTCTTTTACTAATTTCTCTATGTCCTTATATTTCTCTTCCATTATTAGTATTTATTTCTGGTGAAACGTGAAACTTTAGTATCGAATATAGTTTTTTTCTGCTTCGATACAGCTTTATTTTGATATTATCTTCTGTCAAGCCTATGATCTCTTTGATCTCTTTTACGCTTTTCTCTTCAAAATAATACAAGGTTACAATTGCAGCCTCTTCTTCTGGTAATTTAAGAATACTATCTGATATCACCTGCTTTCTCTCTTTATCCTGTAAATAGCTCAATGCATCATTAATTATACCTGCTTCTCCTTCGCTAATTTCCTCTATAAGTTCCGTGGCTATAAACCGCTTATTTTTTTTGATCCTATCTAAACTTTTGCGATATGCAATAGTATATAACCAAGTAGAAAATTTTGCTTCTCCTCTATAATTTACCAAAGACTTATACGCTTTCACAAAAGTATCCTGAGATACTTCTTCTGCCTCTTCTTTATTCTTTATCATCCTATAGGCCACTGTATATACAATACCTTGGTAACGCTGTACCAGTGTAGAAAAAGCATTTGTATCGCCTTCTAACACTTGTTTGATATAATATTGATCTGATTGATGGTTCATTTACACATAAGACGATACTTCTTTGTGTTCGGTTACATCTTACTACTAAAAAGATACAAAATATTTTTTTTTACATTTTTTGTAACTAAGATTTGATATATGCCGTCATAGTTAAAAACGAACAGTTAAACCTTTAAATCTAAAAATTATGAGTTTTATTGAAGCACTAATACCACTATCTATATTTGGATGTATCTTCGGTATTTTTTATTTATTTTTTACTGCCAGAAACAAGGAGCGAATGGCTCTTATCGAAAAAGGAGCCGATGCTTCTATCTTTTATAGCAGTAAAGCGAAAAGAGTAACTCCTATTTGGAAAGTTTTTATTCTTAACTTTTCCTTGCTATTAATGGGCATTGGTTTAGGCATCTTTATCGCTGGAATACTACACTATACACTAGGAGTTGAGCAAGAAGTAGCATATCCAGGGACTATTTTCTTAATGGCCGGTGTAGGGTTATTCACAGGTTTTACTATGACCAGGAATTTAGATAAGTAAATCCTGTTTATATAAACTACAAAGACCTATCAGAAACGATAGGTCTTTATTCAAATGCTATTTATTTTATAATAATAAGAATATTTTAGTTATAAGCTACTGTATCTTCATACTGCATATCTACATGAAGCTTCTCAATAACAACAGCTTGTCCTCTATCATTTTCCAAAATATACTTTCCTGCCGCCAGTTGTGTAAGATCAACTACTTTTGTTGTTTTTGATAACACGTGAATTTTTCCAATCATTTCAAAAAGCTTGATCTTGTCTCCATATTCAAAATCAACGACTGTAATTAGATCGCCATCTCTAGTAATTTCCAATGGATTAACTTCTGAAGATAAATAATACTCTTCTAATTCTTGCTCTACGGTCATATCACTGATAGACATTGACTCGCTATCACTCTCCACAACATACTCTGCTCCTAACTCTTCTTCGATAAGAATATCATCATCTGTTTTTTCTATTACCACAGACTTACCTTCATTGTTTTCCAATAAATATTTTCCTGTAGGCAATTGACTTAGATCGATCTGCCCTCTTGTTTTAGAAAGTATATGAGCTCCGGTTTCTACCTCGAATAGCTTGATCTCATCTCCATCTTTAAAATCAACAACTACCACAACAAATCCCTCTCTTGCAATTTGCAAGTTATCATCTTCAATCCGGGCATTCACATTCGTGAAAAAAAGTATACCGAAAATAAATGCTAAAGTTCTCATTATCTTTGTTTTTAAATTGTAAACTTTTTACGTGATTACCTTACAATAATATCGTAAAATTATCGTTTCCCGAAAAATGTAGCTTCTTTTTAGATCAAACGTTTTCGATTTTCGACCAATGACACAAAAAAGTCAATTTCTATTTTTTTTACTTTTAATTAACTGATTATAAGTCTTTTAAATATAAAAAACCTGTAGGAACATAGACAAAAAGCACATATAATAGACAAACAAACCAAAAAATTACAATTTGGACAATCATGATCTTTTTAAAGATCATTAAGAATTCGTGAAATATGCGAAGAAAATTAACATTTATCGTTTTGATTGCTTACCTCATATCTACTTTTATTGATTTCTATTTATTTGATCAACAACGTTGGATTGATTAATTTATGAACAATTACTTTTTATCCTTTCTTATCAATTGAAAGGTATTTATCAGCCGGAAGTTGGCTAAGATCAAAGACTCCTTATTTGGTTTTATAAATAATATTCTTACTTGTTTTCAACGCAAATAATTTGATTTTATTCATAATTTGCTGTAGTTATATTATAGTGTTTACATTACGTCTGGCAAGAAGGTTTTCGTCATTCTCATTATTTCCAAATAAACTGTAATATATGTTAAAGAGAAAATTAGTAATAATTTTTTCATAAGCTATTTAAAGGAATATGATTTGTATTTTCATCTATAAATGCAGTACAAAAAAGGAGTGACAAAATGGAGATTTAAACTTTTACGTTTAAGTTTTGTTATTCTGAATAAAACGCGAAAAGTATTATGTAAGAATTTAAAATGTAGGCTAATATTTACATTAAACCCGCAGTATGCATTAGAAAACCTATTACATCTGTGGGCCTCAAAGCTTCATTACGAAGTTCCAATGTATAATCCGGGTTAAAAAGGTTTTTATAGGTAAAATAGGTCCATAAAAAAGTCTTACTATATCATTAGCAAGACTTTTTATAATTAACACATTATAAAGTTACTGTAATATAATATCACTATACTTAGCATTGATTGTGATAACTTTATCGGTATCTCGAGTTTTGTTAAATCCGTTTACAAATACATTTCCAAAATTTCTTCGGGCATTCGCCTCTATAGTTTTCGGTATAGAAATTCTACTCTGTACTCCACTGTAAGCAATATTAAAAGCTGTTTCTGGTAGTTTTAACTTAAAATCACTGTTCTCTACTGCTAAATCCAGGGTTGCAAATGAATCGGATAAATTAGCTATCGTAATTGCTCCAAAACTACCGGATATAGCTCCATTCTCTTCTAATTCCTGAATAAAAATATTACTAGAATCTGAATTGATTCGAAGGTTTTTAGCTTTTTGAATTCTACAGTTTTTCACGTAATTAACGGCCAATCTTCCATTATTCCATTGTTTGATCATTATAGGTGAGTAGGAAGCTCTTATAAATGTACGGTCTCCATCTATTACATCAGCCTCTAGGCTTGTATGAGATAAAGAAGCAATCATATTAATAGTTTTTTCTGCTAATTGAATATCACCATGTCTGATATTCAATTTAAGTAGTGCACTCTTTGGTAGTTTTACTTTAACAATCCTATCTATAGCGCCAGAATTATTTATTCTGGAACTATACCTATAAACGGTTACATTGTTCCCATTAGTTTGTGTAATTTCCAAATCACCAGAAAATTGAGATGCCCACGCTTGCATTCTTCTGGCAAACTCCTCTCCTCCCCAATTGTTGGAATTAATGATATCATTCGACTGTATTTGCGCAGCATTCTTACTTAATTCTTTGGTCCAGTTTTTTACGACACTTTCATAATTATCTCCAAACTTTTCTTTTATCTGATCTCCCCACTGTTGGATATACTTCTCTTCATTTTCCTTAAACTTATTAGCATCAAAATTCATACTAGCTAAGTTTTCAGAAAGTGCACTTGGCATAGGATTATTTTCTATGTTTTCTAAAATTGGTCGTAACATACTAGAAATCATTGGTTGTAATCTTCTAAACTCAGGTAAATCTGAATTCTTAACATTGGAAGCTGTTACATTTCCAGACCAAAAATTTCCTGTGATAGAATTTATAGTGATTTCACGGCTATTACCTAACGCTTCGATCTGCCAATTCTGTAACAAACGTTCTTTATTCTCTTCTGTAATATCATCACCTTCTATATACGCTTCGATCTCTACAGAGTTTTTATTCCAGGTTTCGAATACAACTTGAGTATGACTTGTGTTAAGGTTAACCTTAACGTCATTATTTACAACAAACTTTTCAATTAATTTTGATTGTCTGTTTTGAGCGAATAGCCCAGCACAACATATCAGACTAAGCGTAAGAGCATTAAACTTGTATATCGATGTAGTTTTCATTTTCAATTTGTTCTAATTCTTTTAGTTTGTCTTTTAGTCTGTTTAGAAGAGAAAGTCTAAGGGTTAAATTTTCGATCATTGCCTCAGCACTTTGCACATTAGGCCCTACTTCTATTAATTCTTTATTAAGGTCCTGATATTCCTTATTCAGATCCCCCAATCGTTTCATAAAACTCTCTACCAACTCTCTATTAGAATCATCTACTGTTATTTGGGATAATTGAAATTTTATACCTGTCAATAGATAATTTTCTGCTTCTTCATATTCCGGAAACATTTCTGCAAGAGGAGATGTTTGCTTGGTTAATACAACAGTAGCGTTTTTCGAATCCTGCGTATTTACGTCAACGATTTCAGTCCCTTTTATACTTTTGTTTCCAAACTCATTAAAAGCGAACATCGAAACCGATAAAATTATCACAACACTGGCGGCAATCCTTAACCAACCATAGTTGAATTTTCTAGCTTTTTTAGGAAGTTCTTCTTCCAACCTAGCCATAAAACGCCCCTCGTGACCTTCTGTCAAACGCTCTGCAGGAATTCTGGTATCCTGTTTTAACAACTCTCTAATATCCTGTCCCATCTCTTAAATGTTTTAATTGATCCTGAAGCTGTTTCTTTCCACGATGCACTAAAGTTCTAGATGCCACCGGAGTAATATCCAATATCTCGCTAACCTCTTTGTGATCGTATCCTTCTATCAAAAATAGCATGACAGCGTATTTATATTTTTCAGGTAATCTTTCTATCGCACTCTTCACCTCGTCAACGGTAGTAGAATCTGATACTGACCAGTCATCATGTTCTTCAACTGTAGCCATTACCTGTTCATTTATCGCAACCATATTCATTTTTTTCGCTTTAAGCATATCGATACTCTTATTAATCACTATGCGTTTTAGCCAAGCTCCAAAAGTTACATCTCCGGTAAACTGATGTAATTTCAGAAAGGCTTTAATAAAAGATTCTTGCATCGCTTCTTCTGCCTCAAAAGGGTCCTTAAGGAATCGTAAAGCAACATAATACATACCATCACAGTATTTATTATATAGCTGCATCTGTGCTTTGCGATCGTTTGCCCTACATTTTTCTATTAGCTCGCTCTGTAACAAACCTTTTACAAATTTTATTGGTTAGTAATTACTTCTTTAAAACTTTTCTAATTGTTATTCTCTTCTAAAGACGAGATTTAGCATACGTCTGTTGCAAAATTAAAGATAAAAACATCAAAAACATCAAAAGATCTTGTTTATCAAACGTTTAAACGAAGATAGCTATACACCAAAACAGCATCCTTGTTAAAGAAGACTTCGATAGTACCAAGAATAACCTCTATTTTTCTAATATTAAATTTGAAAAAAAATAAAATATTAGAAAACCGTTGCATCATTTCTATCGTATATAGTAGAACTAAACTTTAAAAAAAGTATGCAAATTTTTACTACCCAAAACTATCATAACAGTAATGTTGCTTATATGGAGAAAAAAATATACAAAATAGACCACGTATTACAGTCTCAATTAATATCTGAATTAATTTCAGAAAAATTAAAGAGAGAACGTAGTATGATCGCTATCTCTATTATGAAAATAAAAAGCTCCATATTCAGATAAATTCATTGTAGGAAGTAGGTAAACGCCAAGTTTATAAAAAATACTTTTCATTTTTTATAAAGTAGTTCCTATAAATTACACATCAAAAAAGTTCAAACTAATAAAATCTTCTTTATGGAACCCTTTTTAATAAAAACTATAAATAAGTTTAATACATATACGATAACACATATACCTATTATCGATGAAGCTTTAGAAACTATTGACCAAATTATCAACTCTAATAAGACTCCTAAATATGTTCGGGAACGATTGCTAAAAGAACGTTTGCTGATGCTAAAGCAGATTGCTAAAATAAAAGGTGAGTTTTGCTTATCTTATTAAAAATTATCCAAACATTACCTAAGACTACTTAGTACTTAGCTGCGATCTCTTTGAACTGTTTGCTCATATTCCATTTTATAATGGTTGTTGCCGTTAAAATGCCACTTCCCATAGCTCCTCCTACTCCTACCAAGGTAATATCCTGGCCAGTGAGATATAATCCTTTTATATGAGTTCTAGGTCGTAGTATCCTGGTTTTATAACGTTCGGGTGCGTGTGTTACTCCATAAATTTCACCTTGATCGTACTTACTAAATTTTCTAGTGGAAACCGGAGTAGAAACTTCAGCATGGATGATGTGTCCTTCTAATTGGGGATACAATTCTGTTAATAAAGACAATCCTTTTTCTTTAAATTGTTCTTTAATTCTATCATATGTTTCTCCCCTATTCAACCAAGGTTTATCTTCATATTCACTAAAATCCTTATACCAGGCCCTTCCTATTAACTGGATTGTCGATTGATCTGGATGCTCTTTTGACCAAAGGCTATCTTTCGCAGATGGAAAAGATATATATGCAAATGAAAGTCGTTTTTTTGATAGATTATTTTTATCATTGAGAATACGATCTGTATCCTTGTCTGCATACCACCATATATTATATTTTGGCAACTTTAGTTCAGCATCACTCCTATTGAGTCCTACATATAAGCAGAGGTGACAAGTGGATGGACTAACTCCCTTAAAATTCATATGCTCTTTCCTGATCGCAGATGAATCGAGTAACCGCAAAAAAGTATTTTTGGCTCCGGTATTACTTATAACTTTTTTACAAGAAAATTCTTTACCATTGATCAATAGCCCTTTGACAGTTCTTCCTTTTGTAACAATTTTCTCTACGTTTGCTTTTATAAACACATCAACACCTAATGATTCTAAGTTATCGATAATTGTTTCGTGAATGCGATTGGCACCTCCTCTTGGATAATATGCACCTTCCATAAAATGATTAATCACAATACAATGAGAAGCAAAACTACTTTCCTTTGGAGACAATCCATAATTTCCACATTGAGCGCATAATACGGCAATAAGTTCTTGATTATCGGTTATATTGCTTAATACCTCATACGTTGTTTTACTGGAAATAGGTTTTTGAATTCTTCTAAATATGGGACCTAGAATCATCCGCAATAACCCAGGAAGGGCTTTTTGTAAAAAATACAGAAAATTCTTTTTGGTTGATTTTTCAAGTAATTCGAGATAATCATCAATAGCTTCTGTATCGTTAGGAAAGTATTTATAAAATTTTTTCCTAAAATTCTCTTTCCCTGAAACAAACTCAAATTTGCGACCATCCACATAGGCAACATCATAGGGATCTCCCATAGAATCCCATTTTAGTTTATTATCTGATAAGTAATTAAAGATTCTTCGTAAACCTGATTTTTCATCCATATTACCTACATAATGAACTCCCACATCCCAAACCAAACCTTTACGCCTTTTAAACGTATGTGTGAATCCGCCTGGAGTATAATGTTGTTCCAAAACCACCACCTTTTTTCCAGCTTTAGCCAAAAAAACAGCTGTACTTAGGCCACCAATTCCAGAGCCAATTATAACATAAGTATCATCAGTAAATACAATATCTGGCGTGAATTTTTTATAGGATTTGTCAACCATAAATCAGTAGTAAGAGCCCAAAAGTAAGCATTTATAAGTACTTTCATCAGCAAATAAGTTATCTTTAATATCAAACTATTCGTATATGTCAAAACTTCTAAAAAAGTTACTTATCATTATTTTCGGAGTAGTAATCATTGGATTTGCCGGAGTATTTATTCTAAAATCAAACACTAAAAAGCACAGTCCTGAACAGACGATTACTCATCATACTAAAAAAGCAAATTTCACTATTTTCTATAATAGACCTTCCAAAAAAGGTAGAAAAATTTTTGGAGGTATAGTTCCGTTTGATCAGGTGTGGAGAACCGGAGCAAATGAAGCTACCACGTTTACAACTGATCAGGATATTCTTGTTGACGGAACGTTATTGAAAAGCGGAACCTATACTTTATGGACGATTCCGGGACAAAATTCGTGGAAGGTTATTTTTAATGACCATCAATATAATTGGGGGGTAGATTTTAGGGATGGAAGTCCATCTCGTGACCCGAAGTATGACATCTTAACGATAGAAGTTCCTGTACAACGATTGCTTAATGTTGTAGAGCAATTTTCAATTTATTTTCAGGAAGCAAATAGTTTTACTATTATGTATATTGCCTGGGATCAAACTGCCATTGCCGTACCAATAACGCTGAAGTAAACCACCTTCTCTTTACATTGTGTAAAATATTAGCAATGTATCCTAAAATGAATTTATAAATTTGTTATAAAGTTACCTTGTAAACAATAATGATATGAAACATCAAGATCAATCGCCAAAAATACCGTCGGGCACTAATCAGCAAGCGATTGATCGTTTTAAAAAACTTCAGCAAAAAGAAATTTCTGCACTTCATATATTTGAAGGAATTGTCTCAAAAAATACTACAGCTCTGAGTCAAGGAATTACTTTGGTAGAAAGTACTCAAAAAAAGCATAGTCAAAAAGCGCAACAACTTGTTGAAAAATGTCTGCCCTACGCTAATAATTCTATCAGAATCGGAATAACGGGCGTTCCGGGCGTTGGAAAAAGCACTTTTATTGAATCTTTTGGTAATCTTCTGATACAACAAGGCAAAAAAGTAGCGGTGCTAGCTGTAGATCCGACCAGTAGTGTTTCTAAAGGTAGTATTTTAGGTGATAAAACAAGAATGGAGTCGCTAGTAAAATCTCCACAAGCTTTTATAAGACCTTCTCCTTCTGGGAATTCTTTGGGTGGTGTTGCACAAAAAACCCGAGAATCCATTATACTTTGTGAAGCTGCGGGTTACAATGTAATTATTATTGAAACCGTAGGTGTTGGTCAAAGCGAAACTGCCGTACACGGAATGGTTGACTTCTTTTTATTATTAAAATTAGCAGGTGCAGGTGATGAATTGCAAGGCATTAAGCGTGGTATTATAGAAATGGCAGATGCTATTGTTATGAATAAAGCGGATGGAGATAATCTTCATCGTGCCCGAGAAGCTAAAAACCAATTTAAAAAGGCATTACATCTTTATCCATCGACAGCAAGTAAGTGGTCTCCGGAAGTACTAATGTGTAGTGCACTTAAAAATGATGGTATCGCAGAAATATGGGAACTAATTTTGCGATATATTAAAGTGGTCACTGAAAATGGTTATTTTGAAGAGAATAGAATTCAACAAAATAAATTCTGGCTTTTGCAGACCATTGAAGAAGAATTGAAAAGTTCTTTTTATAACCATCCCAAAATTAAAGAAGCACTATCAATACAAGTTAAAGCTGCACAAAAACATCAGATCACTCCTTTTGCAGCAGCAAGACATTTGTTGAATTTACTAGAAAATTCATAACTATTATTCTTTCGTCATTGAAAGTGCTAGACAACATTGATTATCCAGATTTAAACCTGATCAATCATCAAAAGCTGATTCATCACTAACCTCTTCTTTTGAGCCAAAGGTTGCGATTTCTGTATCCGAAGAATCATCATCATAATCCTCCATTACTCCAGCAAGACGCTCACTAATTTTAACTAGGTAAATAGTATTATCTGTTCTTACCTCGACCGCTTCAATGGTGTCATGATGATGGTTTTTGAAGGAAATAATATCATTATCTGAGTAGCCATCAGGAAATTTATCTACTAAAAGATTCAAAATATCTTTATTCAGTTTTTTGTAGTCAACAATTACTCTTTTCATAATGTGTAGTTTTAATTGGTTACTTCACTAATAGATAGTAAATAAAAGATTCTATTATATGTTATATTATTTTCTACAATACATGAAGAAGCACTATTTTTTCTGCTGTGCTTCGATTAATCTTATTTTGAGATGATGTTAAATTATTTCACTACTACAATTTAAAATAAAAAAATCAAAATTTTGACAAATAAGCTTCAAAAAAAGTACGTATTTTCATTACTATAAAATTTATAATTAAATGGTAATTATCTATTCAATAATTAATTATTTTCTGCGTTATCACTAACCAAACAATATGACACATAAGCTTTTTCAAAAAACATGGGTTAAATGGACCTTAATTACTATTGGGGGACTTGTTTTGGTTTTTACAATTTTTTACGCAAGTATCTATTTTGGATTGTGGGGAAAAATTCCAAACCAAGAAGAATTAAGTTCATTAAAGCAAGCCGAAGCAACTCAGGTACTGGATAAAGACGGCCAGTTGATCGGTAAATATTTCATTTATGACCGTCAACCCATAATCCATAATGATCTTCCTCAACATTTGATAAATGCATTAGTGGCTACAGAGGATGTTCGGTTTTATGATCACGATGGTGTAGATAATATCAGCTTATTAAGGGTGTTTTTCAAAACGATACTGTTACAGGACAAATCTTCTGGTGGAGGAAGTACCATTACTTTACAGTTAGCAAAAAACATTTTTGGACGAAAAGACTATGGATATTTTAGTGTGATAGTCAACAAGCTTAAAGAATCTATTATTGCCAAACGTATTGAGGAAATATATACCAAAGAAGAAATTCTTACACAATATTTCAACACAGTTCCATTTCCTGATAATACCTATGGAATCGAAAGTGCTTCACAAAAGTTCTTTAATAAGCCTACTAGAGAGCTTACCTTATCAGAAGCGTGTACGTTGGTTGGAAGCTTAAAAGCAAATCACAGTTACAATCCAAGACTTTTTCCTGAGCGAAGTCAATTACGTAGGGATGTGGTTTTACAACAGATGGTAAAATATGAATATATCACATCAGGTGTAGCCAATCGAGTATCCAATCAAAACATAGCGTTAGATTATCAATATTTCAATCATGATCTTGGTTTGGCTCCTTATTTCAGAGAGGAAGTAAAAAAAGAACTTAATAGTATTCTTAAGAAATATAAAAAAGTAGATAGTAGTACGTATAACATCTACAAAGACGGATTAATTATTCATACTACGTTGGATTATAAGATGCAATCACTGGCAGAACAAGTAATGAAGGAGCATCTGCAGGATTTACAAATGGCCTATGAAAAAGAGTACGGTACCAAAGCTCCCTGGAAAACAAATACTAGCATACTTGATAATGCCTTGCAACAATTGCCTACCTATCAAAAATATAAGGAACAAGGTCTTAGCCAAAAACAGATTGCAGATTCTTTTGCTGTTAAAAGAGAGATGGAACTTTTTGGGTGGGAAGGAAATATCACTAAAACAATTTCTGTTCGAGATAGTATACAACATTACCTAAAATTTTTGAATGCCGGGATGATTGCTGTTGACCCTACTAATGGAGCTGTTAGAGCATACTTGGGTGGTATTGATTACAGGTATTTCAAATATGATCATGTTTCTCAAAGCAAAAGACAAGTAGGCTCTACCTTTAAACCTTTTGTATACACAACAGCCATAGAAAAAGGCATAAAGCCCTGTACCTATTTTCCTGTCAAAGAAGTAACTTATACGAATCTAAAGGATTGGACACCAAAAAATTCTTCTGAAGAAAAAGACCCTTTCCTCAATTATAACATGGAAACCGCATTGAGCAATTCGATCAACACCATTGCTGTAAAAGTAATTGGTGAAGTTGGCGTTAAGAACGTTCTGGAACAAGTAAAAAAAATGGGAATCACAGAAAAGTTACCCGAACAACCATCAATAGCTTTAGGAACAGCAGGAATAAAAATCAAAGAACTAGCAGGTGCCTATGCAAGTTATGTAAATCGCTCTAAAACTGTACAACCATTCTACATTTCCAAAATAGAAGATAGAAAGGGAAATATTATTGCTTCGTTTGAACCCAAAATATCAGAAAAACCAGTTTTTAGCGATTATACCAGACAGATAATGCTGGAAATGATGAAGTCTACTATAAACAAAGGAACGGCAAAAAGATTACGATCTGTTTACGGATTAAAAAATGAAATTGCCGGAAAAACTGGCACCACTCAAGATAATAAAGACGGCTGGTTTGTAGGTATTACCCCAAAACTTGTAACAATTTCTTGGGTCGGTAATGATAATTACGCTATCGGATTTAAAAGTACCTCACTGGGTCAAGGTGCAAATTCTGCTCTTCCGATTTTTGCTAAACTTTATCAAAAAATGAATGAGGATCCTAATTTTAATCCTATTACCAAAAGTGATTTTGAAAAAACTCCGGATACTGTTCTTGACGATCTAGACTGTGAGCCCGAAAAAAGGGATAATTTTTTAAAAAGGCTTTTCAGTAAAAAGAAAGAAACGAAAAAGTTTCGTCGTAAGTAAAATCAAATACCCTTTAAAAGATATATTTTTTATCGTTAGCTGACGTATTCATACTCTTCATAAAATTCTATTTAATTACCATGAAATCACTTACTTATTTTTTCTACTTACTATTCGTTATATATACTGTAAAAATGTCTGCTCAGGAATGCAATAATACTGTACATACTGGCGAAGGCACATTTTATGATGGCGTAGCAGGAGGTACTTTTGGTAATTGTTCGTTGCCAGTTGTTGCAGGAGATTATATGCATTGTGCTTTGAACAACTTTGACTACAATGGCAGTAATGCCTGTGGAGCTTGTATTGAAGTAACCGGCGCAAAAGGAAGTGTTGTTCTTACAATAGTAGACCGTTGTCCAGAATGTAATCCTGGTGATGTAGATATGACTATGGAGGCTTTTTCTATGATTGCGGATGTTATTGAAGGCAGAGTATCTATTTCGTGGAAATTTATACCTTGCGAAATAACGCCAACAACTGAAACTATTAAAATCAATTTTAAAGAGGGCTCCAGTGAATTCTGGACAGCGATTCAGTTTAGGGATATTAATTATGCTATATCCAAAATGGAATACCAGTTACCAGATAATACCTGGAAAAATACGAATAGAGAATTATTTAACTTTTTTATTGAAACTTCTGGAATTTCATCTCCAATGACTCTTAGGATAACTTCAATTTTAGGGGAAGCCTTAATTTTTGAGAATATCGTGATCAACCTAAACGAAGATTTTGATACTGGACTCCAGTTCTCGACACCAGAGGAGTGTGATCAAGCGCTTTCTGTACCAGAAATACAAGTCACTAAAACCATATTATATCCGAACCCAACTTCTGATGCTATATACCTTACTAGAAACCCTGGCCAATGGAAACTGGTAGACAATTCCGGAAAAAAACTTAAACAGGGTAATACCAAAAAAATAGCTATGTCCTCCTATGAAAATGGCATCTATTTTCTTTTGTTAGAAGAGAACAGCATCATCAAGGTTATTAAACATTGAATATAATTCTTTAACCTTTTGGTTGTCCATATTTTGTCTGCAGAAATGCGTGCAACTTATATCCTCCAAAACCTAAAATAATACCTGTAACCAGACCGGTTATTACATCTAATGGATAATGAACTCCAAGATAAATCCGACTATAACTAACCACCAATGCCCAAATCACCATACATGGAAATATGTACTTTAGATGTTTTTGTAGTGTCAAACCTGTAAAAAATGCAAGTGCCATGGAACTTGTAGCATGTCCTGAGAAATAACCAAAACGACCACAGTTCACTTCAATCGTTCTTAAAAACTCTGCCACACCTTCTGCCCGGCAAGGTCTGGGACGCATTACCAATACATTCTTAAATAATACCGAAATCTGATCTGATGCGGTAATCAAAAGCGCTACTGTAAATAAGGTGAGTAATGTTCCTTTGGCGCCAAAATATTTAAGAAAAAAATAAAGTAAAGTAATATAAAGCGGAATTTGATAAAATTTCTCAGTCATAAACAACCAAAAACCATCCCAAGTAACACTTCCCAGGTTATTTAAGAAAATCATTACATCTTTATCTAACTGTATGAGCTCTTCCATAAATTATTTATAAATACTACATGTATAATATTCGTGAATATTGTTTATTATTATTTTTCATAACGTTCAATCTCTCGATCGTAAAAATCATTCGCGTCCTGAAATAGGTTCTCAGCTTCGCTTTCTAATTCTTTTTCATCACTTTTGTCAAATTCTTCTAGCCATTCAACTTCATCATTTTGTAGATTTATAATAAACCTCGGAAACTCTGTATGAATAACAAAGATAGCTTCTGGATAATCAGTATTATCTCCTAATAAGAATTTTGGAAAACTCATGTGTTATAAATTATGTGCAACAAAGCTACGAAGTTTAGGATCAAAGTAACAAAAACAACAAGAGGTAAATTCTAAAACTAAAATTTACCTCTTGTATATATTTGATCTTTTCTATTCTATAATGATCTGTACTCTGGCGTTAGATCCTAGTTCTGAATTGTCTATATCTTCTCCTTCTTTAGGTTCTGTATTACTAACTCCCACATACTCAATCAAGGATTCATCAATCCCGTTTTCTACTAAATATTCCTTTACGAAACCAGCTCTGGCAGATGACAGAATATCATTTTCGAATTCAATTTCAGAATCATTCGCATGTCCAACGATTTTAATACTGTTAAACTTGAACACTTTAAGATACTGTAAATAAGAATCCAAAGCTTCTTTAATTTCTTCATAAACTTCACTTTCTCCAATTAGATATTCAATATCTGAAAAGTCTAAAGCCATATTGCAAATATTATCTACATCAATACCCTGTACATTCTGCATTTCTCTTAGCTCCACATCATCAATATAATAATATGCATCACTAAATGTTGAACCCGACCGTAATGATTTTCCATTTGGATTATCTGAAAAGTAACCTAATGAGATATATTTTTCAGTTCCTCTTGCTCTATAGACTCCACACACCTTTGTCCATTGCTTGGTATCACAGATCATCTCAGACGATTCTATATGTAATTTATAAGTAGATGTTTCGGTAATTCTTGGAACTCTTGCTGTAAAATAAGAACCAATAGAAGAAGTACAGGAATTACTTACTCTTCCCTCTCCAAGAGACACATACATATGAAAATAATAATATTTACCTGCCTTTAGCGGACTTACTAATTTAGCTACAATAGATTCTTTGGTATTATTACTTGTTATATATAAACCAACTTTAGATGCTCCTGTTCTAGGTTCTTGCGGACCAAACTGATTTAAAAAACCAGGTGCTTTATGAGCAAAACTAACTTCGCTCACTGCAGGATGGTGTGCGTCTGGTGTGTTGGTCAATGATTTCCAATCAGCAATTACACCAAAATTTCTCATCTCATGCTTTAGTTTTTTAACAGCTGCATTGGTGTTTTCAAAACTAGGGTTTGGAATTAGGTTTTGTGCATAAATATGTTGGCTTACACCAATAACAAGAAGTACAATACTTATAAGGCTTAGGTTAGATTTTGGGCTATTCATCTCTTTTCTTTTCGGGTTTAGATATACTCGAAATATAGTTAAATATTTCTTACTATGAAATATACTTTTGACCAGTAACAAAAACTAGTCCAAAAAATAAACGGAGTAAAACTCTCTATATTGTAACCATCAAAAAAGATTACGATATAGGTTATAAAGTATCCTTTTTAAATACTCGATTCCTACTCAGGTAATTAAATCTAACATACAACAATAATGCTGAGGTTGTTAATCCGGCTAGTAATCCAATCCAGATTCCTGAACTCTTATACGCTGTATATAATCCCAAATAATAACTAATAGGAAAACCTACAATCCAATAAGCAAAAAATGTAATAACCGTTGGAATTTTTACGTCTTGTAATCCTCTTAACGCACCAAGAACTGCCACCTGTATACCATCAGAGATCTGGAACAATGCTGCAATTATCAAAAGTTTAGCTGCAATGCTGATTACTTCTGTATTATCTGCAAAATTATCTACATCGTTTACATCCAGATAAATTTCTGGCAATACATTATTAAAAGTTATAAAGAATAACGCAAATATGGTTTCAATGAGAAGTGTCAGTAAAAAAATTGAAAATGCAATTCTTCTTAATTCCTCAAACTGCTGTAACCCTTTTTGGTTTCCTACTCTAACTGTAGCTGCAACACTTAAGCCAATAGCTACCATAAAGGTCATAGCTGCAAGATTCAATGCAATTTGATTAGCGGCTTGCGGATTTTTGCCTAAAATTCCTGAAATCCAAATAGCTGCTGTAAAAATACCTACTTCAAAAAACATTTGTAATGCCGAAGGAAATCCTAACGTTACAATCTTTTTCAGCATATTTTTTTGAAGAATAAAGAATTTTATATTGGTTACAAATGCTTTTGACTTTTCTTTATGCCTGAGAAATACCCATAAAAAAATCACCATCACCAATCTGGATATCAATGTACCGACTGCTGCACCTACAATGTCCATTTGAGGAAAACCAAACTTACCAAAGATCAATAGATAGTTTAAAACTACGTTTACGATATTGGCAATCAATGTAGCATACATAGGATATCTCGTCATAGATAATCCGTCTGAAAATTGTTTAAAAGCCTGAAAAATAATTAAAGGAACTAACGACACCGCCACTAAATCTAAATATGGGATCGCCAATTCTACAACCTCAGCTGGTTGTTTCATAAGATGCATCAGGGGTTTTACTGATAATACACCAATGAATAAGATTATTCCCAAGGCTGTACACAAAAACAATCCGTGTTTAAACGCTGATTTACCCTTACCAAAATTATCCTCTCCATCTGCCTCTGCAACTAGAGGAGTAATTGCGGTAGAAAAACCTATTCCTAATGACATCGCAACAAACATAAAACTGTTTCCAAGAGATACCGCGGCCAATTCTGCAGTACCTAATTGCCCAACCATAATGTTATCAATCAACCCAACGAAAGTATGTCCTAACATTCCCAACATCACTGGTGCTGCTAGCTTCAAATTATAAGTAAACTCTTTGGTATACTGTTGTAACATTATTGGCTTTTATAACTGCCAAAGATAAGGAGATTAGTTATAGAATTACTTCCTGTTTAAAAACAACTTTATTCAAAAAAAGGTGCTCACTGATAAGCACCTTTTCCATCAATGTAAAAACTATAATATTAATCCTTTAAAAATTTAGTAGTTGCTTGAACTCCGTTTTTAGTTGTTACGCTAATAAAGTATAACCCAGATGATAAATCCCAAGTTGATATTGAGACACTATCCGTAACCACATCAGATACTTCTGTAGATTTTATTATGTTTCCGGTTATCCCTGAAATTACAATAGTCGAATTCTGAATCTTTATAAGATCTCCTGAAATATATAGTACATTTTTAGTAGGGTTAGGAAATAATTGTAATCCAAGCTTATTAAAATCTGTAATAGATAATGACGTGGATGGCTCCGTCCCCCAAACTAGTACTCCATCTTCATAAATAGGAACTTTCTCTGACTCAATGAGCGAACTGCTTAGGTCTTCATACGAATAATCATTAGTTGGATCCCAAGAGCTATCAGAGGCATTATTAGGCACAGAAACTCTTACTTGAATTTCTTTTCTATGTTCTCCTTGCCCTCCTGGAAAAGGCATATTGTCTTGATCAATAGCCACTTCTACAAAATATACGTTATCATCTGCATTCCAAACCTGTAATCCTCCTGTAGCTTCTCCGTTTCCTCTACTTGTAATTTCATAATCAGCAGGAGTATATCCCGCATTAATCCCTTCAGTGATATCAATAAAATAACGTGCTGTTAAACTTCCAGGAATCCTAGCAGGCCAAGCAGATCTGTTATTCAACCAAATTGCTAATTCTGTAAACCTCCCTGATTCACTATTAATTTTTGTTTCGTTTAAGAATTCAACTCCTGATGATTCTTCTGGGGGAAAATTTAGTAGTTCTGTCCCGCCAAAATCCATAACCATTTTAGCTAATACACCTTGATAACAGGCGTTGTAATCACAAGCAACCTCATTAGCTTGAAAATCTGAACGGTTTTCAACAAATACATCGTCTGGACTGCCTGGTCCTCCCATCAACGCTCCCCATAAAGTATGCCTAGATTCTACTGGTATATCCTCGCTTCTGGTCCAACTAGCGTGTTGACCTCTATGATGTGGTTTAGTAGGAGGGTTTACACCAAAACCAGTTACCAAACTTCTATTATTTGGATTATCTCCTAAGGCATATTTTACTTGACTTACGGCAAAATCATAATAATCCTGATTATTCGGAGTACTTATGTTATTTACAAAGATTAAAGCTGTTAATGCGGCATTCATAGAGTGGCGAAGTGATCCCCACTGTGTAAGGTGCGCTTGGCCTCCTGGAGAATATGTGATACCGCTATCGTTATCAATCCAAAACTGTAAATGTCTTTCGGTATTCTCAATATATTGCTGCTTGCCAGTAACCTCTGCCAACAATACCATATTTCCGTATCTTTTATCATCCCATACGAAACTCCATAAATAATCTGGTTCTCCGTAGGCTGCTTCTGCCTTTTGAAGGTACGTATCATCCCCTGTAGCTTTATATAACCATAGGGCCCCCCAAGTTAACTCATCTTCATATCCTCCAGATGAATAAGTCCCTACTGCTGGTATTTCTCCTTCCTCGGTATACTTTCCTTTGTAGGTTTCACCAAACTCATACAAGTCTTTTGCGTGTTGTAATAAAGTTGCACTATACGATGGATCATTATCTTTAAATATCATACTGGCTGAGGCTAAAGCGGCAGCAGTTTCGCAAACAACTTCTGTTCCTGGATGATCTACATCTAATTTAAAAGACTCTCTTTGTCCGTATTGTGGGTGCACATCTATCATCTCGGCAGGCATCCAAAAATTATGATCCTGTCCCTTTTTAGAAACTTGTGCATAAAATTCAAACTTAGAAGGATGACATTTGATAAAATAATCAGTTACCCACTTAATATTTCTTTTAAAATGTTCTGTCTGATTAACAGCATCATACCCATCTTTATACTCCAAAAAACCCCAATTCAGTGCAGTCACAGAAAATGCCATAGGAAAACCAAACTTAATGTGATCCCCTGCATCAAACCATCCACCTGTTAAATCCAGCCCTACATCCTGACCGTCATTTACACCAGCATCACTTCGCCAGCTAATTCTATTCCAATCTGGAAGAACTCCTGATTGTTGTGCTTCATAAAACAATATTGACTTTTGTAATGCTTCTCCATAATTGTATTGTGCGACAACCTGTATTCCTTGCAATCCTAAAAAGATTAGTAACAAGTTTAGTACGTTTTTTTTCATATTTAAATGATTTGTGTATTATTAATTTATGTGAGGTTCAAAGTTTTAACAACTCTCTTTTTTGATTATATATTGCTACTTTTTCCAATTGTTAAGAGCGTGATAAGATCTTTTTATATCTTCTGAAAGAAAATCTTACAAAATGTTTTTTGTGTTGTTATAAAATTAAGAAGAGAAACTATCCTTTTTTTGAAGGACAGTTTCTCTATACTGAGTTTGTGTAAATAATACTAGTGGTTAACTAATATTTGCTATTATCGTTTTTCCTTACCGTTTTATTATTTTCTTAGAAACAACTAACTTATTGGTTTTACCTACCTGTAAAATGTTTACGATATAAATCCCTGATGATACATCACTCATATCAATGGTGTTTTGTCCATCTTCCAGAGTCACTTGTTTAACCAGAACTCCTATAGAATTGTACATTTTAACAGTTTTACCAGCCGTTTCTCCTGAAACCTGCAATACATCTACTACGGGATTTGGATAAAAAACAATAGTATCATCTTTACTATAATCCCTATTAGTTGTATAGGTGATGATTAGTGTAGGTTCAGCTACTGTTCCATTTTCTTTGGATGCAAATGCAAAATCATTACCAGAGATCGCATCAATAATCAACGAAAGTCGATTACCAAAAATCTGAGCTGTTTTTAGCGGTATCGTTTTGGTACTTCTAACGGGGAAATTATCATTAAGGCTCCCTAATTGCGCTCCTTTACCCGGTTTATTTGCATTAGACAAATTATTCTCTGTCCAGTTATTACTAGTACCTTTATTTATACTTATATTTCCATTTCCAGCATCTGAAAAAACTGTAAATGTAAGATCTGCATTGGTAATTGTTCCATTAATGGATGAAAGGTCAAACATCAAATACCCTGTTCTATTATTCAATTCTACCCGAACCATATCAGAATTATATCGTGATGATCCTTGTAAAAATGCATCGTGAATTGGAGACAGCGTAATAGTTTGCTCTACTGGCTGAATCTTTGTAGCTACAACTCTATCTATATTATATAAATAACCTGATCCGCCCTGAAACGATAATCGCAATGGCTTCTGTCCTGAGGTGAGAGAAACTGTGGTAGAATATTTTTTATAATTATGCCATTCTCCAGTAACAGGAAGATCTATGGAACCAACTACAGCTCCAGATTCTACAATTTCTACGGTTCCTCCCACTCCTTTGCTGGAAGCATAAAAATCAAAAGTATACTCGCTGGTTTCATCCACATTTACTGCATAATCTACAAAATCTCCATTACGGATAAATCCTAAATTTCTATCAGATGTAGTTCCCGGTGTATCTTCTATGCGAACACTTCCTGATTTTATCTCAAAATTTTCTGCTTCAAAAGATCCTGGAATATCAATAACATCTATTGGAGGAACTGAGTCATCTTCTACGGTGATATCTACAGATTGTGATGAAGTCACTGCTCCTTCATTATCTGTGGATTTAGCAACTATAGTATAGCTCCCTGGGTTTTCTAAGATAGTTGAAGTCTCGTATGGTATAATTCGCTCGGTTGCTGCTAAATTATTATTGATAAAAAATTCTACCTTTTCAATAGTTCCATCACTATCTGATGATTCAGCGATAAGAGGAATTGATTCTCCTATTTCGAAACTAGCTCCGTTTACAGGAGATATAATAGATACCTCAGGAGGCGTATTTTGTTCACAATCTACTAAGACTTCAGCGGGACCATCGCCTGTAGGTTTCGTATAACTTTTAGATAATACAAATTTATCAATTTCAAAACCATCTTCTCTCATTGAAAATGAAATTGTGTGTACACCTGCAGAAGGAATATCTAGATATATTTGCTGTGCTTCTCCACAATGATTCGCATTTGTACGCTGTTTACTTTCCCAGGTCCATTGATTCTTTCCCTGACACCATTGCATTCTGTTTCCGGATGCCGGCCAAGTACCGTTGAGTCCTACGTGTATTCCATTATCTTCAGAACCTGTAGAATAAGCTCTTACCCATACAAAGTATTTTCCTGGAGTTGTAAATTTTACTTTATAATTTATAATTGCTACCTGACCTGCAGTATTAGAAAAACTTACTCCGTTTACTAAAGGATCATCGTGTGTAACTCTGGTATCAGGTAAAATTTCTAGGTAACCACCGTTACTTGCTCCAGAAGAATGATCTGGATCCGGATCTGGATTTGGTGTTGAACCACTTCCATCCAAAACATACCATTGCCTATCATCGGTCTTCGATTGACTTTCAAAATGTTCAGCTTCGACGGCAACTACGCCATTTTGTTCTAAAGCTACGCATTGATCAGGACCTCCGCCACCTCCATCTTTTTTCTTAACTAGCGCTACCCAATCGTTATTGTCTGGTGCTACAAGGTTTCCACTTATTGTGGTTGCATTGCTTAAACCACTACCGCCCCGTGGATTGTACCATTGAACTTCGTACTCTTCATTTCCAGATGGCAAACTGATACCTGTAGAACCTCCATTAGGTCTGTAAATCGCATATATTTCTCCCGCTTTTCCGAAAACATAATCATTATTATCTGAGGTAACTCCATCAGAAGAAACCATATCTACCAGGTCATCTTGTAAATAATTATTGAAAAATTGTAATGCTCTGGCTGCGTCAGAATATTTTTTATCTCTAGATCTATGATCCTGCGCAGATAAATCAGTTTCTCCTGTACTATATCCATAATAATATTCTACACCTGCACCGCCTGCTAACAAGGTCGCCCACAGAACTTCATGACGCACTAATTTATTATCATTTGGGTCTTTGTCTACCCCTATTTGGGCATTTCCTGGCTCATCCAATGCAACAATCCATTTTTTTCCGGATTGGCGAGACTTATCTACCCATTTTTTAACATCTCTATGAGAATTCAGTAAATTATTTGTCTGTATGGATGCTCCCGTAAGATCAGAATTATCTCCTAATAGTGGATTATACCTTTGATCCTGTTGATTAGGGTATGTATGGATCACTATGTTATGATCATAAGGATCTTGTTGTTTAATAAAAGTAGCTGTACTTTTTACAACATCATCAGGAATTGTAGTTTCTTCTGTAAGATTCCAGTTAAGAGCTAAATGATGCCCAAAACGCGCTATTAATTCTCGATAATACAATTTTCTCTGACGGCCAAAATTGTTTCCATCCATGATATTATCGTTCTCTGTCTCCATAGTTTTGAAATGCATGTACATTCCTTTCTTATCTGCATATTCAAATATTTTTTCCCATTGTGCAAGTTTGGATACGTCGAACCTGTCTTTATGAACACCTTGATTCCATTGTTGTCCATCATTGTAACCGTTATATGTAGATACAGGTACTTTTAACAGGTGCGGAAATACATTTTCATCATCACCGTGCAGGCTTAATGTCAAAAAGGAAAATGCATTTACTCCTTTATCTGATAAATAGCTTACAGCTCCTAGCAACTCAGTTCCTTTTCCTCCATCCCAAGTATAGTCGCCGGCATCGCTTACTGCATAGTCTTGTTGATGGGGATTCCAGTTTTTTCTTCTGTTTCCTCTATTTGGTGTATTATCAAAATCATTGTAGGCCAATGTGTTTTCAGGAGCATCTGCACCAGCTTTAACAAACCAGTCCCCGTTAGGGTTATTAGGATTGGTTCCTATGTGTTTGAGATAGTGCTCCCCAACATATTTTATTCTTCCTTTTTCTTTTGCCCTGTGATCACGACCAGATTTATCTGATTCAGCAATATTGAAAGACCCCGTATCTCCATTCATAAATCCCGCGTTTGATCCACCGCCATTTATAGCAACATTGGATCCTGACTTAAAGGATACGGACCAATTCCAGGTTCCCGTTCGATCTGGAGCAAAATGTACCCTCCATTTATTTCCTGAATTACAACTATTATTTTCAGCATTTCCGCAAGCGGCAAAATAACCAGGTACTTTATAACTACTGTTGCTCCCTTGATGTGTGAAAATTACTTCTAATAAATAATCCGAAAACGGATTTGGGTTTGCGGTCTCTGAGGTGTTTGGACCGTTAAAAGTTAAAGTGACTTTATGCCATCTTTTTAATTCCCCTTCTGGAGTTTGTGCTTGTAGCATCAATCCAAGAAATAAGAATGCGATTAAAATTCTGGGTTTGGTTAATTTCATAATTGTATGTGTTTGGTTTTAAGGTATTCTGTATTCAATAACATTATAGGTAAAAGAACGTATCTTATTTCCTTTAATTCTTTGAAAAATATATGTTAACTCATTAATTAACGAGCTTTAAAACTTGTTAATAATCCAAGAAACTCCTGAAATTTAAGGATTCATTATACTGACTGTTTAAACTAAACTATTAAATGACTTTTACCAAATAGAATTCGTTTAAATGTATTTAGAATTCGATTCAATAGTTATTCATTTATGATGGTATATTTTTTAACAGTCTCCAGCCAGCAGAAACTTTGTGTTACTTAGCAATGTATTTATTAACTTTTTTGAAACCTATTAACAATTTTATTTGGAACAAATATAAAAGGGAGTTTAAGCTTTTACGCATAACTCCCTTTGTATCCTTATTAATTATTCTAGTGATTTATTTTTTAATTATTCTTTTTGTTTTGATCGTATTACTCTGATTAAATTTCACAAAGTATAAGCCTGGTTTGAGACCTAAAACACTAAGTGTTACTTTTTTTGTTTTTGATGCAATAGCAATTGTCTTTACAATTCTTCCTGTTACATCGATCAAACTGACTCTAGTACCTATGAGATCATCTTTAGTTATTAAGGTTAATTGATCTTTCACTGGATTTGGATATGCTTTTATTCTTATTATGTCATTCTCAACAATTGGATCTTTTAACTGTTCCTGACAATTAGGAGCGGTATTACTATTACTACAATAAATTGTAAAAGCTCCGCTTTTAGATACCAATGCAAAATTATCCCCATCAATTGTTGCATAATAAGCACCATCTAAGTTAGAAAAACCTGTACCTGTAATAGTAATGCTAGGTTGCGCAGTATTGAAATTTTGAATAGTAACATTAGTTTTTAAATCATTCCACCAACTCGGAATTCCATTATTGGTATTCATAGAGAATTGCCAAAGACCATTATTTTGTAAATCCCAATTGATAGTGAAATTAGTAACATTACTTAAGTCTGGCCCACCAGATCCAAGAATATATATATTGCTGTAAGAAGCATTAGGAATAGTTGGTAAAGGGTTATTTAATGGCGCTCCAAAACTACAATCACCACCAGTGTTTGGTTCTGTAATAACGATAGTAGTAATTGCTGTATCAGAAATTCCATCTGCATTAGATACTGTTAATACAACATCATAACTACCTGCCTCTACAAACTCGTGATTTATAGTTACTCCAGAACCAGCAGTTCCATCTCCAAAATCCCAGCCATAAACCAACGCGCTTCCGTCAGAAGACATAGATCCTGTAGCATCAAAATTAATAGTAGCCGGAGCTATTCCTGAGTTATTGTCTGCAACTAAATTAGCAGTGACTGTTGAAACCGTATCGTCTATAACGGTTATGGTTTTATTAGTAGTATCACTTAATGCTCCATCATTAACAGTAAGACTAACCTGATAAGTACCTGGTTGCGCAAACAAATGAGATATCCCTATTCCAGTGGCAGTAGATCCATCGCCAAAATTCCAAGAATAAGATAAATTGTCTCCATCAGGATCTGTGGATTCAGATGCATCAAATTGCACTGTTAAAGGTGCATTACCTGAGTCTATATCCGAAGTAAATCTAGCTGTAGGAGGAAGATTTCCTGTTCCTCCTACAACATTAGGAATAAATGGTGCCAAATGGGGAGTTAACACATCTAATTTCCATTGATTAACATTTGTCCAATCATCTTGTAAAATTCCTCCGGTATCTCCAGAATTTGGATTCATACTCCAAAATGTCCAAGAATAAATATCACCCATAAAATCTGTAAACTCGGTAAACCAGGTATAGGAAATACCTTCAAAAGCATCTTGATCTTTAATCCCAAATTCTCCTAAAAATAGTGGAGAAGTACCCTCTTCATATAAATAATGAAAATTATCAGTCCATAAACCAGGCATATTTTGAGGGAAATTGCTAGCAGTAAACCAGTCTTGTTGTGCTACTTCGGGACCGTATTCGTGCGCAGAATACATCAATTTATTCGGAGCAGATAACTGAACAGGATATTTCTTTGCTCCCATTAATTGTCCTCCCCACCAATAGGAGTTTCCTTCAAACTCTCCAACTCCTTCTACAATAATTAAAACATTGGGATTTACTTCCAAAACAGCATTACCGCAACGTTCTGCGGCTTTGTTCCAATCTGTAGCCGGATTGCTATCACCCCAAGTAGATCCATGTGGTTCGTTATTTAAATCCATTGCAACAACCGCCGAAAAATCTTTATACCGATCTGCCATAAACACCCAATCATCAATCCAACGTTCTTCAGAATATTCTGGAGTATACCAAACCGCTTCGTTTAAAAAACCATCAGCGGCTCTAGAATGATTATCTAATACAATCTTCATATCATTTTCTTGACACCATTTTACAAAAATGTCAAGTAATTCTATTGGCTTGTTTACTGTTGCCTCTTCTTCATTCATAGGAGAAATGCCAGTATAGGGATCTGTTCCATATGAATTAACATTTATAGTTGCTCCGGAATTTAGCATTTCATTACACCAAGGAACCCTAATTGTATTAAAGCCCAGGTCTTTGATTTGTTGCAAAACACTTTTCATATCTCTGCTCCAAATCCCATGTGGCTGATACAAGGATGTTTCAAAACCAAACCAGTTAACTCCGGTTAATCGTACTTCTTTTCCGGTAGTGTCATATAATTTATTTCCTGATACCGTCAGAAAATTCTGTTGCTGTGCTATAATTTCTGTAATACCGCCGAGGAACAGTAACAGAATCATCATATAATTTATAAATCGTTTCATGTATATATTTTTTTCAACAACTAACGTAGTTATTGTAATTGGTAATAGTTTGCTGCGAAGTGTGATAACTAAAAAGTATATGAAACACCTTTGATGTTATCAAACTTTTGTTCATTTATGCTTTTCAGAAGATTTGTATATCTCAGACTTAAAAAAGGATAAAAAAGTAAGAGAGAGGCTATATAACCTCTCTCTTTTTAAAACTAATTTTTGATAATTTTATTTCTGAATTTATCTCCAGTAGTTATATCATAAATTTCTAAAATATACATCCCAGAAGGTAATGCATTAACAGAAAGTCTAGTAGACTTTTGTTCATTTTTCATAGATTCTGTTCTGATCACATTACCAGCAATATCTATCACTCTAATTCTAACATTTGTCATATCAAAATTAGTAGAAAGAGTAATATAATCCGAAGCAGGATTTGGTGTTGCACTTACGGTAAGCTCTTTTTCTGGAGCTTTAACTCCTGGTTCTTGATCTCCAAAAAAGAATCCAAATTCCGCATTTGCTAGTGCTACTTCTATCTGAGCCCAACTTCTATGATAACGTTGTGTATATTCCTCTCCAGCATTGTATGCTGCTTCTAATCTATCAAAATCTGGATCATTTTTATAATCTGATCTTATATCTAGGAATGTTACTCCAGGTTTAATCTGATCTCCATTAGGCATTGTTCCACTAAATCCATTAGGAATGTATACTTCTTCTTCAAAGATTCTAGCAAAATCTCCTCTGTCTTCTGGAGAGGAAACTCCTTTATCATCTCTATACGTATTCCACATTCTATCTAATACTTCTTTAGCTAAATCACGAGATTCTGTATCTAAAGTAGCATGCTTTTGAGTTGCAGCAGCATAATAAATAAGTGCCTTTGCCATCGAAGCTGCCACACCTAAATCTTTACCATAATCTGTAACTACAACACTAAGGTTATCATTACTTCCAGGACTATCTGGATTCCAAGTATCTGGCTCACCAGTCCATTCCAAGGTAGCAGGTATTTCGAAATCATCCGTTCCGATAAGTTTCACTTCACTTTTAACCCATGTTGCCCATTTATCCATTAAAGATTTTGCCATTGGATCATTTGTGATATAGTAATATTCTGCCACTCTTTCCATAGACCAGGCTTGCCACCCAAACCAGGTTCCGCTTCCTGGATCGTGATAAACAGGATTTGTATCAAATGCCATATCATAGAATGTAGATTTACCAGCGGGATATGGACTATAATCTCCATTCCAACTATTAGTAGCTCCACCAGCAATAGCACCTTCTTTAGACTGTAGCCAAGTATAAAATTCCATTTGTCTTTTTAAACTTTCAGTCCAATCTCTTTCTCCATTTTGAGATTTTGGTTTCAATTCATCCACTTTTGTTAGTGCATAAGCAGCCATTGGATTCTGGTAGCCAAAGTGACAATGACTAGAACTTATTCTAAAGGCCCATTGCGAAGCAGGATCTGCCGAACCACCCCAAGACATGTACCACGACATTAAGTAATGTGCACTGTCATATCCAGATCCCGCTCCACTGGTCGCACTTTGTACTCCCATGGGTTTAAAATACTTATCAAACATTGATAGCCTAAGGAAATCTCCCATTTTAGATGCTTTATCTAAATCTAAACTTCCTAAACTTGCACCTTGTTCTTTTGCATATACCTGAGCCCAGTACATTGCTTGAACTGCTCTTGCATCTGCATCCGGAGCACTTGTATATCTCCATTGCTGTGCATAATTTTGATCTTCAATAAATAGTGGAAGATATCCATTAGTTCCTCCCCAGTCGAAACTCTCCCAAGATGGGTGAGGTACAGTTTCATAAACTGATTCCTGTTCTCCTCTTTGGAAAGTATTTATATATGAGGGTGTACTTACCCCATCACCTCTGTTTCCATATCCATAAAAATTATCATTATCTAATAACCAATGCATCTGATAAATATCAGCACCATATGTTGCAGTTAAATCTGGTGAAACTGGATCTGATCCAACCGGAGCACTAAAATTAAGTGGTGCCGGATAATCACTTGGTAGTGGAAATTCACTTGCGAACGCTGCTGGAGATGAAGCATTATAAGCTCCATTACTAGGCTGATCCGCTGTAGTAGGAATTATAAATTCTTCAATTTTATTCCAAACATTATTTAACGGAGCCCAATCTTGTGTAATTCTACCGTTCATAACTTCTAGCCACAACCAGTATGAGTATAATTCACTAGTAGACTCATGACCGTAATCAGGAGCTTCTACAATTAACGTTTCCACTGAGTGATGTGGAGAACCATCTGCACTAAAATATCCATTTGCCGGATCATAGAACTCATTTCTCATTTCGATAAAACGATCGATATATGCATTTTCTCCAGTAGGAGGGTTAATGATAATATCGCCATCAGTCACCGTAATTGTTATTACTGCCTGATCAGTACCTCCGTTACCATCGTCCACAATTAATGTTACCGAATAATCTCCTATAGAAGTAAATGTATTTTCTACAGTCACTCCATTAGCAGTATTGCCATCTCCAAAATCCCAAGCGTAACTTAATGCATCTCCATCTGCATCGGTAGAAGCAACTGCGTCAAATGTTACTAAAAGTGGAGCTTCTCCAGAAATAGGCGTTGCAGAAATATCTGCCACAGGATCTGTATTTCCTCCTCCAGTATCACCACAATCGGGTGGTGTAGCAGTTAAACTGAAATAAAGTGTGAATCCACTATTTTTAGAAACCATTACAAAATTACCTCCATCTACATTCACCCAATACTCACCATCTAAACCACTGACCTGAGTCCCTGTTAAAATAGCTTCTGGTTGAGGAGAATTAAAATTATGAGTTAGATTTCCACTAAGATCTACATACCAATCAGGAGTACCATTATTTGTATTTAATGCGAATTGATACAATCCGTTATTTTCTAGATTCCAATTAATAGAAAACTCTCTGATATTACTAGGATCTGGCCCGCCATCTCCTAATACAAATACGTTAGTATATCTATTATCAATAGATGGTAATGCTGATGCAATTGGTGTATCAAAAGTACAATCACCACCTATAGTAACTGGATTTCGGATCACAGCTATAGAATTAGAGAAATCAAAATCTCCCACTAAATCCGAAACATTATTATTTGCCTCTAAACCTTGTAAACCGTCTTCATAACTCAAATGCCAGATTAAACAAGTTCCTGTTCCAGCTCCATCAAAATCAACATCTCCGATATTTCCTGGTAATCCCAAAATAATATTCTGATCGTCTGTTACTACCCATTGAGAATTAGCACCTGTGTTCCCTGTTAAAGTAATTCCAGAAACATTATCAGCAACACCATCTCCTACTGTAAATACAAATGGGCCACCAGTAATACTACCTCCATCCGTGGTAGTTGGATTTGATATTCCTCCATCACAATCCGGTGCAGTTGCAGAAGTGCTAAAATAAACAGTAAATCCACCAGTCTTAGAAACTAAAACAAAATTACCCTCATCTATTGTTACATAATATGAGCCATCAAGCCCGACAAAACCAGAACCTGTAATTGTAATCTCTGGCTGAGAAGAATTGAAGTTTTGAGTAACGTTTGGTAAAAAATCATTCCACCAATTAGGAGTACCATTATTGGTATTCATAGAAAATTGATATAATCCATTATTTTCTAAACTCCAGTTAATATTAAACTTGGCAACATTATCCAAATTTGGTCCTCCATCTCCTAAAACAAAAATATTCTGAAACTCCTCATTAATAGAAGGCAATCCATTAGGTATTGGAGTATCAAACCTACAGCTTACACTATCATCAGTAATAGTAATAGTTTTTGTCGCTGTATCTGTGTCTCCCGAAGCATTTGTAACTGTTAGTGTTACAATCACTTCTCCAATATCTGTATATGTAGCGGAAGTGGCTACTGTAGAAGCAGTTTGACCATTCCCTAGATCCCAACTGTATGTAAGACTCCCTCCTGTTGGATCTGCGGATCCAGAGGCATCAAAAGTAACATCTAAAGGTGCAACTCCTGAATCTGTACTTACAGTAAAAGCAGCTACTGGACTTCCATCTGTAACTGTAACTGTTATGGTCTTTGTATCTTCTTTACTACCATCACTTACCGTAAGTTGGGCATCATACTCTCCTATATCAGCGTATTCGTGTGCAATTGTTACTCCAGATCCTGACTCTCCATCACCGAAATCCCAAATATATGTAAGAGAATCACCATTTTCATCAGAAGAAGCTGATGCATCAAAATCCACTGTTACTGGAGCTATCCCAGTGACTGGTGTTGCAGAAAAATCTGCTATTGGTGCTATATTTCCATCAAGTACAGTAATTGTTCTGGTAAATTCTGAAGAAGTATTTTGTCCATCGCTAACGGTGAGAGATACTAAATAAGATCCGATTTCCGTATATGTAATTAATGGATCTACTACAGAAGATGTCTGACCATTACCAAAATCCCAATTATAACTCAATGAATCTCCATTAGGGTCAGACGAAGCTGAAGCATCAAACGAAACCTCTAATGGAGCCGTTCCTGATTCTGGAGTAGCTGTAAAAGATGCCGTTGGTACTTCACCACCGTTAGGTTCTCGTCCTCCTACTAATATTCCATCTGCATAAATCGGCACATTATCTGAAATTTGTAATCCACTAGTCAATCCTTCATAAGAAAAATCATTTGACGCATCCCAAGCAGTTTCAGGAGCACTCGTAGGTAAAGAAACTCTTAATTGAATTTCACTTCTATACTCACCTTGTCCTCCAGGAAAAGGCATATTGCCTTGATCAACCTCTATTTCAGCATAATAAATATTACTAGAAGCGTCCCACTCCTGTAAACTGTTAATAGTTGTATTTCCTGCTCCACGAGCAGTAAGTTCATAATCACTTGCACTAAATCCAGCAGCAACACCTTCTGAAATATCAATAAAGTAACGAGCCTTTAATGTATTTGGCACCCTTGCTGGCCATCCAGAACGGTTATTTAACCATATTGCTACCTCCGTAAATTTTGACTGATCATTATTTAGTTTAACCTCATTAGCAAACTCCAATCCAGGAGTTTCTGCCTGTGGAAAATTAGGTAAAGGGGATCCTCCGAATTCCATTACCATCCTTGCTAACACTCCTTGATAACAGGCATTGTAGTCTGTAGCTACTTCGTTTGCCTGAAAGTCATCCCTGTCTTCTTCAAATGCATCATCAGGTTTAGAAGGTCCTCCCATGAGAGCTCCCCACATGGTATGTCTTGACTCTACCGGATTCGCACTGCTCCTTGTCCAACTAGAATGTTGTCCTCTATGATGTGGCTTTGTTGGAGGATTTATACCAAAACCAGTTACCAAACTTCTATTATTTGGATTATCGCCCAAAGCATAATTTACTTGATTTATCGCAAAGTTTCGATATTGAGAACTCTTTGGAGTATCTACATTATCACTGTAAATAAGCGCTGTTAAAGAAGCATTCATTGCGTGACGTAGAGATCCCCATTGCGTTAAATGTGCCTGACCACCTGGTGAATAGTTCACCCCACCATTTCCCTCTTGCCACCAGTCCAGATGACGTTCTGCATCAGTCTTATAAGTATCTTTTCCTGTCATAATAGATAACAAAACCATATTTCCGTAAGATTTGTCTTCCCAAACAAGACTCCACAAAAAATCAGGTTGCGTATATTCTGCTTCAGCTTTGTCTAGATATTTTTGGTCTCCGGTAGCTTTGTACAACCAAAGTGCTCCCCAAGTTAATTCGTCCTGAAAATTACCTGATGTGTACGTTCCTACTGCTGGGATATTACCTTCTGAAGTGTAAAGGCCTCTATGATTATCACCAAACTCATATAATTCTATAGCATGTTGTAATAAAGTAGCACTATACCCGGGATCACTATCTTTAAAAATAATACTGGCAGAGGCCAATGCCGCTGCTGTTTCGCAGGCAACATCGGTACCTGGATTACTGGTTGTTAATGCATAAGACTTACGTTGTCCATACATTGGGTGTACATCAACCATCTCGGCTGGCATCCAAAAATTATGATCTTGTGATTTACTATCTGCTACCTGTGCATAAAAAACATTAGGAGACGGATGACATTTAATAAAGTAATCAGTAACCCATTTAACATTTCTCTTGAAATGTTCTGTCTGATTTGCCGCGTCATAACCCTCTTTGTATTCTAGAAACCCCCAATTTAAGGCAGTTACTGAAAAAGCCATTGGAAAGCCAAATTTAACGTGGTCTCCTGCATCGTTCCAACCTCCTGTAAGATCAAGTCCTACATCGGCTCCATCGTTGACTCCTGAATCTGACCGCCAACTTATTCTGTTCCAATCTGGTAATATCCCCGATTGTTGCGTTTCATAGAATAGTAATGATTTTTGTAAAGCTTCTCCATAATTGAACTGTGCTGAAGAGTTTGCACAGAATAAGCACCATAACATCATCATGCTTATTTTAATTAAATTTCTCATTGTTAGTTTAGTTTTAAGAATTGTGTATTATTTAATCGCCTTTGAATTTAACTTATACAGCTGCTAGGTTAGTATCTAAGATTAAATTAGGATGAAAATAGCTCTACAGACACTTATAGATAAGCTTTAATTATTAAACGGGGTTCTTTAGATAGAATTCGGTTTGAATTTCTTAGAATTCGTTTCTAAATTGGTTAACCAATTTTTTGTATTGTATCAACTACGCTGTTTACAATATTGATTAAAGAAGAATTGGAACTTAAGGAATATCCGAAATTAGTATGTTGGGTTTTTCTTTGTTCCAAAAATCCAAAGCTAATTTTGTACATTGAAGTTTATAGGATATTGCTGTTTTTATGTTTGTGTGATCCTTCATAATTTATTATAATTTTGAGTTCGTGCTTATTTCATTTAAACCACACCATACATATATTAAAAATGCCTGATATGACGATAGTTACGTTTTCATTTTTTCGTTCATCGATTCATCACTAAGTTAATCTCGGTCAGGAAATCATTACATTACTATTGAAATATCTCAATGAACAATGATTTAAAGTTATAACAACTATGAGGTAAAAAAATAATGCAGAATACCTTTACTACCTCTTAACAATACACAGTTTTAGCTCTAATCCTTTGAAAATTATCATCAAAGTACCCGCTCTCTGTGGGTTAACAGACATTAGAAATTATAATTTTTTAGCAAATACAAGAAGGGTAATAGTGAAATGTTAAGAAGGTACTAAGAAAAAAAAGCGAAAAGCTAAAAAGAAAATACACCTATTTATAAGAAAAATAAACTTGAGCAATGGTAAAACCATAAAGAATTTTAACAAAAAATCATTTTTGAATTATTATTATTACGAAAATATTGTTAAATATGTTAAAAAATTAAACAAGAAACAACTTACAAGATTTCTTAAATTTTGGAAAAAAACGGATAAAGAATTTAAGTCCTTATTAATTACAACATCAAAAACAGCTTAAAAAGATACTTTTTATAATTCAATAAATTTGACACAGAAAAAAAGAGAATGTGCATCTATTTTGTAAAACTTGACTTTTTTGACAGACCTCCTTTTACCCACTTTATATTATTCTGACTATTTACGTAAAGGAATCCCTCATTAATATCATTTTTATTGCACACCGTATTTATCAAAAAGATAGACTAAACTTGCCATTGTAGCTGCACCAAGTTCTAACTCACGTTTGTTAATTGCATCAAACGTATCATTCTTAGCATGATGATAATCAAAATAACGTTGAGAATCAGGGCGAAGACCTGCTAAAACGATTCCATCTTTTTTTAGAGGACCAATATCAGCTCCGCTACCCCCTAAAGAAAAGTAATGAACTAAATAAGGTTCAAAAAGAGGCTTCCACTGTTGGATTTGGGTGAAATTTTCATCACTGCAATCAAAAGAGAAACCTCTGGGTGTAAAACCACCGGCATCACTTTCTAGCGCAAAAACGTGATTTTCTGATTTATTTTTGGCAATCTCTGCGTATTTTTTTCCTCCTCGTAATCCGTTTTCTTCGTTCATAAAGAGAACCACACGAATAGATCTTTTTGGTTTGTATCCAGTTTCTTTAAACAACCTAAGTACTTCCATCGATTGTACCACTCCTGCTCCATCATCATGTGAACCGTCTCCCAGATCCCATGAATCCAAATGACCACCCACTATCATATATTCTTCGGGGAATTCGCTTCCTGTAATTTCTCCGATCACATTGAAAGATTCTACATCTTTCCATGTTCTGCAATTCATATTTATTAAAAACTTAATAGTTGGATCTAATGCAAGCATAGAGTGTAATAATTCTGCACCATTTGTACTAATAGCGGCCGCAGGGATTTTTTCTAAATCTGTTAAATCACCATAGCTCATGGTCCCTGTATGCGGAAAATCATCTAATCGTAAATTCATAGAACGTACAATTACACCAACTGCCCCGAATTTAGCAGCCTCGGCTGCACCAGAATATCTTTGATCCACACACCCACCATATGCTTCAAATGTATTAATAAGATCCGCCTGCATAGGGCGATTATAGAATACGATTTTACCTTCTATTTTACTTGTCCCCAATGCACGAAGGTCTTCGAATCCGTTTACTTCTATTATTTCTGCTTTAACCCCACCTATTGGTGTGGGCACAGATCCACCAAGGGCGCAGATAGGAACATTAGTTGTCTGACCAGGCTCTGTTTCTATATAGGCAAACTCCGTGACCCCTCTGGTCCATTTTGGTACCATTACAGATTGTAACCAAACTTTGTCTAGACCTAAATTCTTTAATTCATGTTCTGTCCATTCTACTGCTTTCTGAGCATTTAAAGAACCCGATAGCCTGGGGCCAATCTGATTCGATAAGTGATCTAACCAAGCGTAGCTTTTCCCTTTTAGTAGTGTAGTATTGAAAAAGTTTTTAATTGCGGTAGCGTCTTTTTCATTAGTATCCTTTTGACCAAAGGAAACAACAGAAAAAGTCATAAGTGTAATTAAGATTATTTTTTTCACAGAAATATGGTTATATACTATAATTAGTTTATCAATTATGATATGATTATTCGCTTTTTAGTTGCTGTTTGTATAATGCTATATTAGATTTTGTTTCTTCATCTAGTTCGGGTTCTTTTATATCTTCGTATTTCTTCAAAGTATCATATAATGTTTTTGCTACGATATATCGTGCTACAGGTTTATTGTCTGCCGGAATAACATACCATGGTGCATGCGGTAACGATGTTTTATTGATTGCGTCTTGATAACAGAATTGATAAGTATCCCATAATTTTCTTTCTTTAAGATCTCCGGCGGAAAATTTCCAGTTTTTTTCTTTCTTTTCTAATCTGCGAAGCAATCTGTTTTTTTGCTCGTCTTTTGATAAATGGAGATAGAACTTATAAATTAATGTACCATTTTCTGCAATATGCTTTTCAAAATTTCTTATTTGTTCGAAGCGCTTTTCCCAAAACATATCGTCTATATCTTCTACAGAATTAATATTCGGTAGCTTTTCGCTTATAATATATTGTGGATGCACTCTGGTAACCAAAACATTTTCATAGTGTGTTCTGTTAAAGACTGAAAATTTACCTCGTTGTGGCAATGCAATGTAATGTCTCCATAAATAATCGTGTCCCAGTTCTAACTCTGTAGGTACTTTAAAACTATGTACTACGATACCTCTTGTATTAAAATCTTTAAATACCTCACGAATCAAACTATCTTTTCCAGCGGTATCCATTCCTTGTAAACAAATAAGTACAGCATATTTATCGTGAGCATAAATTGTATCCTGAAATTCTCCCAGCTTTTCTCTAACCTCTTCCAGTTCGTTTTCAATCTTCTTTTTACTTGCATCAAGATCGTAAGTTGTAGGGATTTCGGTTAATTTTATTGGGCCCGAAACTCGAAAATCTTCGTGATTTATTTTATTCATAACATCATTTATATTATCTCTGGTAAGATACTAAAGTTTTAGTAGGAGCTAAAGCTAAAAATGTTAAGGAAGTTTAAATACCCAACGAATAGGTAAGACCAAAAGCAAATGTATCATAGCGTTTTCCAAAACTCTTAAGGCTCAGTTCTATAAAAATATGGATAGGTGTATTTATATGATATAGCCCCCTAAATTTCAGTCCGGCTCCATGATTGAAACTTCCTGTAGAGAAAAAGAGATTAGAAGTATCTTCTGCCCTACTCAAAACTTCATAATCATTTCCAACGTAGCCAATTCCTGCGGTTACGCTTAAACGCTGCCAATTTAGTAATCGTACATTATAAGAGATACCTAGATCATTATAGACTTCGGTATTTTCGAATTCTTTAATAAAAAAACGATTATACTCAACTATATATGTAGATATCTTAGTTGAAGTTGTGTACTGAAATCTTATATCAAAGCCTACTTCTTCTTGCAGGCCAACACTAATAACAGCTCCCAGTCCAAAATCAACACTACCTCTTTCATAATGCACTTGAGAGGTTATTACAAATGAGGTTAATAAGGCGGTAACAAATAGTGTGTTTTTTTCCATATCATAACCTATCTACCTCGCATTAAAATCATAACTAAATCCAATAAGGAATGTATGATATTGACTACCTAGACTCTTTATATTAACTTCTGTAAAAATATGAACAGGAATAGAAATTTGATGTAAAGCTCTTATTTTGATCTGAGCTCCGTGATTAAAATCTCCACTTTTAAATGCTATCAAGGCATCGTCTTCTATTTCTTCAAAGATACTAGAATCGTTACCTATATAACCAAATCCAGCTGTTATAGTTGTAGGATACCAATTAAACAATATCAAGTTCACTCCAAGTGCAAGTTCATTATAACCTTCAACTTCTTCATCTGGCCCGATAGAAAACAGCCTGTTATACTCTCCCATATAAGTTGTGTAGCAATTAGGGGCATATTCTATCCTTGCCCCTAATCCAACTTCATTAACAGTACTAAAACTTTTAATAGCTACGAGCCCATAATTTATGGCACTGGGTTCATATTGCGCTTTTAAAACAAATGACACGGACAATAGTATGATACATAGTATTCTCTTCATATTGGGGCAAGTATACCATTACGGTAGGTTGCAAGATAAGACTTCTCCTTACTTAGATGCAAAAAGTTTAACATCCTCTTCGCTTACTTCTTTACTTCCTAAAATAATAAGACGTTCTACCACATTACGTAATTCTCTTATATTACCTGTCCAATCGTACTGTTGTAATTGTTTAATTGCTTTATCCGAAAAAGACTTTATAGTTGAGCCCTGTTCGCCTGCTATTTTTTTAGTAAAGTAATCTACTAATAAAGGAATATCCTCTCTACGCTCATTTAATGCTGGTACTTTTATCAGAATAACTGCAAGCCTATGATATAAATCCTCTCTAAATTTATTGTCTGTAATTTCCTTTTTTAAATCCTTGTTGGTTGCCGCAACAACGCGAACATCAACCTTAATATCTTTATCACTTCCAACACGTTGAATTTTATTTTCCTGAAGTGCTCTCAGCACCTTCGCCTGCGCAGACAGACTCATATCTCCAATTTCATCAAGAAATATGGTTCCTCCATTAGCTGCCTCAAATTTACCTGCACGGTCCTTATTGGCTGACGTAAATGCTCCTTTCACGTGGCCAAACAATTCACTTTCGATTAATTCTCCGGGAATTGCAGCACAATTGACCTCAATCATCGGGCCTTTAGAACGCTCACTTTTTTGATGGATCCAGTGCGCAACCAATTCTTTTCCAGTTCCATTTGGTCCCGTAATTAAAACTCTAGCATCTGTAGCTGCAACTTTTTCAATAATATTTTTGATATCTGAAATTGCATCCGACTCGCCAATCATCTCATAATTTTTGGAGACCTTCTTTTTTAACATTTTGTTTTCTACTACCAGTTCTTTTCTATCCAAAGCATTACGAACCGTATTTAATAGCCGATTGAGATCTGGTGGTTTCGAAATATAATCAAATGCTCCCAATCGCATGGTGTTCACTGCAGTATCTAAATCTCCATGTCCAGAAATCATAACCATTGGAATCTCTGGTTTGATTTTTTTTGTAGCTTCCAGCACTTCCACACCATCCATCTTAGGCATTTTGATGTCACATAATACCAGATCATAATCCCCATTCTTGATCTTTTCAATTCCAACCAATCCATCTTCTGCTTCAAAAACTTCATATTTATCACTTTCTTCAGACAATATTTTAACCAGTACTCTTCTGATCGCTGCTTCGTCTTCAATAACTAATATTCTTGCCATTATAATTTTAATTTAATTCCACCTCGCAAATAGAATGTGTTTCTATCATTAAGAATGAGAACATTTTCTTGATTCCTATCTCGTAAACGGATTTCATTACTTAGTGTATATCCTGTATATGTATAGAACAATAAGTGTTCCGTAAAATAATATTCATAACCTAAGGCACTATTAATAAGTAACATTGATGCATTTTCAGCCACTTTAGTGTCGCCATTTTCATCTACAAACATTCTATTATTCTGAATATTTCCGTAAAAACGATCTAACCCAATAAACGCTTGTAATGTATTCGTCTCATTAAAAAAATATTTAATACTCGTTTTTGGTGTTCCAAGTGCATAGGACCAACTAGGATGAAATCTTTTTGAATAATTAATTATTGGCAAAGGAAAATTGATGCTTGCCGGAGCTGCATATCGCAACCCTAAAATTAACCTAGCTGTATTTGGTGATGTCTTCTCTCCATAACTTTTTATAAAATACACGGATCCTGCATATCTGAAATCATCACCATCTACTCCAGAGGCTTCCAAGTTGGATGAAAGTCTTGTGCCCATTTTTGCTCCAAATCTCCAATTATTCTTCATTTTATAGGTATATCCTAATTCGAATCCAATGGTATGAAACTCTTCTAACCCAGTATTATCCACAATGATGGAGTCGTCATTAAGCTGCAAGTTATTCAATCTATACTGAAAAGATAGCACCAAATAAGTCCCTCGATCATTAATTTTAATTGGATAGTTTCCGGATACTCTGAACCTACTATAAACATTGTCACTTTTTGACTGAGGTATGTATGCATATTCTAACCGTGCCAAATCCGTACCTTGGGATTTTAATGTGTTTACAACACAAAAGATTATGCTATAAACCATCAGTAAGGTCTTATTATTGTTCATTTTATTATTCAGGGGCTTACTGCTTTATTTTATTCTTTTGGCGTTACCATTGTTACTACACGTTGTGGGAATGGGATTGTTACCTCGTGTTCTCTAAATAAACGATCAATTTCAAACCTTACTTCACTTTTAGGAATTTGTGCCTGAAAACTATCATTTATTGTAAAAACTAATTTAAAATTAAGTGAACTATCCCCAAAACCAGTAAACAATACTAATGGAGGTGGTTCTTTCAATACATTTTTATTGGCTAATGAAGCCTGTATCAATAAATCTTTAACCAACACCGTATCACTGCCGTAAGCCACTCCAACCTCTACAGATTCTCTGGTTACCGATCCATTCTGTGTCCAATTGTATAAAGTAGATGTCAAATATTTATGATTTGGAATAATTAAAACCTTGTTATCTATAGTAACTGCTCTGGTTGTTCTTAGTTTTATCTCTTCAACCCTACCTACCTTACCATCAAGTTCTATAATATCACCAACGTGTACCGTTTGATCAATAAAAATGAACACTCCAGATATGATGTCCTGTATTAATGTCTGTAATGCAAGCCCTACACCAACCAACAACGCCGCTGATGCTGCAAAAACTGCAGTAATATTAAACCCAATATTATCTAAAGTTATAAAGATAATGATGATGTAAATAAAATACTTGACGAAAGAAAATACAGACTCGAACTTGATCTTATCCTGATGTGCTAACTTTCTAGTAACAATTTTCCTGAAGAATTTTAGAAAAAATGAGGCTACCACTATAGATAACAGTACCAAAATCACCACTCGAACGGTCAATATAACGGGGTCTTTGGCTCCAAAATGAAATATTTCATATTCTAAAAAATGTTTGATAGTACCCCAAACATCTTGTTCTATTACGTCCTTTACCTGCTCGGTGATTTCTCCTACTTGCTCTTTAATATCTTCCTGAATCATCTTAATATTTTAACCATTTAAACAATTCCTTATAACTTGGTTTTTTACCATACATCAAAATACCAATTCTGTAAATTTTACCAGCAAGCCATACCATAAAAATAATACTTCCGATAAGTATCAATATCGAAATCAAAATCTCCCACCAAGGAACTCCAAAAGGTATCCGCATCAACATAACAATAGGAGAAGTAAGTGGAATCATAGAAAATACTGTCGAAACGGTTCCGTGTGGATTTTCTATCACCGCAAAGAAACCAACATAAATGCCTAACATCAATGGCAAAATAATAGGCAACATAAATTGTTGCGAATCCGTTTCACTATCGACTGCGGCACCGATAGCAGCATAGATCGAACTGTATAAAAAGTAACCTCCTATAAAGTAAACAAAGAATGATAGTACCAATGTTGCCAATGGAAGTTTTAATACATCTTGTATCAAAAGTTGAATTTCTTGTTGATTATTTTCTTGCAAGGCTACAGAAGGATCTATCCCAGCAGGTTGTGCCTCAATCCCAAATATAGAAGTAGCCACCAATAATAAAACTCCTCCTAGCACCACCCAAACGAGAAACTGAAGAATTCCGGCAAAAGAAGTGCCCAGAATTTTACCCATCATCAACTGCATTGGTTTTACAGAGGAGATAATAATTTCTATAATCCGATTGGTTTTTTCTTCTATAACCGAACGCATCACCATATTACCATAAATGATAATAAACATCATTAATAAATATCCTGCAAGACCACCAAACGCCATTTTGATATAATTAGACATTTTGGAAGTTTTCTCTCCAGAGAAATTTTCAATTTGAATGTTTATCCTTGCCTTTGAGTTTTCTATTGCCTCTAAATTGAGCCCTTCGGCTTTATAGTTTTGTTTTGTTAATTTATTCGCTATAATCCGCTCAATCTTATTTAATACTGAAAATTTGGGAGATTCTTCTGCATAGAACTGAATAGACTCTGACAGTTCTGTATTAGAAGATTTATTTGGAATATAAAGCAGTCCATATAGTTTTTTGGATATGACAGAATCTTTTGCTGCCTCCAAACCAATTTTACTATAATTTATATAGCTTACTTCATCAGTATCTTTCAGATCTGTTATAAACAATTCGGTTTCATCAACAATAGCAACTTTCTTAACCTCATCATTATTAAGTGTTGTTAACCAAGTTATCAATGCTATCATTCCGACCACAATTAAAGGGCTTAGAAATGTCATTACCACAAAAGTTCTATTACGTACACGAGAAATAAATTCTCTCTTGATGATTAACTGTAAATTGCTACTCATTTTCAGTAATGGTTTTAATGAATATTTCGTTTACACTTGGTATTACTTCGTTAAATCGAACAACCTGAGCTCTTTCGGACAAGTATCTTAACAATTCATTTGGTGATGTTTCCTGGGCTAAGGTGATTTTTAATTTAAGTTGTTCTTCTATGGTTTTAAAACTAGCTGGATATGTAGTAAACTTGTCCTTTAAAATTTCTTCCAGTTTCAAATTGTCTTCCGATAACAATCCAACTTCAAATGTATTTGATTTATAGTTTCTTTTGATATCAGAAACTTTTCCTTCTAATATTTTATTTGATTTGTGTATCAATGCCATATGATCACATAATTCTTCTACACTTTCCATCCTGTGTGTAGAAAAAATTACTGTAGCGCCTTCCTCTCTTAATTGAAGGATTTCATCTTTAATTACATTCGCATTGATTGGGTCAAAACCGCTAAAAGGTTCGTCAAAAATTAATAACTTAGGTTTGTGAAGTACGGTTACAATGAATTGTACCTTCTGCGCCATTCCTTTAGAAAGTTCCTGTATTTTTTTATCCCACCAATGTGATATGTCAAATTTATCAAACCAATATTTTAGCCTTTCTTTAGCTTCTTTTTTACTTAACCCTTTAAGTTGAGCAAGGTATAAAGCCTGTTCACCAACTTTCATGGATTTATACAATCCTCTTTCCTCCGGAAGATAGCCGATATCTTTTATATGATGAGGCTGTAGTGGTTCTCCATCCAAAAAGACACTCCCCTTATCCGGAAGCGTAATTTGATTAATAATCCTGATCAATGTCGTTTTACCTGCTCCGTTCGGACCTAATAACCCAAAAATACTTCCTTTAGGCACTTGAATGGAAACATAGTTTAGGGCAATAAAGTCTCCAAACTTTTTCGTTGCTTTTTGTACCTCCAAAAGATTGGTCATATATAATAGTGTGATTTATTCTGAAATTAAAAAAACTATGCTAAGTACGTCAAAAAATTATTGAAATAAAATAAACAGCCACATATTACTGTACCTTATGATGTAAGCCGCTTTATTTTTATAATTAAAGTATGCTTAAATGCACTACAACTTCTCACTCTAACACTGGGTTTTATAAAAAACAAAACCCACCCTAAATACAAGTATTAAGGATGGGAAAAAAATTGCTATGAAAAAGAAAAATTATCACTAAATGCGCTAGTGATGTTTCAAATATACGAATTTTTATTAAACAAAAATCAGCATTTAAGAATGATTACACCTACATTGTTTATCATTCTCCTTTTTTATGAAAACATATCTTTTACTTTTTCAAAAAATGATTTGTCTTTACTATCGGGGCTAGGTTTGAAATGATCATCCTGCGCCATTCTTTCAAAAAATTCTCTTTGTTCTTTATTAAGTGTTTTTGGAGTCCAAACATTTACATGTACAAGAAGGTCTCCATTTCCGTAGCCATTAATACTCGGAATTCCTTTTCCCCTAAGCCTTAATATTTTACCACTTTGTACTCCTTCTTCAATCTTAATACGGACTTTTCCAGATACTGTATCAATCTCTCTTGATGCTCCAAGAGCAGCTTCAGAAAAACTAATATATAGGTCATAGTGCAAGTTATCTCCTTCACGCTGTAATTGTGAATGATCTAATTCTTCAATCGCTACCAGAAGATCTCCTGCAATCCCGTCTCCTGGAGCTTCATTCCCTTTACCAGAAACTTTTAGTTGCATACCATCCTCTACTCCTGCTGGTATTTTTATGCTCACTGTTTCTTCTGAAACTTTTAGACCTTGCCCATCAGCATCAGATGGCCTGTGGTCGATGCTTTGTCCTGCACCACCACAAGTAGAACACGTAGTAGAAGTCTGCATTCTACCCAAAATTGTATTGGTAATTCGTGTCATCTGGCCACTACCATTACAGGTTGCACATGTTTTATAAGTAGTCCCGGGAGCCTGAACTTTACGTTTGACTTTAATTTTTTTCTCTACTCCGTGAGCAATTTCTTCTAGCGTAAGCTTAACTCGTATACGCAAATTACTTCCTTTTACCCGGCGTTGTCTTCCTCCGCCGCCTCCAAAGCCGCCGAAACCACCAAAACCTCCGCCGCCAAAAATATCACCAAACTGACTAAATATGTCATCCATATTCATTCCGCCACCACCAAAACCGCCGCCACCTTCAAATGCCTGGTGACCAAATTGATCATAGCGCGCTTTTTTATCAGGATCACTTAGTACTTCGTATGCCTCTGCTGCTTTCTTAAATTTTTCCTCCGCAGTGGTATCCCCTGGGTTTTTATCCGGATGATATTCTATCGCTTTTTTACGATATGCTTTTTTAATTTCAGCTATGGTAGCATTCTTAGTAATACCTAAAATATCATAAAAATCTTCTTTCATCTAATTTGTCTTATTGTCCGGTTACCACCTTAGGAAAACGAATCACTTTATCTCCTAATTTATACCCCTTTTCTATAACGTCTACAATTTTACCCTTTAATTCATCACTTGGTGCAGGAATCTGCGTTATCGCCTCATGATCATCAGCATTAAACGTGTCTCCTACTACGACTTCTACTTCAGATAACCCTTTGTTTTTTAAGGTTTCCTTTAGTTTATTATGAATAAGCTCTATACCTTTCAGTACATCCTTATCAGCAGATTTTTCGATCTCTTTAAGAGCACGATCAAAATCATCCAATACAGGCAACATAGACTGTATCACATCTTGGCTAGCTGTCTTAAACAATTCTACCCGTTCTCTAGAAGTACGCTTTTTATAATTTTCAAATTCTGCAAAGAGTCTTAAGAATTTATCTTTTTCTTTTTCTAAGTCTTCCTTTAATTGAGTTTCAACATCCACCTCTTCTACTTCTGTTTCCTCAACAGTTGTATCAAGTGCCTCTTCCACTTGATCTTTTACATCATCAGTGTTTTTATTTTTCTTACTCATGTAAACAGTACTTTTTATAAGTTTTCTTTTTGAAGATGCAAAAGTACTGCCATTTTTGGATAAATGTCATAATGTCATTGTAATATTTTAGTATATATTTAAGAATATTCCTTTTCTAAAAAAATAATTTTGATTTTCTAAAACTATAAACTAACATTATTATGAAAATCAAATTAATAAACCTGTTCGCTGTTGCTGCCATAATAGCAGCTGCAACCTCTTGCAAGGGTGAGAAAAAAAATGAAACAGAAGCTACTGCTGCAGAAGAAACTGTAGAAGCACCCGCAGAAGCAATCACATACACTGTAGATACAGCAGCTAGTACTATTGAATGGACGGGTAAAAAACCTACAGGAGAACATACAGGAACTATTAGCATAGCAAAAGGAAAGGTAAAAACGCAGGAAGGAAAAATCCAAAGTGGTTCTTTTGTAATCGATATGACATCGATTAATGTAACAGATCTGGAAGGTGATGACAAAGCAGGTCTTGAAGGGCATCTTAAGGGAGAAGGCGAAGGAAAAGAAGATCATTTCTTTAATGTGGCTAAATTTCCAAATGCTTCTTTTGAAGTAACTGGTATTTCTGAAAAAGAAGGAAATGCAATGGTAGAAGGAAACCTTACTATCAAAGGAATTAAGAAAAATATTTCATTCCCCGTTTCAACATCTGTAGAAGGAGACACAATGACTCTAACAAGTGAAGTTTTTACAATCAATCGTACTGAATGGGGAGTAAATTATGGATCTAAGTCTGTTTTCGAAAATTTAGGAGACAAGTTTATCAATGATGATATTGAGTTGAAAGTAAGTTTAAAAGCCAATAAGGCTTAGTTCTAAAAATAAAATAAAAAAAAAGGCTAATACTGTTGGAAAGTATTAGCCTTTTTCTTTTTTTCTTTGGTTCTGTGTATTCAAACCAGATCCTCAACCGCTGGCACAATATGGTCGTATTTAAACTTGAAGCCTGCTGCTAAAATTTTATCGGCGCAAACTCGCTGACTACTATATAATAAAGTATGCATTTCACCAAGAATTAGCTTCATCAAGAATCTTGGAACATTAGGTAGTATAATTTTTTTATCCGTTTTGTCTGCTACTACGCTCGTTAATTTTTCATTAGAAACAGGATTAGGCGCTACTGCGTTATAAGTACCTGTTAATTCTTCTTCTACCACATACATAAACAATTGTGCAAGATCATCTAGATGAATCCAGCTTTGCCATTGTTTTCCATTTCCAAAAGCCGCACCCAATCCCTTTTTAATTGGCTTTACTATTTTTGGAAACGCACCTCCTTTGTTAGAAAGAACAAGTCCGATTCTAAGAAAACTCACCTCAATATTGATCGTCTGGAATTCTCGAACTGCAGCCTCCCATTTGGTAACAACTTCTCCCAAAAATCCAGCATCCCGTTCCACAGAATCCTCTTTATAATAATTCTGAAAAGAGTCCGGATAAATTCCTATAGCACTAGCTGAAACGATATGCCTTACAGAATGTTTTATTTTTTTTAGTGATGCTAACATGATAGAAGCTGTTTCTACCCGACTGTCTATAATCTCTTGTTTATACGTTTTAGTCCAACGTTTGGCTACAGTGGCGCCGACGAGGTTAATGATTACTTCTACATCCTCAAAACAATCCAAATCTATTTCGCCAGAAGAAGGATTCCAATAGTATCCTTTATAATTCTTTTCTGATGTTAGCTTATTTTTACTTGTTGTAAGGTAATGTACATCAATATCTGATTGATGACATAATCCTACAATTTCCTGACCAATAAGTCCGGTTGCTCCAGTAATTAAGACTTTCATTAGTGCGTTATTTCGTGCAAAATAACAACGCCCTTTTACATAACCTATCTCTTTATTATAGGTTTAACAAATCTAAATTCTATTGGTTCACGAATACAACCAAAAGATTCAACGCTTTATGGCCCTCAGCATTTCTCGTTTACCCGGCGGACCAGGAAGTCTTTCTACAGTAAAACCTACTTCTTGCATAGCACGTCTTACACTGCCTTTTGCAGCATAGGTTACCAAAACTCCATACTCCATAAGTGCATCGTACATTTTCTCGAAAATTTCAACATTCCATAGTTCTGGTTGTACTCTGGCACCAAAAGCATCAAAATAAATTAAATCAAAGCAATTTTGATCTTTAATATCAGCAAAAAACTGTTTCCGCTTAGTTAGTGAAAAATTAGAAGATAAGGCATTCTGATTTTCCCAAGATGATTCGTGCAATGCGTCAAAAATATCTTGATGATGATGAGCAGATAATTGCTCAACATAATTCATTAGTTTGGTCTCATTAGTTGAAACTGGATATGCTTCTACCCCCACATATCTAATCTTTCTCTGAATTTCTGTAGCTTCAAGATAGGTTATGAATGCATTTAAACCGGTTCCAAAACCAATTTCCAAAATATTTAATTCAGAAGTTTTTTTGGAAGCTAAAATATAATCAAAACCATTTTTAATAAACACATGTTTTGCTTCATTAATAGCACCGTGTTTGGAATGATAATGTTCATCTAATTCTGGAAAATGTATCGTAGTAGAACCATCAGAAGTTGTAATGATCTCCCGTTTTAGCTTCTTCTCCATTATTGTTTTACTAAGACTCCATTTGCCATAAAAGAATAGGTTTTCTTAGGAGTTGTAATAGCTGCTATTTCTTCTTCTGATTTTCCGGCATCCAAGGCCAAATGACGTAATTCTTCCACAGAAGTTTCTGAGACATATGCCCGCCCTTGCACAATAATAGTGTCACTTTCTATATCCTTAGGCACAAAAAAACCATAATCTTTAAACTTTACCATTGTTTCCTGCTCACCATCCAACGCAACTTTCATCCAACAACCTTTGGCTTTACATACATCATTTACAGTACTCGAAAATGCAACATCTATTGTATCACCTTCCACAAGATTTTTATATTTTTCGGCAATTGCATCTTTATACAAAATTGCTTCAGATGAAATTTTCCCTCCATAATTACTATATTCACTTAGTGCTATATCCTGAACTGAAAAGGATTCTTTTTCTACAGAATTACAAGCTACTAAAAACGATAAACCTGCAAAAAAAAGTGTGATTTTTTTCATAATACATTATTATTAATAGTGTTTGGCAAAATTAAACATTTTTAAAATTCTTAATTTGCCAGAAAAAGGTATTTTTGTTTAATATTTCAACATATGCCAATATCGTGACATTGTCACGATTTACAAAAAAATGCTGTTGTTGATTTTTAAAAAACTTTCACAACCTAATAAATAACGAACGGATGAAAAATGCAGTTCCGCAAGAGATGGAAATTACCAAAGTAAGTGAGTCTAAAATAGGACAAGTAGATTTTGAAAATTTAGCTTTTGGCAAAGTTTTTACAGACCATATGTTTGTTTGTGATTTTATTGATGGCGAGTGGCAAACACCTAAAATCTTACCTTATGGGCCACTGACACTCGATCCATCTGCAAGGGTATTTCATTATGGTCAGGCTGTGTTCGAAGGAATGAAAGCGTATAAAGATGATGCCGGTGATACATTTCTATTCAGACCTGATGAAAACTTTAGCAGAATTAATAAATCTGCTGAACGTTTAGCCATGCCTGAGTTTCCAGAGGAATATTTTTTTGATGGATTGAACACCTTATTGAGATTAGATAACGAATGGATTAAGCCTGGTTTTGGTAACTCTTTATATATCCGACCTTTTGTGATCGCTACGCAACCCAGTGTTTCTGCTTCAGAGGCTGATCAGTATCGTTTTATGATCATTTGTTCTCCGGCACAATCTTATTATAGTGGTGATGTAAGTGTATTGGTTGCAGAAAAATTTAGCCGTTCGGCTAGTGGAGGTTTCGGATACGCCAAAGCGGCTGGTAATTATGCCGGTCAATTTTACCCAACCAAGCTTGCCAAAGAACAAGGATATCAGCAGATTATCTGGACAGATGCTAAATCCCACGAATATATAGAAGAAGCTGGAACCATGAACGTTTTCTTTAGAGTAAATAACACCTTATTGACTGCACCTGTTAGTGATCGTATATTAGATGGGATTACTCGTAAGAGTCTTATTGCACTAGCAGAAAGACAAGGATATACAGTAGAAGTAAGACCTATAAAAGTAAGTGAGATTGTAGAAGCTCATAAAAATGGTAGTTTAAAAGAGGTGTTTGGAGCAGGGACAGCAGCTGTAGTAAGTCCTGTAAAAGCTTTTGGATATCAGGGAGAGCATTATGAACTAGAGAAACAAGAGAATTCTTACGCTTCTCATTTCAAGAAAGAACTTATGAATATCCAGTACAACAAAGCGGATGATCCTTTTAGCTGGAGAGTAAAGGTGTAATTGCTAAAATTTAGAATCAGGAATTATAAGCACAAAAAAATCCGGAAAGTATATTCCGGATTTTTTGTTATAACTATCGATCTAAGATTTCCTTTATGTTAGGTTTGAAATAATTTGGGCCTTTTAATACCTTACCATCTTCCCTGTAAATTGGTTTGCCATTTTCTCCTAGCTTACTCATATTACTGCGTTGAATCTCTGTAAATACCTCTTCTATTTTATGTTGCATGCCGTGTTCTATAATCGTACCACACAGAATATATAACATATCTCCAAGCGCATCTGCTACTTCGACCAGGTCATTGTTCTGAGCTGCCTCCAGATACTCTTCATTTTCTTCTTTCATTAAATTAAAACGAAGCGTGTTTTTAGCCGCTCCTAAATCCGCAATTGGCTTGTTTTTGTACCCAATCTCAAAAGCCGTATGAAATTCTTGTACAGCCGCAATTTTATCTTTCATTTATTTAATTAATTAGATGTTCTTCATTATTAAAAAATACAATTTATAAAAACATCACCTTGTCAATCTGAGCTTGTCAAAGATTTTTTTAACCTGATACCTAAATTCCACTTCGACAAGCTCAGTATGACAAAATTATATGTGGTTTTTATAATTAACTTTTATCTTTGCCGTAAAAATAACAAAATATGTTTAGTACAGGTCAGTGGATATTTGCAGGATTTTTTGTAGTAGCTTTTGTCATATTGATGGTATTTAGCTATCGAAAAGATCTTACACTACATCGCAAATATTACAAAGGCAGTATTTTTATTCTCTTCGGTTTTATTATCTTTATTTTGTTGCTTTTTGCATTAAAAATGTATTTAAGACCAGAATAAACAAACTATACCCCTAGTTTTCAATTAAATAGTAATTTCTATTACCTAGGATCATTTGATCGCTGGTAAGGTGTTTTGTTGGTGTTTTTTAGACGCCCTTGAAAAAATACCTTGTACTGGGTATGGAAAATTTTTATTTTTTTGAAGAGATTTGGAGTAACTAAATAATCTAAAATAAAGTAACCATGCACGAAAATCTACGTACCACTTTTAGCTTAAATGAGTTCCTAAATCGAAAAAAAGATACTGAAGAAACTATAATAGAAAAGTGTTCTAAAGAACTTAGTCCTGAAGAATGTTTGAAAAAAATCGTTTATAGTAATAGCAATTGGCAGACACTTGGAGGAGGATATAGATACAATACCTTTTTTACTTTATATGGGAATATTAGAGGATATTTCAAAAAAAATGAAAATGATGAATTGACTTTCTTTCCAGAAAATTGTGATCTCTTTATACAAAATTATAATGGAGATGTTACTCTTGGCTTAGCTGGCCCTCCAACAATTCAACTAGTCTACCACGCCTTAATAGATGATTTTGTTTACAATCTTAATATAAATTTAAAACCACTTTATTCAAATGAATTTCTTCTAAACCAAGAACTTTTTATTTCCCCTAGAGGAGATAATTACTTTTTAAGGCTTTCCGATAAAAATCAAGAAAAGCTAAAAAAAATTGAAGGAATTTCTGATGGTTCTTTAATAAATCTAAATATTACTTTTGATGATTTAAGACAAGTTCAAGTTCAGAATGGTGGAATATCCAGGCAAATTTTTGACAAAGATAATTTAGAAGAATCTGCATTTATAGATGGACATAGATATATAAGAGATGGAGATCAATTATTATTAAAAAAATATAACACTCCAATCAATTGGGATCTTAGTAGAATTAACAAATCTTCTTTTCAACCCCAATATTATCAAGATATTATGGAAGATTTTAATTTTGACGACAAAAATCTACCTCTATTTTGGACATTTAGTCACTTAGATAAAGAAGGCACCTTTCTTGACTTAGGTTGTCATCCAGGAACCATTAGAGTTACATTTTGAGAAGAAGTATTTTTTTGATGATCATCATATCCTTATTTAGTTACATGGACTTGTTTTCTAAGGATGAAGCTATGGCCTATATTGAAGAAATATTATTATCTATAAAATCAATAAAATATGATGAATCGAGTGAATTATTAGAAAAATATAAAGAAAAAATACCTCAAGAATTGCACAAGGAACTTTGCAACTTACATACATTTATTTCACAAGTTGGAATTCTTAAAAAAAATGAAGAGTTCACATCCTATAAGCCCGCTATTATTTCTTCCAATAATTTATTAAACTCCATTAAATACTTAAATCACGGTTTATATAAATACTATTATAAAGAAAATGAAGATTCTGAAGCTATTTCTTATTTCGAAGTAGCTTTAGAGTTTTCCAAAAAGATTGAACTCAAAAGTATTCAAAATGAAATTTATAAAGCTATTCTTGAATACCATACAAGATATTTTAGTATTTATGATACCGTTTATCAAGAAACACTAAACAGTCTAAGAAACAACACTCAGGATAATGTAGATATATTAATCAGTGACTACTATGATTTGTTTTTTATTAGAAGAAATAATAATCAACAGTTCGAAAATGTAACTGATTTAAAACGGTGTATCAAGCTTCTGAATACCGAAATTCCAAACTTCTATAAAGGTAATTTAAGTAAACATATCGCAATACACTATGAGTATGTAAAAGATTTCGAAAAATCGCTATATTATTACAAAAAAGCAAAAGAATATTACGGAGATAATTCATTAGGTAAATTCATAGAAAAGAAAATCGCTCTCGATATCAGTATTGCTATTTTAAAAAATAAAATGGGACTTCATATGGAGTCAAATAATCTTTTAAATATAATTGACAAAACCAATCTGAAAGGAAAACTAATTAAATGGAATTTGACTTATTTAGATTATTGGAAAGCCAAAAATTTTGAAAAACTAAACATTTCTGATAGTGCGTACTACTTCTTAAGTAAAAGTTTTTTTTCTAATATGGAGTTTAATCAAAAAAAACACATTAATAATATAACGCAACTAAATGTAAAATTTAGAACAGCTGAAAAGGAAAAACAGATTCTAATTGAACAACAAAAAAAGAAGAAAAATCAAAATATTGCTGCAACTTTAGGTGGCTCTCTTTTTTTAGGAATCATAATCGCAATCCTTATATACAGAAACACCAAACGTAAACAACACATCGCCGAACAAGAACGAGAAATCGAAATTCAAAAAACCGAGAAATTACTGAAAGAGCAAGAACTCACAGCTATAGACGCTATGATTTCTGGGCAGGAAAAAGAACGCCAACGATTGGCCAATGATCTACATGATAATATAGGGAGCACACTGGCAACGGTAAAACTACATTTTGATCACTTAAAAAACAACCACAATAATCCTAATGTAGAAAATATTGAAGAACTATATATAAAAACAAACAACCTACTCGATGAAGCGTACCAAAAAGTAAGAACCATTGCCCACGAAAAAAACAGCGGAGTCATGGCAAAAAAAGGATTGTTACCTGCTGTCAGAAACCTTGCAAAAAAAGCTTCTAATGGCAATAGATTACAAATCGAAGTGCAGGATTACGGATTAGATGAACGATTAGACAATGCTTTGGAAATTTCTATTTTCAGAATTATTCAGGAATTGATTACCAATACGATCAAACATGCCAATGCATCTGAAATCAATATTTCACTAACCAATCATGATTCTCTACTCAATATTATTGTAGAGGATAACGGAAAAGGATTTAATGCCAAGATACTACCTGAAAAAGACGGAATGGGGTTAAAAAGTATAGAGAAACGTATCGAACACCTAGAGGGAACTTTTGAGATTGACTCTACCATAGGAAAAGGAACTAATATCATCATAAATATACCTATATGATTACAGTAGCTATCGCAGAAGATCATCAGTCATTAATTGACGGTATCGATTTATTACTTAAATATGAAAAAGAAATAAGCATTGTCGGTAAGGCAAATGATGGTGAAGAATTATTAACCATCGTAAGAAGAAAACAACCCAAAGTAGTTTTGATGGATATCCGTATGCCAAAAATAGATGGGATTGCTGCTACAAAAATCATCAAAAAAGAAGCACCCCATATCAAAATCATTGCTTTCTCTATGTTTGATCAGGAAGATGCTGTAAGACAAATGGTGGCTGCCGGAGCTACTGGATATTTACTAAAAAACTCCCCGTTAGAAGAAGTTCTGACCTCAATACGGGAAGTGATGAAAGGAAACACCTATTTTGATGCCACAATCGATCCTTCCTTTTTTTCTGAAGATATAACACAACAATCAAAGAAACAGGTCTTATCCAAAAGTGAGCGAGAAATACTAACACTTATTGGACAAGGAAAAACCTCTTCAGAAATTGCAGCCATCCGTTTCAACTCTGTGTCCACGGTAGAAACGCATCGCAAAAATATCATTCGTAAATTAGGGCTTCACGGAAAAGGAGAATTACTGCGGTATGCTATTGAAAAAAAATACGATTTTTGAAAATTAAATCTTCAGCATTATGCCGATTCTTGTTTAATTCCTGAAGAAAGTGATGTATCAATTGCAATTACTTTTGGAAAGCTTAGCTCAAACTTTGTTCCAATTCTCATTTCAGATGATACCCGAATGGTACCTTTATTCATTTCTACAAATCGATATACCAGGTTAAGACCTATTCCTGTGCCTTTTTCACCTCTTGTTCCGGCAGTCTTATTCTTTTTTAATTTAAAAATATCATTTAATTGTTCTTCTGACATTCCAATTCCCGTATCTGAAACTTCATAGATCAGTTTATCTACTTTTTCAAAAAAATTGATACTAATAGTTCCATTTTCAGTATATTTTAGAGCATTTCCGATAAGGTTTCGAAAAATTATATGAAAAGCTCCTTTATCAAATAAAGTCTCTAATTCTAATTTCCCTTTTATATTAATCGTTATATTTTTTTCTAGGGTATAAGGCATAAAAGCACTTTTTATATCTTCTAATTCACTGGACACTATTATTCTTTCTGCCTTAAATGAATATCCATTCATCTGTTCTAAGGACCAATTTAACAAGTTGTCCAATAGATGCGAAAGGTTTAATGAATTTTCTTGTAGTTTTTGCGATAACTCCTTTACCTTCTCATAATCACCCTTGTCTATATAGTTTTTTAATATTTTACCTCCTCTTTGAAAAGGAATAAGCATATTACGCATATCATGAGATATGATAGAAAATAAGCGGTCTTTTACAGTATTTATGGAGGCCACTTCTTGATGACTTTCTTTGAGTTTCTGGTGAGTGAGGTTGAGTGCTTCCTGTTGTTTTTTTGTTTTCATATACACCCAAAATCCCATTAGTAACAGTAGTATCGCAAACAACGCTATTGCAGAAAAAACATATTGATTGGTTTGAGCTTTTTGAGTTTTAATTTTTTGTTTTTGAGATTGCTCGTTTAGTTTTAATATTTCTATTTCCTTTTTTTGAGTTTCGTATTTTTTCTCTAAATCTGCTACATCAACCCTCACCTCTTTATTTGTTATAGAATCTCTAATATCTTCATATTCTCTATAGTATCGAAGCGCTTGTTTGTAATTATTTACTCCTTCATAATAGGTAGTATAAAAATCAGCTAGATTTAATTTTGCTATAAGTGATTTTGTTTTTTCACTTTCAACTTCGTACTCTTTTATAAAAGCATACATTTTTTCATAATCTTTCTTCTTCTTTTTTGTAATTATCAGACCTGATAAGTTTGTAAGCAATGTAATCTCTTTAGCTCTCTTTGTAACGCTTTCTGTATCTAAAATCTCGTTAGACTTTAAAAATGCATGCTCTGCAAGGTCATAATCTTCAATTATATTAAGAGCTGCGTTTCCTTTGTCTGAATATCCAATTGCCAAAGTAGAGAAGTCTGAAGTTTTTTGGGAAATTGAAATCACAGAATCGATTACTTCCAAAGCTCTTTTATCTTTTAATTTTATCAGGGATATACTCATTCTAGAATACGCTCTAGCTAACGACTTGGTATCGTTTGTATTTCGAGCATTTTCTACTGCAAGTTTTAATGTCTCAATAGCCTTTTCATACTCTTCCAAACGTTCATAGCAAACTCCTTTTGTAAAATAAGCAAAAGATAGTTCTGTTTTGTTTTCTAGGGTGTCCAAAATTGAAATAGCGCTTTGTAATGCTTCAATCCCTTTGTTATACTGAAATAAGGTAATATGAGATACTGCTTTATCCAAGTATCCGTGGTGTAATGAATTTGTTTTATTTACTTTTTTTGCCATTGCAATACCACTATCACCATACGTAAGTGCTTTTTCATACTCTCCATTATTTCTACTAATATTTGCTTTGGTATTATAATATCCTACCCATTCGTGACTGTTAGGATTCGCTTCTAATTTTCTTTTACATAAATTAAGTATTTTTAGAGATTCTTCTATTTTATTCTGATCAACTAAAAAGCTAGCTTTTTTTAATGTCGAGCGTAGATAAAACTCTGAGTTTTCTAACTCATTAGCAACTTCTATCGCATGATCCAAAGAACCGACAATCGAATCAAGAAGAAACTTTTCCTGAAACATTTGCGCTCTCCTTGTCCATAAATTATATTTACATTCTAAATCTGTATTTTGGATATATACCAGAGATTCTCTTAGTCTATCATCTATTGTAGGAAGTTCATTAATATGTTTTTCTATTTCCTCACAATCTTTTTTTTCCTGTGTGTAAGAAGTAGAAAAAAACAGCAAAAAGTAAAAAACCGGCACAAAAAATACTTTAAGCATAATCAGAAAATTCGTTAGAAAACGAAAATAGGTTTAAACTTATCGAATCCGCTTCTTGGTTTGAGGGTTTTTTCTTACTAATATTTATCTTGTATTATTAAAACAAAGATGATTAGGGAATTATTAAACATCACATTTTTCCATAAAAAACCAGGATTCTATTTCTAAGATCCTGGTTATACGATTTCCTAATATTGTTTAATTCATTTCTGGCAAAAACCCATATGTCTTGCTATATTCTAGCATTTGAGTTACAAAATCTTTAGGTTGCGTTACATTGATTTTCGTTATTTCTCCATTTTCGTCCATCTCAGGAACTAAAACGGGATTCACAAATCCACTATAAGGAGCAGATGTAAATTGTTCGTTTCTTTTTAAAACTTCTGCATGAGTTGCCTGATCAACTTTTACTCCATATCCTTCTACCAATGCTTCTGCAGCATTAAAATCACCTTCAGATTTGATACGCTGTGTTTCACGCAATAACCGACCAAAAATCTCTCGTAGCTTTGCATAGTCGTTAATATTGTAATAGGTTTTTCCATCTCTAGTTACCTTTTGGATTACATTATCTTTAGCTCCTTGTTCAAAAGCCCAGGCACTTACCCATTGACGATTACGCATATGCGATTCTTCTACATCATCACCAAGATTAAGACGTATTAATTGTGTCATCAATCCATTTCTGACGTACCCATCATAAGCTGCTTTTCCTACCTTTTCCCAGTCTTCTACCAATCCCAGTTCTTGTAACTTTGGATCCATCAAGTAGTATAATCCTACCAGATCAGCACGTCCTTCTTCCATTGTAGAAGCATAATTCTTTAGTGTTTCTTTTGTCTCTCCTACTCCTGGATTTAATTGACCTGATGCATGACCTACTACTTCGTGTAAGGCAGTATGTAACTTATCTGCTAATTTTCCGTATGTTTCCTCCAATTCATAATCTTCATCGTCATGCACGAATTCTTTTAGTCGACCTGATCCTCCTGCATTATTATACGCATCTATGATATTTCCTAAAGACACTGATTTAGATCCAACCGCAGCTCTAATCCAATTTGCATTTGGTAGATTTACACCTATTGGGGTACTCGGTGAAGCATCACCTGCTTCTCCTGCTACCGTAACCACCTTATAAGTAACTCCTACAACACTATCTTTTTTATGGACGTCCATTAATGGAGAATTATCCTCAAACCACTGGGCGTTTTCTGATAAAACTGCCATCTTCTTGGACATATCAAAATCCTTAATCTGAACAATGGTTTCATAAGAGCCTCTATATCCTAATGGATCATTGTACACTTCGATAAAACTATTAATGTAATCAATATTACCCTCTGTAGCCTTGGTCCAAGCAACATTGTAATCATCCCAAGTTTTTAAATCTCCCGTTTTATAATATTCGATTAATAGTCCAATAGCTTCACCCTGTGCTTTGTTTTCAGCAACCCCTTTTGCTTTTTCTAACCATTTGATGATTTCGTCTATTGCAGCACCGTACAAACCTCCTGATTTATACACTCTTTCTTTTAACACTCCATTTTCCTTAACTAATTGAGAATTCAAACCAAAGGATAACGGTTTTTCCGGATCAGGAGACTTCATATTACTGTAAAACGATTCTACATCTTTATTAGTTACTCCAGGTCCATAAAAATTAACTGCAGATAAGGCCACATTATCCACTCCTTTTGCCTGATTTACCTTTTTAATATCTTGCTCATTAAAAATAACATTGATAGCCTCATCTGCCAATTCAATTTTTGTTTCTGCTAAAAGAGAAGTAAGGTATTCCTTGTCGAATTCAGGTTTGATTTTATCATTACTATAATGATGATGAATCCCATTAGAGAACCATACCCTTTTCAGATACGTCTCAAAAGCTTTCCAATCAGCTGTTTTCTTATCTCCTGTATACTTAGTATATACTTTTTCTAGTGCTTTACGTATTTTTAAGTTATGACGATAGTTTTGATCCCACATAATATCTCTACCGCTTAAACCTGCTTGTGTAAGAAAGTATACAAGCTGCTGTTCCTTTAATGAGAGCTTATCCCATCCAGGAATCTTATATCTAAGCACTTTGATATCTGCAAACTGCTCAACCAAATAGTCAAATTTTTCTTCAACTTTTTCCTGAGCTTTTTCTTGCTGGTTGATCTGATCCTGTATACTGCGATCCTTTTTACACGCTAGTAGAATTACACTAAAAGCCATAAAAAATATTATCCGGTTAAGTTTCATTTGTTTATGTTTATATTGTTCTTGACAAATGTAGCGAAATAAAAAAAAATAATATTTTTAACTTCTTTTCATTAGTATTTAACTTTAATTTTTTAAAAATGAAAAGCATTTAACTCTCTAAAAGTCTATGAACTAAAAGCATCTTAAAAATTGATTATATTAGCTACAGAAAAAATCTAAACTAACTAACATGAAAATCATAAAATATCTATTCTTTCTTTTATTATTAGTTGTCATTGGAGGTGGCGTGTATATAGCTATGACAAATGGTAATTTCCAGATAGAAGAAAGTAAGGTAATCGATGCTCCAGATGAATTACTCTTTAATACTATCAATGAATATAAAACATGGGAAGAATGGGGTCCTTGGATGGATGATTCTGATGACATGATCGTGGAATATGCAAACCAAACGAGTGGTAATGGTGCCTCTTATAGCTGGAAAAGTGAAACTCAGGGCGATGGAAGCATGAAAACTATAAAAGTAGCTCCGTTTACCAGTATTAATCAAAAGATCACTTTTATTACTCCTATGGGAGAAAGCAATAGTGATGTTTACTGGAAATTTGAAAAATTAGAAGATAAAAAAACAAAGGTGACGTGGGGTATGAAAGGTGAGCAATCTTTTATGGAAAAAGCATTTTGGATGACACAAGATAGCACACTATCTCAAAGTTTAAGACCAATGTATCAAGAAGGGTTAGAGAATTTACAAGCATTCGTAAATAAAAAAATGAAAGAATACTCAGTACACGTTGATGGAGTGACAGAGCACAGAGGTGGTTACTATATGTACATTGCTACTGCTTCTCCAATTGCAGATGTTTCTGAGAAAATGGCTCAAATGCTTCCTGCAGTAATGTCATATATAAGACAAAACAATCTGCCTCAGACTGGAATGCCTTTTACTATATATAACGAATTTAATGAAGAACAAGGAACTGCTATCTATTCTACAGGAATCCCTGTTAGGGAGGAAGTAGTGACTCCAGCCGATAGTAATATTTTATGCGGTTCGCTACCGCAACAAAAAGTCGTTAAGACCACATTAAAAGGTGATTACACAAACTTAAAAGAAGCTTGGGACGCAGGATATAAGTATATTGAAGATAATGGTTTAGAACCCAATGCAGAATCACCTGCTTTTGAAGTTTATAGAACAGATCCTAGTATACAACCCAATCCCGCAGAATGGATTACAGAAATATACATCCCAATAAAATAAACTGTTATAATAGTCGTATGAAACAGTGTTCAAATATCTAAAAGCCTAACGATAAGGTGTAATTACAAAGTTCGTTAAGTATGACATCAAAATACGATATTTTTAGGCACCGTTCTAAATAACAGAAATACTTTTTTTAATATTTTCTTATCATATAAATCAATGAAACAAATCCTACTTGTTTTTATAGGTGGTGGAACAGGCAGTGTAGCCAGGTTTCTTATTAGTAAATACTTAAACAGCGATACTAATGGAATTCCATATGGAACATTTACCGTTAATATTCTAGGAAGTTTTCTGATAGGAATTATTCTGGGGCTAGCGCTAAAAAATAATGTTCTATCCCAAAACACAGTATTACTTCTTGCTACTGGTTTTTGCGGTGGATTTACCACTTTCTCTACCTTTGCATATGAAAACCATATACTCTTACGATCAGGTGACTTTATGAGCTTTACTATTTATACAGTTAGTTCTTTTGTTATAGGATTTCTTTTAGTATTTTTAGGAATGTGGATAATAAAATAAAGAGCTATCATCCTTGTATTTCATTACTAAATAATCCACATTGGGATCTTAAAGCCAACACCATAAGATGAAAAAGATTGAAGCTGTTATACGTAAGTCAAGATTTAAAGAAGTTAAAGATGCTTTACACGAAATTGAAGTAAACTTCTTTACGCATTGGGATGTAACTGGTGTTGGTAATGAAAAAAAAGGACACGTTTATAGAGGAATTAGCTATAGCACGTCTGATATACAACGTAGATATCTTTCTGTAGTGGTATCTGATGAATTAGAAGAAAAAACCGTACAGACAATCATTGAGGCTGCTAAAACGGGCGAAGTTGGGGATGGTAAAATATTCGTCTCAGAGATACAGAACACGTATAGAATACGAACCGGTGAACAAGGTAAACAGGCATTAAGTTAATTTTGATTTGTACACTACCACAACCTTTAGTTTAAATGTAAAAAGTCTCTCTACGTTAAACCAGCGTTACCCAGTCTGTTCTTTATAAAGTAAGAAGCATAAAATCTTTCTTAAAAATTCATCTGCTACGTAACAAAAAGGTTTTAAAACAGATATATGTCATCTTAGTAAGATATTTTTTACTAGCCATTTACTTCTCCAAAACTCAGATCAAGTTTTTACAATTCGATTTAAAAAAGAGGTTTATTCATTCTCAGATATAGATCTTTCATAGTTGCAACCCTTGATTTTTTTTAATGCATATCACAAAAATTACATCCAAAATCATAAAATTTAAAATAGTCACTTTCAAATTCTTAAAAAACATTTAAATAAACATTAATGTCTAATTTTTTAGGGGTATAAAATTAAAAATGCTTAAAAATAAGTCTACTTACCCCTTTTTTTATTGGGGTAAAATAGTTTTAAACTAGTTTTACAGCTCCAATTAAAAACAAATTAACACCAATTAATGTTTATTATGAAAACAAAAAACGTAACAAAACTTTTTAAAAAAGTGTGCCTTTTTTCTTTAGCACTCATTAGCTTTACGTCAATCGCACAAGAAGAAGAAGAAAAAAAGTGGTTCGATAATTTTTCTGTTAATGGATCTGTAGATGGATATTTCAGATATAATTTTGGAGCTCAAAATGATAACTCTACAGCTCCCGCTACTTCATTTGCAAATCAATCCGGTTTTGCCTTAGGTATGGCGAATGTAATTCTTGGCTACGAAGGAGAAAAAGTAGGATTCGTAGCGGATCTTGTTTTTGGGCCAAGAGGAGAAGATGCCGTGTTCTTATCTGATGGTTCTTCGCAAATCGTCAACCAATTGTATGCGTACTGGAATGTAACAGAAACGTTCAAGCTTACTTTTGGTAATTTCAATACATTTTTGGGGTATGAAGTAATTTCTCCTACAGGAAATTTTAACTACTCTACTTCTTATATGTTCTCTTATGGTCCGTTCTCTCACACGGGGCTAAAAGCTGATTTTGCAATTAATGACAATTGGTCTGCTATGGTAGCCATAATGAATCCAACAGATTATACAGAAAACAACCCTTTTGACACTTATATTTTTGGTGCTCAGGTAGGGTATGCTGCTGATAATGGCAGTGCTTACCTTAATTTTAGATATGGAAATGAAGGAGAACCTGGAGCTGTCGGACCTACATTTCAAGTTGATTTAACCACAGGATGGGATCTTTCTGAAAAATTCTATTTAGGAGTTAATACTACATATTTAACCACAGAAGATCAAGGAGATGCTGATGCATCTGGATTTTATGGTGTGGCGTTGTATCCACAATTTAAAACTACAGAAAAGTTCACTTTAGGAATAAGAGGAGAATACTTCTCTGTATTTAATGGGGGATTAGTAGATGTAGTTGGTCTTGATGGCGAAGGAGATGGTAGTGTAATTGCCGCGACGCTTACAGGAAGTTATGATATCGGTAATCTTACTTTGAAACCAGAATTAAGATTAGATTCGACGTCTGAGGATTTCTTCGCGGATAATGATGGTGACCTAACAAAAAGCCTTTCGTCTTTTGTATTTGGTGCCATCTATAAGTTTTAATATATTATAGTTTAATATATTGTTTGTTTATGCTAAAAGCGCTCTGAAATTATCAGAGCGCTTTTTTTATCTATTTGCTTCGTGTTTACTGTATTTTTTTACACCAACCAGTATCTCCAACTCTAAATGATTTTCGTCCGGAGGAATTGGACAGGAATACCTGGCACTATAGGCGCAATATGGATTGTATGCTGTATTAAAATCGATTAAAATCATATCGTCTTCAGGAATTTTCAGATCTATAAAACGTCCTCCACCATAACTGGTTTCTCCATTAGTAAGGTCTGTAAAAGGAAGAAAAAGATAATCTTCATATTCAGGTTGGGTTTTTAGTCCCTGACTCTGATATATATTTAATATCCATTCTTTTTCCTGAAGTACAAAATGAGCTTCACCATATTTTACATATACCGGTTCTCTATCCGTTGTTGTTTTCATTATAAAAGGAGTTTCATATGGTGTTCGAACAAATTTTGCTGAAACACTATATGTAGTATCAATATCAAAAAAATCCAATTCTTTAAAGGTTTTAAAATCCTTTGGTGTTAACGGTGATTTTTCTTCAGAGGCAAATTCTTTATTGAGTTGTTCCTGAAATACCAATATTTTTTTAATGGTTGTAGAATCCTGAGCCACTATATGGCTAAAGAATAGCATTAGTAAAAAAGATAATCTGTACACTGTCCCCTTATTTTTTTGCAAAAGTACAAAGCATTAGTAATAAACCAGTTAATATTCTCTAAAATTGTATCTGTTTTTTCGATAAAAAGTTAATTTTATCGATTCTAAACGAGCTAATCATCAACAATGTGAAAAAACTCTTCCTAAATTATATTGATACTTTTTCGGGTTTATCAAAAGAAGTTTGGTGGTTAGCACTTATCACATTGATTAACAGAATGGGAGCGATGGTGATTCCTTTTTTATCTTTGTATTTATCAGATGATTTATGCTTTTCATTTGGCCAAATTGGTTGGGTAATGACCAGTTATGGATTAGGTTCTTTATTGGGAGCTTGGATAGGTGGAAAGTTAAGCGATCATATTGGTTATTACAAAGTAATTTTAGGATCTCTTTTATTAACCGGTATTTCATTTTTTATCGTACAATACTTCACTAGTTTTTGGAGTATTTGCATCAGTTTTTTTGTTCTTATTACTGTGGCAGATGCTGCCCGTCCAGCATTTTTTGTTGCATTAAGTGCATACAGCAAACCAGAAAATAAAACCAGATCCTTAACGTTTATCAGACTAGCGATCAACTTAGGATTCTCTATGGGGCCTGCTTTAGGGGGATTGATCATAGCAACTATTGGCTACTACGGATTGTTTTGGATAGATGGGATTACTTGTGTTATTGCGGGTTTGATTATGATTAAAACATTACATCCTAAAAAGGCCAGAATCATTGATAAAGAAGTTGTGATAGATAGCCCCACTCCTGCCCATATGGATAAAATTTATATTTTATTCTTAATTGCATTGGCCTTATTTGGGTTTGTTTTTGTTCAGTACTTCTCTACTATACCTCTGTATTATAAAGAGGTCCATTTTTTATCAGAACAGCATATAGGACTGATATTGGCATTGAATGGAGCGTTAATTTTTGTCTTTGAAATGCCCCTCATTGCATATTTAGAATCTTCATCATTGTCTAAAATTGGAAATGTAATCAGTGGATTTATTTTAACCGGAATTAGTTTTATACTGCTGGTGTTAACGCCGTGGGCAGGAATCGTAGTTATCGGCATGGTAATTGCAACGGTTGGAGAAATGATTTCCTTTCCTTTCGGGAATGCTTTTGCACTGGGTCGATCAAAAAAAGGTAGACAAGGCAATTATATGGGTTTATATAGCATGTCTTTTTCTGCAGCACACATCTTAGGACATAATTCGGGTATGCAATTTATAGATCAATATGGCTATAATAACGCATGGCTATTGATGGCTGTAATTTCTGTAATAGGAATTTTTTTGTTGCTCATTGTTAAACAAAAAGTCCGTAAAGAAAAAAGATTTCCTACATTAAAACCTGTTTAAAAATTACCATGAAATACTTATTATTTATCTTGTTAACTACAGTAATTATTAGTTGTTCTGAAGAAAAGAGAGAAAAACTATTAACGAATCACGGAGAACGTACCGTAATACCCAAAAGAGAAAAAACATTTCCTACATTAGTGTCTAACCGTTTTAATGTAGCGTTCTTACTTATGAATGGTACATACAATACAGAATTTACGGCACCTTTTGATATTTTTCAACATACTCAATATCGTAAAAATATTAAACAAATGAATGTTTTTACCGTAGCCAATACTGATGATCCTATCACTACTTTTGAAGGAGTGAAAATAATTCCTGACTATAATTATACGAAAGATTTATTACCAAAAATTGATATTTTGGTAGTACCAAGTGCAGAACATCATCTCGATACCGACCTGGAAGACACAGCGATGATCAATTTTATTAAAAAAGTGGATCAAACTGCCTCATATATCACCTCTCATTGTGATGGTGCTTTTGTGCTAGCCAAAGCTGGGTTGCTAAACAATGTGGTTTCGACTACTTTTCCTAGTGATATTGATACGATGCGTATAATGTTTCCTGATTTAGATATAAGAAAAGAGGTATTATTCGTACATGACGGAAAATACATTACCTCTGCCGGTGGAGCCAAAAGTTTTGAAGCCTCATTATATCTATGTGAGCACCTATATGGGGAAGAAATTGCACGGTCCTTAGCGAAAGGACTTGTCATTGACTGGAAATTGGAAAATATACCTCATCTAGTCATATCAAAATAGCAGAAAGTTATACAATATAAAAGCGCTCCTTTTACAGAACGCTTTCATCAATTTTAGGGCAAATTACGTACTCTCTTTAGCTTCCGGATTTGGGGTCTTTCAGACTAATGTCCTCACACCTAATGAGCCCTGACGTATTCCAAACTAAAATTTTAAATCCATATCGTCATACAGTTTAAAATCTTAATTCTGGTTATACACCAGTATTTTTAAGTTGAAGTAAATATATTGTAAAAAAATCGTTAATACAAACTTTTAAACGACAAAAAACAAAAATAATCGATGAAATACACATAAATAATCTTTTACACTCCATTTTAAGATACTAAAGAAATTCAAAAATTTCACTTTAGTCTATTAATTCCCAATGAAATCGAAAGTAAACTTCAAAAAAAAACATAAAAAAAGCGATCTTTAATACGACCGCTTTTTTTATTGGGCAAACTATGTACTCTCTTTAGTTATTAGATCTGGGTTCTTTAGACTAATGTCCTCACACTTAACTTATCCCAATGTGTATTCCAAATTAAAATTTCAAATCTATATCGTCATATTTCTTGATATGCTAACTTGTGTAATACACATCTTAGATTTTTCGTGTTATAAAGATAAATTAAATCTAATACTAAAACCATGCCTATTTAAAAAGTTATCAATAGAATAATGCTTAAAAGAATTGAAATACCGATGAAATACACAATTACATGCTTTTCATATCAGTCTAACGAGAAGTATTTTGATGTTCCTAAGTACTTTTTGATAATATTGTTATATTCCTTGGAAATCCTTAATGGCAATGTGCCTTCGATTGTATAAAGCGCTTCTAATTCTCTAAATCCGTTTTGAAGCATTTTCTCCAGATAAAAAAGTGCCGTTCCGCTATCCTGATCCATAACGCTAAGTGAAATAATATTTTTGTATGATTCAAAATCATTCTTATCCACTATAGTTCCTAAAATATTCAAAAATATTTTGCTATCTATATTGTCTTTTTCTTTGGCTATTGCTTTTTTATACATCGTAATCATATTCTTTAGATAACCTTTAATTCTAATCACCATGTCGCTTGCATACTTTTCATTAGTTTTACGTAGTATATCAAGTTCACTCATTCTATACTGCCACCATCCCAGGTTATCATATTGACTCAGTTCAACGTCTTCATCGAGAGACAGTATAAAGGTCTGTCTTAAGAATATTTCTTGATTATGATACTTTGACCTAAGCCGTTTCTCTTTTTTATATCCTTTAATCTTTCTTATCGTCTTTTGTTCTTCTTTGAGTTCATCTACATCTAAAAAAAATGAATACTTATCGCGCATTCTAACCAATTGGTCATAAGCCTCAAGATATTTACTTTTTGCTGTGAGCAATTGAACATCTTTAAGATCTTTTTTATAGATATGGCTAATCCATACAGAATCTTTTGGTATGTTATCTTTTGCTATTGCCTCTAATGTAAAATATGAGAAAGCCTTGTCTATAATTCGTTCTGATGGCCATTCTTCATTCCCTCTATGTGTATAGACTTCTGATGAGATTCCTTTCTTTCGTAAATATGTACGTGTGTCTAAAAAGTCTACGTATCTAAAATTTTGATCTCCTACTATTCCAATATAAGAAAAATCTCTATTTCTATTTAACTTCAATGAATAGTCGTAACCATCCCCTATTGCGATTACTCCGTTAAACTGTTTATAGAGTATTGGTAGTGAAGAATTAAGAGGTGCGTCTTTTCCAATACCAAAAACGTACATTCTTTTATTTTGAATTGGAAACAGAGAAACAATGTGTTTCATAAAAAGTGCCACGTAATTTGATTTATCATTTACACTTAAGTTTTCTCCGTAATTAGAAACTACAACAATATACCCGTGTCTCTCTGCGGATTTACTAAAAAGATGCGTTAAAGAACTCATACTTTTGGTGCTATCAAAACCAAAAAAGATAGGCCATGCTTTCTGTAAATCAAAAGATTTAGGCAAGTAGACACTAAACACTCCTTCACTCGAAGGCACTGTAAGAGAATCGACTACTACTCCTTTTTTTAGTGTTAATGTGCTTTGACTATAGCTGTATGAAATTGAGCACATAAGCGTACAAATCATAATAAATTTCATAAAATTCGATTTCATACTAAAATTGGTTAGAATACAGAGAAAGCTGCAAAAAAAATGCCAGTTAGTCTATTCAATATAAAAAAATGTTCTAAATCTTAGGCTCCAATACTTCCCAGTTCCACTCCTTCAGAATATGCAACTTTAATATGATGCTCACTAAATGCTCTTTTAATTTCTTGATGCGCTATAAAGATTACATCCCAGAAATCATCTGGTTCCACATAAGGCCTTACTGCTATTGACACACTATGCGAATCAAAGTTTTCAATTCCAATTTCTGGAACCGGTGTGCCTAATATTTTATCTATAGGAGCTAACGCTTCTTCTATAATCTTTTTTACTTTAGGAAAATCTTCACTATAGGGCATTGTTACCGTTATTTCCAGTCTAATTACGCCTTCTTTAGAATAATTAGTAACAACACCATCTGTTATTTTCGAATTAGGAATAATTAAAATTTTGTTGCCTGGTGTTTTTACTGTCGTATTAAAAATACCAATTTCCAGCACGTTCCCAAACTTATCATCCACCTCTATCCAATCCTTTACCTGATAAGGTTTTAGAAACATAATCAGTATGCCTGATGCAAAGTTACCCAAACTACCTTGAAGCGAAAGACCAATTGCAAAACTGATGGCTGCCAAAATAGCTACAAAACCTGAAAGATCCGCTCCTAAAATAGAGATGACAATAAAGAGAATAGCGATCTTTAGTAATACTGAAATAATTGAGGTTAGAAATGGGCGCATGGTAACAGAGATATTCATGCGCTTTAAGGCAGCTTCTATCAGAATTAGTATTTTTTTGATGATTTTGAACCCTATCCAAAGTACCAATGCAGCACCAATAATTCTTGGTGCAAAAAACACAATTTTGTCAATAGCAATCTCCAAATACTCTTGTATTCTATCCATATTCAGATATTTATTTACCTAAAAATAAAAAAAGAAATGTATTCTTGATGACAATTCATAAAAAAACGCTCAGTGTTTTCTCTGAGCGTTTTTTCTATCCTTTCCTGTACTATCTTCAGCTCTTTGAACCAATGTCCTCACACAAGATTTTGATAAATTCTATATACTTAAAAAGATGCAAATCTTATGCCAAAATCTTCAAAAAGGAACATTTAAAACAATTTAATCACCCGATATAGCATGTTTGTACCGCTTCAGTTCTTTTGCTACTCTAGGTGTTAGAATAAATAATCCTATCATATTCGGAACAAGCATAGAAAAAATCATAGCATCTGAAAAATCGGTGACCGCGGTTAAACTGGCTGCCGAACCAATAATTACACAGATGCAAAATATTGTTTTATAGATATACTCCACATATTTTTTTCTTCCAAATAAATAAGACCATGCCTGATATCCATAATATGACCAAGAAATCATGGATGAAAAAGCAAAAAGAATTACCGCTAAACTTAAGATATATGGGAACCAAGAAATACCACTTTTTAGTGCGTTGGCAGTAAGCAATACACCTTGTTCATCAGAGATTTGAGTACCTACCTGAATCTGTCCTGTTATGATCAAAACAATGGCGGTCATTGTGCAAATCACTACGGTATCGATAAAAGGCTCTAGTAATGCTACCAACCCCTCACTGGCAGCATATTTTGTTTTAACAGCTGAATGAGCAATGGAAGCCGATCCAATTCCTGCCTCATTAGAAAAAGCCGCTCGTCTAAATCCCTGAATCATAACTCCTACCACTCCTCCGGTTATTCCTTCTGCACTAAAAGCGCCAGTAATAATAGCATTTATTGCTTCGGGAATCAGCTTATAATTTATAGATATTACAGTGATTACCGCCAATACATACACTACCACCATAGAAGGCACGACTTTATCCGTAACCTTGGCTATTTTTTTTATACCTCCTACGATTACAATAGCCACAAAAATTGCCATCACTAAACCAAATATCCATCCTTTTCCGTAAATAAAACTATTTTCTGCACCCGTTACGTGTTCAAAAAGCTTAAACGCCTGATTAGCCTGAAACATATTTCCTCCTCCAAAAGACCCTCCTACACACATGATTGCAAAAATTACGGCTAGGACTTTTCCCAAATTGGTTAAACCTCTCTCTCTTAGCCCTTTACTTAAATAATACATCGGTCCACCGTAAACAGTACCATTTTCATCAATCTCTCTGTAAGCAACTCCAAGTGTACACTCCACAAACTTAGACGCCATCCCTAAAAAGCCAACCAGAATCATCCAAAATGTTGCTCCAGCACCTCCAATGGATAATGCAATCGCAACACCTGCGACATTTCCCAATCCCACCGTCGCCGATAACGCAGCAGTTAATGCCTGAAAATGACTTACTTCTCCATCTTTGCCTTCTACTCTAGCAGTATCCGGCTGATCTCCTTCTATCGTATGAACAGCTGTCGAAACCTCTAAAATATCTGACATTTCAAGATCGTCATATTTCCCCCTAACAATATTTATTGAGGTCCAAAAATTTCTAAAATTAATTCCTTTAAAATACACTGTAAAATAGGAAGCTCCTAACAACAGAACAAGCAAGACCCAAGGGACTCCGATTTGAGAAGTTATTGGAATTTCAGCAAAAATTGCATCTACAAACCAATCCGTTGCATTTTTAAACCCATTATTAATTTTTTGGTCAATAGACCCCGAATCTATTTCTTGAGCCGTAGTAGATATATACGCAAAAAACGAAACACATATCGCTATAATTTTCTTCATCTGACTTGCTATTAAAATTTTAGACGAAGATTACGTAAAGCAGCTAAAGACAAAAGGTTACGTACTAATGAATTTAAAAATAATAATGGTTAAGCATATGCTTAATCAGAGTCCGTATTCTGAATGCTCGCATGTTTTAAGAGTTGGTTTGCTCTAGCAAAAGTTATAAGCTGTTCTTTTCCATCCGGTCCACTAATTTTAAGTACTTTTTTTATCTGATAAATGTGTGTTTGAAGACCATCTAAACTAATATTCATTTCCTCAGCAATTTTCGTATAGGATTTACTGGTTCCACAAACACCCAAATTACCCAGGACTTCTTTTTGACGATCAGACAATTCAATTTTTGTAGACTCCAACAATGAGCTAATCTTTAAATCACTTTCTTTCAGACGCTTTTGTAAAGAAGAAATAGTATCCAAATGACTCTCATTAGTCAATGAGAGTTTTTCCTGATTCCTTAATAACTGTTCTTTTTCTTTGGTAAGAACCTCCAATTCTGTTTGTTTCAATTCTTTTTCAGAAAGGAACTTCCAACTATATAACAAAATAGAGAATAACAGAATAAATAAAAATTTAAATGACAATCCTGTAATTACACCAAACAAACTCCAAAAATCCTGGTCAATGAATTCTATAGCTTTGTCCTGAGGTATAATTCTATAGGTGACTGCAATGACTATTAATACAAATAACATGAAGCAGGGAAACACCATAAACTTCATATTCCGATTGGCAAAAGCTTTATTGAGTTCGTTTAATAGTGCAAATGCAACGATTAACGAAATTGGAATATCTATCAACCAAATAAAATTATTGCTGATTCTGGAATTATCATAAGAAGTAACGATAAACACAAACGCAATCATTAAAAGAACTCCACTAAAAAGAGTTGTGAATTCTTTCTCAGAAAACCGTTGTACCAAACTCACTACTATATTACGTTCTTTCTGATGCTCAATGGATGGTAAAGAAAGTAGTATACTTAGTGAATTTGATAAAGACACGAAGACTCCCAAATAAATCACCACTTTATGAGTTGATTTAATTTCAAATAATTCCAAGAGGAAGATGTTGATCATGGCTCCTAAACCCCATAAAAAAATCGCCAAACCGAACCATTTAATTCCATTAATGGATGCTGAAGGTTGATTTTTGACCCGTTCTTTATAGTAAATTCTCTGAATCACAAATGCCGTAATCAAACACACTATGGCAGTAACGTAATGTTCTAAAGTGACGTACATAACAGTTTTAAAGATACTATATATTGGATTAATTAATCTTTTCTGTTCAGTATGGGGTTATTTTCTATCACATTAGATAAAATAATGTGGGTTTTAGCTTCTCCGTAAGTTATTAACCTATCTATAAATCCTTGAAGATGAACCTGATCCTTTAGCACTACTTCCATAATTATATTTTCATTACCTGTTATCCTATAACAGTTAAGCACTTCGTTAAACTCCGCTATTTTTGACAAAAAAGGTTGTAAACGTCCCATAAAAGCACGCAAAGTAATAATCGCTTTTAATTGGTAACCAGTCTTAGCATAAGAAACTTTTGTGGTATATCCTTCTATGATACCAAAATCCTCCATTTTTTTTATTCTCTCAGCAACCGCAGGAGAGCTCAGCCCCACTTTTCTACCGATTTCTGTATTGGACAGTCTTGCATTTTCCTGTAATAGTTGTAGAATTTTCCAGTTTGTTGGATCCATTATAATTTTAAGCCATAGATGTATAATACATCGTTTTCTAAAGCAAATTAACAATAATACTTTAAAATCAAAAGCAATATCCCCCTTAATACTGTTAATTTTGACTTGACCATGGAATCAAGCCCTAAAAATATAAGACTTTATAAAAAAGCTTTGGAAATACTGATATTGTCTAAAAGTGTTTCCAAATATCTTTTGCATGATTTAGCAGCACTAGAAAAAAATGGAACTGAAAATCCATTTATCTATTTTACTGGCGATATTATTAAGGATTCTGACTCCTTAGTTCCTGAAATTATTAAAGCAGAAAATCAACCTTTTCAAAATGAGCGTTTGCAACACGCTATTTCTTTGGAGAGTCTTACAAATAAACTTTATAAAAACTGTCAAAGGTTAGAGCGTTCAGAAAGTAATGGTCGGGATTTTGTGAGATTATTACGCAAAGAAATTAAAAAATTTAAACGATTACAACGTCACTGGATAATGACTTTATAATTTACATCAATCAGCGATGTTCTGTTTTAAGTAATTTTCTAAGGATATTGGTAAGCTCCTTTTGTTTTTTGTTAGCTTTGGTTACACTATTTTTATTTGCAGTATAAGAGGTAACAAAAATATGAAATCGAAGTCTCTCCAACATTTTTTTTGTTTCTGAATCCTCTTTCTTATCTAACTTTTTCAACTTAGTCAATTCTTTTTTCCACCAGAAAATATCAATTTTATCTGGTTGCTTATAAGCTTCAAAAACACGTGTTGTGAGCTTTTTAGTTAACTCTTTTTCTTTTTTAAATACCTGGGCTACTTTTTTAAGTAATTTTTTATATGATTTGCTTTCAATAATATTATTGAGTCTGCTTGCAACACTATCTACATCATAAAAAGGGTCATATGTAATCAAGGCGCGTTCATAATTTTCTACTGCTATGAGTAAGTTATTTTCTTTTTGTGCTTTTAATGCATTATGATATACCTCTTCATAACTTTTGTATATCTCATAAGCTTCTTTTTCTTTAATCCCTTTTAAGTGTGCCTGAATTTCCAACCAATCAAATGCCTTTAAAATTTGATCATCTGACGGCCAAGTATGATTCCCATCATAAGTTATTAAGGTATTGGTGAATTTCAATTTTTGAAGATATCCTTTTGCACGTATCATCTCCTGATAATTCATATCCCTGTTTCCACATACACCTACATACGAAAATTTCTGAAAAGTTGGAATATGCGACTGCTCCTGAGAAAACCCGGCACCACATGCTATAACGCCTGCAACACGTCCAGTTAATACTGCGATAGCAGAAGCCAATCTGGATCCGCCCGAGAAGCCAGATACGTACATTTCATTTTGTTTAATCCTAAAATTGGCAAAAACAAATTCGAACAAACGATTGGTGATCTCAAAATTACGGTCATAAGGGCCGTTTTTTGTATGATTTGAACAGACTAACATATATCCATAAGCTTCAGAAGTTTTGATGAATGGAGCTATCCCTCTTTTGCCTTGTCCACCAGGATCAAAAATAAAAACAATAGGCAATGCTGCACTTTTATCAACTGAATTGGGAAGATACATTGCAAATGTTTCTTTTGTCTTGTCTGAAATCAGAACTGAATCTATCATCACACCAGTGTTATAGGTTTGAGCAAAAGTGGTAGCACAAATACAGTATATTACTATTTGTCTTAAAATCATTTATATCTCTTACCGTGTTTAATTACCAAATCCACATCTTGTAGTAAATTAATATGTCTCAAAACATCACCTTTTACCGCAATAATATCTGCATATTTACCTTCTGTAATAGTACCAACTTGATCAGAAACGCCCATCCAAACAGAAGGCCAATATGTAGCAGCCTTAATCGCGTACATCGAGTCTATACCAAATTCATTTACCCAGACATCTAATTCATTCCAGGTTGATTGACTGTGAAACTTCATAGGGATTCCACTATCTGTACCGATCAAGAGTACTACTCCGGCATCCATTAATTGTTTAATTTTAGTCTCTAATGTCGGCTTGCGCAGAGGAGTTAATTGAAAATAAGGTAACCTATCTTTATGTTTAAAACTATTTTTAATATCTACTATGATCGTATCATGAAGACCTCGGTGCCAAGAATCATTATCTAAGTGTTCTCCGTTATCTCTTACGTACTCATAATTATATAACCCTTCTACAGTTGGACACCAAAATAGCGGTCCAAGATTCATCTGGGCTGTTCGTTCTTTTATGGCTTTTATCACATCATCGGGATATCTGGGAGCTGATGATAAACCTGTATGTTCAAAACAGTCTACCCTTGCCTGAAGTCCTGTTCTTATCTCTTCTGGACGATGTCCGTGCGCAACGACCTTCAGATTATATTTATGAGCTGTGTCCACTACGGCTTGTAGCTCTGCAGTAGTCATTTGATCTTGATCAATCAATTTTATACAGTCTACACCAGCATCAGCTAATTTCTTAATTTTCTTTTGAGCATCGTCCACCCCATTGATACCCCAGCGAAAAGCTTCGGTTCCCGGGTAGGGTTTCTTTTGGATAAACGGTCCAGAAACATATAATGTCGCTCCCGGAATTTCTCCTTTATTAATTCGATCTCTTACAGAAATACTTTCTTTAAGTGGTCCTCCAAGATCTCTGGCACTGGTTACTCCTGCCATTAGTAATTGTTCTGCTGATGAAGGCATGATAACATCCTCGAATAAAGGCGGATAGGTTTTATCCCAGTAGGTGTAATCCGCATGACCGTTAATCATGGTATGTACGTGCATATCCCAAAGTCCGGGTAATACAGACATTCCTTCTGTAGAAATCACTTCTGCTGTTGCCGGTACTATTAAGGTTTCAATCGTACCAACGGATTTAATTTTATCATTCTCAATAATGATTACACTATTTTGTATAGGAGCAGCGCCAAAACCGTCTATCAATGTCCCTCCAACTAATGCTTTTAAAGAGTTTTGTTGTGCAAAAGAACTGCCAAAAATAAAAAAGACAATAAGCATTCTTTTCATGATGAGTTGTGTTTCTTTAAAGATAGAAAAACTAAAAGAAAAGAAAAATCCCGTTCTAAGACGGGATTTTTTGTTTTTGATATAAATATAGATTCCAATACAAAATCGGGATAAGCTCTTCGACTGCGTTTAGGGCAAGCTTCTCTAATATATGTTCTACTTTAAATTTGTACTTTACATATTTCTGCGATACTGCCCTCCTACTTCAAATAACGAAGAAGTAATCTGACCAAGAGAGCATTTTTTACAAACTTCCATTAATGCTTCAAAAATGTTTTGATTATTCACCGCTTTCTGCTGCAAGTCTTTTAACAATTCAGAAGTTTCATCTTCATTGCCTTTATGCAACTCATTAAGCATCGCGATTTGATACTGTTTTTCTTCTTCTGTAGCTCGAATTACTTCTCCTGGGGTTACTGTTGGTGATCCTTTAGAACTTAAGAATGTGTTTACACCAATGATTGGAAACTCTCCGGTATGTTTTAGTGTCTCATAATATAGGCTTTCTTCTTGTATTTTGCTACGCTGATACATCGTTTCCATCGCTCCTAATACGCCACCGCGTTCTGTAATTCTATCAAACTCAGTCAAGACAGCCTCTTCTACTAAGTCGGTTAACTCTTCAATAATAAAAGATCCCTGGATTGGATTTTCGTTTTTAGCCAGTCCCAATTCTTTATTGATAATCAACTGTATTGCCATGGCTCTACGCACGGATTCTTCTGTAGGTGTTGTAATAGCTTCGTCGTAAGCATTGGTATGCAATGAATTACAGTTATCGTAAATAGCGTACAATGCCTGTAATGTTGTACGGATATCATTAAAGTCAATCTCCTGAGCGTGTAATGACCTACCCGATGTTTGTATATGGTATTTAAGCATTTGGGCTCTGGCATTAGCGTCATACTTATATTTTAAAGCTTTGGCCCAGATTTTACGTGCTACTCTTCCAATTACAGCATATTCAGGATCGATACCGTTAGAAAAAAAGAAAGACAAGTTCGGACCAAATTTATTAATATCCATTCCTCTGCTCAAGTAATATTCTACATACGTAAACCCATTAGCAAGTGTCAATGCCAATTGTGTAATTGGGTTCGCACCAGCTTCTGCAATATGATATCCAGAAATAGAAACTGAATAAAAGTTACGGACTTGTTTTTCTATAAAATATTCTTGTACATCCCCCATTAATCGCAATGCGAACTCTGTAGAGAAAATACAGGTATTTTGCGCTTGATCTTCTTTTAGTATATCTGCTTGTACGGTTCCACGAACGGTATTCAGCGTAGTCGCTTTGATTTCAGAATACACGTCTGCTGGTAATACCTGATCACCGGTTACCCCTAATAACATGAGTCCTAATCCATCGTTGCCCTCCGGAAGCTTTCCTTGATATGCGGGACGTTCGACTCCTCTTTTATTGTATATTTTCTTGATTTTAGCTTCTACTTCAGCTTCAAGGCTATTTTCTTTTATGTATTTTTCACAATTCTGATCAATTGCTGCATTCATAAAGAACCCTAATAACATCGGAGCAGGACCGTTAATTGTCATACTTACAGAAGTCATTGCGTGCGTAAGATCAAAGCCTGAATATAACTTTTTAGCATCGTCTAAGCAACAAATAGAAACTCCAGCATTACCTATTTTTCCATAAATATCAGGTCTGTGATCTGGATCATTTCCATAGAGTGTTACCGAATCAAAAGCGGTTGATAAGCGTTTTGCCGGCATTCCTAGGCTTACATAATGAAAACGTCTGTTGGTTCGTTCTGGTCCACCTTCTCCGGCAAACATACGAGTTGGATCTTCACCTGTTCGCTTAAAAGGATATAAACCAGAAGCAAAAGGAAATTCTCCGGGAACATTTTCTTGTAAACACCATTTTAAAATATCGCCCCATGCTTGATACTTTGGTAGTGCTACTTTAGGAATCTGACTATGCGAAAGCGATTCTGTATGTGTTTCGATTTTGATTTCTTTATCTCTTACTTTAAAAGAGTAAACGGGATCTTTGTATTTCTGAACTTTTACTCCCCAACTGGTTATTGTCTCCCAATGATGAGGATCGAGGTTTAATTTTACACGATCAAATTCTGCCAATAATAATTTCAGAAAATCATCATTTTCATCGTTCTTAGCTTTTCTAAGCGTTTCTTCTTCAATACCATTTTTAGATAAGCCTAAGAAATCCAAATTTGCTACGCTACAAATGGTTGTGTAGATTCCATATAATTTTTGAGCTACTTCTACTTGTGTATTAGCAGTTCTATCATACGCTCTGTTATTTTCGGAAATCTCCGATAAATATCTTGTTCTACTTGGAGGTATTACAAATATCTTCTCAGACATTTCTTTGGAAATATAAAAATCTGACTTTAAATCTGCTCCTGTTTTCGTTACTACAGCATCCATAATGGCTTTATAAAGTGTATTCATACCTGGGTCATTAAACTGAGACGCAATGGTGCCGTACACTGGTAAATCATCCTGAGGAGTATCCCACAACTGATGATTACGCATATATTGCTTTTTCACATCCCTTAACGCATCCAGAGATCCTCTTTTATCGAATTTATTAATAGCTACTAAATCTGCAAAATCAAGCATGTCAATTTTTTCTAATTGAGTCGCTGCTCCAAACTCTGGGGTCATTACATATAAAGAGGTGTCACTATGCTCCAGAATTTCGGTATCCGATTGCCCAATCCCCGAAGTTTCTAGAATAATCAGGTCAAACTCTGCAGCTTTTAAGACTTCAATAGCTTCTGCGACATATCTAGACAATGCCAGATTAGATTGCCTGGTAGCTAATGAACGCATGTATACTCTAGGTGAGTTTATCGCATTCATACGAATACGATCTCCTAGTAATGCGCCACCAGTTTTACGTTTTGATGGATCTACAGAAATCAGTCCAATGGTTTTGTTTGGAAAATCTATTAAAAAACGACGTACTAACTCATCGACTAACGATGATTTTCCTGCTCCACCAGTTCCGGTAATACCCAAAACCGGGGTTTTTGACGTTTTATTTTTTTCGTGTATTTGGTCGAGTGTATCTTTAGCTATCTCCGGGAAATTTTCTGCTGCAGAAATTACACGTGCAATTGATCCGATTTCTTTATCTGCTAAATGATCTGCTTCTCCATTTAGTTGGTCCCCAACAGGAAAATCAGCTTGTTTTACCAAGTCATTGATCATTCCCTGCAATCCTAGTTCTCGTCCGTCATCCGGAGAATAGATACGGGTAATTCCATAATCCATCAGCTCCTTAATCTCGTCGGGCAGGATGACACCGCCTCCTCCTCCAAATATTTTGATATGTGATGCTCCTTTTTCTTTAAGCAAATCATACATATATTTAAAGTACTCATTATGACCTCCTTGATAAGATGTCATTGCGATGGCATTTGCATCTTCCTGAATAGCACAATTTACCACTTCTTCTACACTTCTATCGTGCCCCAGATGTATTACCTCTACTCCTGTAGATTGAATAATACGGCGCATTATATTAATAGCTGCATCGTGCCCATCAAATAATGATGCTGCAGTTACAATTCTAACTTTATTTTTTGGCTTATAAGGTGCAATTTGTTCCATTGACAATAAAAAGTGTTTTTATAGGTGCTAATTTACGAAATACGCATCAAAAACGATTATTTTTTTAGAATTATATAATTTAGCTGCCTTCATTAGATATTTCATTATCTATAGTTCAAATTTACGCTTATTCTTTACTAATTCTCATAACTAAAGGAAATTACTCAAAAACAAATTAGTATTCATATAATGTTAACACAATTGTTAAAGACTTTTAACGAAATATATAAAAATGATATCTTACGCTCTAATTGAAAACAAATACATTAAAACCCTTCTTTCTGTAATCATTTCTCCAATGATAACAGTTTTAAGGTGGTGGCATTTTTCTTAGTAATACAATTTGCTGCTAAAAACATAGCAATGGTCAATTCGTGTGGAGTGCCATGCACATTCTCCATCAGGTTTTTCTTATTCAATTTAAGAAGTTCTAGTGGCGCATACTTACTTCTAAAATAATAAACAGTAATAGGATTGTATTTGCTAAGCCCTCTTTTCATTTCTTTGTAGATATGAATCCAGTGATTCGACCCTTCCAACTCACAGAAATTTCCATTAGGTAAGATGGTAAAACCAAATGGGTCCACATCACCATCCTGATCAATATCTGATGTAATAATCTGTTTAAGATGATCAACTCTTAAAGGACTTTTAGCATAAAACAATAATACTTCGATTCTATGCAAAATATCAAAGACTTCTATTTTTTGCATCCCTTCAAAATTGCGCATCACTTTATATAGTAATTGTTGTTCTTGTTTCATTATTTCCCATTATTAAGAATGGTACTTTTAGTACATAATATACTTCCATAGATAATTGCAATAGCCTACCTAATATCAATCTATTTTAGCATCTTTCTTTGATTAATAATAACTCGTATTATTGTCTATTTCTCAACTATTGAATTTCATTCTAATCACTAACTCTTTTTATAAAAAAGTGTAGGTTCCCTTTCTGATCTTAAAAGTAAAAACCGGATAGGTATGAATTGGATGATAATATCTACAATAGCTTACATCCGAAGGTCAAATAAAATCTAATAAATACGAGAAGAGACTTTTCTAATTTCCTCTTAAACCTGCAAGAAATTCGCTTAGGTTTTCGTGACTATGAGTAAGTTTGCCATCTACCAAGATTACTGGGGTAGTATATCTCCCAAAGATTCCATTTTCCTGCATCTTTTTTGATAACAATAATCGATTTTCTTTTAGCTCTTCTGGTGCTTTGTTTTCTTTTGTTTGTGTGTTCGTAGGAATCTGGACTCGTATGAAATCTATATTGTTATCCAATAAATAACTGGTAGTACGATCACACCTTGGACAATCGGATTTGTCAAAAACTACAATTCCCTTATTTATATTATCTCCTTTTTTGTAGGTATTTTTTTTCAACGCCTTTTCTTTAACAGCCATTTCTTTTTTAGTTGGATTTGGAACAAAACTATATGCCGTCTGAAATTTCATTTTTCCACCAGAAGGTTCTAAGGTTATAAATAATAAAGAGTCTTTAGGGCTTACCGATTTTGTAATTACTTCTGGATGTTTTTTTAATCCGCTAGAAGTAATGTACAAATCCACTTTTTGTGTTACGTTAGACAGATTTTTTGCGTATAGATCATAATTCTTATCATTTTTATATTTTATGATTGTTACTTCTTTGTTCTGAGCTTGTGTTATTTGTGTGCAAATTGCTATTAAAGTGAATATTAATGCTTTCATTTGTTCATACTGGTATTTAAACCAAACCCTGATTAATAGGGCTTGGTTGTTTATCTAAATATTAAATCTTGGAAATTTAATTTATTCCTAAGAATTTTAAACTTTCTTTTCCATACACTTTAAAATTCTTTTTTCAGGGCATAGATTTTTTTCTTAAAAAACTAGGTATGTTAGTGTATATTAATCTACAATCCTAACACTATTACAAAAATTTAAACCTAAAGTAAAAGGGTACTATTTTTTATCAAGAGCTTTAAAATTTCACCTGAACTAGAGATGTCGTCTTGAAAAATCCAATCACAAACCGTTCCTGAAGGCTTGGCGTATCTTTTTTCCAAAGCTTCTCCATTTGCTGATATTATCGAATCATCATTAACATTAGATAAAATTTCATTAATTAAATCCAAAGCTTTATCATCATCTATAGCTTCCCAATCAGATATAGATTCTGCAACTAAAGTCTTGACGAAACCCTCTAGATTATCTGAACGCCAATAATTAGTCAATTCATATTCGGTCAAATTTTTAGTAATAAGTTTATTTATAGTTTGCAAAATTACTTCTGGTGGTTTGTCATCGTTTTCAAAACTTAGTATCAAGCTTTTTACATTTTCTAACTTATCTATATTCATTAATTAATACCCATATCCATAGTGATATTGTGGCAACAAAATATCACTATAATATCTAGGTGTAACAATTTTTAAATTTCAAAATAAACTTCATAAGTATAAATCATCTATAATATAATTTTAAAAAACTTCTCTGAATTCATTAACATTATATCCGTTTTTTACTTACATTGATTCTTCCAATAATGTAAATAAAAAACTACCAAAATTGTCAAACTTTTCTTCTACTTGATTTCCAATATCCCATATATAAACTTGATTTTCATTATTTTTTCCTTCAGAAGTATCTAAGACATAATATGGACCATAACCTGTCTCTGCAATTACTAAATACCTTAATAGTAAATTACTTTCATTTCTCAAACTTTGGGTAAGCCAAATACCGTTAGGGATCATGTGCGCATCCGTTTTAGGGTCTTTTATTATTCCATAAAACTCCAATCCAAAAATATCTCCTGATCCATATTGTTCTATAAATCTTTTATAAGACAAAGGGAATTTTATATTCAGAATATTTTCTGCCGAGGTAATTTTTTCCTTTGCAATAGGTCCGAAAAAATTAGATTCATCTATATTCTTTTCAATTATTTCAAATGCTTTTTCTAAGTTCATAATTATTTGATTTAAAAATCATTGGCTCTCTCTTTCCAGTAGTTCCTTTTCCAAGTATTAAATGCATTTCTATCTATTCCTGAAGGAATTGTATTTGGATTTATGTGTATAGTAGCATGATTAGTTTGATGAAAAGTCTGTGTCATCTCGGCGATTCCAGCTGAATCACTTTGCAGCATATGGTGCAAATTCACAGATTTTCCATCTGGACCAATCGGAGCTAAACCTGCTTGCATTCTTTGTTTATTTGTTCTTCCAGATAAATCAACCAAATTACCATTAATTATATCATCGCGCTTATAAACCTTGATATTTCTAAAGATTGTTTCGCTTGTCCAAAATTGTCGCCCTGGACCAGCCGCTATTTTAGAAGCAGCTTCCTCAACTTCATCTCCTCGCTCTAGAACCTCATCATTCTTTTTAAGAACCGTGATACCGTTTTCAACATCAAATTTAAAACCTTTTCTGATGACATCCGCAACTTTATCTAAGGATCTGCCTATTGCCCTTATAATTTTAAAAGATTTATAGGCTGCTTTACCAAACTTGGCGACTACTTTTACAATAGTTCCACCAAAGGCATCTACAGTAAGTCCAGCCAGACCTAAGGTTACTGCGATGTAATCGTTGTCTGCAATACCCCTTACCACCTCTACAATGTCAGAGCCCGGAATCGCTGCCAAACCAATTTCTAGTAAAAAGGGCATCATTATCTCCCCAAGTGCTTTCCACTCCTCTGGAGATTGAGGCCAAAATGATGGGTCTTGGGTTAGTGATTTTACCTGTGGTAACAGGACAATTGCCGCAGTACTTCTGCTAATTTCTCGAAATCTACTGTCATCACCATCCCAATTCTCTACATTATGCTTTAGCGCGATCGCATTTTGTGCCATAAAACGCCAATCGCTTAATGATAACGTAGAAAGATCTGCGTGAGATAATGCACCGTTAAGATCTATATTAGACTCCATCGGTCCAATCTCCGGATGACGATAAAGAATTGTTCTGTTTTTAATACCATCACTAATAACTCCCATAAAAGCTTTATACTCTTCTATATCGGCAAATAAATTTACAGATCCGGTACCTGCTAAAACTTTAATCATACTCAGGGCAGTATCCTTGGCACTTTCTGATAGATCATTGTCTTCTATATAATCGAGTATTTTACCTGTCATAGCACTATTAGCAAAAGTAAGCACCCAGTCCTTTTCAAACCCGGTAAGTCTATCCCCTATCAGTTCTAATAATGTAAATTGATGTTCTGGTTCCGTAACTTCATTGAGTAAAATAGGGCCTGGTCCTGCGTCAGGACATCCTGCACCTTTTGATAAACTTTTATTGTCATGACCACCATAACACTCTACATAGGTAATGTAATAAGAACCGTTACCACAGCCACAGATTGATCCGGAATGAGGTGTTGTACTATTAGGTCCGCAACATTGCACCATTATGGTATAAGAAGAGCAAAGAGACCCACTGCTACTAGGATTGCCGCTAGGGCCACCAGTAGAACCACCGCCTCCACCTCCGCCGGAACTACCATTATCACTTTCTGACCCATCAGGTCCGGGATTGATATCATTAGGTGGACAATCACTTCCTTTTGATAGGGTCGAGGTTATCAAAGAAGCATCAAAATCATATATATACATTTGACCTTCGAATTGTTTTGGTTCTAAAACTGATGTGTCGGTATCATCAGAAGAACTGCGTACATACTTCGCGATAAAGGCGTTTCGCTCGCCATTTGATTGTTCAGGTCCTACCACTAAATTATACATCACTCCTTTTTCGAAAGTTTTAGGGAAAATTTTAAAAGATAAGTTCCCATCACTGGTACCATCGGTAATCCTTAAAGCTTCATCAAGAAATACAGTACCATACGTCGTTTCTAAATAAGTACTCCCAGTCCTTTTAGTGATTATCTGGTTCTTAGCTTTGCCTTCCAAAAAAATTCTTGTATTTAGTAGATCCAAAGAAGTAGCTTCTGAGACTTCAATGTTGGATTTATCTGTTGAAATTTCTGTAACTTCTATTCTCTCCTCTATTTCTTTTTCGCAAGAAGAAAAGCATAGCACGACAAGTAAGATACTTATCACATAATTGAATTGCCTGAAATAATTTTTCATAATTGATTTGTTTGTTGATTTTAGTTCTTGTTAATATTTCTATTTTTATAAAATTTTAATCTACTGAAGTCCTATTGGTTCGGCTTTCTTTAGACCTGGAATATTGAGCATTATCTATTCTGCTCATGTTTAAAAATATCCCTTCGATATAAGTAAGTGTCGTAACCAAATGATGTGTTACCTTAAATTTTGATTTTTTTAAAATATTAGTTATTTTTTTTTAAGTATATCGGACTTCGAGAGCCTCTGTACTTATAGATTGTCTATGTTTTTTCCCAACCATAATCCCTACCTCACGGCAGGGCGGGCTCTTCAAAAAAGGAGCGAGGACTCCTACTAACACTAATACACCTGCCCGTCTCAGGAGAAAACTCAACTTTATTTCATTTTTTCATTTCCCTCTACTAAACTCTGGACTCCAATCTTCAGGCTTCGAGAGCCTATGTCCTCACAAACTAACCTCTTATGGCAAAGCGTTTTTACAAACTCACTGACTCTCAACTACCCAACCATCGCTAACTCTCGATACAAAAGATCATTCTTCATCATCCTTAGCAAGTGTTCCTTTACCTGAAATTTTTTCTTGCGTGCATATCCTTCAGTATATCCAGTAATGTTGGCAATCTCTTTCATGCTTTTTTTCTCAAAAAAAAGTTGGAGTATATTTTTGTGATGATCTTTTAAATTTGATAGATGCTTGTGATATAATTGTTCTTTATCCTTTTGTATCAAAGCATTGATAATTGATCCCGTATAATCTTGCACTTGGTCGATCAGCAAATCATCATAGTATATTCTAGATTGCTTGCGTAACTGATTACGCCATTTGTTTTTACATATCTCGATAAAATAATTATGAATAGATGAATTGATTTCTAGTGATCCACTTCGTAGTTTATGATATAATACTACCAACGCCTCCTGAAATATATCTTCTACATCCTCTGTAGTGCCTCGATATTGTAAGATTAACTTTTTTACGACAGGTAAATTCTTTTTATAAAATGATTTTAGAATCACCCTATCCCCAGTGATGATTCCGTCTATGATTTGTTGATTTTTTATTGAATTCATTGGTCAATTTTGTTTCCCTTGTTTTTATTTGATTATTGGCAACCCGATATTTTTAGGGTTGCTAAAAGCATATACGTGTGTTATTCCTTTATCCAAACCCTCTCCTGATGGAGAGGGCACTACAATTAACACGAACTCAACTTTATTTTTGTTTTCTAATTCCGCATTGTAGAACTATTTGCAAAACTGTCTCTTACCGACTCAAACTTCATATACGCCTACCCCGATCCGCATAGCCTACACCCCTTAGCGAACTACCCAGCGGTATCATTTTACTGGCTCGCGCTCTTGTTTTTAGGGTTGCTAGGCCTTTTTTGATAGGGGTACCCCCTTAATTAAGGGCCTGATGCCCCTTATAAGGATGGGGTATCCCGTTCCATTTTGGGTATTGAATCCTTTGGCAATGCCCTCCAGGTCTTGTCGAACTACCTAGAGGTACTTCTGTAAGACCCAGAGGCCATCCAATTAAGGCTTGGGGGTTATGCTGATTCTTTGTTCTCTGTGGTTGTAGTTGCTATTGGAGTATTCTTAAACAGTACCCGCATATCCTCATACACAGATTTGGCTCCCGGTTCATTTTCTCCTGCCAGAAAACGCATCATACGGTAAAAACTGAGTGCGTTGGTATAATTATCGTGGTCCAGTAATGTTTTAGTATCCAGTAATTGTTGGGTAAGGTTTTCTAATAGTTGTGCCCGCCCTTCTACCTGATCTCGTGCTGCATAATCACTATCAAACTCTTGTTTATCCAGAAAACGTGGAATCCAATCAGGATGCTGTTCCATATAGTTTTTGGCTTTGTCTACAATCAGTTTGTTTTGGTTGGCGATACGCCCGTATTGTCGGCGCTGATCTGGGGTTAGGTTTACGGTCTTACCATTTAGAATTTGCCGTATGCCTAATAAGTGCGCATCTAGTTGCGCTAGTTCTTCTTCTGTAAAGCTTACGCTTATCAAATTTTCTAATGCCATCGTTATCATTTTATGATTATTAACTAATTTGACCCAGATTTTGATAAGTGCACTTGTTGCTTTGGATCGAAGCAAATATATGGGGGAGAATTGCGTTATTGCAAGGGGAGTATTTAAGGATTTATAAATTTTATATGTAATATTTATAAATCTTACAAAAGAGTATGTTTTGTATATTTGCTCATTAAACACCGTAACCTTGACCCGAAACTACCTGCTAATATGATCGTTACACGCTTTTTAGTCGTTTTCATTTTTATGGTTGTCCCTTGTACACTAAAAAGTCAAACAGAGAAAAAAGAAAACGATAGTTTACTAGGCAAAAGCTATGAGGGTTTACAGGAGCTTTATTTAGAAAACCGAAAAAATCTTACTGTAGCAACCTTATATGCTAACACTTTTCTAGACAAAGCAAAAAAAGAAGACGATCCAATTAAAATAGCTGATGGATACCACTTTTTATTTATGATCAGTACTCCGGATATCGCTATGAAATATGTAGATAGTATCATTGAAATCACTAAAGATCTTAATCACTTTAATTATCCATCCAGAGGATATCTCAACAAAGGTGTATTGCTTCAAAATTACAAAAAGTATAATGAAGCTTTTGAATATAGCTTAAAAGCAAAAGAATTTGCAGAAAAGAACAACAATGATATTCATCAGGTGGCAGCAGCTATCAATATGGCAAACTTAAAACGGAATCTAGGTAAAGAAAATGAGACCCTAGACATCTTAAAATCTAATTACGCGTTTTTGCAAACAAAAGACATTAAGAAAAGATTTTATCGTCACTATGTGAGTACAGTTTTGAGTATGGCGGTTATTTATAATAGAAAAAAGAAATTAGATTCTGCAAGGATATACATAGAAGAAGGGCTTCAGATAGTTTCAAAGGGAAAAGAAAATTACGGATACTCAGGATTACTGCTAGCCAGCGGCATAAACGACTATCATCGACAAAACTATCTGAAAGCCATTGATAGTCTACAAAAACTGTTGACTTTACCCTTACAATTGGAATACCAGGTTTACGACATAGAGACCAATTTATTTCTTGCCAAAGCTTATGATAAAATTGACCAACCTGAAAAAAGCTTGACCTATTTATTAGAAGCGGATAAACTTATTGATACTGCCAATTACAATACGAGTAGTAAAAAAGCTATTGACATGTTATTATCGGTCTACAAAAGAAAAAAGAACACCAAAGAACAATTAGTAGTATTAGAAAGAATGTTGCTGTTAGACAGTGTTTTTAATGAGAAAAATAAAAAGTTACATATAGAAGTATATCAAAAATACGATCGGGAGAATCTTATCAGAGAAAAAAATACATTATTGCAAAAACAAGAACAGAAGAGCTTATATATTTATTTGATTTTAAGCTTTATCATTGTCAGCTTTGCGTTACTGTTCTTCAGAAACCGTAAAAAACGTATTTTCTACAAGAAAAAGTTTGATTTGCTAATGCAACAGCAAAAACCTGAAAAAGTAATTAATAATGTTCTTAAAGAAACCAAAACACTTGACTTACCCCAAGAACTCGTAGATCAAATTTTACGTAAACTAGAAATTTTTGAAAAAGAGAATAAGTTTACAGATGGCACTATCACCTCTGCAAAATTGGCTAAAAAAATAGGAACAAATTCTACCTATCTCTCCAAGGTGATTAATTATTATAAAGGTAAGAATTTTGCAAATTATGTCAATGATCTTAGGGTAGATTATGCGGTAGATCAAATCAAAAATAATCCTAATTACAGGAAATATACACTTAAATCAATCGGAGAAGAAATAGGTTTTAACAATATCCAATCGTTTACCAAAGCGTTTTATAAAAAAACAGGTATCAAACCATCCTATTTTATAAAACAAATTGAAAATCAGTAAACTAAACTCAATTCTTATTGAAAGAAGAATGTAATATTACAAATATCTAATAATTTATGTAACTCAAACACCTTTCATTATCTATAGTTCAAATTTACGCTTATTCTTTACTAATTCTCATAACTAAAGGAAATTACTCAAAAACAAATTAGTATTAATATTATGTTAACACAATTGTTAAAGACTTTTAACGAAATATATAAAAATGATATCTTCCGCGCTAATTGAAAACAAATACATTTTAAAATGAAAATTACATCATCAAAAAACAAGTTATTTCTCTTGTTGCTTGTATTCGTTTTTGGGTTAGGGATCCAAAACGCAGAAGCACAACGTAAGAAAAAGAAAAAATCAAAAAAAGGAAAAACCGAGCAGGTAGATACTGCTAAAAAAGATTCCAAAGAAAAATCAATTGAAGACCTTACTAAAAAGAGTGAAGAAATCGAAGGACTATTCACTATGTATAGGGATACTATTGATGGCACCACGCAAATGCTCATTAAAAAAGATCAAATTGGAGAAGAGTTTATTTATTTCAGTCAGATTACTGATGGCGTCTTGGATGCAGGCGCTTTTAGAGGTGCTTATATGAATAATAAAGTTTTTAAAATCGAAAAACATTATAATAAAATTGAATTTGTTACTCAGAATGCTTCCTTCTATTTTGATAAAAACAATGCGCTATCGAAAGCTTCCAATGCTAACATAAGCGAAGGAATTATGGCAAGTTTAAAAATTGAAGCGCAAGATGAAGAGAAAGGGTTATATCTCATAAAATCTGATGATCTCTTTCTAAAAGAAACTTTTGAGCAAATAAAAGCTCCTAACTTTCCAGGACAATCACCATTTGCATTTAAAATAGGTTCTCTTAGCAAAGAAAAAACCAAAATTAAAACCATTAAAAATTATCCAGAAAACCTGAATGTAAATAGTCACTATGTATACTCGAAATCCAATATTCTGAATGGTGGTTCTAGTGCGGTAACTGATGGAAGAAATGTTACTATAAAAGTAGAGCATAGTTTAATTGCAATGCCAGAGAATGATTATCAACCACGATTTGATGATCCTAGAATCGGTTATTTTTTGACACAAGTAACGGACATGACTTCTACAAGTCCGACACCGTATAGAGACCTGGTACATCGCTGGAATCTAGTAAAAAAGAATCCTGATGAAGTAATTTCTGAACCAGTACAACCAATCGTTTGGTGGATTGAAAATACGACACCCGTAGAATTTAGAGAAACTATTAAAGATGCAGTGTTAGAATGGAATAATGCCTTTGAAAAAGCAGGTTTCAAAAATGCAATGGTCGTAAAAATACAACCAGATGATGCAACATGGGATGCCGGAGATATTAGATACAATGTTTTGAGATGGACCTCTTCTCCCAGACCTCCTTTTGGCGGATATGGACCTAGTTTTGTAAACCCAAGAACAGGTGAGATACTAGGCGCAGATATCATGCTGGAATATGTTTATCATACCAATCGTGTAAAGTACGACCGGTTGTTTAATCTTACCGTAATTGATCAGACACAAGAAGATGATGTTACTCTAATGATTAAAGACAAACATCTATATTGTTCTTATGGTCACTTAATGCAGGAAAATTCATTATTCGGACAAGCAGTACTAACAGCATATGGAGCTAATGATAATGAAATGAAAGGAATGAAAATGGAAGCGATGAAAGAGCTTATTATGCACGAAGTTGGTCATACCTTGGGATTAAACCACAATATGAAGGCTAGTCAGTTATTCTCTCCCGAAGAACTAAATAATCCCGAATTGATTAAAGATAAGTGTCTTACTGGATCTGTAATGGATTATACAGCAATCAACGTTGCTAATGATAAAACTAATCAAGGACAATACTTTTCTACGACTGTTGGACCTTATGATGAGTGGGCAATTCAATATGGATATACACCTGTGAGCTCAGAAAGTGAATTAGAAAAAATCGCTAGTCAATCTAATAAGCCAGAGTTAATTTTTGGTAATGACGCAGATGATATGAGATCTCCCGGAAAGGCGATCGATCCTAGAGTCATGATTGGGGACATGTCTAATGATCAAATTACGTATTCTATTAATAGAATGGAATTGGTAAACGACATGATGAATACGATTAAACTAAAATTTAGTAAAAAAGGAGCATCTTATCAAGAATTAAGACAAGCTTACTCTATATTAAGAGGTCAGTATGCACAAGCTGGAAATGTGATTTCCAGATTTATTGGAGGTGTATACGTGGATAGAAGTATGGTAGGACAAGACCCCAATGCTAAACCATATACACCAGTTAGTTACCAAGATCAGAAAAGAGCAATGAATGCATTAAAAACATATGTGTTTGCACCTGATGCATATAAAGCGCCCAATGATCTTTATAATTATATAGCAATGCAGCGAAGAGGGTATAATTTCTTTAAAGATCCAGAAGATCCCAAAATTCACAATCTTGTATTGGCATATCAAAAAAGAGTACTGGATCATATCATGCACCCAAATACGTTACAACGTATTACCGATTCTGAATTATATGGAAATGAGTACAAATTATCAGAATTTATGACAGACCTAAACAATGCTGTTTTTCAGGCAGATGCCTCTGGTTCTGTAAATACATTTAGACAAAACCTTCAGTTAGAGTATACTAAAAGACTGATTGATATGATTTCTAAATCAAATAGTAAGGGACCAAAATTTACATACCCGTCTAAATCGATGGCCTTATATAATTTAAAAAGAATTAGGTCAATGGTTTCTAACGGTTCTGGAGATAAACTATCTAAAGCACATAAAGATCACTTAAAAACATTAATCAATAATGTGATTGAGGATTTTAAATAACACTTATCGTATTATAAATTATGAAGGGCTGATTATTAATAAAATCAGCCTTTTTTATTATAAATAATTTAGAAAAACCAAGCTTACATTACAAATTACTTAAAAAATATTTGCATTGTCCACCTTTGTAAGAAATTATTATAACCTTTATCATTCTAAATAGTAAGTTTATACTCCGAAAATAGAATCGACAACCCAATCTTTTTATGAAAAAAACAACGCTTCTGATTAATTGTTTAGATACAAAAGGTATAATAGCGACCGTAACCAATTTCATTTTAGCTAAAAAAGGAAATACTGTTTATATCGAACAACATGTGGATAGAGAATTAGGTGAGTTTTTTATGAGACTAGAATGCGAGTTTGATCAAGATGAAGAAAAACTAGCGTTGTTTAAAGAGTTATTTAATAAAGGAGTAGCTGATAACTACAATATGCATTGGGAGCTATATGATGCAGAAAAAAAACCAAAAATGGCACTCTTCGTATCTAAATATGATCACTGCCTATATGATATTCTGGGACGACATGCATCTGGCGAACTAAAAGCAAAAATCCCTATCATCATTAGTAATCACCTGGATCTAAAGCCTATTGCTGATAGTTTTAAAATTCCTTTTAAACATATTCCTGTAAACAAAGCCAATAAAACAGAAGCAGAAGCAGAGCAATTAGCGCTGCTAAAAGAACATAACGTTGATTTCATTGTACTGGCAAGATATATGCAAATCCTTTCCGAAAAATTTGTGGAGCAATTTCCTAATAAAATCATTAACATTCATCATTCATTTTTACCAGCTTTTCCCGGTGCAAAACCGTATCACTCTGCATACGAGCGTGGTGTAAAAATAATTGGAGCTACAAGTCATTATGTAACTTCTGATCTTGATGAAGGTCCAATTATTGAACAAGAAGTAGTACGGGTATCACATATTCATAATGTACAGGATTTTATTCTGAAAGGACGTGACCTAGAAAAAATCGTATTATCCCGAGCTATCAAACACCACGTAGAACGAAAAGTATTAGTATACAATAACAAAACTGTTATTTTTTCATAGTTCAAATATATCTTTAGTCTTTGCAAACCTGTATCCCTCTTTTTCCAATTCGATTCGTTGTTCGTTATTTTCGTGAATTAAAGGGTTGGAGTGATTAAAATGGATGAATACAATCTTGGATTTTATTTCTTTTGATTCATTTTTGAAAAAATTCACCGTTTCTTGAATAAAAGGATGTGGAACTTCAGACATCGGTCTTGGAATTTCTCCGTCCTTAAAGAACGTAGCATCAATAAATGCATAATCCACTTTTTTTACTTCGTTAAGAATATCCTTTTCCCATAATGACCATTTATTAATATCAGGAATAAATAATGCTGATTTCGTTTTACCCTCGATTCTATATCCAACAGTCTCAGAAAATTCATCCCGATGTGGAACCAAAAATGGAGTCACTTTCAAAGTACTGGTTATCTCTACAGAAACTTCATTCTCTAATAAATTAATTCTAATATTTTGCAAATCTACTAATTGAGACCAAGGAGCATTATTTTCTATGAAAGACTTCATTTTTGGCATTGCATGTACATTAATATCCTTGGATCCCATGGCTTCCCTTCCAAAATACATAAGTCCTGTATAATGACCGATATGTGCATGCGTTAAAAATATTCCATCAATAATTGGATCTTTCTTTACATGATCAGCATCCAGCATCGCCAGTTGTTCTGGCAAATCCGGAGTTGCTTCAATTAAAAATTTCTTTTTTTCCTGTCGATCTATAATTCCTAAACAAACGACTGGTTCATTAATACGTCTGCCATCATTAATCGCTTGAAACTCATCCGTATTATTAATATGTGGATAGCCTCCGTCCTGAGCAATTCCTAAAATAGTTATATATTGATCATAATTATAAGAGACCTTTGGCGCTGTTTTTAGTTGATCTTCTCTATTTTTACAGGAAATGATTAAAATAGATAGTACGAAAAAAAGTAACTTTGAATTCATATGAAATTAGTATCATCTCAAATCTAGTAAGAAATCATGAAAAGAATTTTTTTAGCATTCGTTATATTTCAATTATCGAGTTGTGCAGAATTGCAACAGGTTATAGAAAGTTTACCTCAAGAAGGAGGGGCTATTGGCTTAAGTAATGTGGATATCGCAAATGGTTTACGACAAGCATTGGATAAAGGGATTGATAAACAAGTAACCAAGCTTACCCAGAAAGATGGTTTTTTTAGAAACGAGCTCGTAAAAATTGTATTACCAGACGAACTACAAAAAGTAGATAAAGCATTAAGGGATATTGGTCTAGATAATTTGGCGGATGAAGGACTAAAAGTTCTCAATAGAGCAGCAGAAGATGCTGTAAAGGAAGCTACACCTATTTTTGTAAATGCGGTAAAACAAATAACCTTTAATGATGCGAAACAAATCCTGCTAGGTAGTAGTGACTCAGCAACAAAATACCTGGAAGGAACTACTAAGAATACTCTCTATGGGAAATTTAATCCAGTAATTAAAAACTCTTTGTCAAAAGTAGGTGCCGATCGTGTCTGGTCGAATATTATCAATAAGTATAATGCTATTCCTTTTACAAGCAATGTAAATCCTGACCTTACTGATTATGTTACTAGTGAAGCGCTAGATGGCGTATATACTATGATCGCTGTAGAAGAAGAAGAAATTAGAACCAAGCTTAGTTCTAGAACTACAGATTTGTTAAGAAAAGTATTTGCACTTCAGGATCGTTCATAATGGATACATACTCAAAAATAGCTGTCTTAGGTCCAATTCCGCGGGATACCATTAGTACATACAAAAATGAAATTATCAAAAAATACGGTTGCGTAACGCATCCTACAATTGCTCTTTCTAAAATACTGGGATCAAATGGTGAAGTAATTCCAATTAGCAACATTCATAAAATCGATCACCAACCGCTAGTATCACTTTTTTCTGGTTATAAAAATATTGATCAAAGGGGATTAAAAAGTGATGATGACAGAGGGACGATCATACATCTTGATTTTATAGATCAAAATAATAGAATCGAAAAACAAATGGCCTGTATGAAACCTATAAAAGATGAAGATCTATTCTCTTTTAAGGATGCAGATGCCTTTGTTTTTGTTCCCATAACCGATTTTGAAATATCGTTGAGCGCTTTAAAATATGCTAAAGATCAAACAAAAGCAATTACTATCTATGATGCTCATGGCTCTACAACAGCCATGAATATTCAAGGAGATCGCCATAGAAAATACTGGGTAGATATAGAAGAATGGTTACCTTATATAGATGTTCTAAAAATGAATCTTGAAGAATCTCAATGTTGCTGGTTCGAAAATGAATTTAACCTAGACAGTATTGCTAACTATGATGAAAACAAAACAGATCATTTGGACAATCTGGCAGAATTTGTATTGGCAAAAGGCACTTCTTATCTATATGTTACTTTAGATTCGAGAGGATGTGTGGTATACTCTAAAAAAGAAGGCACAATTCAAAAAGATTTTATTAAAAGTGTTCCTGTAGAAACAGTAATCGATACCACAGGTTGTGGTGACAGCTTTGCCGGAGGATTAGCTTATGGTTTCGTAAAAGATGCTAATGACCATATCAAAGCTGCTCAATATGCTAATATCCTTGGGGCTCTAAGAACGCAAGGAACTACATTCGACGTATTTGATATAACAAAAAATGATATGGATGATATGGTTCAGAAATATTACTAATGAAATGATCTATGGAACACAAAACACAACGTTCTATCGCCACGTATTCCATAATTTTACATGATTTTAAATATCAACTAAGAATCTTTTTATAAACAGCTACGCTTTTGTAGAGAAAATTCGATCTCATAAGAAAACAAATGCTTCAAAACTGCTCTTTATCGAATCAAATATCAATTTTAACGAATTTTTAATTTTTGACAAAAACACAAGATTTTATTCTTTTCTTAACGATTATAGTAAATAATAGTTGTTTTGGTTGAAAATAATAAAATCCCCCTCTTACTGATGATTCGGTATCTTCATAATTAAACACCTGTTTTTAAATAGTTATTAAGACGTAGGAATATTTTTCTTACGGGATTAGCGTAATTTTGCCCACGATTTAAAAACGCCCTCAATGAAAAACTTAATCAAACTTAGCGTAGCTATAGCTATGCTTCTATGCGCCGGATTTACCTATGCACAAGAGAAAACAGTTACAGGAACTGTCCTTGATGCGTCTGGCATCCCGCTTCCGGGAACAAACATTCTTGTAAAAAACACCAATAACGGAGTTCAAACAGATTTTGATGGAAAATATTCGATTGAAACAAAATCAGGTGATATACTCATATTTTCGTATGTTGGTTTTGAAACACAAGAAGTAGTTGTTACAGGATCAACAGTGATCAATGTTACCTTAAAAGATAATGTTGAAGGTTTAGATCAGGTAGTGCTTATAGGATATGGTAGCTCTTCTAAAAAGCAGATCACCTCTAGTATATCCAGTATCCGTGCTAATGATCTTGTTGATATTAATACACCCAGTATTCAATCATTAATGACTAGTAAAGTTACCGGGGTTCAAATCACTCAACTTTCTGGAAGAGTAGAATCAGGAATTAAGGTTAGAGTAAGAGGTATCGCTACCGTTGGAGCATCCCAAGAGCCATTATATGTATTAGATGGTGTACCGCTAATAAACGATGACGAATCTATAAACAATTCACCTATCAACCCATTAATCGGGTTGAATCCTAACGATATCGATTCTATAGATTTTCTAAAAGATGCTTCGGCAGCTGCCATTTATGGAGCTCGAGGAACTAATGGAGTTATTATCATTACTACCAAAACAGGAAAAACAGGAAAAACCAAAGTTACTTTAAATACTGCATCGGGATGGAATTTTGCTACGAATAAACGCAGTTTTTTAAATACCGAGCAATACGTAGAGTTCTATAGAGAAGCTGCACAAAACAGTGGCATCTCTCTAAGCGAGATTGAAACAAAATTCGACCAATTATCTTTAGGTCGGGATTGGAGAACGAACGAAGTTGATACAGATTGGCAAGATCTCGCATTGGTGGATGGAATCACACAAGATATCGATTTATCTGCTTCTGGCGGAAATGAAAAAATTAAATACTTCGTTTCTACCTCATATAACAAAACAGAAGGTATCATCTTAGGAAATGAATTAGATCGCTATACACTAAGAGGTAAAGTGGATGCCGACATTACAGAAAAGTCCACCATAGGAGTAAACATTAATTTATCTAAGGTGACAATCGATCGATTATCAAACGATAATGCTTTTATTTCTCCGCTTCAGTCTATCGCCCAATCACCATTAACACCTGCTTTATTAGAAGACGGAACTGCAAATGTCGATGGTAATTCCACATTATTCCAAAACTTTTTAGGACAAGAACAAACCGGAAGATTTGTTACTGACATCTGGAGAACGACTGCAAACATTTATGGTGATTTTTACATCAATGATTACCTACAGTATAAATCCGAAATTGGATATGATGCTAATAATCAGAATGCCGAAAGGTTCTCTGGAAGTTTGACCGAATTTGCATCTGCAGGTGGCGTTGGCACAGCTAGCAATGCTATTACAGAAAGATATATTTTAACGAATTACCTGAGCTATAAACGAACATTTGGAGATTTCGTAGATTTCTCTGCAACCTTAGGAGGAAGTTTTGAAGAAACCAATCGAAAAAGTCAATTTACTATCGGACAAGGATTTCCATCAGATGATCTTCAAACATTAGACAATGCTGTATTAATTACTAATGGAGGGTCTAACAAAACAAAATACAACTTCTTATCCTATTTTGCCAGATCACGTTTTTCTATAGCAGAAAAATACCTTTTTAACCTTAGTATTCGTCGTGACGGTTCTTCAAGATTTGGAGAAGATTCACAATTTGGTTGGTTCCCAGCAGCCTCTGCAGCTTGGGTCGTTAGTAACGAACGATTTTTAAGTAGTTCTGATTTTTTGAATAGATTAAAACTAAGAGCAAGTTGGGGTATTACAGGAAATGCAGAGATTGGAGACTTTGCGAGTAAAGATCTCTATGGTGTTACTACCTATGACGAAAGGCTTGGGGTATCGCCCATCCAGTTAGGAGACAATGAATTACGCTGGGAGAAAACTACTCAATACGACCTAGGCGTTGATTTTGGATTATTCAATAATATCATTTCTGTAGAATTTGATTATTATAATAAAACTACTAATGATTTATTATTCAACCAACCACTACCTGGTACATCTGGTTTCACTTCGGTTGTTAGAAACATAGGCGAAATAGTAAATAAAGGATTTGAGGTGAATCTTAATGCGCGAATTATTTCTAAACCCTCATTAACCTGGAATATTGGTGCATTATTTACGAAGAACAGAAATGAAGTTACCGACTTGCCTAGTGGTGATATCATAGATGATGTAAATATTATAAGAAAAGGTGAAGCGATCTCTTCATTTTATTTATATGAATATGCTGGTGTTGATGCAGCTAATGGAGATGCCTTATTTTATACCAATGCAACAAACCCAGACGGTTCATTGGACAAAACACTAACTAACAGTGTTGCTAAGGCAAATAAAATTATTACAGGAGATCCGTTTCCTGATTATCAAATTGGATTGACAAATACTATAAAGGCAAAAGACTTTGATTTTCAATTTATTTTTCAGGGAGAATTTGGAGCCTCAATTTTTGATCAAGCTGGTAAGTTTTCTTCCGGAAATGGTAAATTCTTTGACAATCAAACAACGGATCAATTAGATAGATGGCAAAACCCGGGGGACATTACCGATGTACCTCAAGCGAGATTAAATCAGGAGAATGGACAAGCCGATTCTACCCGTTATCTGGAAGAAGCTGATTTTATAAGACTAAGAAACATTACACTAGGATATACTATTAATCCGACATATTCTAAAAAGTTTTATATGGAAAAAGTAAGGTTTTATTTTAGTGGCCTTAATTTATTTACAATCACCGATTATGAAGGATATGACCCTGAATCTACTGCAGATTTTAACGGGAATTCTGGTGTAAGAAGGGGTACTTCTTTTTATTCAGCTCCGCCGGCAAAAACATATACACTAGGAATTAATATTGAATTCTAAAAAATCAGATTTTTGAAATTTAATGCTTTAACCTAAAAGTAAAAAACAATGAAAACATATATAAAAACAGTAATTATATTCACACTATCAATACTCTCTGTTAGTTGTGAAAACAAATTAGACATTGACCCCAATCAATCCTTAACCACTGAGGATGCTTACGACACTCCAGAAAAAGTAGCTAACATCCTTATCGGAACCTACGCACAAGCAGTGCAGGCACCTAGTTACGGTGGTCAAATTTATACGATTGCGGAATTATTGGTAAACGACCAAGAGTTACAATGGAATGGAACATTTTCTGACCCAGGCGAGTTTAACAATAAGGTAATTAACACCAATAATACTTTTGTCGCTAACTTATGGTTAAATGGGTATGACATCAGTAATCAAGCTAATATTGTACTTGACAACCTAGATGTTTTTGACAATCTTGACCGTAAAAACTCTGTTGAAGGACAGGCCAAGTTTTTAAGAGCTGTAACATATTTTGATTTGGTACGGTTTTTCTCTAAACACAATAACAATAGGATACATGATGGAGAGCTAGGTGTTCCAATTATTAGAACTCCGGTGATTTCATTTGAGGATGTAACCTATCCATCCAGAAACACAATTGGTGAAGTATACGATTTTATCATCAATGATCTTGAAGACGCAATTGTTCTTTTACCAGAAACTAATGGTGTTTTTGCTTCTGCAAATGCGGCTAAAGCTTTATTAGCAAGAATACAATTGCAGATTGGTAATTATGAAGCAGCAAGAGATTTGTCTAACGAAGTGATACAGTCAGGTAGTTACTTAATCACAGAAATTCTTGACGATGCCTACAATAATGACGATAACTCTACAGAAGATATTTTTGCCTGGCAGGTAACCGATTCAGACGGAGCAAATAGTATGAATACGTTTTGGGCTACTGACAGATTTGGCGGAAGACCTGGAAATCCAGATATATCAATAGAAAATCCTTTTTTCGGGATATTTGATGATTTTAATGACTTGAGAGCAAATTTCTTTTACATCGACTCTGAAACCGGATCAGGTATTGCATCCTATAAATGGATTTTCGGAAATGCAAACATACCTTTTATCAGGTTACCTGAAATGCATCTTATACGTGCTGAGTCTAACTTTGTTTTAGGTACAGCAATTGGTACAGATCCAATTAATGATGTCAACACAATACGATTTAGATCCAATGCTGTTACGTTAACTACCTTGACCTATGTAGATATTATTCTGGAAAGACTGCGTGAATTATCTTTTGAAGGACACAAACTACACGATTTCAAAAGATTAGAAATCCCTATCGGTCCACTCTCCTTTGATGATAGTCGATTGGTTTTACCAATTCCACAAAGAGAAAGAAATGTAAATCCTAACCTTGAACAAAACGACGGTTACTAAAAGAAAATACATTATATAATTTAATTAGCCTATAAAAAAGGATAGTATGAACTAGTCATATTATCCTTTTTTAGTATACTATTAGCTAACCTTAACTACTTCTTAGGAACTTAAGTAAAACTCATCTAATACTTTTGTAAAAAAAAGAAAGGAAATGTTTTATTGGTATAAAGAAAAAACTGATCTAGAAAAATTACAAAAACGATACTCGAGGTTAATGAAAAGTGCTTATAACCTTGCCATCAAAGACAAAGTAAGAAGCGATCTTTTGCACGAAGAAGCTAGTAAAATCTTACTAGAAATCAAAAAAATACAACATCATCAATAATACCTTTACACAGAAAATCGATATAAAAATGCCAGTGACTCTTCGTTAAAAATCTCCGGTTGTTCTACGTTTACTACATGACCAGAATTCTTTACTACAAAAAGGTTAGAGAATTCGTGAATGGAAACTACTTTTTTAATCGATGGTAAAAACAGGTAGTCTTCTTCACCCATTACATAAAGTGTAGGTATCTTAATATCCTTATCCCGAAAAAACCGTAACAAAGGATTAATCTCAGATGTTAACCTAAACCACCGTACAAATTCTTTTTGATACAATTTTTTGGCTTCATTTGCAAAAAGTAACCTGGATTGCTTGTGATTCTTTTTAGGCATAATAATAAAGGCAAAAAACTTATATAAAAACATATAAGGAATCACAGATTTAAAAACAATTCCTAGTTTCATTAGCACCTGAGACCTAAGGTTTAATTTCATAATAGCACCACCCATAATCATACTATCTACACGATTGGGATACTTTTCTGCCAAGTTCCTGATTAATATCGTACCCAAAGAGATTCCTACAAAATGTGAAGACTTTATTTTTTCTTTATCAATAACTTCTACAATATCCTCTGTAATTGAATCAAACGTATATTTAGAACTAAAAGCATCCTTGATAGCAGGTTTAGAGTTTCCGTGACCTCTTAGATCTAACAGTAGTACGTTGTAATGTTTTCTAAATTCTCTTACCTGCTTAAACCAAATAGAAGAACTCCCTCCTGCCCCGTGTACAAAAGTAACCCAATGGGTATTATCAGGATGGTTGTATATAGAATAGTTTAGCATAAACGGTTTAAGATGACAAAGATAATCACTATTTACTCACTATTTATAGGATTAACAGTATTTAATGTATTGTTGAACGCTTGCTAATGAAGCGTCTTGAAATAAGAAAATGCTTTATGTAATCTTGATCCATACCAGGAAAAATACTCACCATCTACCAAAATCACTTTTGTATTTGGTACAAGTTCCTTCATTTCGGTTATATGATCTTCAGAAAACGGAAAAGGCTCTGAAGATAACAGGATGAGATCCAAATCTGGTAACTTTGTCAACTCATCATTAGAAATTTTGGGATAACGATCCTGATTTCCAACTACATTTACAAACCCGTTCATCTCTAATAGATGATGTATAAATGTTCCTTTACCTGCTACCATCCACGGTTTCCGCCAAATAAAATAAGCTACTTTCTTTTTGGGTTTATCTGTTATGAATTTTAAAAAGCTATTCCATTCTGATCTAATTTCAGAAATAAGTGTTGTGGCCGGCTTTAATGAATCAAATATCTTTCCATACTGATGGATTAATTCCAAAGATTCATCTATAGTACTTATATCTGAAACGTGCACTGGATACTCTTCTTGTAATACTTCTACAATTTCTTTGGTATTCTCTTCTTTGTTACATAAAACAATATCAGGTTGTAACTCTTTAATTTTATCCAGATGAATATGCTTAGTACCGCCTACGATTTGTTTTTCTTTTCGTATTGTATTTGGATGCACACAAAACTTAGTCACCCCTACAATAGCATGGGATAACCCTAAAGCAACCAGAAGCTCTGTTTGTGATGGCACTAAAGACACAATCCTTCTAGGAGGTTCTGTAAACCTAATCGCTCTACCTAACTGATCTATATATAACATATCTCTTATATAAATAACAATAAAATAATCCTGTCAATAAAAACCATAACTACTTAATAATTAATGTATTAAAATTAGTAATTCCTGCAAAAATTAGTTATCTTGTAAAAACTTTTAATTTAAAATCTTGGGGCTATGAATTCAGTATTACTTAACATTATTTTTTACGGTTTTTTAGCATTTTTTGTGATTTTTATCACTTATGGACTTGTTGGATATGCAAAACAAGTGTTTAAGGCTAACAGACGGTAATTTTTTTAATTCATCAAAGAGAGCTAATTTGCTCAAAATTTTTGATTAAAAAATAGAAGAGGAAATTGAATCCAGATTTAATTTCCTCTTCTATTTTTTGCTTTCTAATATTTCTTGCATTTGCTGCTGAAGCTCTTTAGCTTTTTCTCTGGCAACTGTATCAAAATCAAACCCATCTGAAGCATATATAATTCCTCTTGACGAATTGATCAATAATCCTATTTGATCATTCATTCCGTATTTGCATACATCTTGTAGATTGCCACCTTGAGCACCAACTCCTGGTACTAACAAAAAACTATTCGGAATAATTTTTCTAATGTCCGTTAGAAATTCTGCTTTGGTAGCTCCCACTACATACATTAAGTTTTCTGAATGTTGCCAACTCTTAGAGGTGTTTAATACTTGTTTATATAACTCCGTTCCTTCTACACTTTTAGTCTGAAAGTCAAAAGCACCCTTATTAGAAGTCAGCGCCAGCATAATCGTATGTTTTCCTGAAAATGCGAGAAAAGGTTCTACAGAATCCTTTCCCATATAAGGAGCTACCGTAACCGAATCAAACTCCAGGTCTTCAAAAAATGCTTTGGCATACATAGCACTGGTATTACCAATATCACCTCGTTTTGCATCCGCAATCGTAAAAATTTCTGGATGGTTCGTATTGATATATCGAATGGTTTTTTCTAAAGATTTCCAGCCCTTCAATCCATACGCTTCGTAAAAAGCTGTATTTGGTTTGTATGCTACAGCCAGATGATGTGTAGCATCGATTATTTTTTTATTAAACTCAAAAATTGGATCTTCAGATTCCAACAAATGTTTTGGAATTTTAGAGAGGTCTACATCCAGGCCTACACATAAAAAGGATTTCTTTTTCCATATTTGATCAACAAGTTCCTGAGTAGTCATTTTTTATATGATTTATAGTGTATAAAACTATTCTTTTCCTTCTACATAATCCTGTAAATAGGCATACCTAGAAGTTAATTTACCGTGTTGTGTCATTCTTGCACGTTCTAAAACTCCATCTGCATCATTATTAAAAAATGCAGGTATTACGTGTTGCAAAAACATATCTCCAAAACCTTCACTCGCATCTTTGGGTAACTCACAAGGTAAATTATCTACAGCCATTACTACCACCGCTTCAGGATCTTTATAATCAACCTCTTCTTCCTTTAAAGGATGATATCCATAAATAGGATCCGCTATAGTAGAAGGTCGGATAGTAGTTGCAACTGGACCATCAATATCGCAAGAAATATCTGCTACCACGCTGATTTTAAAATCAGCAGATTTTGCATCTTCTCTTGTATATATATAAGGAGCTCCATCACCAAAAAAGTGACCGGCAATATACATATCACTGACTTTGGCAAATTTCATAAAGTCACTCACATACTCTTCGGGATTATTATAAAAATCTTTCTTGTTAATTACCTTAGCATCCTTCCGCTCATTGTAATCCAATACATCAATCTGTGTATATACTGGCTCGTCATACGTATTCGCCACATATTCATCAACAGAAACTTCTTTGATCTTCATTGCATCCAGAATTTCTTTGGCTCCACTTCCTACTTTACCTTTACCAGTAAGAACAATCTTCATGTTTGGTAAACTAATCTTTAGTAATTCGGATTCTAGTGCCTGTTGATCAGACAATGTTTCTGCTTTAGGAAGCAAAAAACTTTCATTTTTTAAGCCAAACGCCCTAAAACCATTATATGCTCCTACAATGCCAGCATATCGACCAAAACCAATAAGTCTGAATTCTTTTTTGTTTACAATAACTTCGTGGTCATACAATTCGATATTTTTATCAAGGATTGCTTTTAACAGTTTTCTGTTGTAGGGTTGTTTTTTGATCGTATGCGAAAAAAAGAAATATTTTTTATTAGGTATCAATGCTTCTATCGGAACTTCTTTTACACCTAGTAAAACATCACAATCAGAAAGATCATCGGTAACGTCAAAACCAGCAGTTTTATAGTCAGCATCACTAAATACTCTAATATCAGAGCTTTCTACTTTAAAAGATGCTTCAGGAAACTGAGACACTGTGTCACTTAACCCCTTTGGAGAAAAGACTACCCGTCGATCTGGCGGGTTTTTACGTTCTTTGATAATTCCGAATGTAGTCATATAATTTTTGGTATGTATTTTGTTTCTATAAAAGCGCGGCAAAGATATGACAAATATGATTATCTTTGCCATCCATTTTGGATGAGGAGTTTATATTTTTATGATATTCTAAAAATTAGAATTCGTAATTCTTCATTCAGAATTACTATTGGGGTCGACTGGTTTTGACAGCGAGATTAATAGAGTGGTAAGCACGCCGAGCGCTGGGATATAGCTCGTAAATATCATGTTTCATCTTTTTTAAACGGCGAGAATAACTACGCCCTAGCTGCATAATCCGAATTATAGTAGGATAATGCCTCGGTCCGCAAGGCGGACAAGCAGGAAGTCTCTCGAAAGCCTTGGTTTGCGGCGATCGGTTTTGAGGCTTCGTAAAAGTAAACCTAGCCGAAATAGTACTTTGATGTTTTGGCGAAACTTAAGTAAAGTTAAGCTGTGCGTTGGTAGTTTTTGACCGGCAATCAGACGAAAATCTAAACAGAAACTAAGCGTGTAGAAAGCTATTGTATTACTTGTTTGGACGAGGGTTCGAATCCCTCCGACTCCACTGCAACCCTGCCTTTTGGCAGGGTTTTGTGTATCCGGGGATTCGGCCTGTGCGCCAGCTGGCTCCTACGTTAAATTGATCCACCGGATCAATTCTCAACACTACGGTCCTCTCCGACTCCACAAAAATCCTGCCTAATGGTAGGATTTTGTTTTTTTCGGGGGATTCGGCAGCCGCATCAACTAGCTCTTACGCTATAAAGGTCTTCAAGACATTTTCGATACGCTCTGCCCTCTACGAGTCCACTTTCTTCATTCAAAGCCTCGTGTGCGTAAAACCTTTTTTTATAAAATAAGCTTACTTTGTCTTGTACATGTCCTAAAATGTAATGATTGTCCATTTTAATTATTGTTTAGACAAAAATTAAAACAAATAAAAGATACTTCTACTAAGTTACTCATACCATAGATATAATATATCTAACTGAAAAATCGTATTACAACAGGATTTAAGAAATAAGCAGTTGGAGTAATAAAAAAACTTATTATCGATTTTTATTTTTTAAAGTATTTGGATTAAAAAACCATCTAGTTGTTGGTGCAATATAGGAAGTAATGCAGATTAAAAGTATTCAACATTACACTTTTTTGAATTAAACACACACCTCAACAGGCTGCGAAAGCAGAAATTAAACCCAACGCGATTTCATTTATCTTCTTCTTCCTGAATAGGTCATCGCTTCACCTTTACCAAACCCATAACTTAGTCCAAAAGTAAAAAAGCGTCCACGTTGCCCAAAATCATACGTTTCGAAGGTAGGTTGGTTCACAAACCGTTCTTGAATTCGAGAAGCAAAAACATCTCGGATACCAATATTTGCAACGACCTTGCCTTTTAGAATTTTTTTACGTAAGCCCATATCCATAAAAGCAAAACCACTTTGCTCGCCTTGTACTGTATTAAAACCAGAACGATAATTACCGGTCAGCTCTAAATCAATATCAGCGGGTAAGCCAATTTTTGAACCCAATCGAGTAGACCATTGATTTCCGGTAAAATCAAAAACCTGATCTTCAAAAATTCCTTTTCGATCAAAATAACTGTAATTGAAATCGCCTGTAAATGTCAACCATTTCGAAGGACTGTATTTTCCGTTGGTCTCAAAACCAACAGAAGAATTTGTTCCGATATTTTGAGGCGTGGTAAAGGTAACGTTGTCTTCAAAAGTTGATACACGTTCTACTACATCGGTTGTGTAGCGGTGGTATAGGCTAGAGCTCAAACTAGCTTTTGCTATTTTGTAAATACTTGTTAACTCGTATGAATGCGTAAACTCCGGTTGCAAATTTGGGTTTCCAACTCGGATATTAAAATTGTTCCTAATGTTAAAAAAGGGATTCAAATCCCATAAGCGAGGTCTAAAAATACGTTTTGAATAGCCTGCCTGAAGTGAAAACTTGTCATTAACTTTATATGATGTATGTAAACTTGGGAATAGGTTGGTAAAATTTCGTGAGTTGGCTTCGTTGGTATTCGTCAATAATGTTTCCAGATCGGTATTTTCGATTCTCATACCTGCTTTTATACCCCAGGTATCATTTTCATAAGCTCCGGTTGCATATATTCCCAGTACTTTTTGATTCCACTCGAAGTTGTTGGTCAGGTTTTCATTGATTACAAACTCACCGTCAATCAGGTCGCGTACTTCAAAATCATTCCCTACATCGTTTATAACGTATTGCACTCCTGTTTCAATTGTATATGCTTCGGTTAACGGATTGGTATAATCTCCTTTAAAAGTAAAATCAGCCTGCTGGAAGTTCGTAGCCGTCTGTTGATTGTTATCAACATTTGTTCCTTCCAAGGTAGTATCGGTAAAAGACGAAGATTGGTCTTTTCCGAAGAAACTACCCAGCGCACTAAGCTGAAAGGTATGATCTTCGTTGTTTTTAAACTGCTTTTTCCAATTAAACTCATATTGCCATTTGGGATTGGTAGCATCCGTAGTTTCATCTCGTACCCATCGAGACACTAAAGTATTGCTGGCATCAAAGAATCGAAACTGGGTCTCTGACGGCTGATCTTCAATCTCATAGGCAAAATTACCTGAAAGGGTGAAGACGTTGTATTTGTTTAAATGGTAGTCTGTACCTACTGTAATATTAAAAAAGGTCTCATTTCTGAAGTTTTCTCCTTCGCTAAAAACTACTTCACCATTCACCAAATTTCGGTTAATCGCTTCATTATCTCTGGGTAATGAGCGGTAGCCGGCTCCCATTTGAGTAAACAGATTAAATTTTTCGGTTCTGCGGTTAAGGCTAAGCCCAATACTGTGATTGTCTGGCACACCAGTATTGGCAGATACCGAACCGTTCCAGCCTTTTTTCTCTTCTTTTTTTAAGATAATATTCAAAATTCCCGAGGTTCCCGAAGCTTCATATTTGGCTGATGGATTGGTAATTACCTCAATACTTTCGATCATATCTGCAGTAATTGTTCCCAAAGCATTGCTGGACTCGTCTGCTAACACAGAAGGTTTACCATTAATTAAGATTTGAACTCCCGCACTTCCTCGCAAACTTATTGCTCCTTCAATATCAACATTGACTGAGGGTACATTATTGAGCACTTCTAATGCACTGGCTCCGGTACTGCTTAGGTCTTTACCTACGTTAAAAACACGCTTGTCTAGTTTAAATTCTGTTTTAGAAACCTCACCTCTTACTATTACTTCATCCAGAGTTTGGCTATCTTGAGATAATTTGACTGTTCCTAATTCGACTTTCCCTTCTATTACTTGAAAATTCCGTATCTGAATTGTTTCAAACCCCATAAAACTAATTTCCACATAGAAATTACTTTCTGAAGTTTTTATCGCAAATATTCCGTTGTCATCAGTAGTAGCTCCTGTTATTACTGAATTGGATTTTGTATTATTTAAAACTACTGTTGCATAAGGTACAGGTTGACCTGTTCCAGCTTCAACAAGGGAGCCCGAAACTAATATCTCCTCATTTTGAGCCCAGCCACAAATTGTGGATAGTATCATTATCAAAAGAAACCGAATATTCATCGTATACATCATTATAATATTATAATCCAAAGAAAAGAAGTAAAAAGGATTTATAAAAATTCATCTGGGTAAACAACCATACTACACCTACAAACAACATGATTGTTATTTATCTATATAGATCTGCTGTTTAGAGGTTTTTTTGAGATGGTTACCTTTTAAATATAAAAGTTGGAAAAGCAAAAAACTATATTTGTTATATAACACTCAGTACAGTGAAAAGATTATTTATAAATAAAGAGATTTGGTTTCAGGTGATATTACATATTGTGGTATTTATCTTCTATTCATTTGACCGCCGTAATCCCGAAATACAGCCATATCAGTATGTATTCTTTTTAAATTTTGTTATTGCTGGCCTTATCATAAATTATGTACTTCTTCCCAAATTTTTGTATCCTGGGGCGTACCTAAAGTTTTCATTGTATGTTACTTTGATAGTAGTATGGGTAATTTTTGTTGAAGAAGCCATCTTAGAAAAAATCTATTTTCCAGATACTCGCGGTACCAGATTCCTTGGTATTGGGTACAATCTTATGAGTACGTTGCCTACTTTATCAGTCCTGGCAGGGTTTAAATTTGGCTGGGATGCACTTGTCAAACAAAGAGAGGTAAAGGAACTGAAAGATTCTGTAAAAGAAAGCGAGCTCCAATTCCTAAAATCACAAATCAATCCCCACTTCTTGTTCAATAATATGAACAACCTGTACTCATACGCTATCGAAAAATCTCCACGTACACCAGAACTTATCTTGGAATTATCGGGCGTACTTCGGTATATGCTATATGAGTGTAAAGCTAAATATGTTTTGCTTTCAAAAGAGGTAGAACAATTGGGAAACTTTATCAATCTTGGACGGCTGCAAATAGAAGGTCGTGGTAAGGTTACGCTCTTAAAAAACATTGAGCAATCAAATTTCCGGATAGCTCCCTTGATTTTAGTTGTTTTTATTGAAAATGCACTAAAGCATGGTAGTTCCAGTCAAACAAGTGATATAATTATTGAAGTAGATATCAAGGTTACCGAAGATGGATTGCTTTATTTTAAATGTTCAAACACCTACAAAATGCAAACCAATACGAACAATTTGGATAGTGGAATTGGTTTAGAAAATGTAAAAAAACGGCTTGCCATTATATATCCAAAAGCACATATGTTACACATCAAAACTGATAATAAAACATATGATGTTGAACTAACAATTGATCTAAAAAAGTCTCAGGAACAATGAAATGTATCATTATAGAAGACCAACTACCGGCGCAACGTATTTTGAAAAAATATATTGAAGATTTGGGTTCCTTAGAACTTATAGGAACTTTTACCGATGCTCTTAAAGCGATGGAAATGATGAAATCGACTGAAATTGACATCATTTTTTTAGACATACATTTACCAAAAATATCAGGTATTGATTTTTTAAAAACCTTGTCTAATCCGCCTCAGGTTATCCTTACAACAGCTTTTCCGGAGTATGCTCTGGAAAGTTATGAATTTGATGTAGTGGATTATTTGTTAAAACCCTTTTCTTTTCAGCGGTTTATAAAAGCAATCGTTAAGATTGAGACTAAACAACAAAATTCAATCCCAAGAGCAGAAACCACAGAAATAAATGAAGTTTATATTAAGGAAGGGTATGATCATATCCGTATTCTTATTGATGATATTTTATACATTATGTCTGATGCTGATTATACCGAGATTTATATACAACACAAAAAGCATTTATCTTCTGAAACACTGCGATATTGGGAGCTGTTTTTACCCACCAAAAAATTTATGAGGATACATAAATCATACATCATTAACACTTCTAAAATTGATAAAGTATCCGGTAATCTAATTTATCTATCAAGTCAAAAACAAGTTCCTTTAGGAAGAGCTTACAAGAATGATTTTGTGAAAAAATTCTTATTAGAATAAATACTACTAAAAAGTCTATAAGAAGCTCATCAAAAATCCTGATAAACCACCCATTATAAATTGAATATTTTTTTCCAAATAAGTACTTTCTTTATAAAGATATCAAAATTTTGATCGAAGTCCTTTTTTAAGGTATCTTGTAAACTTATACCGCTTTTTACACTTCTGGAATCAATGTTTAAACGACTTCATTGAGTGTGCTAATTAAGGAGAGGAAAAAAATAAAGAATTCTTCGAAACAGCTACCCTCTAAGCAGAGCCATCGGAGTATTTTTCTGTTAGGCTTTGAGCTTACGATCAAAAAACCAAAATTTTATATTTCTTTTCCCTCCAATGTTCTTTCTAAAAAGAAAGAGAGAAAATAGATATACTGACACAACTAGTTTAACATGGGGAAGCATCTGGTAAACACTTCAGGTAAATATCATCTGATTTTAAAAAGATACGTTTTTCAACAAGAAGAAATTGCTAGTTTTCGTCTGGTGATTTGTCTATGTAACTTTCAAAAATAGTCTGAAGTGAAATTACGTTTAATGGAAACTCCATAAATACATGAATTAAACTGACAATTAGCAATAGTGAAAGACCAATTGCGTAGTCATAAAAATAAAGTCCTACAGAAAACATCCAAGATATACCAATTACTATTGTTTTTTTAGTAGTAATTTTTCTATGCCATCCAATTATGGTTGTTTTAGAAAACCAATTTAAATAATGGTATGTGTAAGCAAAAGCAATAAACATTTGAATTTTAAGATCTAAAACTTCATAGAAAAAGAATGTCGTTCCGTCTGTAAGCCCAAGTATTTTAGAGATATTTACATTTAATACGTGAAAATTATTCCCTACATAATTAGATTTTATGTTGGCAGAGAAATTATACAACCCATGATCTACTGAAATAAAAACAATAAGTATAGGAATGAGCAACATTAATCCTACATTAAGATATCCAATACGATTATTCTTTTCCAAATTTCCGTACCACATAAATACCAGAGTAAATATATATACATGAATGATCGTAGGTAGAAATATTCCAAATATTATATGATATAATGGAAATTGATGCATTAATATAGCTAAAACAACTCCTGATCCAATCACAACCCATTGTTTCTTTTTATTTTCAAAACTTACTAAAGCTATTGCGACAACCAGTGTGACAAAAAATAAGGCATTGAGGTAAGCCGGAGCTGTATCTTTTACCTGTCCTATTAAACTGTTACTTTTTAATAATTCAAATGTAGGTAGCTTTAGGAAAGTAGGAATTGCTATTAACAAAGCACAAGAAAAGACTATATACACCCAGTTTTTGTTAGCTATAAAATAATTTTTATCACGAATCCAGTTGATCTCTGTGAAATAATGTAATGGACCTAAGATTGCATATGCTAATAAAAAGAGTTGAAACGGCAAGAAATAGGCAAACACAAAAGAAAGAAGGATTAAAAAAGTATTTAAAAGATCAACCCTGAAAGTATTCATAATTTTTAAAATTAAAAAAGCTCCACCAGAAGCGAAGCTTTTCTTTATAAAATATAACTAGATTTTGATTATTCTATAACCATTCTTTTGGTATCAACCTTTTGACCACCAACGTAAAGCGTATAATAATATACACCTGCTGCCAGACCGTCACTGTTGATATTCATTTCTCCATCACCTCTATCATTTAATGTAATATTAGAAATCACTTTACCGCTGTTATCACTAAACACCATAGCCGCTTTACTTACACCTAGTGGTAAATAATATTTAATAGAGGAAGTTCCATTAAATGGGTTCGGGATATTTTGATATAATATCGGTGTATTTGCTTTTCCTTCAGGAACTTCATCCACTCCCAAAGTTCCTGAACAAGCGCATTCTTCAATTATCTGAATACGATCCAATACATCAGTCATCTGGGTTTGTAGTGTAACGACATTAGACTCAGCTGTGCTTAGGTCACTTTGCAATGTAGCGATAAGTGGAGCTAAATCAACAGTTACAGAAGATCCATTTTCTATCTCAATAGTTAAATCTGAACCTGTCAATGTCGCTGCTGTCATGTTCTGACTATCTGTATTAACGTAGGCAGAAAGGTCTACTGAATTTCCATTACTAATACTAAGGGTATTACTTGCGATCCCTAACGTTTGACTATCTGTACCTGTTCCATCCTGCAAGGTTGATAACTCTATCGTATTAGCTCCTCCAGAAATACTTAAGGTTGTTCCACTTAGGGATAGCTCCTGATTATCTGTATTATCTAAATATCCTGATAAATCCACAGCAGTACCGTCATTAGTCAAATTCAATGTATTACCGGAAAGATTTAAATCCTGTGCATCTGTATTATCTAAATATCCTGACAAATCAATGGTACCTGAATCTCCTGCAATACTTAACGTGTTAGAGCTTAAAGATAACGCTTGACTATCTGTATTGTCCAAATACGATGAAAGATCTACCGTAGTACCGTCATTAGTCAAACTCAATGTATTACCAGAAAGATCCAAATCCTGCACATCTGTATTATCCAAATATCCTGACAAATCAATGGTACCTGAATCTCCTGTGATACTTAACGCGTTAGAGCTTAAAGATAACGCTTGACTATCTGTATTGTCCAAATACGATGAAAGATCTACGGTAGTACCATCATTAGTCAAACTTAGCGTATTACCCGATAAATCTAAATCTTGTGCATCGGTATTATCAAGGTATCCTGAAAGATCTACCGTATCCGTTCCTCCAGATATACTTAAAGTATTAGTTGCTAATGAAAGTTCCTGCTCATCGGTATTATCAAGGTATCCTGAAAGATCTACCGTATCCGTTCCTCC
>NZ_JBSIBP030000006.1:0-337061 GCF_053613295.3 Aquimarina ulvae
TATCCTGAAAGATCTACCGTATCCGTTCCTCCAGATATACTTAAGGTATTAGTTGCTAATGAAAGTTCCTGCTCATCGGTATTATCAAGGTATCCTGAAAGATCTACCGTATCCGTTCCTCCAGATATACTTAAGGTATTAGTTGCTAATGAAAGTTCCTGCTCATCAGTATTTAATGAAGATGTGTTTAACCATTGTGTGCCATCCCATGTATACACAGTTTTATCCTCATTATCATATACAATTAATCCCTCATCTGTCGTAGAGAGACTAGCTTCTAAGGTTGTTTTTTGGGCATTGGTCAATCGATTTATTTGTAACCCTTTATCCGTGTCTGCCAAATCTAACGAAGCATTTTGATTAGGTATTGCGGTTCCAATACCTACACTTACACGATCTGTAGTTGTTACTCCACCGAGCACCATACTATTACTTGTAGTCGCTGTAGCTCCTGCTCCTATAGCGGTTGCATATTTAACTTGATCTGCTATAGTTACTCCATCTCCTAAGGCAATGGAATACTGCCCCAGTACAGATGAACTTCTACCAATACTAACAGACATTGTATCTACTTCTACTTGATCACCTATACCAATCCCATACTCTCCAGTACCTTTGCCAAGATATCCTAGTACAATAGCGTTGTTATCATCAATATCGACCTCTCTACCTATACCAATAGATTGATTTGCAGCATTAGCTAGATCTATATTATACCCTATCCCAATACCACCTGTTGCTTGGTTGGCATCTGCGTAAGAACCAATAGCGATCGCAAAATCTGCATCCGCATAGGTGTTATACCCTAGCAAAACTATATCTTCTTCTCCCGCAGTAGCATCTGCACCTATAAAGGTTGCTCTCGACACAGTAGTTTCATTAAAATCCGCTCTGGATCCCATACCAACATTACCAGTTCCTACCCTGTTGCTATAACCGGCTCTAAACCCAATATACGTATTACTATCTGATGATCCATTACTTAGATTCGTTCTGTTGTTATCCCAACCGGCATAACCGCCAATAAACGTGCTGTAACTTGAATACTCGGTAGCTGCTCCAGATCCTGCACCAACGAATGTATTGTAAATCCCTGTAGAGTTATCGATACCTGCAGAATCCCCTACAGCTACATTATGATGCCCATCGCGGTTATCATATCCTGCCTCACTACCAAAAAAAGCATTTCGATATCCGGTCGTATTAGTTCTACCGGCTGCACTACCCACAAAAGTATTATCACTAGCTGTGGTATTATTATATCCAGAATCTTCGCCAATGAATGTGTTATCATCACCCGTAGTATTATATCTTCCTGCTTCTTCTCCTATAAAGGTAGCATCAGAACCAAAAGTATTATAATAACCAGCATGTGTACCGATAAAAACACCATCTGTATCCGTACTAAAATATCCAGCTCCTTCTCCGATCGCTACATTATCCTGCCCAGTAGTATTACTAAAGCCTGCATTACGACCTATATAGGTGTTTTGCTGACCAGAAGTTTGGCTAAATCCTGCTCTTGCTCCTACCATTGTATTTAGAGAACCTGAAGAAAGTGAATATGCAGCAGAATCACCCAGCATCACATTATAATCACCAGTGGTAATAGATACTCCAGCTTGAGAACCTAAAGCTTCATTTGCTGTTTGAGCATTTGTAGTTACAAAAGTTCCGAAAAAAAGAATCAATAAAAAACAGTGTAGTTGTCTTTTCATAGGTTATGGCGTTTGGGATTAGTAATTATCAAATGTTTACAAATATATAAAAAAAACCAAATAAAATGTTAATTACAAATCGAAAAACCTATTTTTTAGTTTTTCATCTCAAGAAATTAAAACTTATCTTGCTCCATACAATTCAACATAAAATGCAAGTACCTACCAAATCGTTAATAGCTATTCTGATCGCTTTTGTAAGTCTTTATATTTTTGGCTATTTTTTTCCAGATTACTGGTGGAGTGTTCATTTTATTAGATTTACCTCTCCAATTATACAGGTTATTATACTTGTATTACTTTTAGTGTTGGGGTATAAACTTTATAAAACCAGCATCAATGAAAGTATAGAATTTACTCGTTTTAAATTAACCATTAGAAGTGTTATTATTTTCAGTATCAGCTTATTATTACTAACCATTGTTTTTCCAATGGTCCAGGATTTTTATGGGGATGCATATAAATTCAATAAGTTCTTGCCCAAAACCCCTACCTTAATTCCAACTGAAACGCACGATAAGTTTTTTACTTTTAGTTTATCTCCTTGGGCAGGAGAAGGGACTGTCCTTTCCTTAATCACCTATATCGCCTATTTTTTACAGGTTACATATAAAACTGCTTTTATACTTTTTGATGCTATTTTTGGAGGGCTTTTTGTGTTTTTTTGGCTCCAAGTTATTCGCATCTTAATAAAAAACGATACGTGGAAAGTTATATTAACTCTGACTGGCATAACGGCTCCTTTTATGCTTGTTTTCTTTGGTCATATAGAAATTTATGCTCCTGTTTTCTTTATCAATATTCTATGGATTTATATCACATTGTTATTTATAAAAACTGAAAAAGCTAAATATCTTTGGTTAGTACTTTTAATATTATTAATTGGTTTGAAATTACATTCTACAAGCGTTTTATGTATACCTGCGCTATTCCTATTATTTTGGAAAAATTATCAAGGTACGTATCCGAACTGGAAACAAGTAAGCTACTTTGTACTAACCCCCATATTTATCATAGGTTTATTTTTGTACTTTTTCTACTTTGAAGATCATATAGATAATAGAAGTCTTCAAAGTACAGCAATGGCATTCGAACATTTATTTTTACCTTTATTTTCGCCAGAGCCTCCTTTAGATCAATACAATCTACTAAGCTTTAATCATTTTTTTGATTTCTTTTCTGTGATACTCCTTTGGTCACCGATTGCTTTATTCCTTCTTATTTTATTACTCATACTAAAACGAAAAGAAGTGAATTGGAATGCTCCTGAGGTATTGATCTTGGGTGTATGCTTTATACTATTTACAACCTTCTTTTTTGTCGTCAATCCGTTATTGGGTATGCCAATAGACTGGGATCTATTTTCATTACCTGCCCCTTACTTATTAGCGTTTACAGCAGTTGTCGTTTCTCAGGTCGAAAAATATATTTCTCCTTCTAAAATTTTGTATGCTTCTGGAATAATTGCTGCACTTAATCTTCCGGTATTCGTAGTACATCAATCAGAGAGAGCGTTATCAGAAAGGTTAGAGAGTGTGGCTGCAAGAATGTACACCACCTATTATGAATGGACAGCAAAAACTATTGAACACGCTTATTCCTTAAACGACCCATTTAATATCAACAGGCTGGAGCGAGGTGAGGATTTTCGAAAAAAAATAGGTTCAAAAGCTCAAAAAGGCATTGATTACGAATATGCAACTCTCGTTGTCGATCAAGGCAGGTATTTTTTAAGAATACAAAATGATCCTGTAAAAGCGCTTGGGCTATTTACTTTAGCGCAGGAATATGCTCCTGCTCATAATGCCAAACTATTATCTTTAGAAGCATATTTTGCATTGCAGCAATACGAAAATGCTTTTATGGTTGCAGAAGAACTTGTTTTACTACGTTTTCCTTCAGTAGAAAAAGCGTTAAAAATAAAGCTGCATTGCGCTCTTGAAGCCCAACTTTACCAAGAAGCTTTTGAAACCTGTACTGTTATCCTAAAGAACTGGCCTGATAATAAAATTGTAGAGGAAGTATATCAAAGACTACATAAGAACGACCGTATTAAAGAATTAAAATTTCTGTTTGCTAATAAATTCAGGAAGTAATTCTATACGAAATATAATCAGGAGCACTACGGCAAAGAGTTTTAGTTGATCTTAATTCTTGTTTTCCTTTTTATTTTAGGGTTTTTAATCGTACTTGGTAGCAGTGTTTTAGCCGCACTTTAATTTATAAACTGTTTTAAACCAAATAAAATCTTACCTCACTACAACTATTCTGTGATAGTTATTGTAATGATTGTTTTGTTTTATCCATTTTCAACCAAATTGAATTATATATAGCGCACTAATTTTAGCAATAATCAGAGAGAGCACTAAAGAAAATAAGCTATACAATAGCAGTTTTACGGATGATGTTTGCTTGGCTCTAAGTCTTACTTTGATCTGTTTTTGTTCCCGGTAGTTACTTACTATATTGTTTGGGGCAAAAAACTAAAATGTTTTAGAAAACAATGAGGATTCTTTTTTTTATAAATTGTGATAAACGGTTTAACTAAAATAGCTTTAAGAATCCCTGATAGCTAAAAAATCTTGTAAAACTTTTCGTCTGCTAAAGTCAAAAGCTCCTTATCTCCAATACTGTTACCATAAGCGTAGGAATATGAAATTGTTCTCAGTTCGTATTTTTCCTTGATTCTGTTTACTTTTTCTATACCGTTACAATTTTCTCCCTTGATTTTACCAGTTAACTTATTATCTTTAATCAATAACTCTGTTGCAATAAGATCTATCTTTTGTTGATCACACCAGTGCCTAATCCATTCTGAAACAGATGCGGTAACCACAACAACTTTATGACCATTATCTTTATGCCATAGCAATCGTTGTAATGCTAAAGGAGAAATAATTTCTGGCAATCTGTTTTGAGAATAATCAAACCCAAATTTTTTAAACTCATCAATACACAATCCTTTATAGAAATAAGAGAGTAGTAATTCTTTTATTTTAGTTCCTGAAACAAGGTTTAGCTTATATCCCAGAATAGCTAAAGTGTGTTTCAAAAGCCCCGTAAATAATTTTCTTTTACCATGAGTAAATGCTATAAAATCCAGAAAACTATCTTTCTTTGTTATGGTGCCATCAAAATCAAAAAAAGCTATGGTCATAAATTCATCTTTTTAAAAATAAATTCGGGAATCCATCGGATTACCCACATAATATATCTCCAAATCCATTTAACATAGATCACATTCTTTTTGTTTTGCTGTGCTTTAAAAACGGAAAAAGCTAATTTTTGAGGAGTAGTAGTTAATAACTTTGGCAGCTCTACATGTGCTGTCATTTTTGTGTATATGAACCCAGGTTTTACAGTTAAAACATGTATTCCTTTTTTAGACAGCCTAGCTCGTAACCCACTTAGATATGCAGTAAAACCAGCTTTGCTACTACCATAAAAATAATTTTTTTTCCTTCCCCGATCTCCAGCTACAGAACTTATTCCTACAATAAATCCTTCTTCAAGATTTTCTAAAAAAGAAGTACAAATAGTCAAAATATGGACACATCCGGTATAGTTGGTGTCTATAATACATTTTGCCTCTACGGAGTTTTGTTCTGCACGGGATTGATCTCCTAAATAACCAATAGCACAGATAATACCATAAGGTTTCGTTTGTAAGCCATTATAGAAAGACTGATGACGATCATAATCAAGTACATCAAACTCCTCTAATTGTACTGAAACATTATATTTTTTTTCAAGTGAAGATTTAAAACCCATCAACGAACTAACTATTCTTCCTGCCAATATGAGATGATAACCGTTTTCAGCATATATTTCAGCTATTGACCTAGCAATATCACTTTTAGCTCCAAGAATAAGAATGTGTTTCATAATGAATTGCCAGTCTGTTTTCAACGGTTTACAAACTTAATCTTTTTGACTGTAGTGATTGTAATTGCTGAAGTTTATATAGTTCTCTAACTGATTTTAATTTTGCCAGTTTTGGATAACCCTTTTCAAAAAATGTCTGACTCATTCTTACATCTTTTGCTAAGTATGCCCTTCCATTGTATTTAGTTACAATAGCATCTAAACAATCTAAGAGAGCATACAATCCCTTTTTAATCTTAAAATCCATTGTAACTGTATATCCCTCTAAAGGAAAAGAAAGATAATTTTCATTTTCTTTTCCCAATAATTTCAATACGGTTAAATATGATGTATGGTTGCTTATACTCACGAGTTCTAATAGCTCTTTTATTCCAGAATATGCTCCTAATTTTGGTATGACTACCTGATATTGAATAAAGCCTTTACTACCGTAGATTCTATTCCAGTTTGCAATAGTATCTAACGGATAAAAAAAAGAGTATAGAGCAACCTTTCTACATATTTTTTTATGCTTATAATAATAGTACTTGTTATATATTCTTATTGACCATTTGTTTAGCATATAAGAGGGAAACCATTTAGGAATTTTGATCCTATTTTTTTTGTGTATTTTCAAATTATTATCATTCGCATGTTCGCCTAAGAATAATAATCCCTTACCAAGCTTATCCTTTTCTGCCAATGCGTCTATCCAAGCTACAGCATAGGAAGAATCTTTATTCTTATCAAAAGCAAAAAAAGTCTCCTCTAAATTGTTAGTTTTTATTGTTATTTTCTTGATAAAAGCACTTTGTATTTTCATAAGCTGCATACTTACTTCCAATATGACACCTGTAAGCCCCATTCCCCCGCAGGTAGCCTTAAACAGTTCAACGTTTTCAATTTTTGAACAGGTGACTACATTTTCATTAGGTAGTAACAACTTAAAATATAAAATATGCTGACTAAAACAACCTTTTTTATGATGATTTTTACCATGTATATCAGCTGCTATTGCTCCTCCTAAAGTAATATATTTAGTACCAGGAGTTACAGGTAGAAACCAGCCATGAGGCACTATCCGCTCAATAATTTCTGACAATAAAACTCCAGATTCACAGCATATCAATCCTTTTTTCTTTTCTAAAGAAATTATTTTGTTTAATCCGTTTGTTTGCAATGAATCTTTTTGCAACGCGCAGTCTCCATAACTCCTTCCGTTTCCAAAAGATATGAATTTTTTATCATGAACGGTAACGGGTATTTTATCCGATGTGATAAAATGCAATTTGGATTTAATTTTCTGATATCTCCCCCAAGCACTTAGATTGACAAAAGTTTTATTTAAAGGATTCATAAATATTTTAAAATTATAAATGAAGATACCCATAATAAAATTATACTTTGCAGTAACCAATCTTGGATAACAACTGCAGTGGGATCTTTATATATTATACTGGATTTTGTTGTATGAATATACCTTGTGATACCCGTAATTACCCAAAAACTTGTTAAAAACACAAAAGAACTACCTACTCTGTCTACAACTTCTTTGCTTAACGTATACAATATATAAGTTATACTGATTATGAATGCTAATATGTAAATTGTTTTATCAATAGACGAAATTGTGAACAATCTAATATTTGAAGATTTTTCTACTCTTGAATCTACAAGAACCATATCGGCTCTTCTTTTTGAAAAGCCTAAAAACAAGGCTAAGAGAAAGGTCATTGATAATATCCAGGTTGAAGCATTAATATTAGTGGCGTAACTACCCACGATAATACGTATAACAAACCCGAATGATATAATAATTACATCAATAATCGGAATCTTTTTCAAATACAAATTATACAGAACATTAATAAAAAGATACGTAACAAAAACGCACACAACAGAGATATCAATTAAATAAGCTCCAAAGAGACTAATAGATACCAATAGCAATGCTATACTAATAGCATTTTTTATTGTTACTGTGCCTGATGCCAATGGCCTTATCTTTTTTACAGGATGCAAGCGATCAGATTCTATATCAAAAATATCATTAAAAATATACATGCTACTGGCTAGCAAGCAAAATAACAAAAAAGATAATACAGCACATAAAATGATAGAAATGTCAAATTGAAAACCAAAAAACAAAGGAGCAAAAATGAACAAATTCTTAATGTAATTATCCACTCTCAATAACGCCATATATGTATAGACTGTTCTAATCAAAGTATCTTTAAAAGTTTAGTAACCTCATCTTTTTGTTTAATTGCTAAATTATTTAAGGAGTCCAACTGAATGCTTTTATCCAAGTCCTTAAGAGCCTCTTTGTAATCGCCAGTCAATTTATACAATATTCCGCGATTTAAATAAATTAAAGCATTATCTGGCGCATAATTTTGGGCTTGATTAAATTGAAATAATGCTTCCTCAAACAACGATTGATTCATTAAGATTATACCAAGATTAATGTAGGCATTAACCTGACTCCTATCTAGCTCTAAACTTTTAGTAAAATCCAGTCTTGCTTCTGTTAAATACCCTAAATCTAACAATAAATTCCCTCTTTCCATAAATGGTTTCACCATGCTACCATTTAGCGAAATTGCCTTAGTATAATCTTTGATCGCCTTATTTTTATACCCTAACCCTAGTAAAGATTTCGCTCTAATTAAATAGAGTCGTTCTATTGCATTGTTTATTGACAAGCCAGTATTTGCATCTTTTAAAGCTTTGTGATAATCACTTTCTCTTTCGTAAAGCAACGCTCTATTAAGATATGCCATTGGATCATCAGGCTTTAATTTGATAGACTTATTAAAATCCTGAAGTGCCTCTTTTAAACGATTTAATTTGACATATAAAATCCCACGATTTTGATATGCTTCAAAAAGTTCATTATTTAATTGAATAGTTTTTGTATAATCTTGTAGTGCCTTTTCTTGCTCCCCTAACCTTTGATAAATGAATGCCCTATTGTAGTATGCTAAATAATAATCCGGTTTCAGAGTTATCGCAAGATTACAATCTTCTAAGGCTGCTCTTAATTGCCCTTGGTTGATTCTGTATTCTGACCTATTGACATATGACACAAAATAGTCGGGATAGTACTTGATCACCCTACTCCATAAAGTCTCTGAGTTTTTAAATGTTTGCGCATAAGAAAATGTAGTTCCTGATAGTATCCCTACAAAGCAAATCACAACAATTTTTATAATTTTTTGATAAGCAGGGTATTTCTCAGATAATCTCACTACTCCAGTAACCATTATATAAAAAATTCCAAAATAAGGTAAGTACGTAAAACGATCTGCAGTAACAGAAACGGCAAAGGACAATACTTGTATAACAGGTATCAATGTGATAAAGAAAAAACCAAAACCAAACACAAACTTCCTTGCTGTTTTAATCTTATATAAACCATATATCGCAATAGTTAAAACTGGTATAGCAGAAGCAGCAAAATACCAGGGACTCGGTGTCCCAGACGGAGTTGGATAAGGATGTATAGCACTCAGATGATATGGAATAAAAGCTTTTATCAAATATGTTAAGTATCCATAAAAACCAACACTTAATGAGTCTATCACAGAATAGAATGCTCTAAATTGTAATGCTTCTCCTTCACGTTGAGCTTTTATAGAAAAATACGTAAAACCAATACTTAATACTATAAATGGAATTTTTTCAAGTATTAACCTGTACGTCTCTTTTCGTTTTGTAAAATAGTCCAACATCCATAATATAAGTGGAAATGTTACCGCAGATCCTTTTGACAACAAAGACAAAAGATAAAAGATAAAGCAACAAACTAAATTATACCAACTTGGATATTTAGAATCCTTTTTTAAATATTGAAAATAAGCAAGTAATCCGGCAAAATAAAATAACGTGTATAAAAGCTCTTTTCTGGAAGTAATCCACGCTACAGACTCTACATGCATTGGGTGAATGCCAAATAATAAGCTGATACCAAAAGCAATTAGCGTATGATTGGTGAGTTGTAGTCCTAAATAATAAACTAATACTACTACTAAAAGATGAATGATTAAGTTAGTCATGTGGTACAACATAGGGTTCAAACCAACAAAACTATAATCCAAAGCCCAAGAAAGTAATACTATAGGATTGTATGAACCATTAACCTGAAGTGTGGTAAACATTCTTTTTATTCCCGTCCGAGAAAGATCTTTTACCAATAAATTATCAAGCACATACATTGGGTCATCAAGATTGGTCCAATCGTTCCAGAGTGTTGGGATCAGGACTAAAAATGTAAGTACAAGCGCGCTTATCAGAAAAGTATTTTGTCTATTCACGTACCTGAAGTTTATCTTTTCATCAACGAAAATAACGGTAATTACTTTAAGTTACTAGTTAAGCTTCTAATTTTGAAAAAATATGTGCAAGCTAAAATAATTTTGGTCATCCTATTTTTTTTTAGGTTATTTTTGAATATCTGATCAATAGATTTTAATTTCTATGATGCCCCTAAAGTTTAAGCTTGTAGAATTCTCTTCATTATTCGTTGCTTCGATAATAGTTATGATGTATGTATTAGGCATCATATATCCCGATGTTTTTTGGGGCACACATTTTTTGGCATTTCTGCCATCTTCACTACAGTTTGGTATCCCCTCGCTAGTATTACTAACTATTCTCTATCTTCATTTTGGTAGCAGACGAGAGAAAAAAATGGATTTCAAGCTTAGTAAGTTAGTCATATACAGTATTACACTCCTTGGGCTAATTATCTTTTACAATCTAGATATTGCTAATGATTATTATGGAGATGCCAAAAACTTTTCTCCCTATCTAGATAGAAAATTAGATTTGATTCCCAAAGAATTTTGGAACAACTTATTCTCTATAGAATTTAAAACAGGACACGGCCGATGGGGTGTTTTCAACCTCTACAGCGGTATTTCGTATCTAATGAGAATAAATATGTTTCAGACCTTTAAGCTCATGAATGCTATTTTCGGTGCTGGTTTTATTTGGGTATGGTTACTTGCAATTAAAAGGTATTCTCAAGATACTTTAACTACCATAATTCTAATTGCTTTAGGCTGTACGTCGCCTGTGTTAATCATTTTTTGTGGACATATTGAAATTTACGGGTTTATAATGTTTTTACAAGTAAGTTGGTTATATCTTTTTGTTAATGCTGTAAAAAGAAAAAAAATCATCCTACTTCTCTTGTCGTTCATATTATTTCTTATTTGCGTAAGGTTTAACACCCCTTCTTTATTATTAAGTCCTGCTTTAGTTTTGGGGTTTGTTCATATCTGTTTTAATAACCTCCCCAAAGTGAAATCTCTTTTTACTGCTAAGAAATTGTTTACCATAATCCTAATCCCTTTAATTCTTACAGGTTTCGTTTTTTATTTTTTTGTTTTTGCTGATTATAATGATTCGCGTATTCTGAATGCTAAAACACAGGATATTGATAGATTGTTTCTGCCTTTAATTTCTCCAGAAGCTCCTTTAGATACTTACAACTTATTAAGTTGGAACCATATCTCTGATTTTCTGATGGTATTGTTTTTCTGGTCTCCCGGAGTACTGTTCATAATAAGTTTGATATTACTGCGGTATAAAAAATTGAACTGGAACAACCCCTTAATAAATATTTTAACACTAACATTCGTCTTATTGCTCGGGTTTTTGTTTATGATTAACCCCTTAATGTCCTTACCTATGGATTGGGATCTATACACGTTACCGTTCCCTCTTATCCTGATGATTTTATTAATGGTATTACAAAAAGGTGATAATAGTAGAAGTATTACCAAAACAAATGTATATACAATTATAGCATTGCAGGTATTAGCAATTCCAGTTTTTATTGTTATGATCAATAAAACTATGCACTCCTACCGCATAGAAAGTGTTGGTGTGCGAGTCTACAAAACTTATTATCAACATTCAGATTCTTTTATGCTATATGCTTTACAGATGCTTGAAGGGAAAAAACGTTATGCACAAAGAAAGAAGGCCTTATTAGAAAAATTAAAACCTTTTACAAGAGGGAAAAAGGATCAAACATACGCTGCTTTATTATTAGATGAGGGTATTAATGCTTTTGCCAATAAAGACTATTTAATCTCCAGAAACCTAATACTTGATGCTGAATGGCATGCTTCTTATTTAAAATTAACTCACGAATATATTGACAAGGTCAATCTAGAATTTATCAAGAAAAACTTATCTATTCCAGAAAGACACATAAAAACTTCTGACTCGCTTGCTAAGGCTGGTTTAATAGCGCTACGAAAACAGAAACTTTACAAGAAAGCTCTTAGGGATTTGAAACGGGCTTCATACTATAACCCTTATAACCATCAAATATTGACATATAAGATGGAGGCTTATTTTGTTCTCGAAAACTATACTAAAGCATTAAATATCGCTTCACAATTGATAACATTGAAGTATCCATCTGAGCAAGATTCACTTAGATTTGGTATACATTGTGCCTTAGAAGCAGAAAACTATGATAAAGCCCTCTCTTATATCAAGGTCTATACCGAAAGGTGGCCAGAAGATTTATTCATGCATGACATCAGAAATCGCCTAGAATACAATGAAGCTGTGTCCGAATTAAAGCATAAATTTGTAAAAAAATAAATCCATGCCCTTTAAGTTATTTCTTATAAGTACCTTTTTTATTTTGCAATCTATCCAAGCGCAACGAGAACATAGCGTTGCAAGAAAAATGATTGATATTATGTTAGGGATGGTTAAGGAAGATGGCCAAGGTCCAACTATCCAAGCACGAAATTTTTTTCATACAGCGGCTGCGATGTATGACGCCTGGGCTGCATACGAACCTGGGCAGGAGACTTTTTTTTTAGGAAAAAATTATCACGGTTTTCAACTTCCCTTTGATCCTGATTTTAAAAAAACATCAAAAAACACAGACAGTCTTCGTAATATAGCCATATACTATGCAGCCTATGGTGTATTATCTGGACGTTATGAACAATATGGAAGTAAAGGAAGAACCATTGATTACCTGCACAATCAATTGGATAGTTTAGGGTACAAAATCAAAAATAATAATTTGGACTATCAAAATGGTTCCCCCGAAGCACTAGGCAATTATATTGCAAATTACATCATAGAATTGGGAGCCAATGATAACTCTAGAGAAGATGACAATCATGAATCCGAAAGTTATGTAGGGGTTAATAAATTTCTCAGACCAGATTTGCCAGGCACAGGAGATCTAAAGGATCCTAATCACTGGCAACCCATAGAGATTCGATATTATATTGATACTAAAGGGAATGATAAAACATTAAAAGACTGGAATTATCTGTTAATACCTGGAAACACACAGTTTTTAACCTCCTATTGGGGAGAAGTACTATCATTTGCATTACAACCATCAAATAACAACTTACACTTCGACCCAGGTCCACCTCCAATTTTTGACCCAAATGACTCTCTAAGCACAAAGGAATATCGATGGGGGTTTCAGACCGTACAGGATTGGTCGGGATATCTGTCTCCTGATAATAAAAACATCTGGGACGTATCACCAAAAGGAATTACCAATATTGATGAACATCTACCGGACACTTTTGAAGCATATAAAAAATATTACGTTGATATAAAAAATAATAAGCGGCCGAAAAAAGTAAAAAACCCAATAACAAAAAATAGGTATTCAAAAAATTTAGTAAAACAAGGAAACTATTGCAGGGTAATTGCAGAATTTTGGGTGGACGGACCAAATACCACTTCACCGCCTGGTCACTGGCTACAATTTTTAAATAAAGTATCCTACAATACGAATTTTGAAAGAAAATGGACTGGACAAGGCAAGCCACTATCTCAATTAGATTGGGACATTAAAAGTTATTTTTTGATGACCGGAGCATTTCACGATGCTGGTATCGCTTGTTGGAGTGTTAAATCTCACTACGATTATATCCGACCCATAAGCGCTATTAGATTCTTAGGACAATTAGGACAAGCCTCTGATCCCGACCTACCAAATTATAATCATAATGGTCTTAAATTGAAAGATGGTAGTGTAGCATTAGTAACAGAAAATGATCCGTTAGTGGGAAAAAATAAAGAACATTTGAATAAATTAAAAATATATTCATGGAAAGGTCCGGATGCTATTAACAACCCTATTACCGATACTGCAGGAGCAGGATGGATTCTAGCAGAAAACTGGTGGCCCTATCAAAGGTATACCTTCGCTACACCTCCTTTTGCGGGATATACTTCTGGTCATTCTACTTTTTCTACTACCGGTGCAATACTTCTCGATTATATGACTGGTTCTCCATATTTTCCTAATGGTTTAGAAACTTTTACTGCTAGGAAAAATGAATTTCTGGCATTTGAAGATGGCCCTTCAGAAGAAGTTACCTTACAATGGGCAACATTTTATGATGCTGCGATAGAAACTTGCCTATCCAGAGTTTGGGGAGGTATTCACCCTCCGGCAGATGACATTGAAGGAAGAAGAATGGGCAAGAAAATAGCAGAAAACAGTATTGAGTTTGCTAAACATTTTTTTAAATAAACAATAAAAATTTCAAGTGTAGAATATGATGAAGGGGTTAAAAGTATTTGTATATATGTTCACTCTTTTTATTTTTCAGGAAATGGTTTTTCGGTACTTTTTCCCGATAAGGGAAATAGAGAATTTTGATAGGGTTAATTTTATGAAGTTATATTATGACGGAAGCGGCTCTACACACTCCAGAGATCAAAATTGGGAATGGTGGTCACTACCTGATACTACATCCAGATTTATACACAAAATGAATTTGTATGGATTTAGGGATAAAGAATGGTTCGTAGAAAAAACTACTGGCAAAAAAAGAGCTGTTTTTATTGGCGACAGTTTTGTAGAAGGGGTAATGGCAGCCCAAGATGAAACTATTCCTTTAGCATTTGAACACGTTAGTAATGGGAAATATGAAACATTTAATGGAGGACTATTAGGTTGCGGTCTTAATTCTTATCTTCAGTTAATCGCAGATTTAACACCTACATATAGACCAGATGCTATATTTTTATGCATTTACGCAAATGATTTGGGAAAAGAGAATCCTAAAGTTCCTGAGTTTTTCCTTAAACCTGAATACTATAATCCTTATACTCCCAGATTAGTTGAGATTTTCAAGCAATCCAGTACATATGGACCTCTTCGTTTTAGATGGGCAAATCATAGCAAACCTTATCTACCAGCTGTTCCTAAAGAAAGTAACCCCTGGTCAGTAAATGAAGTAAACTTACAAGATCATGTAACTCCTTGGCTAGTTAAACATATGAAAACAGCTGCTTTCAATCCATTTTTAACAAATTCTTTACAAAAAGAAGAAACCTTTTTAAAAGCACCTCCAGCTATTGGAGAAACTATTGGTTTTTTTAAATATATCTGTAATAAATATAGTATAAAACCAGTAATAGTTTATATTCCTAGTCGTAATCAAGTGACTGATTATTATCTAAAATTTGAAAAAAAATACTGTCTAAAATGCTCACACAAACTCAATCTTACCAATATTAAATATCAAAGACATCAAAAAGTTTTAAAAAAGCAATGTGACTCTTTCGGGATTCAGTTTATAGACCTTACTAGAACCATAAAAGCAAAAGAGTCAAACGGAGAACACGTATACTGGAATTATGATCAACATATGAGAGCTAGTGGCTATAAACTGGTCGGTGAGACTATTTGGGATAAATGGAAAGACAAGTAGCGCATAATAATCAAAACAACAACTTCATTTTTTCTTTTTCAATTTTGGCAGGTTCAAAATCTGGAGCCAATTCACTACAAGTTTCAAAATTGCTAAATGCCAGTTTGAAATTATTTAACTTTTTATATAAAATTCCTCTATTAAAATATATCAAATGATTGTTTGGAGTAAGGCTTTGTGCTTCATTAAAACTAAACAAGGCTTCTTCAAATTTATTCATATTCATTAATACAAGTCCTTTATTAATATGTGCGTCTACTACGTTATGATCTATTCTTATGATTTCTTCAAAATCCTGTAAAGCACCTAGAAAGTTTCTTTTTTCGATAAAAATATTACCTCGATCCATAAAAGCAGATATGTATTTTGGACGAAGCTTTATGACCTTTGTTAAATCCAATATCGATTTATCCAACATATCAAGATGTGCATAAACTCTTGCTCTGGAGTATAAAGTATTACGTAGATCGAAGTTTAGAGCAATTAGTTGATTAATATCCAGAAGGGCTTTATTTAATTCACCAATTCTTTGATACACCATTGCCCTATTGTAATATCCTCCAGGATTTTTAGGGGATAGTTTTATTGAATTCGTAAAGTCCCTAATAGCAAGATTATATCGCTTTCTTTTAAAGTAAAGTATACCACGATTAGCATAGTTAGAATAAAACTTAGGGTACATTTTAATCGACTTAGAGTACTCTACAATTGCTTTATTTAGTTCGCCCATAGCTTCGAACACAAAGCCTCTGTTAAAATATAAAATATAGCTTTCGGGTTTAAGGCTTATTGCTTTGTTAGCATCTTTCAAAGCTTCTCCATATCTTCCTTTTGAAATCTTATAATTGGTCATATTCATATACGAAAGAAAATCCTGAGGATATTGAGTCATTACCTTAGTCCAAAATGTTTCGGTATTTTTAAAGGTACTTGAATACTGAAAAGTAATCACTCCTAATGAAACTATGTAACCACAACCTACCGTGATTATAGTTTTCTTAAAATTTGGATTTTCAGTAATTAAATGAACAAAACCAACACCAAGTAAAAAGAATAAGCCAAAATAGGGTAAATACGTATATCGTTCTGAAATTACTGCTGTTCCAAAAGGTAATACTTGAATTACCGGAATTAAAGTGACAAAGAAAAAAGCAATACAAAAGCCTAAAACCCGGGATGTTTTTGCTTTAATCACAATTAAAATAAAAAGAGCCAAAACAGGAATTGCTGAGGCATAAAAATACCAAGGGAATGGTTCCGATAAGTCGTTAGGATATGGATGATAGGGGCTTAATTGAAAAGGGACTACCGATTTGATAAAGTAACTTAAATATCCGTAAAACCCGACAGCAATAGAATCAAAAAATGATACAAATTGCCGATCCTCCATAGCTCCACTCGATGCTTGCCCGTCTATGGCTAGCAGAAAAAAACATATACTTAATATCAAAAAAGGAATTTTTTCCAATATAATCTGCTTCGAGTATTCTCGCCCTTTTAAATAGTCGAACAAAAACAAAACCAAAGGAAAAATCACTGCTGTTCCTTTTGATAAAAGTGATAAAATATAAAAAAGAATACACCCTAAATAATAATACTTCTTTTTATATGCAGCTTTTTTTTCAATATAAAAACAATAAAACAAGAGACCAACAATAAAAAATAATGTATATAACAAATCTTTTCGTGCTGATATCCAACCTACTGCTTCTACATGCATAGGGTGTATTCCAAATAAAATTGAAGTTACAAATGCAACTTCTATACTTTTGCTCAGCAAAAATGATAAATAAAAGATAAGTGTAACAACCATCAAATGTAGAAGAAGATTGGTAAGGTGAAATATAAAAGGATTTAATCCAAAAATCGCATAATCGAGCGACCATGATAATAAGACTAAAGGAGAATATGTACTAAGCACTTTCTTAGTAGAAAAAATGTCAACCACCCCCTCGATTGTAAGGTTTTTGATCAAAGGATTTTGAGTAACATAGGTGGGATCATCCCAATTTAAAAAATCATTATATAGATTAGGGCTTAAAAAAACTAAGGTAGCCAATAATGATGTAGTCAGGTAAACGCATGCTTTTTTACTCATTTAAGTAGCTATTCTTATATTCAAATGTACACATCTTTCTATCAAAATAAAACCGTCTTATTATGAAACACATCAACTAATCCTTAAAAAAAACTTCAGTTTTAATTTATACAGTAGCATTATTTATTTAATTTCTGATCCAACTATTTAGGTATTGTAGAAAACGAACACTCCATTTATAATTGACAGACTTTAATACTTGGCAATGTTTTTATAAAGGTTTCAAATGTCGGTATTTCTGTTTGAGTAATATTAACGTAGTGTTTATTTTGTCCTTGACAACACCATAAGCTTGAATCCAGATTTTTGCTACCTAAAGCATTTATAACACGATAATGTTTAACAAACTCTATGATGAACGACTTACTGGCATCGAGTACGTATGTATCTTTAAAGTTATATCAAACCCAAAACATTTCTGAATGGTTACTATAACAACAGTTTCTTCTGTAACTAAATTATTGCCAAACACTTACACACCCCTTTTTTTTCTAAAAAATTTTCTTGATCGATATCAAACTTTGGAGCCCTCCATTTATCAAATTATATTTAAAAACTGACAAATTTATTGTCTAAGGTCAAGAAAGATGAAAGTTTACGGTACTTTTTAACCTTGATTTCAAATTGCCTACCTTTATTAAGGCTAATCCAATTTTTTAAAATTGTATGTATCTTGATAATAAACTACATACTTAGGGTAAGATTATAATATGCTAAAATAAAAAAAATACATAAGTTGCACTCCTTAATCAACTTATAGTACCATAAAACTTAACCAAATGTCCAAAAAATTCATTGTATTGCTAGCACTGCTTCTAACTTTTCCAGTAACTTCCCAAAAAAAAGAAACGGTCAGGACTATCAAAGAAATCCTTTCTAATCCATTTCTTACTCAGAAGAATGGAAAAAAAACAACGTTTAATACTATAATTAAGGAAGCGGATACTTTTTTTAAGACAACCTGTCCTGGTCTGACTTTTGCAGAATTATCACAAGGGGATTTTAGAGATGGGGATTTTGTAAAGTATCAAAGATGGAAAAGCTTTTGGAAACATCATCTAAATGAAGATGGAACTCTAGGTGATTTTACGCGATCCCAAATATCTCAAAAAGGCACTTCTAGTGCTAGTTGTCAAAATACCGGTTATAATGCTGAATGGAGCCCAGTTAACTATAATGGTAATTTTGGCTATCAAATTGATATGGGTAGAGTAAGTAGTATCGGATTTCATCCTACAGATCCAAATATCTTTTGGGTAGGTGCTGCTTTTGGAGGAATTTGGAAAACTACGGATGGAGGTCAATCATATATCAATCTGAATGACAATTTACCACATACTGCTGTTTCTGATATTATTGTAGATTCTACAAACCCAGATAGAATTATTATTGCACTAAGTGATATTGTTTGGTATGGTCCGTCTGGCATTGGAATATACGAATCAAACGATGGAGGTGTAACTTTTACTCCTACTAACTTAACATTCACTCTACCACAAAATATTAGAATTTATGAAATCGATGTACATCCTGATGATTCTTCAGAATTTCTGGTAGCAACCTCAAATGGTTTATATAGAACCACAGATTATTTTAATACTACCAATAAAATAATCAATGCAGATATTAGAGCAGTTAGATACAATTTACATTCTGATGATGTCTATGCTGGTGGATCTGGCGGTCAATATTATTTAAGTACTGATAAGGGTCAAAGTTTTAACCTACATACTGATTTCGGAAGCGGTCAGGTTAGGATTTCAACTTCAACTAAATCCAATTCTGGATATGTAGCTATAACAAACGGCTCTTCATTAAATGTCTCCTCTGATTTTGGACAAAATTTTAACCAAAAAACCTTACCCGAATCTAATTGCGTAGTTTCTTTCGCGGTTAACTCTGATTCTAATATTGTAGTCGGAAACTTTGAGTGCTATGCTTCCAGCAATGAAGGAGATAGTTTTCAGGCTACTACGCAATGGTTGGGACGAGATGGACTTCCATTTATACATGTAGATCAACGAAATATCTACACGAATCCTTTACAACCGAACTATATCTATTATTGTAATGATGGTGGTGTATTTAGATATTCGGTATCCAATAATTCTTTTACCAACTTGTCTTCAGACTTATTTATTACACAATACTATGATATTGCTGTTTCGCAAACCGATCCAAATATATTAGGAGCAGGCTCCCAGGATAATGGGAATGTAACCAGAAACTCCAATGGTACTTGGGAAAGCTACGAACCTACTGCCGATGGAATGGGACAAGAAATAGATTTTAATGAACCTTCTACTAGATATTATGCTATTCAGAATGGCGCCCTTAGAAAATGGAAAAATGGTACACGAACGTTTATTTCCCCTCCTGGAGAAGATGGAAATGGAGCTTGGGAAACTCCGTTTAAACTTGACCCCAACAATTCTGATAGAATTATCATCGGATACAAGAGTGTTTATGCATCCAATGACCAAGGGACCAGCTGGACGGTTATTGGTGATAACATAAGCTCGCAAAATTTAGAACAAATTGCAATAGCTAAAACGAATTCTGACAAAATATACGCTTCTCGTTATAATGTAGTATATACACAAGATCCCGCAAATTTAAATTGGTCTTCCAGTACGACTCCCATAAATCAAGGTATCTCTGATTTAGAAGTTCATCCCGCAGACGAAAACACCGTTTTTATTTCTTATGGGGGATACACTACGAATGGCAAAGTCTATACATCTACTGATGGAGGAAACAATTGGCAGAATATATCCTATAATTTACCAAATATTCCTGTTTTATCGTTAGAGACTTATGACACCCAGGCAGGTTCTATCTTTGTAGGAACATACAATGGTGTATTTTTTCTTGAAAACGGAACCCAGGAGTGGAAAAAATATGGATGCCTCCCTAATACATCAGTTAATGATATTGAAATTCAATATTTAAATGAAGATAAGATATTTATAGGAACACACGGAAGAGGAATTTTTGAAGCATCATTATCACCTTTACAATGTAACGAAACGGTCACTCCTTATGTCAACAATGGAACAGAATGGTTACAGCAAAGTACGCTTGAAGTATGTCAGGGTGAAAATATCTATTTAGGAATGCAAAATATAGGATTAGAAAATGTGCAAATACGATATCCCGACGGTACCATAGATGATACACCCGATACAGCTACCGCTTGGTTTTTTAGTGATATTCAGACCACAGACTCTGGCGCATATTTGGTTTCATATGACAACGGGTCTTGTACAGCACAGGCGACTATCGTATTAACTGTACAAGAACCACTTGCACTAACTCCTTTTGTGAATGGCGGAAGTGGTTGGTCTCAACAAGATACCCTGGAAGTCTGCCAAGGAGAGAATATTTATTTAGGAGTTCAAAATGCAGGTACCTCTAACTTTGAAATTGAGTATCCCGATGGAACTATAGATACAACACCCGATTTATCAACTGCATGGCAATTGACCAATGTAGCACCATCCGATACTGGGACTTATATCGTGAGATATAAGAATCAGAATGCTTGTAATGAAAATAGTACTCAAAATATTAATCTAATAGTATATCCTGCAAATCCTGACTTATCTGATGCTATTCAAATAAATATAAATAATACCGGATACACTACAATTCAAAATACCACCGAAACAAATATCGAATCAGGTAGCGATTTCAGTCTACGATTACCGTCTGCGCTTTATGACGGTACCCTGACCTGGACGGCACCAAATAATACGACATATTCGTCAGAAGAAATTTTGTTTACCTCAATTTCCGATAATGATACAGAAATAGAAGGAAATTGGACAGTCCGGATTGACTTTACAAATGGTTGTAATGGGACTTCTCAAACCTTAGAATTTGTGATTAATATCGAAGCAACCCTTAGTGTTTCAGAATTCGACGAAAATACCATCCATGTTTATCAGGATCCCTTGCTCAATCTTGTTTATATAGAAGGAATGCAGCCTAGTTTAGCGACCGATGTTTCTGTTTTTGACATTAATGGAAAGCTTATTCAACAAACAGTTAACGGATCGTTAGGTAAAGCTTCTCATATAGTTGATCTTTCTGGATATAAAAATGGAGTTTATATTTTAATTTTTAAACAAGGAACCTCCAAATTAGTAAAAAAAATATTCAAAGGCTCGTAAGCTAATATTTTTTTGTAGTCTAAACATTAACTACGAAAAAAGTTTCTTATCTCATAATAAGAAACTTTTTTTTGTTTAATTATTTTTTAAAATTATGAATCTAAATTAAATTTTTCATTATTTCCTTCAGTTTTTAAATATATAGTAAATACATTTTACCTGATAGCTATACCATCCCTACCTTTATAAAATCGTTTTACTTCCATATGATTACCTACGTGAACTTTGATTAAGTACAACCCTTCTCTTAGTGACGTAAGATCAATCTCGCGATCCAGATGTAACTCTTTTTGTATTCTAATAAAACCTGATTTATCAACAATTTTAATCATCATAGGTTCTTTAACATCGGATATGATTTTTAAACTTTGTTGTGCTGCGGTAGCAGCGAGTTCAAAAGAAAAGGTTTTGTCATTCATACCAGAATCAATACTGACACCATTAAGATTCAAATTAGGATGTATCGCAGTTGAACCCACAAAAAAGAACATTGTAATAAGTAGTATTTTTTTCATCTGTATCATTTTATCTTAATATACTTATTTACAATGTCTTAATGCGTTAATAATTCCCCAAAAAACACCCAACCCATATCGATTTAAGAAAATTTTACATCTACTTACCAATATCTGATATAATGTTTTTTGAGAATTACTTTTTTTATTCAAATCCTAAAAAAGATCGTTTTCATCAAAACTCATATAAAACAAAACTATATAACTATAAAAAGTTCTGTTTTTAGAATTTTTAAATATTTTATACAAGTATAAAGCATTTAAAATCATCTTATATTTCCATTTTTACGGCTACTATAGGCAAATAAAATGGTAGGCTTTACCTTACAAAAAGAAGGCTACTAATTAAAAATTACCATCTTATATTCTAACCAAAATACTAGATAAATCCATTTAAGTTGATCATATCTTTCTATTCTAACAGGTTACTTAACAAGCTTTTGTCCCCTTTAGTTTTAGCAAAAAAAAACGTATTACATCGAAAAGTATAAGCCATCTGATCAGGCAAGGAAAATAAAATTTAATTTTATAATGCTCACAAGAAAACTTAATATCAATGAAAATATCTCACTCAACCCAAGGCTTTGTATCCACTTATTATGTACGCATTTATTCACAGTAAAAATAGCTGCTACCACAATTTTGTAATTTCAACACGTAGTTGAATTTTTCAGTAATATGATATCAACCAAACCTGAATTATTACTGAATCTTGTTGATAACTCCCTAAAATTATGCAAGAGTACAGTGTTATTGTCGCTTATGATGATCCCTTGAAAAGATTAGGGATCAAAGCCATGTTAGAGGCTCCAAAAGACATGAAATTTAACTTATATGAAGATATAAGTGACTTTGAAAATTTGCGGAAAGTAATTGTAAATTCTCAACCTGATTTTATTGTTATTGATGCTACCTTAAACTCTAATAATTCTGGAATAGAATTAGCAAAATATACAAAACTACACGCTTCGAGAACCAAAATAGTAATAATGGCTTTTACTCTAGAAGATTGGTTAATCAAGGAGCTTAAAGAAATGGAGATCAAATGGATTCTTTACAAAGCGGACACTGTAGAGAATATTACAAAGTGTGCTGGAAGAGCGATCCAAAATAAACCGTATGTAAGTCGCGTGTTTAGAGATTCCTGGGGAAAAGAACAAGCGAACCCTATTCCCGTAGTTTCAGATAAATCCTATCAGAGATTATCTAAAACCGAAGTTAAAGTAGTAAATCAAGTAGCTTTAGGAAAGACGAATAAAGAGATTGCTCTTGCCCTTTTTAAAAGCGAAAAAACGATAAAAAACCATCGCCAAAATATTTGCAGAAAACTACAAATAGCAGGCAGCAATGCATTGTTTAAATATACGATGAAATTAAAATATATTCATCATTAACGTCTTAAAAATAAACTTTTATCATTTTTTACCCCAAAATGAGCACAAGTACCTATTTTTTTCACAAAAAGTGTTTATATATTTCGAAATAATTCTAAGCCTTTACATACGTTTTCTATAAGTGTTTAGTATTACTATCAAATCACACTAACTCGTCATTATGAAAAACACTACATTGAACACCTTTTGGGTATTGTTGTTATGCATATCTATCGCCAATGCACAAGAAATTATTTTTGATCAAAATGGAGAATCATTTTCTTTCGATATAGAGACTAGAAAGATTAATAATATAACTTCTAAAAACTACAATACCAACGCTACTTTTATCTACTTAGATAACATAGCGATCTATCCAGAAGAAATTTCTAAAGAAATGAAGCCTTCTAAGGAATATGAGCTATTTCAGGCATTACAGAGCCCACATAACCCTGAACGCTGGGTTTTTCTAGAGAGGGAGCAACTTAAAGCCGGTTTTAGATTACAAGAATTCAATATCAAAATCGAAAAAAAAGAGACCTTAATTTCAAACAGAAATATACAGCGAGATCAAAAAGCTTTAAAACCAATTGGTTGGACAAACTTACCAAACAAAATTTTGGTAGAAGCAGTATATCTCGACAGTGAAAAAGAACACGAAGGTATCTTTGTGTATGATCTATCCACTAAGAAAATGAATAGAATCAAGCTTCCATTTAAGTACACAAGAACTCCATTATTGTCTCCGGATCGTACTAAGTTGTTTTTTTTAGGAACATTAGATGATTCTGTAGATTATGTTCACGGTAACACGGATATTCTCTACGAGTTTAATATGAAAACTGGCAAAGCAAAAACTATTATATCTTCTAAAGGAAAATCAATAACTTTAAAAGGTTGGAAAAATCAAATTAACAATTCGACATCTAAAAAAACTCAAAATAAATTTTCATCTCTTGATTATTACCTTCCTTGGGATGCTGGCGTAAGCCTTTGTGTTTCCAGACACGGAACTCCCGGCCCATCGGGTTCACACGTTAATCAGGGAAGATGTAACCGATTCGGTCCAGGAGGACATCACGGCTACGCAGCAATTGATTTTGCAACTTCTTTATCAAGTGATCAAAATGTTAGAGCTGCTGCCAGTGGTACAGTCACATTTTCAGGAACCAGTGGCAGCTTAAGTTCGGGATATGGCAGATTAGTAATCATTAGACATAGTGACGGAACAAGAACATATTACGCGCACAACGAAACACTTTTAGTATCTAATGGTCAAACCGTAACAAGAGGGCAAGTAATTGCTAAAGAAGGTACAACAGGTGGATCGACAGGTGATCATATCCATTTTGAGTGGAGAGCTGCAGGGGGAAATGCTTCTACTAAAGGTAAATTTAAAGGAATAGGAGAACCAAGACAGGATTATCGCTACAAATCAAATAATAGCTTAGGAACTCCTCCAATCTCAGATACCACAGCTCCTACTACATCAATGAGTGCATCCGGTGGTAATACGCAATCTGGAGACTTTACGGTAACTTTTTCTGATAATGATAATATAGGAGTAACTCGAAGGTTTTATCAAGCACTCGAAAAATATGGAGACAATTGGTATGCTAATAGAGGAAATGGATTCTTCAACGATAATTTTAATGTACTATATTCTGGATATACTATCGGAGATGGAGACTGGACAATAAATAATAATCATCTTCGCCAGTCCAATACTTCTTCGGATAACACAAAACTGAGTACCTTTCTATCACAAAACTCTGGACTCCCCTATTTATATGAATTCTCTGCAAAAACCATATCAACCAATGGTCCTCGAAAATTTGGTATTCACATCATGGCTGACTCCCCCGATCTTAGTCAAAGAGGCAACTCATATCTGATATGGTTTAGCGGAGAAGATAATAAAGTAAGGGTTTATGAAACTTTAAATAATCAACTAAACTTTAGGGCTATTGATGACGTGCCATTAGATAATCAATGGGCGAATTATAAAATCACATATAGTCCCGGATTTGGAGTATTGGAAGTATTTAGGAATAATACCGCAATTTTAAAATGGACTGATCCCTCTCCTATTAAAAACGGAAGCTCTATATCATTGAGAACCAACACGACCGTAGTGGAATTTGATGACCTTAAGGTCTATAAATTCAGAGCAACAGGGTCACAAGCTATTTCGACCGGAACAGCCGTTACCAAGGATATTCGTAGAAAAAACGGAAAAATAAAAAGTTTGGTAAGAGATGGAGCAGGTAATTGGTCCGCTCCAGGAAATCTGGATGTAACCATCAGTACTTTAACTAAAGAAAATCCAAACTTCCAGAATGACTCATTTATTGAGGCAAATGATATTTTTATATATCCAAACCCAACAGACGGAACAAAACTAACATTGAGTTATCAATCTATTTCAGATACTAACACTGCTATATCCATTACCGATATCACTGGTCGAGTATTAAAATCTTTTCAAGAGTATTCCAAAGAATCAACGAATCAATCTATGGATCTTACTAACTATTTTTACTCTTTACAAAATGGACAATATTTTATTAAAATAAGTAGTAAAAACGGTTCGAAAGTTATACCAATTATTAAAAATTAGTTTGAAAATTGTGTACATAAAAGGGTTCAATTCACTTGTTTGACCATAAGGATAACAAAAATACCTGAACCCTTGTTCTTTTTCGAAATTACTTCTGTAACATAAACTTAAAAACACAAATCTCATCATATGAAAACTACAAAATTAATAGTGTGTACTGTCATATGCGCTTTACTCAGTTCAATTGTGCAATCACAAATTATATCTAATAGCAAACCTATAACTAATGAAGGAGAATTTAGTACTCCGATTTGGTCTCCTGACGGGCAGAAAATCCTCTTTACAGATCATCACAATGATGCATTATTTGTAATTGACATATCTAAAAATAACATCAAAAAAATTAAAAAAGGGCAAGGTATTGGATATCTTCCTTATTGGTCTGCAGATGGTAAAAGTGTCATCTTCAGAGAAAAACCAGAAGGAGGAACTTTTTCTGATGTACAAGTGAAAAGTATCAATCTACTTACAGGAAAAGAAGCCACCTTAAAAGATGTATATCCGAATAGTGTTAAAACAAGGATATCTTATAAATCCAACAAAAATCTTATCGTTTACATAAATCAAAAAACATTAAAACTTGAAGCGAGAGAGGGTATCCAAGGAAAACCTTGGGTAATTAGCAAGGAAGATGGTCAGTTTTACCACCCTATTGTTTCGCCTGATCAAAAATCTGTTATTGTACACGATGGTCCTACAATATATTTGTACTCAATTTACGAAAGTCAAGAAAGAAAAGAATTAGGATTTGGGATAGCAAGTAGTTGGTTACCAGATAGCAAAGGTGTTATTACTTTTGAAGATGAAAGTAAAGATGGACATAGTGTAACAGCCTCAGATCTTTACTTTATTTCTACGTTATCACTAAATAAAAAACAACTTACGTCTACTAAAGACCAAATAGAAATGTGGGGAGATGTTTCTCCAGATGGAAAAAGAATTGCTTTTTCTGATGAAAAATCAGGTCGAATTTTTATTGCGGATCTTAAACTTAAAAACTAAACCGATGAAAAATATATTCTCAAAAAATAACATTCAGTGTTGTGCTTTTTTTCTTCTAATCCTCTCTTTCTCAGCTAGTGCTCAAGTAGTAGTAATTGATCCAGGACACGGATATGCGTCTAATGGTATTACAGATCCAGACGGAAGAACAGACACAGAACACGCTACAGCACTTTCGGTAGGATTAAAACTTCGTACAAAATTACAAAGCGGATGCGGAAATTGGACAGTACGAATGACTAGAACAACCAGAAACGGATGGATCTCTCTAACACAAAGAAGAACCATGTCTAATAGCTGGAATGCTGATAGATTTATAAGCATTCATTGTAATGGAGGAGGTGGATCTGGTACAGAAACTTTTTGGTGCAATCGTAGCAATTCGAAGGATGCCAACAATAGTAAGTTTTCTAGAGAGGTACAAAATAGAATGGTGCAAAAAGGACAATGGACTGATAGGAGATCTGTAGAAGACGATTCTTATATATTCCATTTAGGAGTTCTTACCAGTAATAATGCTATTGGAGTTCTAAATGAGATTGGTTTTGTTGATTCTTCGGATAAATCAAAATTACTTAGCGATTCCTGGAGAAATAAATTTGCGGATGCGTATGTAGCTGCGTTAGAGAATAGTTTAGGTAACTGTTCTGGTGGCGGCGATGGCGGATCTTCTGACACTACTGCACCTACTACCTCAATTAGTGCTTCAGGAGGTAATACCCAAGCTGGTAATTTTACCGTTAACTTTTCTGATAATGACAATGTAGGCGTTACTCGTAGGTTCTATCAAGCGTTAGAAAAATACGGTGATAATTGGTATGCCAATAGAGGAAATGGATTTTTTAATGATAATTTTAATGTATTATACTCTGGATATACAACAGGTGCCGGAAACTGGATTATTAATAACGACCATCTACATCAATCCAACACTTCTTCTGACAATACTAAACTGAGTACATACCTATCTCAAAATTCTGGTCTACCCTATTTATATGAATTTTCTGCTAAAACCAAATCTACCTCTGGGCCTCGAAAATTTGGTATTCATATTATGGCAGATGATGTAACTCTGTCACAACGTGGTAATTCATATCTGATTTGGTTCAGTGGAGAAGATAACAAAGTAAGAATCTATGAAACCGTCAATAACATTTTAAATTTTAGAGCTATTGGTAATACTTCACAGGATAACAATTGGGCGAATTATAAAATAACATATAGCCCGGCATTCGGAGTAATAGAAGTCTTTAAAAATAATAAATCTGTACTAAGATGGACAGATAGTAGTCCTATAAAAAATGGAAGTGCTATCTCCTTGAGAACTAATAAGACTATCGTAGAATTTGACGACCTAAAAGTCTATAAATTTAGAGCAGGATCCACACAAGCAATTTCTGCAGGGGAAGGTGTTATTAAAGATATTCGTAGAAAAAACGGAAAGGTAAAAAGCCTAGTCAGAGATGCTGCAGGTAATTGGTCTTCCTCAGGGAATCTAGATGTAACGATTAGCACGCTTACTAAAGAAAACCCTAATCTTCAGAGTGATTTAGATACTACAACTCACAATTACGTTGCTTATCCTAATCCTACGGATGGTAATCAGTTAACACTAACGTATAATGTAATTGACTCTCAGCATACCAAAATATTTTTATTAGATCTAACAGGTAAAATATTAAAAACCAAATACGACACTCCAGGAAAAGAGTTCAGTAAAAGCATTGACATTACTGATATGATTAAAGGTATGCCTGCCAACATATACTTTATCAAAACTGAAAATGGTGGTCAGACCCGAACGTTAAAAATCATAAAGATGTAACGAATTACTACAATTTATATGGAAGACTTCTGGTATTCTAGCGAGCATGCCGGAAGGTTTTTTTATAAATCAACCCAACCATAAAAAAGGTTAATCTCGGAAACCTAAATATGCTTACGATCTATAAAATCGAGATAAAGATAGAGAACGATTATACGACATAGAAAATTATCGTAAAGATCATAATAAAGAACATAACTATCAACACTTCAACAACGAGTATACAATAAATTAATAAAATAAAAGGAGGTCGATATGAAATAAAAAAATAGACACCAACTATACACCACACATAGTTTTAACCACTAGACATAAACTCATAAATCTTATACAATGAAAAAAAACATTCTCTCGGTTTTAATGCTTTTAGTGATTTTTTCTTGCGCTGATGAACGTATAGAAGACAGTATTGATCCACAACAAGATAGTACTCAAAAGTTACTCTCTATAGAAAAAGTAAATGACTATATCCATAATGAACTTAAAGAAAAAGGTGATTTAAATTGGACTACAGCCCCTGCCACCGTACTATGGAGCGCGGCAATCCACTCAGAAGGTGTGATAACTATTGGTTATGGTAATGAAGGGGAAAGCTTTTCAGAAAACCGTTCTTCATTATTAATGAATGCTAAGGATAATATTCTTAATGTTATTACTACCATTGAACAATCAACAAAATCAAATACAGTACAACATGATGACACTATTCTAAACTTTATAGAAGTGCGTGTCAGCAAACTAGAAACGATTATAGTACTTCAGGAAACAGATAAAGTTCGATATATCGAACCTGGTTACTCTTATTTTTCACCTAATGATCAAGAACGTAATTTTGGTTGTGCCACAGAAGGTAGGAGTGTTAATCCAGAAGATTACAGGGTAATTACTCCTAATGCTTGGCTACCCTGGTCGTTTGATGTACATAACATTCCTGCAGCTTGGGAGTTTAGTACAGGACAAAATATTACCGTTGGGGTAGTGGATTCTGGAATTTCACAAACACAAAAATTCTTAGGGGAGGATTTTAACGATGGTTTTTCTAATAATCGAACTGTAGAACAATTTGGTACTTTTGATGGTTCAGTTTTTGATGATTGCGGACATGGTACTGCAATGTCTGCTGCTATTGCCTCACCACGTAATGATGATGCCATGCCGGTAGGAGTTGCTTATAATAGCAATTTAGTCGTTTATAGAGGTACGGGAGATGTACTACTAGAAGGCAGAAAAGAGCGCAAGGCAGTAAGTAAAGCTATTAGAGCATTAGGAGACCGATCGGATGTTAAGATCATTTCTATGTCAATTGGTTGGGTATGGACTGTTCGAAACATAAAAGATGCGGTAAAATATGCTCACTCCAAAGGGAAAATGATTGTTGCTGCTGGCGGAACATCTACTCAATTTACGAATTGGTATGCTGTTATTTTCCCAGCTAGTATGAAAGAAACTGTTGCGGTAACAGGTATTAAAGAAAACGGTAAACGCTGTTTTGTATGCCACGATGGTAAAAAGATCGATTTTACTGTAGCCATGGAAAGGAATGCTGCTACTAATAGAACACTACCCGTATTAGGGTTTAGCTCTGACGTTAGAAATGTGGTAGGAGGTTCATCAATCGCCACCGCTACTACGGCAGGTATAGCGGCTTTGGTGTGGGCTACAGATCCTAATATGACAAGAGAACAAGTACTTGACAAAATGCAAAAAGCCGGAGAATATTATCCAAATCGTAGCAACAAATATGGATACGGAAAAATTGATGTATTGAAAGCGGTACAATAAACTCTATACGTTTATAAAAACATAACTAATACAACAAAGGGAGATGTATAAAAAATCTCCTTTTGCTGTTTTTATCTTTAATGGTTTTACTTTACCAAAGACTTCCCATTATACTTCCATTCTGTGATACCTCCATCGAGATCGTAAATTTTAGTAAAACCTGCTTTTTTCATATACGCAGAACATTTACCACTTCTTCCTCCACGACCACAATAGACTGCAACAGGTTTTGATTTATCCACTTCAGAAATAAGCGTTTCAAAATTTTCATCGCTAAAGTCTATATTAATAGCACCATCAATATGTCCTTCTGCATACTCTTTAGGTGTACGAACATCGATCAGCTGTACTTTTTCCATTTCAAGTAAAGAATCCATTTCTTCTACTGTAATGCGCTCAACAACGCCAGCGTTTTGAGGGTGGTTGTCTTTGCAATTAACAAGTAACATTGAAAGAGCAACTACCTTTAATATTGTTTTGATTTTCATAAGCATGATTGCATAATATTATTCAGCAACTTCGCCATCCCAATTCATAAAGCCACCAATTAGATTATAAGTAGTTTTAAAACCCATTTGATCCATGAGGGCACAAGCTTGCGCACTGCGGGCTCCAGAACGACAATAGATATAATAATTTTTAGACTTGTCCAGCTTCTCAACTTCGTCAAGAAAACCTTGTCCCATACGTATGTCCAGATGAAGAATGTTTGGTATGTAACCATCTTCTACTTCTTCTTCTGTTCTTACGTCAAGAATTACTGCATTGTCATCTTTAGCAATAAGATCTTCCCATTGGTCTTGTGTAATATCCTCGGCCATTTTATATTTCCGTTTTTAAGTTGAACTTTTATCTATTCAATTCTGTACAAATATAAGAGTCCTTAATGAATTATGTAAGACTACACCTTCATTTATCTAAAAAATATAAGGTAGTTGTTATGCTTTGATGCTACAACCAATAGCTTTTGTAGTCTTTACAGGAATTTTATCTCCGCTAAGCAAAGCATTTACCGCATCCTCTACATATTTTTGATCGGCAGATGATGCATCTTTATAATTGTTATCGATAGCACCCATATAGCGAACGATATTTCCTGCTGAAGTCTTTTCGAGGATGTATACATGAGGTGTTTTTGTAGCTCCGTATTGTGGATAAATTTTCTGGCCATCATCAAATAAATAAGGAAATGTGAATCCCTTTTCTTTTGCTCTAATTTTCATGTTATCAAAACTATCAGTCGGATATGCTTTAGGATTATTGGGATTGATTGCTATTACAGGGTAGCCTTTGGACTTGAAGGCTTTATGCAAGGCAATAATTCTATCCTCGTAAGCAACAGAATAAGGGCAATGATTACAAGTAAAGATGACAATAAATCCTTTAGCATCCTTATAGTCGGCCAAAGAAACCATCGTGTCATCAATATTCTTAAGTTTAAAATCTGTTGCAGTGTCCCCTATACTATATCCTAGATCACTATCTGACACATTAACATTATCAATCGCAAATGCACTCACCGCGATTACCAAAACAACTGCTACTAAAATTTTTAAAGTTTTCATTTGTCTGTTTTATTAAAACTTTCATCAATGAGATAAAAGCCGTATGTTACTATAACATTTTTTTCAATTCTCTTTCTAACTCATCATACGTAAAGGAGCGTTCATAAAAATTTGAAGCATTATCCTTATATATGATCGTGGCAGGAATAGATCCTGACCAGGTCTTATTTACTTTTGGAATCCAGCTATTAGCATCCGGATCATCCAATAAGACTACGTTACTTTGTATCCTTTGTTTCCTAAGAAAAGGGATCAATTTAGATTCTACCTGATTAGGAAGGTCTAGACTCACCAAAATTACTTCAACTTCATTATCAGGATACCTACTATTTATTAATTCGAAATATGGTAATTCTGCCACACAAGGTTTACACCACGTAGCCCAAAAATTAACAATTCGAGTTTTACCATCATTAATCTTCAGCAAATACTCAAAGTTCTCAAAATCATATACAGGTATCTCTACACCTTTATGAGAAAAAACACTAGAAGCTTCTATTGCTACTTTCTGTTCTCCTTTACAGTTCACCAGTAAAATGGTCAATCCTATAGACAAGATTATTTTTTGCATCATACTAAAATATTAAAACGCTTTATTACCCAAAAGGAAATTAACAGGGTTTAAATAATTCATAAAGATAATTTTAGGATTTTAACCCTTGTTAAACAGACAATGATACTATAAAGAATAGTCATCATTAGAACTTTAACAAAGAATTAGTATCTCTCTGTCATAATGAAAGTATTAAATTCTCCTATATTTGTATATACAAATATTGTATATACAAATGAATATTGAAGATATTATAAAGACCAAAGCAGAGCTACCACTTTCTAGAAAAGCAATTATAAATCTTTTATACACCGAAAATTCTATTAGTGAACAAATAAGTTCTGAGTTGAAAGTTTATGATATATCTATTCAGCAATTTAATGTGCTTAGAATTTTAAAAGGTCGAAAAGGTAAACCAGCGAACTTATCTACCATACAAGAAAGAATGGTTAGTAAGATGAGCAATACTACTAGACTGGTGGATAAACTTATAAAAAAAGATTTGGTAAAACGGGTACTTTGCCAAGCTAATAGAAGGAAAGTTGAGATCAGTATTACCCAACAAGGAAGTAAATTTCTGGAACAGGTAAGTCCGGTGATGAATAATTTCGAAAAAAGAATTACATCCTCGCTTTCTGAAGAAGAATTAATCACATTAAACAATTTATTGAATAAACTTAGAAGTTAATTAAATAATCACATTTATAATTTAAATTTTAAAAATCATGAAAACTAAAATGAAATCATTTATCCTAGCTGTAACCTTACTTGCAACGGCTTCAATTTACGCTCAAAAAAAAGAAATCAAAACGGATCAAAGCACTATCAATTGGACTGGTAAAAAAGTAACAGGTTCGCATACTGGAACACTGGATTTTGCTAGTGGTTTTCTAACTTTTGATTCAGGAACATTAAAAGGAGGAGAGTTTGTTGTAGACATGACATCTTTGGCAGTTACTGATCTGGAAGCTGGTAAGGGTAAAGAAAAGTTAGAAGGACATCTGAATTCTGATGATTTCTTTGGAGTAAAAAATCACGAAAAGGCAACACTTGTAATTTCAAAAGCTTCAGAAATGGAAGGTGGTTATAAAGTGATAGGAGATCTTACGATTAAAGGAAAAACCAATCCGATCACTTTTGATCTTGCAGTTAATGGATCTACTGCTTCTACAACCCTAATGATAGATAGAACTAAATACGATATCAAATACGGATCCGGAAGTTTCTTTGATAATTTAGGAGACAAAGCAATTTATGATGAATTTGAATTAGCAGTAAATTTAAAAATGTAGTTTTTTTATTTTTTGAATAGTAATAAATTTATATCTTTGAATCAATAAATTAAAAATGAATCTAATCTTAACAAATACCTGGTGGTGGTCATCTTATAACGAAAACGTCGTGAGATAGATCCTGTCATATAGTTAAATAAACATATTTAAGGCTTGTCAAATCACGACAAGCCTTTTTTTTGTTTAATTCGTAATAGGGGTTTTATAAATTATAAATATCAAAATATAACATGAGTTATACATTAACCACACATTTCAAACAGATTCTTGCCGATACAATCACTCCGGTGAGTGTTTATCTAAAAATCAGGGATAGATTTCCTAATAGTTTGCTTTTAGAAAATAATGACTATCGAGGTAGTGAAAATAGCTTTTCTTATATCTGCTGTAATCCTATCGCAAATATCAAGATTGAAAATGAAACGATTTATGAATCATTTCCCGATAAAACCCGCAAAGAAACCCCGATTACAAAGAACACTAATATCCCACTGATCATAGAACAATTTGGGCAAAAATTCATAACTTCTAAAAGCGACTTCAAGTTTATAAACAACGGATTATTTGGATATATTTCTTACGATGCAGTTCGGTATTTCGAAAATATTTCAATTTCCAAAAAAGAGGGAGGTCTAGATATTCCAGATATGCAATACACTGTTTATCAAAATATTATTGCTATTAGTAACTTCACAAACGAGGCTTGTATTTTTGCACATTGTTATGAATCTGACAGTAATATCGAGGAAATAGAATCATTATTAAAAGTTAAAAACTTTGCATCCTACACCTTTACTACTGTAGACGAAACCACCTCTAACTTGGATGACGAACAATATAAAGAACAGGTTGTCTTAGCTAAAAAACATTGCCAACGCGGAGATGTTTTTCAACTGGTTTTATCAAAACGTTTTTCACAAAAATTTAAAGGTGATGAATTTAATGTTTATCGCGCCTTACGCAGTATTAACCCATCTCCTTACCTATTCTATTTTGATTATGGTGATTTTAAAATATTTGGTAGTTCTCCAGAAGCTCAATTGGTGGTTAAAGATGATATCGCTGAGATCCACCCTATTGCAGGTACTTTTAAACGTACCGGAAATGATGAGCAAGATGCCGAACTGGCTAAAAAATTATCTGTAGATGAAAAAGAAAATGCAGAACACGTAATGCTGGTAGATTTGGCTCGCAACGATTTAAGTCGTAATGGAAGTGAAGTTACGGTAGATACGTATAGAGAAGTTCAGTTTTATTCGCACGTGATCCATCTGGTTAGTAAGGTTACCGGTAAAAAACATAAGAATACCAAAACAATGCAAATAGTTGCAGACACGTTTCCTGCAGGAACGTTAAGTGGTGCTCCTAAACATAAGGCGATGCAACTTATAGAAAAATACGAAACAGTAAATCGAGATTTTTATGGTGGCGCCATAGGTTTTATGGATTTCTCTGGCAACTTTAATCATGCAATTATGATACGAACATTTTTAAGCAAAAACCATCAACTCCATTGGCAAGCTGGAGCTGGATTAGTAAATGAATCAAATAAAGAAAATGAATTGCAAGAAGTATACAATAAACTAGGAGCATTAACCAAAGCTTTACAACTAGCTGAAGAAATATAAGGAGCTCATAAACTCCTATTAAAATGAGATGAAAAAAGTATTAGTAATAGACAACTACGATTCATTTGTATACAATCTGGTTCATTATCTGGAAGATTTGGGCTGTGAGGTTGTCGTAAAACGTAATGATCAATTAGATTTAGAAGATGTTGCACCTTTTCATAAAATATTACTTTCACCCGGACCTGGAATTCCGGATGAAGCCGGATTGCTAAAAGACATCATCAATACTTATGCGGACACCAAAAGTATTTTTGGGGTTTGTTTGGGTCAACAGGCAATCGGAGAAGTTTTTGGAGGAAGCCTTATTAATCTGAAAGAAGTATATCACGGTGTTGCAACCGAAGTAAAAACCACTGTGTCAGATGAGCTTCTTTTTAAAGGATTAAAGAACACTTTTAATGTAGGCAGATATCATTCCTGGGTAGTTGCAGAGGCTGATTTACCTTCCTGTTTAGAGGTAACGTCATTTGATAAAAATGGACAGATTATGTCCCTAAGGCATAGAAAACTGGATATTAGAGGTGTACAGTTTCACCCCGAATCTGTACTCACTCCAGATGGAAAAAAAATGTTAGAAAACTGGATTAATAATTAGTATTCTCTACTAACAGGTAAAAAGTTTACAGCATAAGGTATACAAAAGAAGACACAGAATAAGTCTTATCAAACTGCTGGCAATTAAAGATAAAAAGAAGATATGAAAGATCTACTCAATCGATTAATCAATCACGAGACTATTTCAAAAAAGGAGGCTAAAAAAGTCTTGGTAAATATTTCAAAAGGAGCGTATAACCAAAGTCAGATAGCCTCTTTTCTAACAGTTTATATGATGCGTAGTATCACCATAGAAGAGTTAGAAGGGTTTAGAGATGCTTTACTAGAACTTTGCGTAGCCATAGATCTTAGCGAATACAACCCAATTGATCTTTGTGGCACCGGCGGAGACGGAAAAGACACCTTTAATATTTCTACACTTTCATCATTTGTATCCGCAGGAGCAGGAATCAAAGTTACCAAGCACGGTAATTATGGCGTTTCTTCTAAATGTGGTAGTTCTAATGTTATGGAACATTTAGGTATAAAATTTAGTAATGATAAAGATTTTCTCAAACGAAGTATTGATGAAGCTGGAATATGTGTATTACACGCTCCCCTATTTCATCCAGCTATGAAAAATGTTGCTCCGATACGAAGAGAACTAGCAGTAAAAACATTCTTTAATATGTTGGGACCCATGGTAAACCCAGCTTTTCCGAAAAATCAAATCGTAGGTGTTTTTAATCTAGAACTCGCCAGAATGTACGGGTATTTGTACCAAAACACAGATAAAAACTTTACCATTATTCATGCATTGGATGGATATGATGAGATTTCACTTACAGGAAATACTAAAACCATATCAAACAAAACGGAAGGAATGCTGACGCCAGATGATTTTGGCGTACAAGCGTTAAGAATGGAAGAAATAGTTGGTGGAGATTCTATCGAAGAATCTGCTACTATTTTTATGAACATTCTTAACGGAAACGGTACGGAAGCACAAAATAATGTTGTGTGTGCTAATGCAGGAATGGCAATCGCTACGGTTGAAGGGTTAATTCCAAAAAAAGGATTTGAAAAGGCAAAAGAATCATTGCTTTCAGGTAAAGGATTAAAAGCCTTGAAAAAAGTACAGGAGCTGAGTAAGAATTAATTGATAGGTATTAGTGCATTGTTTATAGTATGGAATATACAGCATTAGAAATTTCTAAGGAAACAAGATTATTAGTCAATCGTAGTTATGATGTAACAAAACGATTCCCAAAAGATGAACTTTATGGGTTGATAAATCAGACAAGAAGATGTTCGATCTTTATACCCTCCAATATTGCAGAGAGTTGTGGGAGAAGAAGCCCGAAAGATAGTATTCATTTTTTTCATATTTACAGAAGATCATTATATGAATTAGGAACTCAATTATATCTGGCATTAGACCAAAATTATAACCAATCAGAAGAACATCAAGAATTATTAGATCAGATCATTGGTTTCAAAAAATTATTTAATGGTTTTATGAACTATTATAAAACATTAGAAATTCAAAAAACCATCAACAACCAACTATCAACCATAAACTTAACATGAACATACTAGATACAATAGTAGCCGATAAATATAAAGAAGTTGCCCTAAGAAAAAGTTTAATACCAATTCATCAATTAGAAAACTCCGTTTTATTTGATCGAAAAGGAAACTCTTTGGCAGAAGCCTTACGCAAAAGCGATACCGGTATCATTGCAGAACATAAACGTAGATCTCCGTCAAAATCGGTTATTAATCAAAAAGTTAGTGTACAAGATGTAGCCACAGGATACGAAAAAGCAGGAGTGTGCGGTATGTCTGTTTTAACAGATGGAAAATATTTTGGTGGTTCTCTGGATGACTTATTAATAGCCCGTGCTGCTTCCAAAATGCCTTTGCTTCGTAAAGAATTTATTATCGATGAATATCAATTATTAGAAGCTAAAGCCTATGGAGCAGATGTAATTTTATTAATAGCAGCTGTATTATCTAGAGGTGAGATAAAATCATTGTCAGAATTTGCAAAAAAATTATCACTAGATGTATTATTAGAAGTGCATAATCAAGAAGAACTAGAAAAATCAGTAATGCCTTCACTAGACATGCTGGGTGTTAATAATAGAAATTTAAAGACTTTTGATGTGAGCACCAATGTGAGTAAAACACTAAGTCGGCATATTCCTGATGATTTTGTAAAAGTTTCAGAAAGCGGCATTAGTAGTATTGAAGCGATAAAGGATTTACAACAATACGACTATAAAGGTTTTTTAATAGGTGAAAATTTTATGAAAACGGAAAATCCGGGACGTAGTGCTGTGGCGTTTATTAAAAAATTGAAGGAACAATAAATAGAGGTTTTTAGACCTGTTAGATTTTGAAACCTAACAGGTCTAAATGATAAAAAATATAAAAATGAAACTCAAAGTTTGCGGAATGAAATATCAGGAAAACATTGAAGCAGTTGCTGCACTGCAACCCGATTATTTAGGATTCATTTTTTACGAAAAATCCCCACGTAATTTCGACACCTGGATACCGCAAATACCAGATTCAATTATAAAAACCGGGGTTTTTGTTGATGCATTAATTTCTTTTGTTCTGGAAAAAGTAAAAAAATACAACTTCAGAGCAATTCAACTACACGGAAATGAATCCGCAGCATATTGTAAGGAACTAAAAACACGTTGTCTTCCTGCACTTGATAAAAGATCTAATATGAAGCAAAATAATCAAATTGAAATTATTAAAGTCTTTTCTATCAAAGATCAATTTGATTTTGACATACTAAAACCATACGAAGGAGTTGTCGATTATTTTTTATTTGATACTAAAGGAAAAGCAAAAGGCGGTAATGGATATGCTTTTGACTGGAATGTTTTGCAGAATTATCATGCTGCCACTCCGTTTATTTTAAGTGGGGGTATTGGGTTACAGGAAACTGAAAAAATAAAAGAAATCCTGGGTACAGATTTACCTCTATATGCTATTGATGTAAATAGTAAATTTGAAATTGAACCAGGGTTAAAAAATATACATGATCTAAAAAAATTTAAAGAAAGATTCAATAATATGCGTGAGGGATAGCAGTGAAAATCCCGCATCCGCCTGAGGCGGAGTGGAATTGAAACGAATAACCCGGTCCGTCTAAGCGGACACGCCAAAAAAATAAAAAAATGAGTTATCAAGTAAACGAAAAAGGATATTATGGTGATTTTGGTGGAGCTTACATCCCGGAGATGTTATATCCAAACGTCGAAGAATTACGATCTACCTATCTGGATATTATGAATGAACCTTCTTTTAAAGAAGAGTTTAACCAATTATTACGGGATTATGTTGGGCGACCGTCACCATTATATTATGCCAAACGTCTATCAGAAAAACATAAAACAAAAGTATATTTAAAACGGGAGGACCTGAATCACACAGGTGCACACAAGGTAAACAATACCATTGGACAAATTCTTGTAGCCAAGAAATTGGGTAAAAACAGAATCATTGCTGAAACAGGAGCCGGACAACACGGTGTAGCTACTGCCACCGTTTGTGCATTAATGGGAATTGAATGCATTGTGTATATGGGAGAGATTGATATCAAGCGGCAAGCTCCTAATGTGGCGCGTATGAAAATGCTGGGCGCAGAAGTAAGACCGGCAAAATCTGGAAGCAAAACACTAAAAGACGCAACCAATGAAGCTATTAGAGATTGGATTAACAATCCGGTTGATACTCATTACATCATAGGATCTGCTATCGGACCTCATCCGTATCCTGATATGGTAACCAGATTTCAATCAATTATTTCTGAAGAAATTAAATGGCAATTAAAAGAAAAAGAAGGAAGAGAAAATCCAGATTATGTCGTTGCCTGTATCGGTGGTGGAAGTAATGCTGCAGGAACATACTACCATTTCCTGGATGAACCCAATGTGAGACTTATTGCTATAGAAGCAGCAGGAAAGGGAGTTCATAGTGGAGAAAGTGCAGCCACATCACAATTAGGTAAAGAAGGTATTATCCACGGATGCAAAACGTTATTAATGCAAACACCCGATGGACAAATTACAGAACCTTATTCAATCTCTGCAGGATTAGATTATCCTGGTGTGGGACCACTGCATTCCCATTTATATAAAACCGGACGTGGTGAATTTTATTCGGTGACCGATGATGATGCAATGACAGCAGGATTAGAATTATCACAGTTAGAAGGCATTATTCCTGCAATAGAGACATCACACGCCTTGGCTATTTTCAATGATAAACAATTTAAACCAGATGACATTGTGGTCATAAGTCTTTCTGGTCGTGGAGACAAAGACCTTAACACTTACATCGATTATTTTAAATTGTAAGTTAAATACATAATAAACCGAGTACCTTTCATTCCAACAAAGGCTGAAATCCAGAATGAAAATAAATGCTCAAACCAGAACATCAATATTCATTCTATATACTTAGTAATAAAAAGAACGGAACTCTTTATATGGAAATGACTATTATTTTGGAAAAAAGAATTAATGAACATACAAACAAAATGATCGAAGGGTTCTTAAGATAATATGATCTAAATAAACTGGTTTATTTTGAGATGCATACCTATGTGAATGATGCTATTACAAGAGAAAAAAGGTTAAAAGCTTGGAAAAGACAATAGAAAATTGATCTCATCGAAGAAGATAATCTGGCTTGGAATGATTTAGCAAACAACTGGTACGAATCATCGATCCCAGCCTACGCTGGAATGACAAAAAGGATAAGAGAACTAAAAAAATATACTAATCAATGAATCGAATTAATCAAAAATTAGCAGAAAATAAAAAACTACTATCCATCTATTTTACTGCAGGATATCCATCATTACACGATACGAAACAAATTATTCAGGATCTAGAGAAAAGCGGTGTGGATATGATCGAAATCGGATTACCATTTAGTGATCCATTAGCCGATGGACCAACAATACAAGAAAGTTCTACGGCAGCTTTAAAAAATGGGATGACAACAAAACTGCTATTCCAACAATTAGAGGATATTCGTAAAACAGTAAATATTCCATTAATCATCATGGGATATTTTAACCCTATGATGCAGTATGGTGTAGAAGCTTTTTGTGCAAAATGTAAGAAAATAGGTATTGATGGGTTGATTATACCAGATCTTCCAGTTGCCGAATATCATGAACAATATCAAGAAACTTTTGAAAAGTATGGGTTAATTAATGTTTTTTTGATTACACCACAAACCTCTGAAGAGCGAATTCGTTTCATCGATAGTGTATCTAATGGGTTTATCTATATGGTAAGTTCTGCCAGTGTTACCGGATCAACTTCTGGGTTCGGAAATACTCAAGAAGCGTATTTCGAACGTATTGCAAATATGAATCTGAATGCCTCACAAATTGTAGGGTTTGGGATTAGTAATAACGAGACTTTTACACAAGCAACAAAGACTGCAAAAGGTGCAATTATTGGGTCAGCTTTTATCAAACACCTAACTAATAATGGAGTGGATCGCATCCAAGATTTTGTAAAAGGAATTCGCTAACATCTATAAATTCTACTACGAAAAATTTACTATTTTTATAATTTACTTCTCTAAAATCAATCAAATTATTAAGATTAACTGAGTTTATTAATGAGTTTTATATCTATTCCGTTATTAATTGCGATCATCATCATTTTTTTGTTTATCAGATGGTTGAAACCTGATTTTCTTCAATTCAAAAAAACTATTACACAAAAACCAGAAGGATTGTTAGACGTTGATGATCGTTACAACATAAGTAAAATCGAAAAGGAAAAAGAATTAAACAGGTTATTGGATAAAATTAATAAACAAGGTATCGATAAACTCAGTACGTTAGAAAAAGAAAGGCTAGAAGAACTATCCAAGTAAGTCGTTATTCTTTAGAAAAAAAATTATCAATGAATTTCTCCAGTTTTTCTTTTTTTAATTGCTGGACATTAAGTTTAAGTTTTGTTATAAATCCATATGAATCACCTTCAATACTCATAGAGCCAGAAATATAAAGTTCGCTTTTTTTATCTAATCGTATTTTGTGGAGATCTAGAATAGGATACTTCAACAAAACAGATGCAACACCATTCACACCATAAGTTGTATCTACAATACCGTTACTTGATAGTTTTTTGATTAATATTTCCAACTCACTGTCTAGACTTTGAGAGATTACAAATACTTCTCCTTCTTCATTTACTACAAAGTCAGTATTGTAAATATCTGAGCTATATCCCATTTCTCCAGAATCAGAAAAAGAAATGTCTAAATTTCCTTTTTCTCCATACTTACGAATACGATATATGCCCTCGGACTCATTTTCTATCTGGGATGTATATAGGTTCGAGTTTGACAAAACGATATGGTCAAAAGATTGGTAATCCTCTTCTATGGTAAGACAATAAAGGTTATTAGATGCCATTTGTTCACTATCGAATCCTGCCAAATAGGTTGCTTGTTCTTGTTCTTGTCCATTGTTTACTGACTCAGAATACGCAAGCAGTAAATAATCATTCTCCATTGCTGAACAGTTCAATGTAAAATGATGATCATCATATAGACTAGATGATAAAGTTTCTCCAATATCAGAAAGCTTCAGAATTGCAATTTTTTCTTCTTTTTTTGAAGTATTAACACCTTTTATTTTAGCTACCACAATTATTTCATCCCTTGATGATGCATAAATATATTGCCCATAATTATCATCTAAATTATCCAATATATTCTTTTTATACACTCCACTACTTCCAAAATTGGCATTAACACTCCCATCTCCATAAAAACCGTTTACAGAAATCATCCAGCTGTATCCATTCCAATAATTAGATAAGACTAAAACACTTCCATCTGATTTGGCACCCAAAGCTATTGGTATGGTATTTTGATTATCTAAATTACTGGAAGTTATATCAAACTGAATATCTTTTGTACCATTTTTGAAAAGGCGTACCATATTTTTCTTAGCATCCGTCTCATACAGGACGTTGATCTTGTTTTCTTCAATAACATCAAAGTCGATAATGTGAGATGAAACCATCCCTAACTCTTTAAATAACAGTAAACCGTTTCTAGAAAAATCAGTATCTATCTGCTGTGAATAGCCACAAGTGAGCAGACAATAAGAAAAAATAAATAAATGATGAGTTCTCATAACGAAATATCGTAGTAACCTTATTTAGTTACCTTCGCTTAAGAGGTACAATTCGAAAATGGGAGATTAGGGGGTGTAAAATAAATTCGTCCAATTAGTTTCAAGTAATTAGCCTATTTTTATTCAGCATCAAAAAAAAGAATTAAAATACTATAATGCAAGATTTTTCTTAATAATAAAAAATTAATTTTGTTAACGTATTGAAAAAAATCCAAATGAACAAATCACTTTTACTAATTTTATTTCTGATATTTTCTTCTAGTCTTTTTTCTCAAAAAGACTTTTATGATAGGTTATCGGATGCTACGTTAACATTAACAACCCAGAATGTGGTCTATGACCCTTCCTATTTCTCAATTCCATATCCCAACGGCGATGTACCTGCCAATAAGGGTGTCTGTACAGATGTAGTGATCAGAGCTTATAGAAAACTAGGGATTGATCTACAAAAGGAAGTTCATGAAGATATGATTGCTAATTTTAATATATATCCAAAGAACTGGGGACTAGTAAAACCTGATAAAAATATTGATCATAGAAGAGTTCCTAATTTGATGACATTTTTTTCTAGGTTTGGTGATGTAAAAACTATTTCTGACAAAACAAAAGATTATATCCCAGGAGACATTGTATGTTGGAGTTTAGGTGGAGGGCTTACTCATATTGGATTGGTTGTAGATAAAAAATCTGATGACCAGCAACGCTATTTAATTGTTCATAATATTGGTGGTGGACAGGTTCTGGCAGATTGTTTGTTTGACTATAAAATTATTGGGCATTATAGGTATAAAAGCAGTCTTAGAAATCAAGAATAACTGATATCAGGATAATTTTTGGTGATTATAAACAACGTACCAATCAACTTCTTAGCACAATGACCAATTAGGGTTTAAAGTTTCGTCTTCTCCTGCCTTTTTGGTTCTATATTGAATCGAATTCGGAATATCCGTCTTAGGAATTATAATGCGTGCTATGAGTTAAGCCCACTACTAAACTATGCCTTATCACTGTGATTTGAAATAGGGGTTTATACGGGAAATTTGGGAGACTTTAACTAAAAGAATTCTTTATACTGCATTGCTCTAAAATCGATGGTGTTGAATTTAGGGTTTTGATTTTTTAAGTCTTTATAGGATTGCATACTTCCAATAGATCTATTAGCAGCTCCTGATGGAGCGGTTAAAGAAACTGTATTGATACTTCTGTTTCCTAGTTGAAAACTATGAATTCTTGGAGTTTTATCTGAAATCAGCTGTAATTGTATTTGATAATCCTTAAGGTGTTTTCTAAAAAAATATTCGGGACCATTTTTACTATTACCTCCTGTAAAAAGTAGGGTGTCGATCTTAGGGTATTGGCTTACATAGGATACGACATCTCTTAATTTTATATCTCGCATTCCTAAATCTGAGGCATCAATTTTCTCCCGTTGACAACTATGTACAATATCACAGACTCCAATGCCACGAGAGGTCAAGAATTTTTTTCGCTGGTTTATCGCTTCTTGAGTAGTTTCGAATATGAGATTTAAATGAAAAATACGATCTAAAACCGGCCAAAGCAATCCGCTAATACTTCCATAGCAAAAATCTACATCTCCCTCTTTTAGTTCTCCAGATGTAAAACGTGGTGGCGGTAAAGTACCCACAATTAGTTTTGTAGCTCCCTTTGGAAAAAAGGGTTCGTATGGATGTGTATGCTCTAACAAAATTGATTTTAAATTATTGGTACTATTTATAATGAATTATTTACTGCTACTAAAGTCCTCTCCAAAAATAAAAAATAGTTGAACCTAATTCGTAATGTAGCTAATAAATCAGAGAAGTATCAATGATTATTTTTATAAATAATTACGTTTACTCTTGAAACTGTTTAGAATAATTAATCCAACTTAAATTTATACACAAATGAAAAAAGCACTTTTATTATTAGTATCTAGTATAATGATACTTCTGAGTTCTTGCGAAAATGAAACAGTTGATACGAGGTCTAATCAACAAGAAGCAAATGAATTGAATAATAAGTATCAGACCTCAATGATGATGAATTTTTTCTTGTTGCCTATAGAGGTGCTTCAACCGTTACTATTTTTAATGCTAAAACTACTGATTTTATTAATGAAATCACATTGCCAGATTCAGGAGCACAACCTACTTATCTTGCGCATAGAAAAACAACAGCATCTATGTAGGGGATTTCATTAACCAAAAAATAGTTTATTATGATGATAAATCTTTTGATTTCTTAGGAGAAATTGAAATAGAAGAAGGTGCATTCCATATGTGGATAAATGACCGAGTGAATCAGTTATGGGTAAACAACATTGTTTCTAAAACCACATATATAATTGATTTACAATCAAATATCTTACTCAAAAACATTCCATTACCTATACAAGAAATCCCCTAACTTACCGAAAATACGGTACAACACGATGTTACTATTTCGCCAGATGGTTTTGCTGCGTATGTCACTATTCTAGATGGAAATGATATAAGCTATGTTGTCATGTACAATACCCGAACTCTAGATTACATAAAACACGAAGTTGTAGGCGGAGATGCACATTTATCACCAGTAGGAATAGCATTATCCGTTGCTGCTCAAAATGAAAATAAAATAACTGTTTTCAATAGATTTAATCTAACAAAATTAGATGAAATACCTTTTTCTTCTTCTCACGGAATTATTAATAACCGAAGATTAGTATTTACAACAGCTATTGCTGATAATCTGGTTGGGGTGATCGACAGGTTTTCTAATAGGGTAGTTTCTGAAATTGATACAGAATTCAACACTCCTCATAATTTGACGGTCAATCGTAGAGGAAATTTATTATTCTTATCTCACTCTGGAAGTACTGCAACTAAGGTTGTATTTTACCAAGTAGGCAGAAACGCCCAATTGGAACAACTATCCGAATTTGATTCTGGATTAAATCCTTTCGGTGTACTTAGATATTGATACCAAACACCACGTTAAGAAACATAAAATTCCCTTAATTTTATAGAAAGCCCGACCAAAAATGGTTGGACTTTTAATCTTTAGAAGGCAATTGATTTATAGCAATTTACAGTATCAAAAGTTACACTTGACCAGTTCTCTTATTAAAACTGAAAATAAATAAATGGTTGAAAATCGGCAGCATACGTTTGGTAACAGATGATAGCAACGATCATCGCTATGAATCCTTTAACCACCACATTACTTCTAATGAACTGATCTAATAACCAATCCTTGGTTCTGTAAGGCAACCAATGTGTAACATATCCAACGAGCATAACAATAAACACAACTCTATATTCCCAAAGAACAAGCAATGCATTGGTCCAATCCATATTGGTCATTATTGATTGATAGAAACGGTCAATGTGATCCATGCTATTTCCTCTAAAATAAACTCGAGTAAAAGTTATAAAAACAAAAGTAAATGCTATTTTCCATATCGTTACTAACCAAGCATTTGAGTTTTCATAAGGACTTATTTTTCGCCAATATTTATAAGCAACAACTCCTAAACCATTCAGACCACCCCATATCACAAACTTCCAGGATGCTCCGTGCCATAAACCACCTACCAGCATGGTAATCATAATATTTACATTTCTATTAAAATGCCAAGCCAGTTTAGCGGAAAATAATGTAACGATAAGCAACAATCCGATTCCTGCAGTGGAGATGATTGCAATACCAAAATCAGCATATGCAAAAGCTCCTAAAAAGGTAAAAATAATAATAAACACATACGAAAAAATACTTCCGTTTCGGTTTCCACCTATCGGGATATATAAATAATCTTTCAGCCAACTAGAAAGTGAGATATGCCAACGTTTCCAGAAATCTCCACAATGTATTGCCTTATAGGGTGAGTTAAAATTAACAGGGAGTTTATACCCCATCAATAATGCTAATCCAATGGCAATGTCTGTATATCCCGAAAAATCTCCGTAAATCTGTAATGAATACCCAAACATTGCCATAATATTGGTAAATCCAGAAAACATCTCAGGTACATCAAATACACGGTCCATAAAATTCATCGCAATGAAATCTGCAAAAAGCATCTTCTTTATCAAGCCCTTCAGAATCATAAAAGTTGCATTTCCAAATTCTTCTTTGGTTATATGAATCTCTTTTCTGATCTGTGGTACAAAATCTGCTGCACGTACAATCGGACCCGCAACCAATTGGGGAAAGAAACTAACGAAGAAGCCAAAATCAATTATAGAGTTTAATGGTTTGATCTGTTTTCTATAAATATCTACACTATAACTAATCGTCTGGAAGGTATAAAAAGAAATCCCTACAGGTAGTATGATGGTGTCTACGGTAAAATAGTCTACACTTGCCCAGGTATTAGCGAACTCTGCCAGATAGTTGATCACCTGATGGTCTGTATGAAATAAGTTGTTATATGACTCCGTAAAGAAGTAAGCATACTTGAAATAACAGAGCGTTCCTAGATTAATAATTACACTAAAGGCAACCAAGATTTTTTTTACTATAATGGATTTGCTGTGATAAATAGCTTTTCCTAAAAAGAAATCGTTTACTGTACTAAATAATAAAATTCCAATAAATAATCCACTGGTTTTATAATAGAACAACAAACTAATGGCAAAAAGATATGCACTACGAATTGTCTTTTTACGATATATTATTGCATACAAAAAGTAGACTGCTGCAAAAAAAATCCAGAAATCTGCCTGTGTAAATATCAGAGGAAAATCCTCTGAAAAAGAAAAAATATCTTTTAGCCTATTCATTAATTATTTGATTTAAAACAGAATTTGGCTCCAACTGTAATTCTTTTTCCCATGAATCAGTCAATGCTTGTAATAGTAAATCTGCTTTAATTCTATATCCCAATTGTGTAAAATGTATTCTATCGCTTGGCATCAATTTATGCTCATACCAATCTCTGGAAGAATTAAAACCTCCCATAATCTCATAAAAATCCCAAACAGCCATTTTATATTTTTTTGCCAGTTCATAAATAATCTTTTGCATTATTCGTGTTCTTGGATTTGGGTATTTTCTTTTATAATAAGAATCATTAGGCACCGTCAGCAGCACTGCACAATTCGGATTTGCTTTCTGTACGGTTAGAATAAGGTTCTCGTAATACTTTTTGTATTCTTCTGGTTTAAAATCCGGATGATATCCATCATTAGTTCCTACAGAAACAATAAATAGATCTGGCTTGTACAATAGTAATTGATCCTTGAAAAACTCACATCGGTTATAATAATTAAAGCTAGCCCCATTGACCCCTATCGTTGTATACTCTACTCCTCTTTTATCATTCATTAATTCTATACCCATCATCAGAAACTCTGTATTCTCCTGATCACTAATTTTTTGTACGCAAAACTCTAATTCTTCTAAGGTTTTAGTAAGAACAAACTCAATAAAATGTGCTTCTTTATTTATTTTAGTATCTGCAATTAGTCCTGATTCTTTGAAGTTGATTTCGTAGTCGTCACTCCAATTATCATAAAAGACTCTTATTCTATTAAAATCATATTGCTGTGTATCATACCCTCTATAGTTTGCCTTTATCTTGATGTTTGCGACAGAATCTCTAAAAACAGCCGTAACCCCTGCCAATCCCCAAGCTACACTGTCTTTTTTTATGGAACAACGATATCCGGTCCAATTGCCATCGTACTCCACATCATAATTACTAGGGTTATTAGTGCTTGCTATTTTATATGGATAAATAAAACCACGTTGCCCTTTTGACGTCGGGCTCATATGCTGCAGGTATGTCCTTAATCTATTAGAATAGATATCCGCTTGAATATGAGATCCGCCAATATGAAAAATATGAACATCCTGTTCTTTTCCTTTGGCAATAGTATCCAGTTTACGAAACAGTTTAGCAAAAGAAGGTGCGTTTTCTACAAACTTAATCTGATTAGCTTTCCAATTCACAAAAGGATATTTATTCTGAATTGTGTCCAAAACATAATCCTGAGCTATTGCTGAAATACTCCACAAGAACACGAAAAAAAATAGTACGTTATGTTTCATCATCAACTTTTTCTTTTAGATCAAGATATAAGGCGGTAAAAAATAATTCTGAAATAATTTTAGTTCCTTTCCAGGTAAAGTGCATATAATCATTGGCTGTTAGCTTTTCTTCTACCCAAAAGGGCATAGATCCTTTTCCTCCCATGGCATCGTACATACTCCAATAAGCCACATTGTTCTCAGAGCAGGTTTCTATCAATTTTTCATTTAGATACGGCAACAGAGGGTACGTTTCCATCGTACCATTAATAGGAAGGCACATATCGGTAGGGCCTATAAATATAAAGCTTACATTTTTGGTCCTACGTCTTAACCAATTAATTTGATTAACAATCGATTTAGCATAGTTATCAACTTTAGTAGAATCTTTTAGATATGGCATTGTATTTCCACCATATTGCATAATAATAACCTTGGGCTTTAAATTCTTTATCATCTGGCCGTATATTGACGCATTTGTGCTAGAAAAAATAGTTCCCGATGAACCTCGCATCGCCACATTGTCCATTTGTATTCTTGATCCTCCATCAAGGGTTAATCCATAAAAATCTGCACTTATTTTCCCTTCTAATTCAATTTTTAAGTTACTAGGCGTTGTATTAGTTTTAATACTGTACTTATGGTATTTACCATCAGCAATCAAACTATCTTCTTGGATTAACTTTCCGTTGTTAAATACAGAAACTTTAATAGGAAAATTACTGTTACCATAATGCAACCCTATATTGGTGAATCTCCTGAATTTAGCATATGCTTTCTTAGACTTACCTATGGTTACTGAGGCTTTTATTATTGGCAACGTGTCCAGAGCCATACTATCTGGAGCTGTTTTTTTATGTTCTGTAAATCGTGAAACAGACATATATGCGCCATATTTTCTATGTTTAAACTTTTCTTGTGTAGGATCAAACCTTGCATATCTTAGCCAATTCGTACTAGGTTTCACAATAGCTGCAATTTGGTTATAAACAGGTTTTACCGGTATAAATCCTGGGCCACTGCCACCGTACATCCCTTGTAATCTATTTCTTACGTACCCAGTAATCCTATCACCTTCGATCTGAGAGTCACCATAATGCAATATCCTACAAGATCTAGAAGACAATTTAGTTTGTAGCTCTTTCGCAAAATCTGGATTACTTGCCGGATATCTTATTCTTTCAATTCTGGTGGTATCAATTTTAGAAAAATCAGGTCGTTGTAAACTGTCTTTCTTCGCTACTTCAGCAGACGACATATCCGGTTCTAGGTCTGCTTCATCTGCTATTGGCGTGACTGTTTCAGTTACTTTGAGAATATCTTGCTTTTTGGTAAGCGTTGAATCCTTTTCTAACGCCAAAAAAGTTTTGTAAGTAGGGTATTTAAGAGAGATTTCTTCATACGAGAAACCATCTTCTTCTATTTGTTCTTTTTGGATTCCTCCTTTTTTACTCAAAAACATAAGACCAAATAATCCACCCAATATGAGTATTAGAAACAAGGATATTTGAATAGGTTTGATTTTCAAGATTATCGGGGACTTTTGGTTTTTGTAAAAATAGAAAGTTTTTGCGAAATGCAAAGGAATAATCATTGGTTTACAGATAAATCCTAAACCAATAATGATCAGATTACATCTTTTTAGCTTATAATCACTCTAACTGTAGAGGTAACGATACCTTTTTACTAGATGGAGGTAATTAGGTTTTTACATCATTAACCACTCCGCTATATTTATTTCGATTGGGTTTAGAAAAATGTTGAGATTCTATAATAATCTCTTCTAAAATCTCTTTAGTCTTGTTTCTTCTCCCTTTTCTAGTAGAAATTGAGCTAGGGTATAACGTTCTTTATAATTAACATATCGCTAATCAATAGACTTTACGTTTTCTTCTGCTTCTTCTGATCTGCCCTGCTTATCTAATGCCAAACCATAAAGAAACTGGTTTCTGGAACCTGTAAAATCTGCTTTCGAGTTTATTTGCTCCGCACAGAAAACAACTTTATCAAATTCATTTGTTTTATAATATCCCTGAAGTAATTTTTTAATAACTCCGGCATCCTGTTTATAATTACTTTTCAGAGCTATTTCATATTCATCAATACCTACATGGTAGTCTTTCATTTCACATAATGCATCTCCACGATGTACTCGATTCTGATTAGTATCAGCAAAATTAACCTATTTTTTTAAGATCATTTACGCTTTTGGTCGGATTGACAACAGTAATAATCTCATTTTGAACGACACTTAAGTCTTTTTTAATAAACACCTGGGTCAAGAGATAGGTAATACAACCAATAACTGGTAAAAATAAAATTAGAAAATACCAGTAGTATTCGTTTCTATACTTAAAAGTGTGATAAATACAGAATACTTGTATAAGGCTACCATTAAAAAGTATAGCATTTGGCTAAAATAATAAAACTTGATTTACCTCAACAGATTTATAAACCTTTTGAAATAAAGACCGATCTTATTTGAAAGTGATGATTAAATCATCTGCTTCTACCATCTTGCCTGATTTCAACACAATTTTTTTAACCGTAGCATCTTCGTTCGCAGTAATAGTGGTTTCCATTTTCATAGCTTCTATAACAAATAATGGATCATTTTTCTTTACTTCCTGACCTGTTTTTACTACTATTGAAGACAAGGAACCTTGTAGCGGAGCTCCCACCTGTTTTGGATCTGTCTTATCCACCTTAGCATGTACAACTTTATCAACCTTTATGGAGTTATCTTTAATCTCTACGTTTCTAGTTTGACCATTTACTTTAAAGAATACAGTGACCTTACCATTCTCGTGAGGCTCTCCTATTGAAATCAATTCTATCAATAAGATCTTTCCTTTGTCCAATTCAATGATAATTTCTTCACCCGGAGTCATTCCATAAAAGAAATTTTTAGACGGAATATTCATTACATTACCATATTGAACATGATGATTGTATGCTCCGGTAAATACCTTGGGGTACAACTTATATGAAAGGAAATCTGTGATATCCAATGGTCTGCCCATTCCTTTCTTAAATACCTTTACGAAGTCTTTAAATTCAGTCTCAAAATCCACTGGTTCCAAGTGTGCATTAGGTCTATTAGTAAATGGTTTCTGATCTTTTAAAATTGATTTCTGAAGATCTTTCGGAAACCCTCCTTCTGGCTGTCCAAGCTCTCCTTTAAACAAACTAACTACAGATTGGGGGAATGAAATTGTCTCTCCTCTTTCTTTTACATCCGCAATGGTTAGATTATTGCTAACAAGATATTGAGCCATATCTCCTACTACTTTTGAGCTTGGTGTTACTTTTACAATATCCCCAAAAAGGGTATTTACTTCTCCGTACATCTTAGTAATTTCATGAAAACGATCAGCCAATCCTAATCCTTGCGCTTGTGGTTTTAGATTAGAGTATTGCCCTCCAGGAATTTCATGTTGATAAACTTCTCCTGTTCCTGCTTTCAGACCAGATTCAAAAACGTAGTAATATTCGCGTACGACCTCCCAATAATTAGAATATTCGTTCAATTTTTTTATATCTATTGGGTTTTCACGATTGTGAAATCTCAACATTTCTACAATTGCATTAAAATTAGGTTGAGCTGTTAATCCAGAAAGCCCTCCTAACGCAACATCTACAACATCTACTCCTGCTTCAATTGCCTTTAGATAAGAAGCAGATTGTACAGAAGAAGTATCGTGCGTATGCAAATGAATAGGGATATTAATCTCAGACTTTAATGCTGATACCAACTCGTATGCTGCATAGGGTTTCAGCAATCCAGCCATATCCTTAATCCCTAAGATATGAGCCCCTGCATTTTCTATGTCCTTTGCCAATTGAACATAATATGCTAACGTATATTTAGTTCGTTTAGGGTCCAAAATATCTCCTGTATAACACAGGGAACCTTCAGCCAAACCATTTGTACGAGTCCTAACGTGTTCGATACAAGGAGCAATTGATTTCATCCAGTTCAATGAATCGAAGATCCTAAAGACATCTACTCCATTTTCCCAAGATTGCTCTACAAACTTTCCAATTAAGTTGTCAGGGTAAGCGGTATATCCAACGCCATTTGACCCTCGAATTAGCATCTGCAACAACAAATTGGGCATAGCTTTTCTTAGAGAGCGAAGGCGCTCCCAAGGGTTTTCTCTTAAAAATCGAAGACACACATCAAAAGTTGCTCCTCCCCAAACTTCCATACTAAATACTTCGGGGTGGTTTTTTGCAAATCCTTCTGCAACTTTGAGCATATCATACGTTCGCATTCTGGTAGCCAATAAACTCTGGTGTGCATCACGCATAGTAGTATCCGTAAAATGAACTTTCTTTTCGCTTTTCAACCAAGAGGAAAATTTTTCGGGACCTAATTCAGTTAATAAATCTTTTGTTCCTTTTTTATATCCATTAGTTTGATCAAATTCTGGCACCTTGGGAACAACAAAAGTCTTCGTTGAATCGATACCTTTTACATCTGGATTACCGTTTACAATAATATCTCCTAAAAAGTTTGCTAATTTAGTTGCACGGTTTCGAGGTTCTTTAATGGTGAACAATGCTTTTGTATCCCGAATAAAATTAACGGTAACCTTGCCTTTTCTAAAAGTTTCATGCTGCAAAATATTATCCAAAAAAGGCATGTTGGTTTTTACACCTCGAATTCTAAATTCTGAAAGCGCTCTGCGCATTTTTCTGCAAGCCCCGTCCAAGGTTCTACTATTAGCAGAAACCTTTACTAACATGGAATCAAAAAATGGTGAAATGGTAACCCCTTGATACACGCTTCCTGCGTCTAGTCTAATCCCAAATCCAGATGCACTTCTGTAGGTTGTTATAGTTCCGTAATCAGGTTTGAAATCATTTTCTGGATCTTCGGTTGTAATCCTACATTGTACTGCATATCCATTAACCTTTAGGCTCTCCTGACTTTCTATCTTGATTTGTTTATCTGATAATTTATAGTTACCAGCGATAAATATTTGCGCTTTGATCAAATCGATTCCTGTTACAATTTCTGTAACTGTATGTTCTACCTGTACCCGAGGGTTTACTTCTATAAAATAAATACTTCCGTCATCGTCTACTAAAAATTCTACCGTACCAATGTTATTATAGTCCACTGCTTTGCAAATAGTTAAAGCGTAGGTGTATAAACTTTCGAGAATTTCTTGTGGCACTCCATATGATGGAGCGTATTCAATCACTTTTTGATATCGCCTCTGAACAGAGCAATCACGCTCAAAAAGATGCACCATATTACCGTGATGATCAGCAACTATTTGAATCTCTATATGTTTTGGATTCTCGACAAACTTCTCTAAAAAAACAGTATCATCCCCAAATGCATTGAGGGCTTCTCTTTGGGATTCGGGATATGCTTTTTCTAACTCTTCTACACTTCTAATTACTCGCATTCCTCTGCCTCCTCCTCCAGAAGCTGCTTTTAGCATAACAGGAAAACCAATTCGTTTCGCTTCTTTACTTGCAATTTTTACATCTGTAAGGTCTTGTTTATTACTTTGAATAATAGGAATATCATTCTTAATAGCGACTTCTTTTGCCATTATTTTGTCACCTAACGAGCGGAGCACCGATACTTTAGGCCCTATAAAAATAACATCATTTTCTTCACATTTCTGGGCAAAATCTGCATTCTCCGAAAGGAAACCATATCCTGGATGTATCGCATCCACATTATTACTTTTTGCAACCTTGATAATTGCATCTATATTCAAATACGGTTTTAAAGGCTCGTTATCCGCGCCTATTTGATATGCTTCATCTGCTTTATAGCGATGTAAAGAATACCTATCTTCATAAGTATAAACCCCTACAGTTTGTAGGCCAATTTCTGTACAAGCTCTAAAAATTCTGATAGCTATTTCCCCTCGATTGGCAACTAAAACTTTTTTGATCTGCATGGTGATATTTTCGTGTTTAAGTGATGATTAGCGAACATTCGCTGCGAAGGTATGGATTAGAAAAATTCTTTGCAACGTAATTATTCTCAAGTTATAAAAAAACATTCAAATCATACACTGATATAAATTTTATAACAACCTTGCTAGTCCTCATAAAGAAAATATTTTGTTATTGGAGGATATTATATCAAAAACACCGTACTAGCATTCAGGTTAAAAAACCTTTTAATCGGGTTAATGTTTCCCTGTCAATTTCAATAAATTGTGGATTATTAATAATTTAAAATTATATACTATGAATACTGATCAATTAGAGGGCAAATGGAAACAAGTAAAGGGGCAATTCAAACAGAAATATGGGAAAGTCACCGATGATGACACGACGTACGCTGAAGGTAGATTTGATGAGATGCTAGGTAACCTTCAGGAAAAAACGGGGAAAACAAAAGAGGAACTGAAAGAAGAAATTGATAAAATGTAACAAAAGATCAATTGGAATTTCACTCCGAAATTTATTTAAAAAAAAAATACAATTCTAACTATTGGAATTGTATTTTTTTGATTTACTTCGTATAAATCTTCAAGTAAAATGTTAGATATTTTAACTAATGCAGATGCCTGGGTTGCATTATTAACCCTTACCTTTTTAGAAATTATCTTAGGTATTGATAACATTGTTTTTATTTCAATTGCAGCCAGCAAACTACCTGCCCATCAACAACGACAAGCGACTAATTGGGGGTTAATTCTAGCAATGGGACAAAGAATTATTTTACTATTTGGTGTCTCTTACCTTGTAGCACTAAAAGAACCTTTTTATACTATAGATAATTCTTGGTTGAACATTGGTATTAGCTGGCAAAGTTTAATTTTATTTTTTGGAGGTATCTTTTTACTATATAAAAGTACGTCCGAAATTCACGATAAGGTAGATACTCCTAAAAAAGAGGAAGATGAATTAAAAAATAAAAAAATAACCTCTTTAAAAAGGGCAATCGTTCAAATCCTTATTATAGATTTTATTTTTTCTATAGACTCGATATTAACTGCTATTGGAATGACTAACGGAATTGGCGATAAACCACAGGATGCACTGGTTTTAATGATTATTGCTGTGGTAATCTCTATATTAATCATGATGATTTTTGCAAATGGAATAAGAACTTTTATCAACAAACATCCATCAATGCAATTACTGGCTTTATCATTTTTAATTTTAATTGGCTTTATGCTTATCACAGAAGCGGCTCATTTATCAAAAGCGGTTATTTTCAATCAGGAAATTGGAGCTATCCCCAAAGGGTACCTGTATTTTGCTATTGCTTTTTCTTTACTCGTTGAATTTTTAAACATGCGAATGAAAAAGAAAATGGAAGTAAAAAATTGATCTCTATAATAGTGATAATAACAAATAACATTTTGCTTAGCTCCGTCCGCTGCCTAGTTTTTCAAAAAAAACACGTTACTTCTGAATCTTATTATAGTAGGCTTTTTCTGTAATTTCAGACCATTTAGAAATTCTTCTCTGAAAATTAGAGTAACTCTCATATACTTCTTTCGATAACGGATCATCACCTATCATTTCTAGTATTGCTTCCTCCGTAAAACCTCGTAATGCGTCTAGCGTTTCTTTAGAAAACTCCCGAATCTCTACTTGTTCCTCATTTACCAATTTGTCTAGATAAACTCCGTTCTGTTTATCGAACTCTGATAGCACCCAGACTTGTGCACGTTTTGATGCAGCTTGCAACACAGCTTGCAGATGTGGAGGAAGCCCGTCGTGAAGTTTTTTATTAATAAAAAACTCTAATTGAGATCCTGTTTCGTGCCATCCAGGAGTATAATAATACTTTGAAATTTTATGAAATCCCATTTTATAATCGTGATAAGGACCTATCCATTCTGTAGCATCAATAACACCTCTTTCTAAGCTTGTATAAATTTCACTTCCTGCAACAAGCACTGCGGCTCCTCCTGCTTTTTCTAAAACCCTACCACCGATTCCTGGCAAACGCATTTTTAATCCTTTAAAATCTTCTACCGAATTAATTTCACGGTTAAACCATCCTCCCATCTGCACTCCCGTATTACCACCCATAAAGGGAACTAAATTGAATTTTGCATAGGTTTTCTTCCAAAGTTCATATCCCCCTCCTACTTCTAACCAAGAAGTTATTTGTTGACTATTCATCCCAAAAGGAACTGCTGCAAAAAATTGCGCTGCAGGAGTTTTTCCTGCCCAATAATATGCCGCACCACATCCCATTTCAATAGTACCTTGAGACACTGCATCGAATGCTTCTAATGGAGGCACCAACTCCCCACCACCATATACTTTAATTTTAATCTGACCATTGGAGAGTTCATCAACCCAAGCTGCATATTTTTCTGCTACTTCTCCAACCACAGGGAAATTGGGTGGCCAAGTGGTAGTCATTTTCCAATAGAAAACTTTATTAGGTTTCGTTACATCGTAAGATGAAGGGGTGTTCATATTTGCTGGTGGCTCCCCCAAACAAGATGATAAAAAAATTATTATTGCACTGAATAAAAGTAACTTAATTGGACATCGCTTTTTTACTTTGTAGAAATTCATAACGCTATTTTTTACGATCTATTAAGAGAAATTAGTCTGATGGTACTCTATGAATGTATCATTTGGAATTAAAAATAATCTCTGGAAAAAACACAACTAAACTTACGATGAATAATTGAATTATAATAAAAGGAATAATTCCTCTATATATTTGACTTGTCTTGACAGATTCTGGTGCGACTCCTTTTAGATAAAACAATGCAAACCCAAACGGTGGTGTCAGAAAGGAGGTTTGTAAATTCAATGCCATCAATATTCCTACCCACAGCATATTGATATCAAAAGCATTAAAGATTGGGGTTACTACTGGCACAATTATAAAGACGATCTCAATAAAATCTATAAAGAAGCCAGCAACAAAAATTACAACCATAACCAATAATAAAAACATTAAAGGAGTTAATTGCGAAGACATAATTAGTTCCTGAAGATACCTGTCACCACCTAATGTTCTAAAAACTAATGTAAATGTAGTAGCTCCTAGCAATATAAAAAAAACCATTGTTGTTAGTCTTGTGGTCTCTTGGGCAACTTCTTTGAGAATCCTTAATGAAAACTTTTTTTGAGTAATTGTTAATATGGTTGCACCCAATGCTCCAATAGCAGAAGCCTCGGTAGGAGATGCTATTCCGGTAAAAATCGAGCCTAGTACAATAACTATTAATAAAACGGGAAGTAATAAAACTTTGAGAATTTTAGAAACGAAATTATGACCTCTAAAAGCTGCGATTTCTTCTACAGGAATGCTTGGCGCATCATCCTTATGAATAAATGATTTTATTAATATGTATACTATATATAACCCTACGAGCAATAATCCTGGAAGCAATGCTGCAGAAAACAATGTTCCTACATCCACCGATGCGGCTCCTCTTGAAGAGCTATTGATAGTATCTGCCAACAACACTAATACAATAGAAGGCGGAATAATTTGTCCTAGCGTTCCCGAAGAGGCTATCACTCCTACTGCAAGTTCTGTTTTGTATCCTCTTTTTAGCATGGTAGGTAAACTAATCAATCCCATGGTAACTACGGTTGCTCCCACTATTCCGGTAGATGCAGCTAATAATGCCCCGACAATGACAACCGAAATTGCCAAACCGCCACGTACTTGCCCGAACATCATAGCCATGGTCTCCAACAAATTCTGAGCAAGTCCTGATTTTTCTAACATTATTCCCATAAAAATAAACAGAGGAACGGCCATCAACACATAGTTATTTACGACTCCCATAATTCGGGAAGGAAGTAAATAGAAGGTCGACATGACAAAGTAATCCGGTGCAAAAATTGACACCCCAAACGCAAATGCAACAGAAATACCCCCTAAAGTAAAGGCAACTGGATATCCTTTAAGAATTAAAACAAAGATAATAACGAATAAAATAACTGCTAAAAACTCCATTATATGTCTTTACTGATAATAACCTGTATTGATTTTAGCATCTCGGAAACACCCTGAAGTAATAAAAACATAAAGCCTAACGTAATGCAAAACTTAAGTACATATAAAGCAGGTAATCCGCCCGGTTGTGGAGATCCCTCATTCATTGCAAAAGAAGACACCCCATAATACCATGAAGAAACAATTACAACATAACACCACGGAATTAATAAAAAAGCACCTCCTAACAAATCAATCCAAGCCTTACCTTTAAGAGACAACCTTGTGTAGAAAACATCAACTCTTACATGCTTCCCATACTTGAAAGTATATCCAGAACCTATGAGAAACAAAATCCCAAACAAATAGATTTCAGTCTCAATTATCCATATAAAAGAAAACTGAAATATGTACCTAATGATCACATCAACACCAATTACTGTAGCCAAAAGAACAGCAATCCAGCTCACGAAAACTCCTGTTTTTTCGCTAACACAATCGAGAAAATTTATGATTTTCTGCATCTAAAGATTTTATATCTATTTTGGTTTAGTAAAAATAGTTGCCTAGGCTAAAAGTATTATTCAAGACCCCACTATGCTATAGGGTTAATTCAACTTATCATTTCAAAAGATTTAGTATTTTCTAAAATAATGTTTCACTAATATAAAAGCTGAAGATAGTAAAATTAGATTCATAAAAATAGAAAAATAGAGAGCACTAGCTTTTGTTATTCAACTATGAACTAACTTCTTCTAGAAGAAAATCGTCTAGCACTTCATCATCTTCGCCATGTAAGACACTTACATCCCCTGTTGTTTCTAAAACAACGGCGCGTACTTTTTTTAAAGATAAAACATTTGCTTCTCTTAATTTACCTCTCAATTCGTTCATTGTAATTTTGGCTTTACTCATGTTGTCTTCTAAGAAATTTCCTTCTTTCATTAAGAGCAACGGGGTATTATCAGTTAGGTTCCTAAATTTTTCAAATTTAAATTGAAAATAAGTAATCGTAAAGTTAACCAGATATAAAATCCCTATTAATAGTATACCGGTTAACAACTTAGGATTACTAGTTGCAACGCTCATGGCTAAAAGATTCCCTATAGCAATAGTATTTAAAAAGTCGAAACCTGTCATTTTCGCAAAACTTTTGAGACCAAAAATTCTTGTGAAAAGTAAAATAGAAAAATACATTAATAACGTACCTATCAATATTGCTGGAAGCTCGTTTAAGTCTTTGGTGAAATATTCTTGAATCATGGTATTTAGTTTACAGTTTAGAAAATTCTACATCTAAATTGAGAAATAAAAAACACATCATCTACTCTTAATGATTAAAAAGATGATCGATATGCCTAACATCTTTGGTAGTCATTTCTGAGCCAAACCAATTATATAAAGAACGAAAACATCAACATTGTCATTTATCTCACAAAAACCAATTCATTTGATTTGGTCGTATATTCTTCACTAAAATTATAGCCATCGTAATTGAATCCTTTCAGATGCTCAATGGTTTCTACTTCGTTGTCAATAATATAGCGTACCATCATTCCTCTGGCTTTCTTTGCATAAAAACTAATTACCTTCAATTTATCATTTTTCCAGTCCTTAAATACGGGTGTGATGATCGGAACTTTTAATTTTTTCTTGTCTACCGCTCCAAAATATTCATTACTGGCTAAATTAAGAAACAATTCATCTTCATTTAATTCATCATTAAGAGCAGTTGTCACCATTTCTTTCCATACTTCGTATAGATTTTCATTTCTTTCAATAGCTAGTTTTGTTCCCATTTCTAAACGATACGGTTGTATAAGATCAAGAGGTCTTAAAATTCCGTACATACCTGAAAGAATACGCAATGTATCCTGAAGCCTATCTAATTTGTCTGTTGGTATATGATAAGCGTTTAATCCCGCATATACATCGCCATCAAATGCATATACGGCAGGCCTAGAATTTTTTTTGGTATGATTTTCTTGAAAATCTTGATATCTGGTATAGTTAAGATCTGCCAATTTATCACTGATACTCATTAGATCCGCAATTTCGTTTTTGGACATTCTAGACAGCTTCCTGTTGATTTGAGCTGCAGTTTCGAGAAATTTTGGTTGCGTACCCCTATCCGTTGGTAATTTATCGTTATAATTTAAAGATTTTGCAGGAGATATAACTATTTTCATTGAATGTAGTCTTTATTGTTTTTCTCAAAAATACAATAGTGTTCTGACAAATAAAATCTACTAATGTAATTCCTATCTATTTGAGTATTGATATGTTCTATTTCAATAAAAAAAGCCCGCTCAAATGAGTGGGCTTGTACTAAAAAAAGTCAAATGTATATATTATAATACTTTCACGTTTACCGCGTTCATTCCTTTTTTACCTTCTTTAAGTTCAAACTCTACTTCGTCACCTTCACGAACTTCGTCGATTAAGCCTGAAATGTGTACAAAATGGTCTGTGTTTGATCCTTCTTCTGTGATGAATCCAAATCCTTTGGAGTCATTAAAAAATTTTACTGTTCCTTTATTCATTATAAAATATTAAAACGCGAATATACTATTTATTAGTGAGCAATCCCTATTTATTTCAAAATAAAGTTTTTAATAACGTTTTTTTAATATATCACCTTAGTAGTTTCAATAGTAATTTCATTTGTTATTTTTTTGTTTTTTAACATCATGTTCTACCTCCTTCAACATCAAATCAAGTGCTTTTCTACCCAACCATTTCCCTTTAATCATTACTCCTTCAATCGTTTTGGTATTTTGTATATTCTTTAATGGGTTTTTATTCAACAATACCAAATCTGCTAATTTGCCCTCATCAATAGTACCACTTAACGGTCTATTTAGATATTTAGCAGGGGTTACGGTAGCTGTTTTTAAAGTTTCGAATGGTGTAAGTCCTGATTCTTGTATTAATGCCAATTCTCTATGTAATGAAAAACCGGGTAAAAACAATCCATACGTATCACTTCCTGCCAACAATGGCACTTTTTCATTGCCTAATATCTTGGTAAACCTTTGTTGCCATTCTAATTCGTTCTGCAACCTAATCAGGGATTCTGGAGCGGTAAACCAAGGATTAGTGCGATAATGAGTACTATCAGACAGGCAATAGGCGGCATATTTTTCCGGAAGATATTTTATTTCATCATTTCTTTTCAAAATCTCAAATTTATCATCATCCGCATATCGACCAATCATCTCAAAAATACCTAGAGTAGGTGAAACGTAAACACCACTTTTCTTTATTTTCATTGCAGCTTGTTTAAGATATTGGGTATCTTCTTTTTGCACAGAACTAAAAACATTCATGAACTCTTCTATGTGAGCTATTGATTTCATTTTTAAAGAATACTTTAATGGCAGCTTTCTTTGACCGTGTCCAATAACAGGAATATTATACTTTATAGTCTCTTCAATAAGTTTCAGATATATTTCCTTAGTCAGATTATCTGCTATTTTCAGAAAATCATAGCCTCTCTCTCGATGCATATTAACCACTTTTACAACATCATCTATAGTTTGTAGATCTTCCGCTTTAAGGTATGGCCCTGTGGTTACATAATACGGAGCTAATATTTTATTACTATTGGCTTGCTCCCTGATTTTTATTTGATCTTGACCTTCATATTCTGCCATATTTCTGGCCGTGGTCACACCATTTGCAATTAATAGTTTGAACTCATTCTGAGCATTATTTATTAAATGATAATGCATTTCTGCCAAACCAGGAATTAGATACTTACCATTTGCATTTATTATACTATCCACTTTTTTGGTTACCCTTAATGAAACGGGTTCAATCTTGGATATTTTTCCATCTATAATAATTACTCTTTGATGATGTAATACTACTTCCTTAGTCATCGGAATAACATTAACATCTTCGAAAGCAAAACTTTTAGATTGACTAAATAATGGACTGAAATTGATCACCATTAAAATACAATAAGAAATGAGGCACTTACTAAATTTAAACATCTTGTTTGGTTTTATTATTACAAAGTCAAACCTAGTAAAAGTCAATACCATCAATGTTCAGGATTGTAGGATTCTGATAAATCCGAACCTATTCTTGCTTCTTTTTGAAAGTATTAGGAGTCATTCCTGTCTCTTTTTTAAATGCAGTATAAAAAGTTGTTTTAGACTTAAATCCCGCTTCTAAACCAATAGCTAATAAACTGTATTTATTAAATTCTTTATCAAGAATCATTTGTTTTACATCTTGTATTCTATAGAAATTAATAAACTCTGAAAAATTCATATCACTAAAAGCATTGATTTGTGTCGAGAGATAACCGGCACTTATTCCTAATCGCTTGGCTATCGTATCTCTACTTAGATCAGGATTATGATGTATATGCTCTTCTTGTATTAGAATCATCAATTGATCAATATATGGATTTGCGTCATCCTTTATTGAAGATCGTATATTTTTCACAGAACGACTAAGGAGTTGCCTAACCTCGTATTTATCATTAGACAATCTAAATTGATATAAGCCTTTATAAATTAACCAATACATGAAAATTGAAACTGCAACCCATAAAAATGTCAAGGGTGTCTTGATACCATATAGAAAACGTTGCCCTTCTATAATAATCCCATAAATTTCTAAAAAAGACATGAATATCCAGATCCATTTAATCCACTTAATAGCAACTTTCCTATTACTATTAAAAATACACTTTGCAGAAAAAAACATTAATACAACCGGAAAAACAATGGATAAAATACTGACTATCTTATAAAAGTAAAATACAACTTCTTTCTTATGCGCTAAGACAATCTCATATAAATCAAATATCGTATCCAAGGAGATCAAAATATTAATAACACTAAGAATCAAAAATGGAATATAAAGCAGTTTACTTTTTTTAGTCTCTATAAAAGGATGTTTCACTTTCTTTAGAAAAAAAACAAACAATGTAACAGGATATAAAAACTGCCATAAAAAAAGATCCGAAACGGATATAATTATTGGGTTTTTATTTAAATCCCAGAACCAATTATTTATTCCAATTAAGGATAATATCATAAGAGTATACCCGAGGAAAGAATGTTCCTTATTTTTAAAAAATCTGGAAAACAGAATGATCAGCCCTAAAAAAAATCCATGAATAATTCCAATTAGGGTAAAAATTTCTAAAAAAGATATTTCCATTTATTTATTTAAACTCTAATAAGCTAAACATCCAATTGATTCTTAGCATAATTCCTCCAACGCTCTACACATTGCTGCATATCATCAGGGACAGAAGTTTCAAAATGCATTTTCTTTCCGGTTACGGGATGTATAAATCCTAAAGTTCTCGCGTGTAGGGCTTGTCGCGGTAAAACTTTAAAACAATTTTCTACAAACTGTTTATATTTAGTAAATGTAGTTCCTTTAAGAATTTTTTCTCCTCCATAGCGTTCATCATTAAATAAAGTATGGCCAATATACTTCATATGTACACGAATCTGATGTGTTCTTCCTGTTTCTAATTTGCAAGAAACTAAGGTTACATATCCTAAACGCTCTATAACTTTATAGTGAGTAACTGCTGATTTTCCATTTTCTGCTTCATCTCCCTCAAAAACGGTGTTTTGCAATCTATTTTTGGGATGACGACCTATATTACCTTCTATAGTCCCTTCACCCTCAGATACATTACCCCAAACGATGGCCACATATTCACGCTCTGAGGTTTTGTCAAAAAACTGCTTTGCCAAGTGCGTCATGGCTTCTTCTGTCTTAGCAATCACCAATAATCCACTCGTATCTTTATCAATACGATGCACTAACCCAGGACGATTACTACTATTATTTGGCAGGTTATCAAAATGATAAATTAACGCATTGATCAATGTTCCGGAATAATTACCATGACCGGGGTGTACCACTATTCCGGCTGGTTTATTAATAACTAGCAACGCATCATCTTCATATATAATATCTAGTGGAATGTTTTCTGGTGTTAATAAATTCTCATAAGGAGGATGGGAAAACAATATCCGAACCACATCATTAGGTTTTACTTTATGATTTGATTTTACCACCACATCATTCACAAAAACACTTCCTGATTTGGCAGCTTGCTGTATTTTATTTCTGGTTGCGTTTTCAACAAAATTCATCAAAAATTTATCCACCCGCAACGGCACTTGTCCTGCTCCCGCCACAAAACGGTGATGCTCATAAAGATCATCCTCATTAGGACCTAAGTCTTTGATATCTGGGTTTTCTTCCAAAAGTAGTTTTTTTCTAAATTTTTAATTTATTGAGACAGTCGCAAGTTTCCACTTTCATCACCAACCACCAAATCAATCGTCGAAGTCTTCATTATTTTATCACCAGGTTTTAACGCTTTCCCCTTATGTCTGAGCTCGAGTACCTGATCGGATGGATCTGGTTTAAAAGTTATAGAACCAATTTTAAATCCAAGTGCTACTAATCTGGGCTCTACCTGTCTTCTGGTTTTACGAATTACATCTGGCACCTCAATCTTTCTATATCCCGAAGGATTTAGGGTTACATAAATCTTTCTATTTTCTTTCACCATATTTCCCGCCACGGGATTTTGTTCGATTACCGAATATCTCGGAAAGTCAGGATTAAAATTTGCAGAATCCTGAACTTCATATCTCAAATCCTTAGCTTCTACAAGTGTTTTTACCTCATCTAACGTTTTTTTACTTAATCTTGGTACTACAATTCGCTGATCGTGATTCGTAGAACTTTCTAGCCATTGTAAAGCTACAAAACATAGAATGACAATTAATGTAATTGCAATTACAAGTTGGATAAGAAATGTTTTACTCCAAATAAACCTAAAAAGTCCTTTTAAAAAATCCATGTATCAATTGATAGTTTCGGCAAAGATATAAAAACGGAAACTTTTTAGCTTTTGTTGTTAGATAAATGATATTTTTGTTTGTAAACCGCATTCAATGAAGAAAAATATCGCCATCCTTATGGGAGGTTATTCCAGTGAATATGACATTTCTATTAAAAGTGGAAATGCAGTTTACAATCACCTGGATAAAAATCTATACAATGCTTATCGTGTCTTTATTACAAAGAACTCTTGGTTTTATGTAGATGACACTGACCAAAAAACGGTTATTGACAAAAATGATTTTTCACTCTATCTTGATGGTATCAAAATAACTTTTGATGCAGCTTTTAATATAGTACATGGCACACCTGGTGAGGATGGTTTGTTACAAGCATATTTTGAGTTGATCGGAATTCCGCAGACCGCTTGTGACTTTTATCAAGCTGCACTTACTTTTAACAAGAGAGATTGCATAAGTACATTAAAACCTTATGGAATACCAACTGCAAAAAATTATTTTTTAAACAAAGGAGAAGCTGTAAATACCAAAAACATCATTGATACTGTCGGGCTGCCTTGCTTTGTAAAAGCAAATAAAGCAGGAAGCAGTTATGGAGTTTCTAAAGTAATTACAGAAGATCAGTTACTTTCTGCAATTGATGTTGCTTATAAAGAAGATGACGAAATAATCATAGAATCTTTCCTAAGCGGAACAGAAGTTTCTGTTGGGGTTATTACATATAAAGGAAAAGACACCGTTTTGCCAGTAACCGAGATTGTTTCAGAAAATGATTTCTTTGATTACGAAGCAAAATATTTGGGTAAATCTCAAGAAATAACACCCGCAAGACTTAGCGAACCAGACGAGAAGAAAGTAAAAGATTTGGCGTTAAAAGTATACCAGATTCTCAAAATGAAAGGTTTCTCCAGAAGCGAATATATTTTTCATAACGGAGAGCCACACTTTATAGAAATAAATACTAATCCCGGATTTAGTGAAGCCAGTATTCTGCCGCAACAGGCAATTGCTGCCGGTATTAGTCTAAAAGATTTATTGACCAATACAATTGAAGAGACTTTAACAAATAGCTAGTGAATCTCCAATAGAAATTGAACCGCATATTTAATATGAAACTTCGTAACTTTACTTATTATTAAATAAATAACAACAAATCACTTATGAGAAGAGCTGTTTTTCCTGGTTCATTCGATCCAATTACTTTAGGACATTATGATATTATTGAAAGAGGATTAACTCTTTTTGATGAAATCATATTGGCTATTGGTGTAAACGCTGAAAAGAAATATATGTTCTCACTAGAAGAACGAATGTATTTTATCGAAGAAGCTTTCAAAAATGAGCCCAAGATAAAAGTAATGACATACAAAGGGCTAACCGTAGATTTTTGCAAACAGCAAAACGCAGAGTTTATATTAAGAGGCTTACGAAACCCAGGAGATTTTGAGTTTGAAAAAGCCATAGCTCATACCAACCGAAAAATGACAGAAATTGAAACAGTTTTTCTTCTCACTTCATCAGGAAAAAGTTACATATCTTCTTCCATCGTAAGAGATGTGATTCGCAATGGTGGTGATTATACAGGGTTAGTTCCCGATACTGTAAGAGTAAAAAAAACATAGTATTCTTAAAACCCCAAAACAAAAACATATGAAACCTACTTTTATCAAAAACAAAATAGTACTATTTTTTGCTTTAGCGATTGTCTTTTATTCTTGTAGTAGTGATGAATCCAATGATAACACTATTGACACAGTAACTTGCCAGAACCCAAATAGTAGCATTTATGAAGAAAAAGATGGTCTGATTGCTGTTGAGTTTGAAAGCATTCAGGATCATAATGATTGGCAAAAAGAGAATACAATAATGGGATTTCTAGGAACACATTATCTTGTATGGACAGGAAATCAATTTTTAAACGCTCCGGGTAATGGTCTTCTTATTTATAAACTAAAGATCACCAATCCTGGTACTTATAGGTTTATGTGGAGGTCTAGAATCGCGACAGGCACCTCTGGATCCGAACATAATGATTCTTGGTTACGATTTGCAGATGCAGCTGGTTTTTATGGTAAAAAAGGAGAAAGTATTGTGTATCCTGGAGATACTGGTCAATCACCAACCCCGAATGGTTCCAGCAAAGAAGGCTGGTTTAAAATTTACAAAAGTGGTCCCGCAGACCAATGGAAATGGCAATCCTCTACAAGTGATAATGATGCACACGATATCTTTGTAGCATTTAGCACGCCAGGAATATATACCATGGAAGTCTCTGCCAGGTCTTCTTTTCATGCACTCGATAGGTTCGTTCTTTTCTCTGAAAATATTCTACTAAATGACGCTATAAACGAAGAAGCTATTCTGAGTGAAATAATATGTAATTAATGGCCAAAAGAAACATCGGAACAATAACACTGGTAGTTAGAAATTATGATAATGCTATCAGGTTTTATACAGAAAATTTAAATTTCAAACTTATCCAAGACATTGGCTTAGCGATCAAAAGCGGTGGGTAACAATTTCTCCTGAAAACACTTCAGATACGTCCATATTACTTGCAGAGGCAACCACTTCTAAACAACGAAAAGCAATTGGCAATCAGACCGGCGGAAGAATTTTCTTATTCCTTTATACGGATAATTTCTGGATAGATTATAATGATATGAAAGCTAAAGGAGTATCTTTTCGAGAAGAACCCAGAAAAGAAAGTTATGGAACTGTAGTGGTTTTTGAGGACCTGTATGGCAACAAATGGGATCTTATAGAACATAAAAGTTAGCGTTTCGATTTAAACCTTCGGGATGAATCACAGTCCTATATGTAAAAGCCTGTGATTATGAGTACTTCTTTATCAGATAGACAGATACAGCACCTTTATTGGAGAACCGGTTTTGGAATTTCTTCTTCAGGACTAAAATTTGTTAGAAAACTTTCTAAAAAACAAATCGTGGATATCTTGTTTTCAAATAGTAAACAAGAGACTGCGTTATCAATGGATTTTGGAGAATTACTTAAAAACCCAAGAAATTTATCAGTTGAAGAGCGTAAAAAACTGCGTAAGCTTCGCAATCAAAAGATGTTAGAACTCAATGTACTTTGGTTAAAAAAACTTACTGAAGGAAAGGAGGTTCTCAGAGAAAAAATGACATTATTTTTCCACGATCACTTTGCGGTTAGAGTAAAAACACCAAGCGCTTGTCTTCATCTTAATAATGTAATTAGAAAACACGTATTAGGAAACTTTGGAGAAATGCTTATGGAAGTTTCTAAATCCCCCGCTATGTTACTTTTCCTTAACAACAGGCAAAACCGCAAAAATAGTCCTAATGAAAACTTTGCGCGTGAGGTTATGGAACTTTTTACATTAGGAGTAGATAACGGATATACAGAAAAAGACATTAAAGAGGCTGCCAGAGCCTTTACAGGATGGAACTTTAATAAAGATGGCTCTTTCATTTTTAGAAAAAATCAACATGACTTCGGAGCTAAAACGGTATTAGGTAAAACCGGAAATTTTACTGGAGAAGATATTATCAAAATTCTTCTGGAACGAAAGCAAACTGCGCGACATATCTCAGAAAAAATCTATTGCTATTTTGTAAACGAAAAAATAGATACTAAACGCATAGAAGAGTTAACAGATTTTTTTTACAAAGTTGATTACAATCTGGAAGCACTAATGCGAAAAATATTCATGAGTGATTGGTTTTATGAATCTCAAAATATTGGGGTCAAAATAAAATCTCCTATAGAATTAATTGTAGGGTTGAGTAAACCTTTTAAAGTTAAATACGAAGATCCAAAAGTCCTGTTATACATTCAACATAAATTAAATCAAATCCTATTCTTCCCACCAAACGTAGCGGGTTGGCCAGGTGGAAGAGCCTGGATTGATAATTCTACATTACTATTAAGAATGAGATTGGCTTCGGTAACCCTAAATAATGGATTAATTGAATGGCACAGTGATACGGACGATGAAGCTAGTGTGATGATGCGAAATAAATTTTATAAAAAGATGAAAACTCAAATTGAAAAAAAAGTAAAAGCAACACCTGATTGGGATAGCTTCTTATCATCATTAGAACCTAGAAGCAAAGAAGAATTGGTAAGTTTTATCATACAGCCAGTCTTATTAGATGGAGCCAAAAAAATAGTTACTGAGCTCGATGCAACCGATACTAAAAACTTTATCATAGAACTAATGAGCTTACCAGAATATCAACTTTGCTAAAAGCTATGAATTATGGATAGAAGAAAATTTTTAAAACAGTCTGTTTTTGCTTCAGGAATGACACTAGTTCCTTCTTTTCTAAAAGGAATGGAGTTTCTGTCACCTGATCAATTATCAGGTTATAAAAATGTAGTTATCATACAACTTTCTGGAGGAAATGACGGTCTCAATAGTATTATTCCAATTAGTAATGACATTTATCATAGCAACAGGCCGAATATTGCCAAAAAAGAAGCGCAAACCATAAAAATAACCAATGATCTGGCATTTAATGACAGTCTGAAAGCAATTGCTGAATTATATGGTCAGGGACAAGTATCAATTATTAATAATGTAGGATACCCCAATCCCAATAGATCTCATTTTAGAAGTACCGACATCTGGCAAACGGCTAGTAAAACTAACCAGTATTTATCTACAGGTTGGGTAGGTAGATATCTCGATGCCAATTGTCAGCATCCGTATCAGGCTATACAAGTAGACAACACACTATCTCTGGCTATGAAGGGAAATCAAATGAATGGTATTGCTGTGGCGGATCCTAAGCAAATATATAGAACCACAAGAGAACCGTTTTTCAACAATCTTATGAATCATACCCATAAAGATATGTTAGATGAAGATAATCAGGGATACCTCTATAAAACTATGTTCGAAACCTATGCATCGGCTACTTACATTCAGGAAACTTCCAAAATATATGAAACCGCTACCGAATACCCCCAATCGCCTTTTGCCAAAAATCTAAAAACGATAGCGAATTTTATTGTATCTGGATTAAAAACAAGGGTCTATTACAGTTCCCTTGGCGGTTTCGATAGCCACGTAAATCAACTGAATAGTCAAGATAGGTTACTAAGAACTTATGGAGAAGCTATTAGAGCTTTAGTCGAAGACTTAAAAAAGAACAACAGGTTTCGGGGTACATTGATAGTAACATTTTCTGAGTTTGGCCGTCGTGTAAAACAAAACGGAAGTCTTGGAACAGATCACGGAGCCGCCAATAATGTGATAGCCATCAGTGGCTCACTAAAAAAACCCGGAATTTACAATGAATTACCAAAGCTATCCGATCTCGATACGAACGGCGATTTAAAATACACCATAGATTTTAGAAGTATCTATGCTTCTATTTTAAATAATTGGTTAGAGGTACGTGATCAAGATGTTTTAAACAAAACTTTTAAAAAACTAGACTTCATATAGAATCGTATACTGTCATCTATTCTAACATCCTTCCAACAATGTAATCCGTTGATTACAAAACTTACATTACATATTTTGAAGCTACATATCAATTTTACTAATAATAAGTGAGTTGATGTTATTAATTGATGATTTTTGGTCTTTAAAATAATACGGAAATTAATTTATAAGATAAAAACATTATATAAAAAATACGGTAAAACCATAAAAATTGTGCTGTTTATCGATTTAAAAGATCGCTTCATCTAAAAGGTTGTAAAACATTTTTCTACATAACTATTTGATTGTAAATTTGGTACAAATAAAAGAAGTAAATTCATTAAGCCCCAAAATATGAAAACTGTTATTCTTGCAATTATTATTTTATTTTCTTTCGCTAATGTAAAAGCTCAGGAAAAAGAGTCTATCCAATCTTTAAAGATAGAAGCTTCTGATGTAAAGAGTACCAAAGTAGATTTTTATGAAACTTTAATTGCAGTTAATCATTTTGATATTAAGATTAAAAAAAGCAAAACGGTTTCGACTGAAACAAAGACCGACTTCTACAAGGCTTTAATGATCAAAAACGGATTTGTTATAGATGGTAATAAAAATACCAGATTAGCAAGTGCTGATAAAAAAGAAAAAGATACAATCATAACAGACACCACACAAATCACCGGATTATTGCCATAATTTTTTTGAATATTATATACTGCACACCACTCTTTTTTGCTTGAAAGTAGTGGTGTTTTTTTTGATTCATTTTAAAAGTATATATTTGAGAATGCAAATACACGAAACAGCCTTTATTATCTCTACTTATAGATCTTATCACGAAGATATTAGTAAGGATATTTATGCTAAACTTTGGAACAATTCAAAAACTGAAGAGCTCATACCAACCATTATTAAAGCTATATCTACAAAAGAATCTATTTTACATAGTATTAGAAATAGGTTTTTCTATGAGCGAATGAAATCATTTTTTAATATGAACAATGGGGGATCATTGATTAATTTTGGAGCAGGTTTTAGCATGTACCAATTCTTGATGGATGATACCGTATCTACAATAGAAATTGACAAGGAAAACATTATCAACTATAAAAAAGAAAAAGTTGATCTCTGGACAAGAGAAGGTAAACTACCTGAGCGGGACATCCAATATGTAAGCGTAGATTTCAACACAGACACAGTAGAAGAAATAATAGCTACTATAAAACCGCTTATTCCTAAAAAACCTACTTTTATTCTTTTGGAAGGCGTACTGTTCTTTTTGGATCGTGGTACCACTAATAAACTGTTCAGCATTTTTAAAAAACTACAAAATACTAGAGACTTGGTTGGAAGCGTTTCTTATCTACCTGAAGTAGAAGATACTGAAGTCTATAAACGATTGCTTTATTATTTTGATAGTCATAACGATACCAGTGATTCTTTTTCTCACCAGACTATTCCAAACTCTTTTTATGAAAATATAAAAGGGTATATGTTAAAGGAGCATGCAGATGAATACAATTTATCAAAAATATATGCTTCAGAATTTGATATGACTGATAAAACAGAAATATTAAATGAAAACATGTATGTATTGGAAAGAAACTAAAATCCAGTCAACAAAACTCCGCATATTCCTAATCCCACAATAAGATATACCCCAGAAAGTATAAAGAATACTTTTCCCGCAGTACGGTTTTTAGTTCTAAAGAGTATGATACCGATAAGGGCAAGAAATATGGGCGGCCCCAATAAAATTAATAAGATAAGATACACTAATCCATCTAGGTTTCCTACTTCTAATAAAATTGAATTTGTAATCATACCGTCTCTTTTCTTAATTGTTCTAAATGCTTTTTCTTATCATCTCTGTAAAAAAGATTCATGGTTTCGAAAGGAATAATTTTATAATCTTTATTTACGATATGTACACATGATTTCTTGATCGCTCTAACATCAAAATTATACGCATCTATAAATTGCATAATAACTACTCTGAAAAGATTTTCGTACCCCAGGTCAGGTGCATCGATTTTTGGCAAACAACACATAATAGATTTTAGATTCTCTGAAGCCGCATCCACAGAATTTCCTGTACTGAACAATTCCAGCATTTTTTCGTGTAATTCTGTATCCTGCTCATAAACAATAGTGTTTTTGCCGTTGTTGAGTAAATCAGCGGGGTTAATGTAGCGTGTTAAAGGAATAATCCCCTCATCGTTCTTCAAGGCGTAGCCCATAACCAAAGCATCCGGGTTGCAAGGAACCGGAATCAAATCATCAGATTCGAAAACAGGAAATTGTTCTAAGATTTTTCGTCGAACCTCGGTTAACGTAATTCTATCGGTTTGAGCATCAAAATCTTCTAATCGCCCGGCAATTTGGGTCGGTTGCAGTGTAACTCCCCTTACACATTTTTGTTGAGTAGCAAACGTAATGATGTCTCCTATTTCTGAATCATTTAACCCTTTTTCTAACGTAACCACCAACGTAGTTGAAAGATTAAAATGATTTAAGTTTTTAATAGCCTTTTTTCTGATGTAGGTAAGATCCTCTCCTCTTAGTTTTTCTAAAACCTCTGCTTTAAGAGAATCAAATTGTAGATAGATTTCAAAATCAGGCATATATGTAGCTAATTGTTCAGCAAAACCAATATCCTTAGCAATTCTTACTCCATTCGTATTCACCATTAGATGACGAATTGGTAGTTGCTTCGCATAATCCAGTATTTCAAAAAATTGAGGATGTATTGTTGGTTCGCCTCCACTAAGCTGAACTACATCTGGTTCTTTTTCGTTTTCCACAATAGCATCTAGCATTTTTTTTATCTCGTCCAGTGTTCTGTGCCTTCCGTAATGTGGTGATGAAGAAGCATAACATGTGGGACACGTTAGGTTACACCTATCGGTAACTTCAATAATTGACAAACAAGAATGTTGCTCATGATCAGGACACAAACCACAATCATACGGACATCCATAATCGGTTGCTGTATTAAATTTATATGGAAATTCTGAAGGTTTATTATAGTTTCTTATATTTTTATAATATTCGATATCATCAGCTATCAAAACTTTAGAGCTCCCATGTTCAGGACACCGTTTCAACATAAAAACTTTATCATCTTCAAAAACGATTTTAGCATCAATTCTTCTAAGGCAGGTAGGACATAAACTTAAGGTAAAATCGTAGTACGTATAATTTCTAGTGGGCATAAAAGAGCTTTCGAATTGTTTTTTGATAATATATCAAGCATAAGATACATAAATACTGAATACTACTAAGTCCGAAGAGTAAAAAAGTATTTGGTTTTAAAAACTCGATCATAAAACGAAATAGGAAATAAAAAATCATGAAGTATTTAAAAAGCAACCCTGATTCTGAATTCAATTTATATTGAAAACGTTTTAGGATAATCCATAAGAGAATAAGAAAAATCACTTCAAAAAGTGCCGTTGGGTACCTTAGCAAACCGTCGCCTAAATCCATTCCTAAAAAAGAAGATGTTATTTTTCCGTAGGTAAATTCACGAATACCAGCTAGAAAACAACCAATTCTACCTACAATAATTCCAAGAATAATTGGATACGTAAATAAATCTCCTGAAGATTCTTCCTCGCCTATTACTTTCTTAACTAATTCTACTCCGAGCAAACCTCCAAAAAGTCCACCCATAATAGTTTTGGCACTTAGTAATTGTACGATATACTCTGGATTGAAAGATTGATAAAATGGATTTTCTAAAAAGCCCACAACTCTAGATCCTATAAACGCACCAAAAACTGCTCCTATAAAAATAGACAACCTATTTGGAGAAGATATTGGATCCTGAGTGTTTTTTTTTAGAAATACATAGTATCGAAATCCAATAAAGAAAGCAGCATATTCCAAAATTAAATGGATATTCACTTTAACACCAAAAATAACAGGTTCAAAAGGAATATCCATTTAATTATAACTTCGATTTAGCTATCGAAATATACGTTTTATTTATTTCATTACTTTTGCCATCACATGATATCTTGGGTCATCAATATCATGTTTTATTACACTTGCCAATCTAGGAGAAGCCTTAATCATGAGTTCTTGGCATTCCTCACTCAGGTGTTTTATACGAACTTTTTTACCAGCTTCTTCATATTTACCGACAAGATTAAAAATAGCTTCTAATGCCGAGTGATCACTAACCCGGGATTCTATAAAATCAATCTCTATATTTTCTGGATCATTAGCCACGTCGAATTTAGAGTTAAATGCCTGAATACTTCCAAAAAATAGGGGACCCCAAATTTCATATAGCTTAGTCCCATCTTCTTTAATATGTTTTCTTGCCCTAATTTTTTTAGCATTTTCCCAAGCAAAGGCAAGTGCCGACATAATTACACCTGCAATTACAGCTACTGCCAAATCGAAAAATACGGTCAACAAAGAAACAGAAATCAAAACTACAGCATCTGTTAACGGGATTTTATTCAATATTCTAAAACTAGACCAGGCAAATGTTCCTATTACGACCATAAACATTACACCTACCAAGGCCGCGATAGGTACTTGCTCAATTAATCCCGAAGCAAATAATATAAACATCAGTAAAGTTACCGCAGCAACAATTCCTGATAGACGAGTACGTCCACCTCCTTTGATATTAATAATTGATTGTCCGATCATAGCGCAACCTCCCATTCCACCAAAAAAACCTGTTACGATATTTGCACCACCTTGTGCAAGACATTCTCTATTAGTATTTCCTCTCGTCTCTGTAAGTTCATCTATAAGATTAAGTGTCATTAAAGATTCTATCAGTCCAATCGCTGCCAGAATCAGTGCATAGGGACCTATGAACCAAAGTGTTTCCCAAGTTATTGGCACTTTATCAAAAATAGCTAACTGAAATTGAGGCAAGCCACCTTTAAGACCTTCTCCTCCTCCATCTCTGATAAAGCTACCCACAGTAGCTACATCCAATTTTCCAAGAATTACAATAGCCGAAACCACTAAAATCGCGATGAGAGCTTCTGGTAGTTTTGAAGTCGCTTTTAATTTAGGGAACCCCCACATAATAAGCATTGTCAAAAGAACTAAACCAAACATCAATAATAATTTATCAGTTGAAATCCATTTCTTGACTTTCCCTTCTTTTTTGATGGTATAAACTCCGTCTTTTTCTATATTAAAAAGTACTTCTTTGGTATTAATATCAAAGACTTGATTATCTTCAACTATATATTTAGTTTCTTTTGTTTCAAGATCTTCAAATCTAGTATCGCCATCATAAGTGTATAATGGTTTATCTGTTATTGAATCAAAGATTAAATTATCCTTAATATTATATTGCTTTAAGACTGAAGATGTCTCATACTTATCTGTACCAAAAACATCCTTTACCCCTTCTTTAAACATTCCTAACTGAGAGAGAAAGATTACAATTGCTAAACCATTTACAAAACCCATCATTACAGGATGTGGGATCAGACGTACAAATTTACCAAGCTTCAAAACACCTGCTAACATCTGTATGACACCCATCAATATCACCGTAGCAAAAAGATAATACAACCCTAACTGCTCACTCTCGGCACCCATCGCATTCCCCTCGGCCACCAGACTTACCATTACTACAGCAAGTGCACCTGTTGCTCCTGAGATCATCCCCGGACGTCCTCCAAAAATAGAAGTAATCAATCCAATCATAAAAGCTGCATACAATCCAACCAAAGGGTCCACTCCAGCTACGAATGCAAAAGCAACCGCTTCCGGAACTAATGCTAAAGCGACCGTTAAACCGGATAGAATATCATTTTTGGCATTTGCTACTCTTTTTCTTACAAACTCAGTCATAATCAGTTAATTTTGAGGGTGCAAAAATACAGTTATTTTATATCCTAACAAGCAAATTCATCTTCTATCTATTTTCAAAAACTAACTAAAACGTTATAGAAGATCCATAAATGCTAAAACTTAGTATATTTATCCCATACACCGATAACCTATGCGAATTACATTACTAATTATCAGCCTTATAACTATCGCCTCTTGCGATACCTCTAAGAATAAGCCTATCAAAAATATAGATTTTACTACCCCCTTTGAAAAAAGCAATGGTACTGAAACACCTACGTATCCAGAAGTGATTTCTTATTACCAACATCTTGCAGAAGTTTATCCAGAAATCAACATACAAGAAATAGGAACTACCGACAGTGGTCATCCTTTGCATATCATTACACTAAATCCTGATAAAGAATTTGACTTTCAAAAAATTCGACAAAACAAACGCATTTTATTAATAAACAATGGAATTCATCCGGGAGAAAGTGATGGAATTGATGCAACGATGTTACTTTTTAGAGATATTGTTCAAGGGGTTATTGAAGCTCCAGAAAAAACAGTAGTTGTGACCATTCCTGTATATAACATTGGCGGTTCATTGAACCGAAACACGGGAACCCGTACCAATCAAAACGGCCCCAAAGAATATGGTTTTAGAGGAAACGCACGAAATTTTGACCTGAACAGGGATTTTATCAAGAATGACACAAAAAACGCACAAACCTTTGCAAAGATTTTCCATTTGGTACAACCTGACGTTTTTATCGACAATCACGTAAGTAATGGTGCAGATTATCAATACACATTGACTCATTTATTTACTCAACACAATAAATTGAATGGTAAACTAGGAGAGTATTTACATAAGGAAATGCATCCACAGCTGGAAGCCTCACTTGCTGTAAAAAAATGGGATATCACTCCTTATGTCAATGTCTGGGGTACTACTCCAGACAAAGGATGGTCTCAATTTATGGACTCGCCAAGATATTCTACTGGATACACCACCTTATGGAATACAATTGGTATGATGGTAGAAACCCACATGCTGAAACCTTATAAACCAAGAGTAGAAGGTACATATGAATTAATAAAATCTATGATTGCTATCACCGAAAAAGATGGTAAAAAAATAAAATCCCTGCGGGAGCGTACATTTGTAGGTGCACCAAAAGAGAAAACATACCCTATAAACTGGGCAATTGATACCACCAAAGTAACTAAGTTTACCTTCAATGGATATGAAGGAACATACATCAATAGCAAAATCACAGGAGCTAAACGATTAAAATACGATCAAAACAAGCCATATTCCAAACAAGTGAAATATCAAAATTATTATAAACCCACTACAGAAATTACGATTCCAAAAGCTTATGTTGTTCCTAAGGGGTGGTGGAACGTGATCGACAAATTAGACCTCAACCAAATATCTTATAAAACCTTGAAAAAAGATTCTAGCATATCGGTTGAAACTTATCATATCAAAGATTACAACAGTAGAACAATGCCTTATGAAGGTCACTATTTGCATTATGCAACTACTATCGAGAAAAATGTTGAAACAATAATCTTTACAAAAGGAGATATTCTCATCCCTACGGATCAGAGAGGATTTAGATATCTTATAGAAACATTAGAGCCAGAGGCTCCTGATTCATTTTTCAACTGGAATTTCTTTGATACCATTTTACAACAAAAAGAAGGATTTTCTCCGTATGTGTGGGAAGACAAAGCATTACAATTATTAGAAAATAATAAGAAACTTAAGCAGCAATTTGAAGAAAAGAAAAAGGATACTGTTTTTGCTAATAATTGGTTTGCACAGTTAGATTGGATTCATAAACAATCTGACAACTACGAGAGAGCACATAATCGATATCCAGTTTATAGAATTTTGAAGTAAAAAAAAAGAGTTTGTTATCTATTCTTCAATTTGTTTCTTTAATTCCGACAAAACTTTTTCTGCATTTTTATTAGCGGTTTTCTTGATTATAGGATGTATTATTTTTAAGAAAATTTCCTTAGGCTCCCACGAACAAGTATATTCTAATCTTACTACACCTGTTTTTTCTATTAATTCATATTTTACAAGCATTGGAGATTTTCCTAAATTACCTCCCTTTAGAATTACACTTAAATATTTGGATGGATTATAATCTTTAATTTCGTTTTCATACCAAATTTCTTTACCTCCTTCGTTAATTAACACTTTAGAAATAAAACCACTTCGTATCTCCCAGAAGAAATATTTTCTTCTTTCAATAGTGACCGATTCCATTTTCTTAATTTTTCAAAATCAGTCAACCAGAACCATAATTCTGTTGAACTACAATTTACTACGATAGATTTACTTATTTTCATTTCTTCACTTTCTACTTAATAGGAATTCGTATTTCTACTTTATAACTCAATGATTCTTTTATTATACTTTTATCCAAAAATTTTTCAAAGCGATATCCATCTACAGAGACGATATTTCTTTCATTCATCCATACAATTAAACTATTCCACGCAATTTCGAATTCGTTTTCTTGTAACACAAACTTACCTATTACATATTTTTGAGCTGGTATCTTTAATTTAGAGATTTCAGATTGAGAAACACGCTCAATATTAGGTATTTCTATACAAGCACTTTGCTGTACTCTATAATCTTTCATTAAAGAAGGAGAATCATGAAAAATGGTAATGAAATTTATTTTATCGTCATTTCTGTTAATTTTTTGAACGTACCATTTTAATACTTTTCGTAAGCAATATGTATCGTATTCACACTCCCCCAATGCCTACAATAAACCAAATCCATTTCTGAAAGATGTTCGATACCAATACTCGCTTGTGTTTTCATCCAATCTTTAATTTTTGCCACATCACAAAGATATTTTGGAAATGAATTCGAATTTATACCAATCTTGCTGTTTTCTAGAAAATGATGGTTATAGATTCCTTTTTTTAATTTAGATGCATTAAATCCGTAGAATTTTTTAAATGTTCGAGAAAATGAGGATTGGTTTCTGAAACCATATTTAAAACTTACATCTGATATAGTCATATTTGCACCATAGATCAATCGTAAAGCTACTTTTTCTAAACGTTTTCTGGTTAAATACTCATTGGGAGATTCTTTAACTATTAATTGAAACGTTCTATGAAAATGATATTTTAATAGATTTCCTATCTCGGCTAACTTTTCTAGGCGATGTTCTTCAGATAAATTCTGCTCTATGTAATCAATAACTTTATTGATTTTCACAATCACTTCAGGATGCATGATAAGAAGTTGCTTTATTCTCAAAGGTTACAAGATATAACAAAAACAAAAGATTGATTAGGACAAATAATCATGGGAAAAAAGCCTTTTAATATTCGCATAAGAATTAGTTAATGCTTTTTTTGCTTTTTTCCTATTTTTCCATTTTACCTTGGTAATTCCTTCATTTTTTTGAGGCACTAGCGCTCCATCAAAATCAGTCTTCATTTCAAACCAATAGGTAACCTTTAATCGAAACTCTCCATTTCTTTTAAAAACATGATAGGTTTTGTATAAGAATTTAGTGATCTCTAACCCAGTAACCCCGGTTTCCTCTTCAACTTCTCTTATTGCCGCAGTTTCCAGATGTTCTTTTTTCTCAACTTTTCCTTTTGGCAAATCCCATTTCCCATTGCGGCGAATAAACAATATCTCGTGATTTGAGTTATATACCTTTCCTCCTCCTGCAACCACCACTGGTAATTTAGCATATAAATGTTCTAGAAGTTTATCTTCTGTTTTATGATAAAAATGATATTTAGCCTCCTTACCAATATCTTCTTTTTTCAAAATATCCCTTATTATTTTAGGAAATTCTACTTCTTTAATATGAATTGTTTCATAATCCTCAATTTCCTTTTTTGAAGACAGAATAATGGGAGTATTATTCACAAAAACTTTATACATTTGCAACTATGATTTTTGATAAAAATACGGCAAAAAAAACTGCCGAACTACTCTTGCAAATTAATGCAATTAAATTACAACCACAAGAACCTTTTACTTGGGCTTCTGGATGGAAATCTCCTATTTACTGTGATAATCGCGTAACCCTTTCATATCCTGTTATTCGCAACTTTCTAAGAGAAAACTTGGCTAAGTTTATCGAAGAAAAATATGGCAAACCCGATGTAATCGCTGGTGTAGCTACTGGTGCAATTGGTATTGGAATGTTAGTTGCAGAGCAATTAAACTTGCCTTTTATTTACGTAAGACCGGAAGCAAAAAAACACGGAAGGAAAAATCAAATAGAAGGAATTGTACCTTCCGGAAAAAATGTAGTCGTAGTAGAAGACCTGATCAGTACCGGAAAAAGTAGCCTTAATGCAGTAAAAGCGTTAAAAGAAGTTAATGCCAATGTAAAAGGAATGGTTGCCATATTTAATTATGGTTTTGATATCGCTACAGAAAACTTTGAAGAAGCGGCATTATCTTTGCAAACTTTAAGTAATTATGAAAATCTTCTGGAACAAGCATTAGACACTAATTATATTACAGAAGAACAACAAAAAACACTACAAAGTTGGAGAACTAATCCAGCAGAGTGGAATCCATAAATTTTTAATCTCAATGAACTTAGAAAGCCCTACAGTTACTGTAGAAAAAACTCAACAAGAAGTATTTGATTTTTTAACTAAAGTCGAAAACTTCGAACAACTTATGCCTGAAAGCAAACAGAAATTTGAAAAATTAAGTGATTCAAGATTTCTTTTTCAGTTAAAAGGAATGCCTGAAATCGTTTTGGAACAAAAAGGAAGCACAGAACACACTACAGTAGTTCTTGGAGCAGCCAGTGACAAACTACCTTTTACACTAACCGCCAACATTACAGATATTGGAGATGAGAAAAGCACAACGCAACTTCTTTTTGAAGGGCAGTTTAACGCCATGATGGGTATGATGATCAAAAATCCAATCCAAAATTTTATAAACACCTTAAGTGAGAATATTAGTAAGCTTTAGATTTAGAATGTGAGGATATGAGAAAGATCATAAGGTAATGCTATATCGCTATAAACTACTAATAAAAGTGATCGCTATTGATTAATATAGAAGTTTTACCTCTTTTAATTCAAAACTTTTAATAATTTCATCTTCTAAAAGTATCTGAAGTTTACCCGAGGAATTAATACTTTGTATAATACCTACAAAAGATTTGCCCTTTGCATCCAAAAATGTTGAGGGTTTATTTTTCCTAAAAAGCAAGGACTCATATTCCTTTTGAAGGTTCGAAAAATTAGCTTGATAAAGTTTAGAAAAGCGGTACTCCAAGGCTGTCATTAATAGATGTAATATTTCATCTAAATCAAAGTTTCTTCCAAGAATTTGTTTTAAAGATCCTGCTAGCGGAAGGTTTTTAAAACTAACTTGATTTACATTTATTCCGATCCCTACAATTGCTCCACGTAACCTGCCATTATTAACAACATTTTCTATCAATATCCCACATATTTTAAACCTATCTGACAGAATGTCGTTTGGCCATTTTATAGATAATTTAGGTAGCATCAGCGTACTTAAAACATCATAAACTCCGAGAGAAACTGTCATTGAAATGTAAAACTGATTCATCACATCGATCTGGTCAATAGGCATAAACACACTACAAGTAAGGTTTTCTTCAGGATTACTTTGCCAAGTTGTACCCATTTGCCCTTTACCACTTAACTGTTCTTTTGCAACAACACAAACTGGTTTTATTAAATACTTCTCGCGATTCATATCCCGAAGAAAATTATTTGTAGAGTCAATGGCATCAACTTTGATTATATCCATAAATAACGATGTGAAAGTTTTTACAAATGTCTGCAAATACAAACATTAAAACCATAAAAAGTAATAACTTTACGCAAATTAAAAAAATGCATGATTAAAAAAGAAATCGGTACTGATCAATTAATAACTCAAATTATTAAAGGTATTGAAGAAGTAAAGGGTAAGGACATTAGTATATTGGATTTAAGAGAAATCGAAAATACAGTTTGTAATTATTTTGTTATTTGTAATGGAACCTCTAATACTCAAGTAAATGCCATTGTTAATTCCATCCAGAAAACAGTAAGTAAATCACTCAAAGATAAACCCTGGCATGTAGAGGGAAGCGAAAATGCAGAATGGGTATTAATTGATTATGTAAATGTAGTTGTCCATGTTTTCCAGAAACACATCAGAGAATTTTATGACATTGAAGGATTATGGGGAGACGCGAAAACAACGACAATTGAAACAAACTATTAAAAAAAGCATAAATGGCTAAAGAAAATAAAAAAATGGAACCCAATAAAAAACCAAAATTTAGTGCATATTGGATTTATGCAGTTATAATTATTGGATTTTTAGCATTAAATTTTTTAGGAGGGGGAAATATGGGGTCCGCACCAGAAACTACTCCTTCTAACTTTAATAATTTTTTACGTAACGGTGAAGTAGCACGTGTATTAATTATTAACAGACGCAAAGCAAAGGTCTTTTTGACCCAAGAAGCAAAGAGTCAAGAAAAGCATTCTAAAAACAAAAGTAATTCTATTCTACCTCAGAGCCCGAATGATCCTGATTATGAATTTGAATTTGGGGATTTACAAAATTTTGAGAATGATATTGCAACTATAAAAAAAGAAAATGGACTATCCACAGAAGTAAGCTATGATACAGAAAGCAATATGTGGGGAGACATTTTTATTACACTACTCCCTTTTGCACTAATTATTGGTGTATGGATTTTTATCATGAGACGAATGAGTGGAGGCGCTGGTGGAGGCGCTGGCGGTCAAATATTTAATATTGGCAAATCAAAAGCTAAACTTTTCGACCAGAATACTGACGTAAAAGTTTCTTTTGAAAATGTAGCAGGTTTAGAAGGTGCTAAAGAAGAAGTACAAGAAATTGTAGATTTTCTAAAAAACCCAGAAAAATATACTTCTTTAGGAGGAAAAATACCAAAAGGTGCCTTGCTAGTAGGCCCTCCTGGAACTGGAAAGACATTATTAGCAAAAGCGGTTGCCGGAGAAGCCAAAGTTCCTTTTTTCTCATTATCAGGTTCAGATTTTGTAGAAATGTTTGTAGGAGTCGGAGCTTCTAGGGTTCGTGATTTATTTAAACAAGCAAAAGAGAAATCACCAGCGATTATCTTTATCGATGAAATCGACGCAATCGGAAGAGCCAGAGGTAAGAGTAATTTCTCAGGATCAAATGACGAAAGAGAAAACACCCTAAACCAGCTTCTAACGGAAATGGATGGTTTTGGAACGAATACAAACGTAATTGTTATAGCCGCAACGAACCGGGCAGATGTATTAGACAAAGCTCTTATGAGAGCAGGCCGTTTTGATAGGCAAATTTATGTAGATCTTCCAGATGTAAGAGAACGTAAAGAGATCTTTGAAGTACACCTCAAGCCTCTTAAAAAAGATGAAGGATTAGATACTGAATTCTTGTCAAAACAAACACCTGGATTCTCTGGTGCGGATATTGCAAATGTTTGTAATGAAGCAGCACTTATAGCTGCTCGTAAAGGAAACAAGGCGGTAGGGAAACAGGATTTTCTGGATGCTGTAGATAGAATTGTTGGTGGATTAGAAAAGAAAAATAAAATAGTTACACCTGGAGAAAAACGTGCAATTGCATTCCATGAAGCCGGTCATGCCACCGTTAGCTGGATGTTGGAACACGCGGCCCCTTTGGTTAAGGTTACAATAGTACCCAGAGGACAATCATTAGGTGCAGCATGGTACCTTCCTGAAGAAAGGCTTATTGTGCGCCCTAACCAAATGTTGGACGAAATGTGCGCCACACTGGGAGGTCGTGCAGCAGAAAAGGTGATTTTTAACGAAATCTCTACCGGTGCATTAAGCGATTTAGAAAAAGTCACCAAACAAGCAAGAGCTATGGTAACTATTTATGGTCTTAATGATAAAATTGGGAACTTAACTTATTATGATTCTTCTGGCCAGAATGAATACGGCTTTACCAAACCATATAGTGAACAGACCAGCGAGCTTATTGATAAAGAAATCTCAAATATGATAGAAGAGCAATATCAGCGAGCTATTAAGTTATTAGAAAATAACAAAGACAAGCTAACTGAACTGGCCGAAGTATTGTTAGAAAAAGAAGTTATTTTCAAAGACAATCTGGAGAAAATTTTTGGAAAACGTCCTTTTGACAAAAAAGAAGAAACAATAATCGAACCGTCATAAGCGATTAGTAAGTTTTTTACTAGTAAATTAAAAAAATCTTAATCTAATAAGAATATTGGGTTAAGATTTTTTTATCTTTGAAAGTATTGTTAACCCGTAATCTCCGATCGAATCGAAAAAATGAGTCTATTTAGAAGAATATTTTTCTCAAAATCTAAATCAGACCAAAAGAGTAAGGAACGCCACGCTGAAGATCGCAGTAAATATATGCCTGAAATCAACCTTCCGGTTGATGAAAGTTTTATGATTAACTTCAAAAGAAATGGAGGCAAATTTTTATATTGCGATAGTGAAGATGAAGTGCTTGACTCTTTTGATAAGATTCTTTTAGAGAATGATTGGTATGAAAAAGATGTATGCTGTTTTGATATGGGATTAGAACATAAGTTTTCAGGATTTAATCTTAATTATACCAAAAAAACACCAGCTTCTTTCTTTTTTGCTACATGCGAATACCTCATAGCTGATAGTGGCGCGATCCTAATATCCTCGAACCAGTTGAGAGAAAAAAAACTTACTGAGTTACCGGATGATTTCATTATACTAGCATCTACAAGCCAGCTAGTTAGCAGCATTGGCGAGGGGTTAAAAGGAATCAAAGAAAAAAACAAAAATTCAATTCCTTCCAATATTACAACAATCAAAAACTTCGAACCGCAAAAAGAAAAAGACTTCTTAAGTTACGGAAGTAGCTCAAAAAATCTATATTTGTTGCTGCTGGAAGATTTATAATATGAAGGAACTGCTTACAAGGTCTTTATCGGGCTTTTTTTACATCTCGATATTGCTAATTTCTATATTTATTTCTAAATATACTTTTATAGGGATATTTCTGGTCTTTGGCGTTATTTGCATTTATGAATTTCAAAAATTAATCCATCTAAAAAAAACCTGGCTGTATTTTGTTTTTATCGGATTCCTCCTTTTATTTCACACTTCTAGTTTTCGAGTTCCAAGAGCAGTGATTTTTACTGTATTAGGACTTACTATAATGACGCAGGCATTTTTAGTTAAAGATCTTATCACGATTAGGATAATCCCAATGTATGAAAAGAGAAAATATCGTACTAGTATATTTTATCTTATCACCTCTATGGTTTTTTTAACGCTTATACCCAGCTATAATGACGGATATGATCCTATTATGGTCGCAGGACCATTTTTGATGATTTGGACAAACGATACATTTGCTTATTTGGTCGGTAAAAACTTTGGCAAACATAAATTACTAGAACGTATCTCCCCAAAAAAAACTATTGAAGGATTTCTAGGAGGTTTTCTTTTTACTTTATTAGCCGGATATTTAATTGCGATATTTTCTGATACTTTATCTGTACTTGTTTGGTTGATTATAAGCATAATTATGAGTATTTTTGGTACGCTTGGAGACTTAATACAATCTAAATTTAAGAGACAGGCAGGAGTAAAAGACAGCGGATCCATAATGCCCGGACATGGTGGGATTTTTGATCGTTTGGATAGTATTATATTTGCCGCTCCGTTTTTATATGCATTTTTACAAATATTAAAGTATGTTCCATAAAGAAGGTTATAAAATCATTTCAGTAGCGATAGTACTTTTTCTTGGTATTAATGCAGCGGCGTATGTTTCGATTCAGATAGATGAGTGGATTGTTGCTATATTTTCTGTTACCCTTGTATTTTTGATACTTATATTACAATTTTTCAGAAATCCAAAAAGACACACCAATGTCAATGACAATACGGTCGTAGCACCTGTAGACGGCAAAGTTGTAGTAATTGAGGAAGTATTTGAGAAAGAATATTTTAAAGAAAAAAGATTGCAAGTTTCAATTTTTATGTCTCCTGTGAACGTACATGTTACCAGACATCCAATTAATGGAGAGGTAAAATTTAGCAAATACCATCCTGGAAAATACCTTGTTGCGTGGCATCCCAAAGCCTCTGAAGAAAATGAAAGAACCACAGTCGTGGTAAAAAACAATATTGTTGAGGTTCTTTATCGTCAAATTGCTGGAGCACTAGCAAAAAGAATCGTAAATTATGCTAAAGAAGGTGAAAAAGTACTGCAAGGCTCTGATAGTGGATTTATCAAATTTGGCTCCAGAGTAGATGTATATTTGCCGTTAGGAACTGAGATCAACGTTTCTTTAGATCAAAAAGTTAAGGGAGGAGAAAGTATTATCGCTAACGTTTAGTACAGGTATGACTAATGATGAGCTAAATATCGCTTTTGAAAAGGCCTTTGAAAAAGCCTGCTATACTAAAACAGAATTACCTCCTGATGTTATGTTACATTTTTATGCATATTACAAACAGGCTACCTATACTGAAGGGTTCTACACTCCGTCTGGAAATAGTGAGCTTAGAAATGCATTTAAACTCAATGCTCTTTTCCAGGTAAAGAATCTTAGTCCAAAAGAAGCTAAATTAAAGTATATAGCACTTGTAAATAAATATATTACTGACGTATAAAAAACCTCCTTTATATAATCCAAAGGAGCTTTTTCAGTATGTTTTTTTATTCAATAATCTATTGCAGGCTAGACAAACTCGATTTCAGCGTTGCTATTTTGGCTTCTGCGTCAGCTTCTTTCTTCCGTTCATTGGCGATCACCTGTTCGGGAGCGTTATTTACAAAACGTTCATTTTGAAGTTTTTTCTGTACGGATTTTAAAAACCCTTCAGTATAGGTTAATTCTTCCGAAAGTTTTTTAATCTCATCCTCTACATTAACAGCACCAGAAACAGGAATGAAGTATTCGTTAGATTTAACTCTGAAAGAAAGTGCTCCATCCACTTTTTCTTTCACATAATTTAAAGAAGAAATATTACCCAGCTTACTTACAACAGTATCAAAAGTTGACTGTATATTTTCACTATTCATTATGGACAATTCGATTGTTTCTTTAAATGAAATATTCTTTTCTTTACGAATAGTTCTAATTCCAGAGATCACATCACTAGCAACCTCAAATTCTTTAATCAGATTTTCATCCACAGAAGTTATTTCAGGCCAACGTGATACAATTAACGCATCTTCTGGTGTACGATTGGTAATATCCTGCCATATTTCTTCCGAAATAAAAGGAACAAAAGGATGAGAAATTTTCAAATTATCTTCTAAGATTGTGATCACTTCTTTATAAGTTTTAGCGTCAATAGGAGCTTGATAAGCCGGTTTGATCATTTCTAATAACCAACTACTAAAATCATCTCTAACTAACTTATAAGTGATCATTAAAGCATCGCTTATACGATATTTGGAATAAGCATCTTCTAGGTCCAATAAAGCTTTTTGAAATTTAGATCGATACCATTCTATGGCTATCCTAGAAGATTCTGGCTGCTCTATTTCCGTATCTACTTCCCAACCACTGATAAGGTTGTAAGAGTTATAGATCTTATTTACAAAAGACTTTCTTCCTTGATCACATAAATCTTCATCAAACATCAAGTCATTTCCTGCCGGTGCACTTAATAACAATCCTACACGTACGCCATCCGCACCATATTCCTCGATTAATTTTAATGCATCTGGAGAATTTCCTAATTGTTTGGACATTTTTCGCCGCTGTTTATCCCTTACAATACCCGTAAAATATACATTAGAAAAAGGCTTTTCATCTCTATAATGATACCCAGCAACGATCATTCTTGCCACCCAGAAGAAAATAATATCTGGTCCTGTTACCAAGTCATTTGTCGGATAATAGTAGTTAATTTCTTCATTATCTGGCTCTAGGATCCCATTAAATACACTCATTGGCCATAACCAAGATGAAAACCACGTATCCAATGCATCCGGGTCTTGTGTTAGATCAGCTATAGTTAACGAACTATTTCCGGTTTTTTCTTTTGCCAAAACTAGTGCTTCTTCCTTACTTTCTGCCACTACAAAATCTTCTTTACCATCACCATAAAAATATGCCGGAATTTGGTGTCCCCACCACAATTGGCGCGAGATATTCCAATCTCTTACATTTTCCATCCAGTGACGATACGTATTTATGAATTTCTCAGGAACCAGATTCACATCTTTTTCTAAAACAGCATCTAGCGCTGGTTTTGCCAAGTCTTCCATCTTCAGAAACCATTGATCGCTTAACTTGGGCTCTATGACAGCTTTTGTGCGTTCACTTGTTCCAACCTTGTTTAGATGCGTCTCTGTTTTTTCCAGAGCACCTAACACCTCAAGTTCTTTTACTATTTCTTTTCGAACTACGAAACGATCTTTTCCTTCATAATGTAATCCGAAAGAATTAAGCGTAACATCATCATTAAAAATATCAATTACATCTAAATTATGTTTATCACCTAGCTCTTTATCATTTGGATCGTGCGCAGGAGTTACTTTAAGACACCCTGTACCAAATTCCATATCTACATATTCATCTTCAATAATCGGAATTGCTCTATTAGAAATAGGCACAATTGCTTTTTTACCTTTCAGGTGTGTAAAGCGCTCATCATTTGGATTGATACAAATAGCTGTGTCACCCATAATCGTTTCCGGGCGTGTAGTTGCTATCGTTAAGGTATCATTGCTTCCATCAATCTTATATTTCAAATAGTACAGATTACCGTTCTTTTCTTCATATATTACTTCTTCATCGGACAATGTTGTCTTTGCTTCAGGGTCCCAATTTACCATTCGGTATCCCCTGTAAATAAGCCCTTTATTATATAGATCTACAAAAACTTTAATCACAGATGCAGACAAGTTGTCATCCATTGTAAAAGCAGTGCGCTCCCAATCACAAGAGGCTCCTAGTTTTTTAAGCTGTTCGAGGATAATCCCCCCATGTTTATCTGTCCATTTCCAGGCATGCTCCAAAAATTCTGCTCGTGTCAGATTATTTTTATCAATTCCTTCTTCTTTCAATTTTGCTACTACTTTGGCTTCAGTAGCGATGGATGCGTGATCGGTACCAGGAACCCAACAGGCGTTATAACCATTGAGGCGAGCTCTTCTAATCAACACATCTTGGATGGTATTATTGAGCATGTGTCCCATATGTAGCACTCCTGTCACATTTGGCGGAGGAATCACAATGGTATATGCTTCTCTTTGATCGACTTCAGAATGGAAATAATTGTTCTCCATCCAATAGGTATACCACTTGTCTTCTATTGATTTTGCATCATATTTTCCTGCTAAAGCCATAGTTTGGTCTGATTTTTGGAATTTAGAGTGCAAAAGTAATTATTATATACGACAACGGGAAAGTCTTTCGCAATTTTGAAGTTGGATAAAAAGTAACTACTTTTACACCTTATAAAAACCTACGTTATGAAAAATGTAATAATGATTTTATTTATTGGTTTTCTGGGAGTTACCCTAAACGCTCAAGATACCAAAGCAAAAATTGAATTTAAAACAGATGTGATAGATTATGGTGAAATCACCAAAGGTAGTGATGGTATTCGCCAGTTTGAGTTCACCAATACTGGAGATGCTCCACTGATTATTTCAAGAGTATATTCCAGTTGTGGATGCACCATCCCTAAAAAACCTGAAGATCCAATTGCTCCAGGAGCAACAGGGGTTATTGAAGTTAAATATGACACAAAAAGAGTAGGACCTATTCGTAAAACGATAACAGTATATTCTAATGCGGAGGAATCTACGAAGGCTATCAAAATAAAAGGTACTGTGCTTGATGACACGAAAAGCGTTCTGGAAAAAAAGAACTAGCACATTACAACAATAGCATACTAAGAAAGGTTTTACCATATTTGTAAAACCTTTTTTTATATAACTTTTTTTAGAAAAAATGTAAATTTCATTTCCACTCCTAAACGCTCTACTTTAATAGAAATTTTCTTTCCTTCTTCTGAATAAAACAAATCATTCATATCAGAAAGTTTATATAAATGAGATTTTCTACCGTTTACCTCTAGAACCTTATCTCCTTTTAACAGTCCTGCAAGCGCTGCCGGCGAATTAGGTCTTACTTCTGTAATTTTATATTCTGATTGTAGTGAATATATAAAAGAACTTGCATTTGCTTTAAAAACGTTAATTGAGATCTTGCCTTTATCCTTAGTTACAAAATCTAACGAAGGCCTGGAAGCTCCTTGATGAAAATTATAATCTTTCGCTACTCGTACTCCGCTATGTTGAATCGTAAGTCCGCTCATATTATAATGGAATGGTTTATTAAAGAGACTATTTTTCTTGAACGTTATTTTCTGATTAGGATAGTCTATAATAACATTAAACCTTTTTAAGACACCTCCACCGACAGATCCCTGACGATTTCTTAAAGAAATACCTTGTATGTATAGGGAATCTGGAAAAGATGCTGTCACTTCTTTCACTCTATAGTCTCCGATGTGCAGGCCTTTAACCCTAGTTTTTTGTCCATATATATCGCCATTAAATCCTTTTCCTAAAAAATCTTCAAAAGAATCTTCAGGAACAGTAAGATTGATCTTAGGGTTTTCAAACAACCATAGGGCCGAACTGGAACCAGAATCTAGCAGGAGGTTTACGTCTATAAGCCCTTTAGGTGTTTCATATTTAGCTTTGATTATAGGTCTTGTTCTGCCATTATTCAGGTCTAAGTCTGTTACGTAGCACTTTTTACACTTTTTATATTTATATAAATTTGGCTCGAAAATTTTAATAACTTCTTTAGAGTAACTAATATTTAGAATGAATTTTTTAAAAAAATCATAACCTATAATTCCATGAACCGGAAATCCCATTAAGGGAGAGAAATTCATTGATTCGTCAAAAATCATATAAACCGTATGGTCGTTACTGTAAGCATCTCCAATTTTTAATAAATTACCAGTTGATTTTATGGCTTCTGCCGGTGCCTCATTTCCTAACCCTCTTAAATATATTTTTGAAGCATTTTTTAATTCTAAGGATTCTCTTTTATCGATACTGAAAAGAATAGTAGAACCCACTCCAGTATCTAGTATAAAAGATAGTTGAACTCCATTGAGTTCTACAGGAATTATGATAAGGTTGTTCGCTAATTCAAAATTGATTTTGTCACTACGAACTCCTTCAGGTAATTTAAAACCTTTCTGGGCGGTACTACTAAAAGAAACTATAAAAAGTAGAATTAGGGCTTTCTCTTTAAGAAAATGACAAAAATCCAAGTACGAAATCTCCATTCCTCTAAATATAGAAAAATACTTGAAAATTCATGATAATAATTAACTTAAATCCTAAAGAATTTAAGAAATTTACCGCTATTTTATTTATAAATTCAAAAAGAATGCCTGTAATATCAAATAAAGGTAAAGCAATGCCCGAATCACCTATTCGTAAATTAGCTCCTTTTGCAGAAAAAGCGGTTAAAGATGGAAAGCATATATTTCATCTCAATATCGGTCAACCAGATATCAAAACTCCTATAGAGGCTCTAGATGCCGTAAGAAATCATAAGTTAGATGTTCTTGCGTATAGTCATTCTGCAGGTTTTGAAAGTTTTAGAAAAAAATTAGTTGGTTACTACGCAAAACACGATATCACTATATCCTCTGATGATATTTTGATTACAACCGGAGGAAGCGAAGCTTTGATTTTTACCATGGGTAGTATCACGGATCCCGGTGACGAAATCATTGTTCCTGAACCATTTTATGCCAACTATTATAGTTTTTCTACACAGTCGACAGTAACTGTCGTACCGGTGATTTCTAGAATTAAAGATGGATTTGCACTGCCTTCTATTAAAGAATTCGAAAAACTCATTACACCAAAAACAAAGGCTATTCTTATATGTAATCCAGGTAATCCTACGGGTTATCTATACAGTAAACAAGAAATAAAACAACTTGCTGAACTAGCTATAAAATATGATTTATTTCTAATCTCTGACGAAGTATATAGGGAGTTTGTCTATGAAGATTTAGAGCACTATTCCATATTGCAGGAAAAAACCCTGGATGATCACGCAATTGTTGTTGATTCAGTCTCTAAACGATATAGCATGTGTGGTGCAAGAATTGGCTGCATTGTAAGTAAAAACAAAAGTGTTATGGAAACTGCGATGAAGTTTGCACAAGCAAGATTAAGTCCACCTACTTTTGCACAGATTGCAAGCGAGGCTGCTTTAGAAGCTCCAGATTCTTATTACAAAGAGACTGTTGCAAAATACAAAGCAAGAAGAGATACCTTGGTAGAAGGATTAAGGCAGATTCCAGGTGTTACGGTCGCCACTCCGAACGGAGCGTTTTATTGTATAGCAGAATTGCCCATAAAAGATGCAAATCACTTTGCCAAATGGCTTTTAGACAAATTTCACGTAAATAATGAAACTGTAATGGTTGCGCCAGCTTCAGGATTTTACTCCAGTCCTAATGAGGGGCTAAATCAAGTAAGAATAGCATATGTCTTAAACAGAAGGGACCTTAAAAAAGCAATTAATATACTCAAATTAGCTTTAGAAAAATACCCAAAAAAGGAATCTTTTGTTATTACCGAAGAAAATATTAGTTTGTAGAACTATAAATAACCATATATTTCCCGAAGTAAATTCATGAAAATATAGTATTTAATATAAACCGTACCTTTTTTTGAAAATAGAATTTAATAAATCTCTTAAAAAACATAATACTTTTGGTATTCATGTGAACGCATCAGAATTTCTGACAATCAATTCTGAAAAAGAACTAATTGAGGCGCTTTCCACTCACAAAGAAAAGAAAATTTTTATTCTTAGTGGCGGTAGTAATATGCTACTAACAAAAGACCTGAATGCGGTAGTATTGCACATAGCAATTAAGGGTATTACAACAAATTTACAACCTGATAATTCCGTATTGGTATCTGCCAACGCTGGAGAAAACTGGCACGATTTTGTTCAATTCTGTATAGACCATAATTTTGGGGGTTTAGAAAACCTTTCTTTGATACCAGGGTATGTAGGCAGTGCTCCGATTCAAAACATTGGAGCCTATGGAGTGGAGTTAAAAGATAGTTTTGTTAGTTGCGAAGCAATTGATATTCATACCAGAAATAAAAAAAAATTCTCGAAAGAGGACTGCAATTTTGGATACAGAAACTCTATTTTTAAAAATGAGATAAAAGGAAAATATATAATTACCAAAGTAACTTTTAAGTTATCTACAGAAAAACATATTTTGAACACCAGCTATGGAGCAATTGAAAATGCTTTAAAAGAAAAAAATATCACACACCCTACAATTAAAGATGTTGCCGAAGCTGTTATCGCTATCCGAAGAAGCAAATTGCCTGATCCAAATGAAATTGGTAATAGCGGAAGTTTTTTTAAAAACCCGGTGATTCTAAAAGAAAAGTTCACCCAATTACAAAAGTTATATCCAAACATACCTTTTTATAAAGTGGATAGTAAAAATATCAAAGTCCCTGCAGGTTGGCTTATAGAACAGTGTGGTTTTAAGGGTAAACGATGGGGTGATGCCGGGGTACATAGCAAACAAGCCTTAGTATTGGTAAATTATAATAATGCCACCGGACAAGAAATATTAGAACTTTCTAAAAGAATCCAGCAAAAAATAAAAGAGAAATTTCACATTACGTTAGAAACCGAAGTTAATATTATATAAGAGATTTTAATTTTTAAGTTCGTGTTCATCTAATTTTATGGAAATCATAGATTCAGCTATTTTCTTTGTATATTTGTAGCCTAATCTATATTATAATACACATGAAACTTTTATTGCTTACAGTTGGTCTTTTATTCTTGGCATTTGCCGGGATTGCGATTAAGTTATGGGCAAAAAAAGATGGAAAATTTGCCGGTACCTGTGCAAGTCAAAGTCCATTTCTTAATAAAGAAGGTGAATCTTGTTCTCTATGCGGTAAGACTCCGGATGAATACGCTGACTGCAACGAAACAGAGCACTCTAAATAATCTACTAAAGATTTCTATTCAAAGGCATTTCATTGGAAAAAGAACTCTTAACGCTTTCAGAACATATAAAAAAGGCTAAAGAAGGTAGACAAGCTTCTTTTAGTTATCTGTTAGACACGTTTTGGAACGATGTTTTTAATTTTCAGTTGAAGAGAACTCAAAACGAATATGAAGCTGAAGATATATCTATCCAAAGCTTTTCTAAGGCATTTGACAAAATAGACACCTTTAAAGAAGAATATAATTTCAAAACCTGGTTAATTCAGATTTCGAAAAATATTCACATTGATTTACTGAGAAAAAAAAATGCCTCTATCCGTTCCAGAACAACAACAGAGGTAGATGATGTAGTGAATAAGATCGTAGATGACACCCCAACACCAGAGGATAAGCTGATTACCGAGCAAAACCTTGCGCAATTGCTTCGATATATTAAACAACTTAAACCGCATTATCAAGAGGTCATAAATTTGCGATATTTTCAGGAATTAAGTTATAAGGAAATTTCTGAAGTATTGGATGAGTCAATGAACAATGTAAAGGTTAAATTACTCAGAGCCCGAAAACTTCTTGCAGAAATTATTAAAAATAAAAAAAAGAATTAATTGGAATTCATATCCAGCTAATTCTCTTTGTTATTAATAAATTTTTCCTTTTCCAGTTACCTAAGACTAAAAGTAGCGATTCTTTTTAGGACTTCGTGCAATGGGTTAATCCATTTATCATTTATTTTCTTATCATATTTGATAAATTTTTGTACTAATCCTTTGGGAGCAGAGATTTCTTTTTCAATACCAGTTATATTAATAAACTTTTGATTACTAATTAACCATTTCTCTACTCGTTTCCTGTTTTTTTTTAACTGTTTTTGTTGTTCTAAATCTTCTTTTGACATTGTGTTTGGTTTTTTTAACTTTTTTTTAATGATTAAAAAATGGGGTTAAGCTAATTTTAACCATGATTTTAAGAGTTTGTACCTAAAATTATGTTTGCCAAAAATATAAAAAAGAATTTTAATTAAACATAAAAGGCGTAATAAATATACGGTTTTACCATAATTTATTTTTAGAATAAAAAAGATTATATCCCCAAAAAACACTTATCTAAGTCAAAAAATATTAACTAAAATACTGTAAATCAATATTTAAGCTAAAATTCTTTGTAACTTAAATTCAACAAGCCTGAGTCATCCATTTCTTAATAAATTTGACTTAAAAATTCCCTTCGAGATATATTTTAAAATTCTAATTGTCCAAAATCCAATTCAAAAAATGAAACATTCTGAATATTTTAAGTGAAAAAGTGATTGTACCAGTAAGATTATCCATTGACAAACATCATATGCATCAATTAAAAATTTTCTAATTAGATGAAACACTTAAGAATATCTAAAACTATATTCTAATCTAAGGTTTCTTTGTACTTTTGTAGAAAATATTGCTGAGTATGAATAATGATGTTACCACTGTAGCTCCTCCAAAAGGAAAACCAAAGTGGCTGCGAGTAAAACTACCTACCGGAAAAAAATATACCGAGCTCCGTGGCTTAGTCGACAAATATAATCTACACACGATATGTACTTCTGGTAGTTGTCCTAATATGGGTGAATGTTGGAGCGAAGGAACTGCTACTTTTATGATACTTGGTAACATCTGCACGAGGTCTTGTGGTTTTTGTGGTGTTAAAACGGGAAGACCAGAAACAGTAGACTGGGAAGAACCCGAAAAAGTGGCCCGTTCTATTAAAATAATGAATATCAAACATGCAGTAATTACCTCTGTCGACCGAGATGATTTAGCTGATGGTGGCTCTATTATCTGGGCAGAAACCATACAGGCAATTCGTAGAATGAATCCTGAAACTACTATAGAGACACTTATACCTGATTTTCAGGGAAAAACCAAAAACATAGATAGGATTATTGCCGTAAAACCAGAAGTAGTTTCACATAATATGGAAACTGTAAAGAGGCTTACAAGAGAGGTTCGAATCCAAGCAAAATACGAACAAAGCCTCAAAGTTTTGAAATACTTAAAGGACCAAGGCATCAACCGAACAAAAAGCGGAATTATGTTGGGACTCGGTGAAACTGAAGAAGAAGTTATAGAGGTTCTGAAGGACTTAAGAGGTGTAGATTTAGATATTGTTACTATTGGTCAATATCTACAACCCAGCAAGAAACATCTTCCCGTAAAACAATTTATCACACCTGATCAATTTAACAAATATGAAGAAATCGGGCTAGAAATGGGATTTAGGCATGTAGAAAGCGGTGCATTAGTAAGATCTTCCTATAAAGCTCAAAAACACCTAACCTAACGTTTTTTTTCTAAGTAATGATGTAATGAACAAACCCATAAGAGTAGCGATTAATGGATTTGGAAGGATTGGTCGTAGCCTATTTAGACTATTAATCAACCATCCCGACATAAAAGTTGTAGCGATAAATGATCTTTCTAATGCCAAAACATTAAGCCATCTTCTAAAATATGACAGCATTCACGGCGTACTGTCTCATGATATTTCTTACACAAACGACAACATTGTAGTTAATAAGACTTCCATTCCATTATTAAATAAAATCCATCCTATAGATTGTAGTTGGGACAAATATAATGTTGATATCGTTGTCGAGGCTACAGGAAAGTTTAAAACCTTAGAAACCGCTAATGATCATATTAAGGCTGGTGCTAAAAGAGTAATTCTTTCTGCTCCTCCGCTGGATGATTCTATAAAAACAATTGTTCTAGGAGTAAATGAAGATATCCTTGATGGTTATGAGACTATTATATCTAACGCTTCCTGTACTACAAATAACGCCGCACCGATGATTAAAGTAATCAATGAACTTTGTGGTATCGAACAAGCTTACATAACCACTGTACATAGCTATACTACTGATCAAAGTTTACACGATCAACCTCATCGTGACCTAAGACGAGCGAGAGCTGCAAGCCAATCTATAGTACCTACTACAACCGGAGCTGCAAAGGCATTGACCAAAATTTTTCCAGATCTTAGCAGTGTTATCGGTGGATGTGGAATTAGAGTTCCCGTTCCAGATGGATCACTTACGGATATCACATTCAATGTAAAAAAAGAAACTTCTATAGAAGAGATTAATAATGCCTTCAAAAATGCAGCTTACTCTCATCTCGAAGGTATTTTAGCCTATACAGAAGACCCGATTGTATCCGTGGATATTATAGGGAACCCGCACTCCTGTATTTTTGACTCTTTGATGACTTCCGTTATCGGAAAGATGGTGAAAATTATTGGCTGGTATGACAATGAAATTGGATATAGTAATAGAATAATGGATTTAATTATCAACATTTGTAAGAAATAACTATATTAGTTGAGTTATTCGAGGAAAAATGCCAATCCAAATCAAAAATTTTATACTTGTTATTCTAGCTTGCTGCTGCTTTATGGCTTCTTCACAAACCGAAGAAATCCAAGAAAACAACGAAGTGAAAGTAAAAGATGTTATTGAAAACTATTTATCAAAAGCATCTTATGCAATAAACACTGCCCAATTAGCGACTGCCTTAGAAAATATTACGCTGGCAAAAGAACTTGCTGTAGAACACGAAAATAAAACCTATAGAGCAAAGACCAATCGCGTTTTGGCCGAATTATATTCTAAACTTGGCGATCTCGAAAGTGCAAAAGAACAAATAGAAAGTGCATTAAAGTTTCAAGTTGAAGAGAAAAATGAACTTGAGCTGGCTAATTCTTATATCGTTTATGGATCCATTAATACAGAGCTAAAAGATTTTGAAAACGCCAAAAAATATCTAAAACTTGCTTATTCCTTGGTCGAAAAAAATAATCTGGAAAAACTAGAAGGTCCCGTGAAAATAAATATAGGTCTTCTTGCTTTAGAAATGAATCAGCCAGAGCAGGCAATAAATCACTTTAACAGTGCGCTACCTAAAATAGATGCTTTGGGGCAATCTTATTATAAAGCTAAATTATATACTAATAAAGCAAGAGCTCAAATGGCTATGGAGCAACTAGATGACGCCATAGAAACAAACCATTTGGCTATGCAGATTGGCTCGGAAATGAAATATTTGGAAATACAATCCGAAAGTTTTGAATTGTATAGTCAAATCTATGAGAAGAAAGAAGAATATAATACCTCACTTATAAATTTAAAATCATATCAGCGATTTAAAGATTCCTTATTTAATATTGATAAAGAAATTATTGCTCAGGAAGCCAGGGCAAAACTTAATATGGGTGATGATAAGGTAAAAATAAAAGAGCTAAAAGAAGAAAACAAGCAACAACAAAAGTCTCTGAAATTGGGGCGTCTAACGACGATATTAAGTATTGCACTAATAACAATATTATCACTTCTTACCCTTTCTTTGTATAAAAACAACAACCTGCGAGCAAGAGCTAATGAACTGCTGCAAAATAAAAACACAGAACTTATTCTGGCAAAAGAAAATGCAGAACGTGCCAGTGAAGCAAAGGTTCAGTTCTTATCCACCATCACACATGAACTTCGAACCCCACTATATGCTGTTACAGGATTAACGCATTTATTACTTGAAGAAAGCCCCACTCCAAATCAAAAAGAGCACCTTAATTCGTTAAAATTTTCCGGAGAATATTTACTTTCCTTAATTAATAATATTTTAGATTTAAACAAACTAGAAGCAAATAAGGTAGAGATCGAAAACACCTCCTTTAATTTACAAAAAAGGATTAATGACGTCCTGATCGCTTTAGGAAAATCGGCAAAAGACCGTAATAATAAACTCCATTATGAATTCGATAAATCCATTCCGACCAAACTCAAGGGAGATCCATTAAAAATATCTCAAATCCTCATTAATCTACTCGGCAACTCAATCAAGTTTACCCAAAACGGTGATATCTGGATTAAAGTAAAGATGATTAATCGTATTGAAAGTAAGGTTTTTCTTAATTTCGAAATTAAAGATAATGGCGTAGGGATATCAGATAAGAAGCAGCAAAGTATTTTTGAAAACTTTACACAAGGATCTGTGCAGATAAATAGAAAGTTCGGGGGTACCGGTTTAGGATTGTCCATTGTAAAAAACCTACTTTCTTTAATGGATAGTGAGATTAAATTAGAAAGTGAGCTCGGACAGGGATCTAGATTTTATTTTGATCTTAAATTTGAGGTTTTTGAAGATGTGGTCTCTAATTATCAAGAAGAAGCGAAAAAAATTGATTATGGAATAATGGTAGACAAAAGAATATTGGTTGTAGAAGACAATAAAATCAACCAACTTATTACGAGAAAAATTTTAGAAAAGAGCAAAATGATTTGCGATGTAGCAGACAATGGAGATATTGCAGTAAGCAAAGCAAAAAACAATGAATTCGACTTAATTCTTATGGATATTCACATGCCAGGAATTAGCGGAATTGAAGCAACAAAACTTATTAGAGAGTTTGATACGGATATACCAATAGTAGCCTTAACGGCTGTAACATTGGATGACAATTTAGATGAATTTTATGACAATGGTTTTAGTGACATCATCCCTAAACCTTACAAAACAGAAGAGTTTTTTACCAAACTACACAAAGCACTATCAAAGGAACAAACTACATCCTGATTAGTTTGGCACATCTCTTGATTATATTCTAACTCAACCTAGAACATTATTTTCTTTGTTTGTGTTAGCCAAAATATAGAAATGAGGTCCTACTCAAGGCCTCATTTTTTTATATACTGAAGAATGGTATTATCAAAAACTTCTTGATTATCAATAAACTTCATCTCTATTGGCTGATACCACAATACATCCTCAGAAAAATTAGAAACCAATCGTACATAATCTTTTTCTGTTGTAAGTATGCACCTATGCTTTTTTAACTCATCAATTTCATTATCTGTAAAGTTATGGTGATCCGGATATCGCACATGAGTAAAATCAAAACCTAAAGAACGATAATAATCAACTAAGGGCTGAGGATTCGCAATTCCTGTGACTAACGTAAACGGAGTGTTTTTCAGCGATCGGATGGATCTCTTTCCTGATACACTTATAACATCATCTCCATAATCAATAGTAGCAAACAACAAGATTTGACCTGGTTTTATCTTTAATTTTTTCGTTATACTTTGCCGAACTTCATCTCTTATATTATTTGGGCATTTAGTGACCACAATAATATCCGCTCGATCAGCCCCTTTTCTAGGCTCTCTTAAGTTTCCGGTTGGCAGCATAATATCATCACAGTACAAATCATAATAAGGCGTAAGCAGAACATAAAAACCCGCTTTTACTTTGCGATGTTGATACGCATCATCTAACAGAATAACTTCAGGTTTTGGGTTCAATTCAATTAGAATTGATATGCCATTACGCCTATCAGCGTCAACAGCTACAGTTACATTTGTAAATTTAGTTTTAAACTGCAAGGGCTCATCACCAACTGCTTTTGCGGTAGAATCCATTTTTACCAGCTGAAACCCTTTGGTGTTTCTTTTATAACCTCTACTCAATGTTGCTAAAGCTACGTTATCTTTTAATAAACGAATAAGGTATTCTATCATTGGTGATTTACCAGTACCTCCCACACTTAGATTCCCGACAGCTATCACTGGAAAATTATAGGAAACTGATTTTTTGATTCCTACATCAAATAGTATATTCCGAAACCAAGTCACGAAATAATATATAGGAACAATAGGTAAGAGTATTTTTCGTAATAAATTCAAATGTATAAAACTTGCAGTTATTAATTTTCTATAACAAATGTATAAAACGAAACGTTGATTATTGTCAAAAGTTTTTTTACATTCCATTAATATTTAAAAACATTCACTGATGCAGATAAAAGAGGTCATACAACACCTTGAAAATTTAGCCCCAACAAACTATGCCGAAGATTTTGATAATGTCGGGTTATTGGTGGGAGATAAAAACACGATAGTTACCGGAATCCTAGTCACGCTAGATACGTTAGAAGTTATTGTAGATGAGGCTATAGAAAAAAACTGTAATCTTATTATCAGCTTCCACCCTATCGTTTTCAAAGGCTTAAAAAAATTTAATGGTACTAATTATGTAGAGCGTGTGATAATGAAAGCTATCAAACATGAGATCGCTATTTTTGCTATTCATACCGCATTAGACAATGCCCTGTATGGAGTAAATGATATGATGTGTAATCAATTAGGTTTATTAAATAGAAAAATTCTTATTCCACAAAGCGGACACATAAAAAAACTAATCACTTTTGTTCCAAATAAAGAAGCGGAATCTTTACGATCTAAACTATTTGAAGCTGGTGCCGGAACTATTGGTAATTACGATCATTGTAGTTTTTCTACAGAAGGCACAGGAACTTTTAGAGCTTCTGAAGAAGCAAATCCCTCTGTAGGAGTGATTGGTACAACTCATAAAGAGAAAGAAACTCAAATACACATTACATATGCAAAACATCGGGAAGGCGATATTATAAAAGCCTTAGTGGACAATCATTCTTATGAAGAAGTAGCTTATGAAATCACAACTCTAGAAAATAAAAACCAGCATATTGGCATAGGAATGATTGGGGAACTACCGGAAGAAATCAAAGAAACTGAATTCTTAAAACATATCAAAAAAGTTTTTAAAACAGGCTGTGTAAGGCATTCAGCACTATTGGATAAACCGATAAAAAAAGTTGCAGTGTTAGGAGGAAGTGGCAGCTTTGCGATTAGAAATGCACAAGTAGCCGGAGCAGATATATTTATTACTGCAGATCTTAAGTATCATCAGTTTTATGAAGCCGAAAACAAGTTAATTCTTGCAGATATTGGTCATTATGAAAGTGAACAGTACACAAAAAACCTAATTGTTAGTTATCTTAGAAAAAAAATCAGTAATTTTGCAATCATTTTATCGGATAAAAACACCAATCCCATTCAATACATATAAAATATGGCAAAGAAAGAAGTTACTGTTGAGCAAAAATTAAGAGCACTATATGATTTGCAATTAATTGACTCTAGAGTTGATGAGATTAGAAATGTACGTGGAGAGCTTCCATTAGAAGTAGAAGATCTTGAAGATGAAGTAACCGGACTAAACAAAAGATTAGAAAAACTAAATAACGATCTTGAAACTATTGATGAGAGCATCAAGACTAAGAAAAACCTAATCGAAGAAGCAAAATCTTTAATTAAAAAGTACGGAGAGCAACAAAAAAATGTACGTAACAATCGTGAGTACAATTCTCTTAGTAAAGAAATAGAATTCCAAGAATTAGAAATTCAGTTGTCCGAAAAACATATTAAAGAATTTAAAGTACAGATCGTTCAGAAAAATGAAATCATAGATCAGACCAAAGAACGTCTTTCTGAAAGAAATAAACACCTTACACATAAGAAAGGTGAACTTGATGCCATTCTTGCCGAAACAGAAAAAGAAGAACAAGCTTTAATTGCTAAATCTGAGGATTACCAGAAACAAATCGAAGAAAGATTGGTGGCGGCATATAAAAGAATAAGAGAAAACGTTAAGAATGGTTTAGCAGTAGTACCTATTGAGCGTGGAGCTTCTGGAGGTTCTTTCTTTACGATTCCTCCACAGGTTCAAATGGAAATTGCTTCTCGTAAAAAAATCATTACTGATGAGCATAGTGGACGTATTTTAGTAGACCAGGCACTAGCACAAGAAGAAAAAGAAAAAATGGAGACAATGTTTTCTAAGTTGTCTTAAACTGTTTTTTTCTATAATATTATAGCCTCAGAAATTTCTGAGGCTTTTTTATTTTTATAAATGACCAACCAATGAATCACATTCTCATTATAGGCTGTGTATGGCCAGAGCCCAATTCGTCAGCTGCCGGAATCAGGATGCTACAATTAATACGATTATTCCTATTAAAGGGCTGGAAAATCACTTTTGCCAGTACAGCAACAGAAAGTGATCATATGTGGGATATAGAAAGCTTAGGAGTTACTAGAGTCTATATTCTTATCAATGATGCCAGCTTTGATAGATTTATAAGCAAATTAAAGCCAAACATGGTTATGTTCGACAGATTTATGACTGAAGAGCAATTTGGATGGAGAGTCTCAAAACATATACCAGAAGCGGTTAGAATCTTAAACACAGAAGACTTGCATAGTCTTCGTAGGACCAGACAAGAAGCTTGTAAATCAGGGACTACATTTAGTTATTCAGATTTAAAGAATAGCGACATTACAAAAAGAGAAATCGCTAGCATCTATCGTTCTGACCTATCTTTAATAATCTCTGATTTTGAAATAAATGTATTAAAAGAGCATTTCAATATCCATAATAGCCTTTTATATTATATGCCTTTTTTGCTAGAGTCTATAACAACAGAAACTAAAAATAACTGGCCTAAATTTGATAAAAGAAATCATTTTATAACCATTGGAAACTTTCGTCACGAACCAAACTGGAACGCAGTATTGTATTTAAAGGAAGCCATTTGGCCTCTTATCAGAAAACAGCTGCCAGAAATAGAGCTACATATATATGGTGCGTATCCACCCCCAAAAGCTACCCAATTACACAGTCCTCAAACAGGTTTCCACATTAAAGGCTGGACAAAAAATGCAGCACATACTGTAAGGCAAGCTCGCATATGTTTGGCACCATTACGATTTGGTGCGGGAGTTAAAGGTAAATTAGTCGAGAGCATGGTATGCGGAACTCCAAGTATAACGACAACTATCGGAGCAGAAGGAATACAAGGAGAAGATTCAGATTGGAATGGCTTTATCAAGGACAACCCAGAAGAATTTGCAAATGCAGCGGTTAAGTTATATTGTAATGAGAATATATGGTATCAAGCGCAACAAAACGGGATTGAGATTATTAACACCCGATTTAAGAAAGAAGAATTAGGTGACCGATTTATCCAACATATAACGAATCTTCAAAACAATCTTGAAGAACACCGTAGTCAGAACTTCATAGGCTCTATGCTACATTACCATACGATGAGAAGTACCGAATTTATGGCAAGATGGATTGAAGAAAAGAATAAAATCAATGACCCAGATAATTAACCACTAACTGTTCTACACCAAAAATCAAAGCCATTAACAGCATTACAATCAATATTCTAGACAGACCAAACCTGTAGTTGTTATTATTTTTTTCTTCTGGAGCAATTGCTAAAACAAGGGCTTTTATGGAGCAGATTACATGTTCTTTATTGAAATACAAGATCCAAAGCAAGAGTAAGAAATATAGTATTGCACTGGCTAATGCACCATAAGTTTCAAAAAACACGGCATCAAAAACAATAATATTAACCAGAATCGGAATTAGCACTGCTACGCCTATCAACTTAGTTTTATTAAATAAAAGAAGAAAAGCCCCAACCAATTGTGAAATCCCAATAAACAAAATATAAGCATACGAATACCCCATAAAAGTCCAGGCCAAATCATATCCTCCTACTTGCGACAGCGGAATATTTGCAATGTTTTCTGGTAAACCACCTCTTCTATAAAACTGACCTCCAAGTAGCTTACCTGATCCATATATCGATAACAATGCAAAAACGTGCCATCTGGCAGCAAGTTCTATATAATAAGAAAATTTTGAATTCATGTTACGAAGTTTTCTATAAGACAACGCAAAACGAAATCAGGTTACATAAAAACTAAAAAAAGTACAAACAAAAAAGCCTCTCCACAAAAGTGAAAAAGCTTAATTATATATAATAATGTCGTTTCTATTAAAGAGCAGCTACGTATTTCGCTAATTTAGATTTAAGGTTAGCCGCTTTATTATCATGAATAATATTACGCTTTGCTAATCTATCAATCATAGAAACTACTGAAGGAAACAAAGTCTCAGCTTCTTTCTTATCAGCTTCACGTAATTTTTTAATAGCATTACGTGTAGTTTTGTGCTGGTACTTATTTCTAAGACGCTTAGTCTCACTGTTTCTAATTCTCTTTAATGCTGACTTATGATTTGCCATCTTTTCTTTGTTAAATTTCTTTAATTATAAAATTCGTAGCCCGTAGGGGAATCGAACCCCTCTTACCAGGATGAAAACCTGGCGTCCTAGCCGATAGACGAACGGGCCATAGTTGTTTGTCTAAATGCGGATGCAAAAATACAACTATTTTTTAATGGCGCAAGTCTTATTTTATTTTTTTTAAAATTAATACGCTTTAGCAAATAACACTCTTACTTTAGAGGGTTTTCCACTATATACACAGCTGCCTTTTTCTTCTTTAGCGTCAAAAGGGATACAGCGTATTGTTGCTTTGGTCAATTCTTTAATTTTCTGCTCTGTTTCTGCAGTACCATCCCAATGAGCCGATATAAACCCACCTTTATTTTCTAAAACTTGTTTAAATTCCTCAAATGAAGAAACCTCAGTAATATGCTCATCTCTAAACCGAGTTGCTTTTTGGTGTAAACTCTCTTGAATTTCCTTGAGCAAAGATGCTATCGTATCGACCACTTCATCTTTATTGACATACTGTTTTGATAGTGTATCACGACGTGCTAGCTCTACAGTACCTTTTTCCAAATCTTTAGGACCAATAGCAATTCTCAAAGGAACACCTTGCAATTCATATTGCGCAAATTTTGCTCCAGGCCTGTGTGTATCTCTATTATCAAATTTTACAGAAATATCTTTACTTTTCAACTCCTGAACTAATTCATTTGCTACTAAAGAAACTTGGTTTAATTGCTCTTCTCCTTTATAAATTGGGACAACAACTACTTGTATCGGCGCTAGATTAGGCGGCAATACCAATCCGAGATCATCACTATGTGTCATAATAAGCGCACCCATTAACCTTGTAGACACACCCCAAGAAGTCGCCCATACATAATCTAGTTTTCCTTCTTTAGAAGCAAACTTAACATCAAAAGCTTTTGCAAAGTTTTGCCCTAAAAAATGGGATGTTCCTGCCTGTAATGCTCTACCGTCTTGCATCAAAGCTTCAATACAATAGGTGTCTTCAGCCCCGGCAAAGCGTTCACTTTCGGTTTTTCTTCCTTTAATTACTGGAATTGCCATGAAATTCTCTGCAAAATCAGCGTATATATTGTTCATTTGTTCTGTTTCAGCAATCGCCTCTTCTCTGGTTTCGTGAGCAGTGTGACCTTCTTGCCATAAAAACTCTGCAGTCCTTAGAAATAAGCGGGTTCTCATCTCCCATCGCACCACATTGGCCCATTGATTCACTAAAATTGGTAAATCACGATACGACTGTATCCATCCTTTATAAGTATTCCAGATAATTGCCTCAGAAGTTGGTCGAACAATTAGTTCTTCTTCTAATTTTGCATTAGGATCAACAATCAATTTTGCAGGATCCTCAGGATCAGTCTTTAATCTATAATGAGTAACTACAGCGCATTCTTTGGCAAATCCTTCCGCGTTTTTTTCTTCGGCTTCAAACAAACTTTTGGGAACAAATAAAGGAAAATATGCATTTTGATGCCCCGTTTCCTTAAACTTTTGATCTAATTCTGCCTGCATTTTCTCCCAAATCGCATACCCATAAGGCTTAATCACCATACATCCTCTTACCGCTGAATTTTCAGCTAAATCAGCCTTTACGACCAGTTCATTATACCATTTAGAATAATCTTCACTGCGTTTTGTTAGATTTTTGCTCATAACCTGCTATTTGGCACAAATGTTGTGACTTTGTTAAATAAAAAATAGTTAGCGCAAAACTAACTAAATTTGTATTGTTCAACAATAAAATAAAGAGATATGCGACTTAAAAATTATTTAATAAAAAATGGAGCTGTCGGGATGATTCTTGCAGCCTCTTTGCTTATGTTGACATCTTGTGGTTCGTATGAGTATGCATCCTATGATGATGGTATTTATGGTGAAACAAGAAGCCAAGGGTATTATGTACCTCAACCTACCACGTCAGAAACTGAGACAACAACGAATTATTATTCTAATTATTTCTCAGAAAAATCTGCTCAGATTGACAATGTTATAGAAAAAGATGCAATTTTTACGGATGTTGATTCATATGCTAGTGAAAATTATAACCCATCTGACACCACAGGTGTTGCCACCAATTATGAAGGAGGACAACCAGCCTGGGGAAGCGATTATGATGAAGTATCTGTAAACATCATTAATACAGGATGGAATAACTGGGGATGGAATGCCTGGGGTCCTGGAATTGGTTGGGGATGGAACAACTGGGGATACAATACCTGGGGATGGAATGCTGGATGGGGTCCTGGATTTGGCTGGGGATGGAATGCCGGATTTGGTTATGGAAATCCGTATTGGTACGGTGGTGGATTTTGGTGCCCACCTTATTATAACAACGGTTTTGGATTTTATGGAAGAAATCGAGTTGCATACAATAGAGGCTTTAGAAATAGAGGTTTACGATATGCGTATGCCAGTAACTACAACAATAGATCAAGAGCATACTCCAGTAATAGATCAAGAAATCGTTCGTACAACAATAGAAGCACGTACAACAACAGAAGAAGAATTTCTGCAGATAACAATAGAAGAACAAGATCTTCTTCATATTATTCTAACAGGACAAGATCTTTAAATAACAATACTTATTCCAGATCCAGATCTAGTTCTCCAAACAGAAGTAGTACGAGAACCTATAGAGGTACCAGAAACAATTCAGGAACTAGAGGTAGAAGCTATTCAGGCTCCAGAAGCAGCAGCAGAAGTTCTGGATCCGTAAGAAGCAGCAGATCTAGTAGCCGAAGTAGCGGATCCCGCTCTGGTGGTAGTCGAGGAGGAAGAAGCCGTGGAGGAAGAGGATAAGCTTTCATTTATTAAAGGAATACAATCAATAGATATGAAAAATGTTTTTTTATTCATAGGTGTACTGTGCATGTCTTTTCTGAACGCACAGGATATTACGGATGCAGTACGATATTCTCAGCAAGATATTTTAGGAACTGCCCGTTATAGAGCAATGAGTGGAGCCTTTGGAGCTCTGGGAGGTGACATGTCTGCTTTACAAATAAACCCAGCCGGATCCGCAGTTTTCTTGGGGTCTATGGGCTCAATAACACTTTCTTCATCAGATATCCAGAATGATGCCAGTTATCTGAATGGGGTTAGCACCATCTCTTCTTCTACTCTCAATTTTAATCAAATTGGAGCTGTTTTTGTATATAACAATAGAAGAGAATCTTCTGCCCTGAACAAGCTATCACTAAGTATAGCTTATGATCAGACCACAGACTTTAAGGATGAGTTTTTTGTGTTTGGTAGGAGTGGTAATTCAATTGATGATTTTTTTCTAGCTGAAGCCCAAGGAATTCCGTTAGAACTAATAACAGTTAGATCAGGAGAAAGTATTGATGGAGTTTATAGCTTTCTGGGAGAAACCGAAGGATACGGAGTGCAACAAGCTTTTTTAGGGCACGAGTCTTTTATAATTGAAGCAAATGATCTGGATGATCCTAATAACACTTCCTATTTTTCGAACGTTGCATCTGGTTTTTTTGATCAGGATTATTACTATGAAAGTACCGGATTGAACGGAAAGTTTACGATAAATGGAGGAGCTCAAATACATGATAATTTTTTTGTAGGAGTGAATCTTAATTCTCATTTTATCAACTATGATAGAGTAACAGAATTTTTTGAAAGCAATAATAATGCCGGCAGTTCTATCAATGAAATAACATTCACCAATCGTCTTTCTACTATAGGAGCTGGAGTTTCTGCACAAATAGGAGGTATTCTGAAAGTTTCTAATATACTTAGACTAGGAGCTTCCTTAGAATCACCAACCTGGTACTACATTGAAGAAGAAACAATACAACGTGTAGAGACCTTTAGCAATGAAGATGGAAGAGCGTTAGTCGACCCTAATGTAGTTAACATTTTTCCTGAATATGAATTGCGAACACCTGCCAGAGCTACCGGTAGTGTAGCTGTATTGTTTGGAAAACGAGGACTCATTAGTTTAGATTACTCATATAAAGATTATGCTTCTACCGAATTTGACTCTGATGGATTTGATGATTTTTCAGATCTGAACAGACAGATAGAAGATAACTTACAAGGTGCTTCAACACTAAGAATTGGAGGAGAACTACGTAATGGCAACTGGAGTTTTAGAGGTGGTTATGTATACGAAGAAACCCCCTATAAAAATGAGCTCATTCTTGGTGATAGGGAAGGATTATCATTAGGTATCGGATATAGCTTTGGAAAAATAAAATTTGATGTTGCTTATGATTATTCAGAACAAGAGCGTAATCAACAGTTTTATCCCAATTCTGCATTTACAAATTTTGCCACGATAGAAAGCTACCGAGACAATCTTACATTCACATTAAGCTTACATTTATAAGTATTATAATTTACATTTTCATTAAAAAAGGAGTTGGTAGAAACCAACTCCTTTTTTATTTCATCTATCGTATCAATGAAAAACTACCATTAAATTCTTTAAACGAACCATTTTCAGTATACCGAACCTTAAACCAGTACTCACTGGACGGTAGTAGATTTCCGTTATAGGTTCCATCCCACTCGCCAAGTGTTCCTAAATCCTTAAGCAGTTTCCCGAATCGATTAAAAATCAGAACTCCATTAATCTGCACAGTATCATTTCCTGTTATTCCCCAAGTCTCATGAAAACCGTCTCCATTAGGCGTAAAATATCTTGGATAATCAACTATAAATTCTACTGGTAATTCAATCTCTGCACACATATTTACGTCCCTAACATATATCATATGTTCTCCTCTGAAAACTCTCATAAACACTGGAGAATTTTGCCAATCACCGTTATCTAATCGATATTCATACTCGCCTATGGTATCACTGCTTACTATCACCTGAATGGTAGCATTATCAGAAAAAGCTCCAGAAAGCAATTCTACTGTAAAATCTTCCGGTTGCGGTGGATATGATTCTATAACTGTTGCTATTGCGGATGACACACAAGTAGTTTGAACATTAGTTACCAAAACGGTATATTGACCAGAAGCAGCGGGATCATAAGCAGCCCCTGTTTCACCAGGAATTTCATTTTCCGCAGAAGCGGAACCTCCTGAATACCATTGAAATGTATACACGCTCTCATTTAAACCGGTATCTATAGCATCTGTTGGTGCCACATTAATAATAGTGCCGTCATTCTCCAAACAAAGAACGTATTCTTCTTCTAGCGTAAAATCAGGCAAATCATTAACTTCCAATTGAACAGCTATTACTCTAAAACAATCATTATCATTTTCTAAAGGATCTAAACGAACATAAACCGTTTGACTAAAAGGCTGCATATTTTGATAGGAAGAAGGAGATACTATTATATTTGTATTCCCTAACGTCGCATCCTGCATTACTGTATAGTAGGTAATATTATAATCAGAAAAATCTAAATCATTTGATAGATCTCCATCGTTTAAATTAAGAATATCTTGTAAAGCTACAGAAAGGTCAAATATACCAATACCTTCCTGATTTAACTCACAGGTTTCTAACGGACCTGGAGTCAAATTAAAATTATCATATAATAGTGTCTCTAATTGAAGTATAACATTTGAAAAACAACCATTGTCAGTATCCCTTCCAACTACGATGATATCTCTAACCAATATTGTACTGGTATACATTGTAGGGTCAGGAATAGGGTTATCCATGTCCAGATCGTCCTGAGATTCATAATACACCAGCGTAATATTGGTATTATTACTAATAATCTGACCTTCTCTTACCGTTAAATCATATACCGTATTAACTTGATCACTACACAACCTAATTGGATCTGGATCCGCCAATTCTGGATTTGGAAGTACTTGTAGTTCAAAAGAAATAGTAGACCTAAAACACTCGTTGACCTCTCCAATACCATTGTTATTCCTATCAAATTGGGTGCGAACCCATATAGTTTGCGGATTCGTTTCATTTACGAATGATCCAACGATAGCCCCAGTATTATCAATAGCTTCCTGTGCTGTTCTATGGTAGCTTATTAATAAGGTTTCCATCTGAGACCCGGTAACCTCGATATCTTTCTCTGTTAAATCAAAAGTAGCTTGATTAGGATCATCACTACATAATACGAAGTCAGTTACTGTATTCTCTAGAGGTAATGGATCTACTGATAACTGTATATGTTCGCCTAAACCTAAACATTCATTATCTGTACCATCATCTACCCTGATATATAAATTTTGAACAAATGGGGAAGTATCATTTCTATGATTAGAAGGATCAGCAATAGGATTTTGTTCGGCGAGCGCATCTGATAAATTTTCATAATATGTAACTGCCAAATTTTGGCCTGGAGGATACAATGCCTCTACCTGATTTGTGGCATCACTAAAATCAAAAGTTGAAATTCCATTGGTATCATCACCATCGATATCAGCATTATCACAAACTCTATAAGTAAGGTTAAAATTTGCAGGAATCTGGGTTGTGGACACCACTAAATCAATCTGGGCGGTTTTAAAACAGCCTTCACCCGTTTCTACTCTCGAAAAAACGGTACTACTCACCGGAGTTGGATTAGGATACGTCGTAAAATCTATGATTTGATTTACTGAATCTTCATTGATAGCTGCAGCCTCCGTAAGATAATATGTAAAAACCTCGTTTACAGAATTTGTAGAAATTAACGTGTTTGCCTCTGATAAATTAAATAAAGAAACACCATCCGTGTCATCATCACATTGTAACAATGAAACTATTGGTGACACAACTGGAAGAGGATTAACTACGAGCTGAAAATTAGTAGTTTCATAGCAACTTTGCTCCAATGCATTCTCTATTCTCACAAAAATAGTTTGCGGATTGCTGATATTTGAATAATTATTAGATAGCTCCGTTCCTGAAACTCCAGCATCTGCTTCTGCTTGAGATTCGTATAAAGTAACCAAAAAATCAGCAGTATTCTGCATACCTAACACTTGCGTCACAATATTAGAAAGGTCAAATTCTACAATACCATTGGTACCATTACCATCAAGATCATTATCACATAACACCAAGTCAATCGGTGTATTTGCAATAGGATTCTGGTAAACCTTTAACACAAAAGTTGCTATCTCGAAACATACCTGATTGGTTCCGCCTATTCTGGCCCATATTGTTTGATTGGACATCGTATTAACAAAAGTATCGGGAATTTCAATACTATTATCACCCAAAGCTCCTGTATAATTCTGAGCATCTTCCTGAGTAACGTGGTAAGTAATAGTAAACTCAGTAGGATCTTGAGCCCCTAAAATAAGTAATGAATTTTGGGTAAGATCAAACGTTTCCAAACCATTATCATCATCATCACACGACGTTAAATCCACTGGAGGATTTGCAATAATTGGCGGAGTATAAAAAGTAATTACTACCTCATCCACTTCGGTATTACCATCTATATCCTCTATTAATAATTGATAACGTCCTGTAGTAGTCACAATATATGTAGGATCGATTTCACCTGGGATCACATCAAACATCATGGTCGTTTCATTATAAACAGACCATTCATATCGTACAGCTCCGTCTGATGTTCCATCCAAAATCACAGGATCAGATCCACAAATATCCTGATTAGGCCCAAGGGCTGCCTCTAATATCGAACAGTCGGTAGAACCAGTACCTCCTATTTGTTGAAAGCTTATAAAACCTGATTGTTCAGAAAAATTAGTAATTAAAACTAAATAAAACTCACCTGCCGTTGCAGCAGGAATATTCATGATTTCAACTGCATCGGGCAAATAACTGCAATCCACTGTATTAACTGCTGTTAATTGCGCTGTACATGGAGAAACCGGATCGGGAAAAGGACCATAACATATAAAATCCACATCTAATTGATTTCCTGTTCCATCTTCATTAGAAGATTGCGAAATACGAAAAGTTAAAGCTCCAGTATCATCTATCTGTAAATAATACCAAGCAGGGAAAGGTTGCGTGACCAAACAGCCATAGTTTGGCCCCAATTCTGAACCACTCACACAATTAGCATTCGAACTATTACAATTAGGAAAAACGATACCTGTAGTACTACAAAACGGGTCAGCACCATCATCTCCTACTATATCAGCACACACAGAACCCTGAGCTGCACTGAAATGTGTGTATATAAAAAAACATATAAATAATATGAATCCGGGTATATTCTTACTCATTGCTAATTTTTAAATCAATGTATGGAATTGCTATATTTACTAAAACTAAAAATACTTCCTCCTATAAAACAAATGTAAAGCAAGAAACCCTAAGAAGAATTGTTATTAAAAAGAAAAAAAATGAAAATAGAAGTATAACACAATAAATAAAGCGTCTACTAACCTTTGCATTACAGAAAAAAGAGAGAACCAATCCCACGTTTTAGAAATAGAAATTAACGGATCAAAGAAAAACTACCTGCAAACACTCTCCTTCCTCTATTTGGATCTCGATCGGCTTGTTCGTTAAACTCAACTCTAAACCAATATTGAGAAGAAGGCATTAAGTTTCCATTATATGTCCCATCCCATCCTGCTCCAGAAGGGTTAAGCTGTTTTAGTAATTTACCGTGTCTATCAAATATATAAATCAAAGCCGGAGTAGGCTGATCCTCTGGGTTAATTAAGTTCCACGTTTCGTGAAAACCATCTCCATTAGGCGTGAAATACTTAGGATATCCAAGAATCATGATATCTACTGATACCTGTTCATTAACCGGACAATTAGCATATCTAGCAACAATCCTGTAATCACCGGGCGGAATTCCTTCAAAAACCGGTGATGTCTGATAAGCTCTATATTCTGTAAATATGCCATCCATATTCACATCTCGATCCAATCGATATTCAAAATTGGTAAACCCTTCGGCTTCAACAATTGGATCTGTAGTAACTTCTGCAGTAAGTGTATAACTCCCTGCAAACGATTCTTCTGCAATAGTATAATCTACCTGAAACGCAATTTGAGAAACATCTAAAACTGATACCTGATCTGGAGAATCTGGGACCTCTACACCATTGGCATCAAAACCTCTAAGTCTATATATACCATTAGAATTCACTTGATCGTAAAAAGGAAAAGTAGCTCCTGGAATGTCTACAAAATTTGTGTCCCCTAAGTCGGCACGTGACCACTGAAACGTTTCTGCAGCAGGAACAGCAGGAGGACCAGTACTTGCAGGAAACCTACCTTCTATTGTTAATGGAAATTCTCCACAAGTAGCGATTCTATCTTGAGGAATTCCCGGTTCTAAAACGCTGCAATCTGTAGTACCCGAACCTTCTTCACCTAAATTTGTTTGTTCTAATTGTAGTACACCCAACTCGTCGGCAAAATTAGTGATCAATACGATATAAAACTCTCCTGTTTGTGCATTAGGAATTGTAAAAGTTTCTATGAAGTTATCATCCGATGTTCTTGCATAACTACAATCCACGATATTTGTATTGTCCTCATCATTAATGTAAAAATCAGGTTCATCAGCATTATTTGCACATTCCGCTGGACGTATGTTCTCACCATCTCCATTGAGATCACAGCCCCGAGATAATTGATCTTCACAATCAATAATAAAAGATGTTTGAAATGGGCCCCAAGCAATAAAATCGACATCTAACTGTCTTTCATTACGATCCAAACGATTATCTCCATCCACATCAACCCATTGTTTGATATCAAAAACCAGTTCACCAGATTCATCAATGAGTAAGAAATACCAAGAAGGGTTTGGAGTCGTATTTAAACATCCTACTTCTCCCAACCCATCAATATCACCGATTGTATTAGGAAAAGTTAATTCTAGGGAAGCATCAGAACAAAAGGGTTGGGCATTTCTACAAGCCACATCAAAGTCCTGAGCGTTTATTACTGCACTATTAAATAAACACAGCAAAAACATTAATAAGATTTGAGGTAGTAATTTTATCATGTATATTATAACGTAGGTTAATTCATTTTCTTATGTAGGAATTAAATTTACAAATTTTAAAATACAGTACTTCTATCATAATCATATTATTTATAATTGTTAACATAGCTTTGGATAAGTAAAAAGACAAAATCGTATCTTTGCAGCCCGTTTATGGTGGATTTTATATAAACCCAGAGTATTATTTGATTTTATTAATAATTCTCAACCAGTATATCGAGGAAAATTAAAGAAAGAATTAGTTAAGATCATACCGCTTTAGTAAAGTGTCATTTTAATCTAAAAAAACATATTCTGGAAAGATTTTTTTATAATTCTTTTATATTATATAATACTAAAATTTTGAACTTGTGAAGATAGACAAGGCAATTGAAGCTATTGAAGCGCTAGGTGATAATCATGTAGCTACTAGCGCAACCACTCCACTGAGAGAAGATGCGTTTAAACTAAGTGATAAAGAAAAAATTGCATTGATCAAAGATGATGTCAAGCATATTATGGAAACGTTGGGGTTAGATCTTAAAGATGATAGCCTGAAAGGTACTCCACAAAGAGTGGCAAAGATGTTTGTGAACGAGATTTTCTCAGGATTACATCCTCAAAGAAAGCCAGATGCATCTACCTTTGAAAATCACTATAAATATGGTGAAATGCTGGTTGAAAAAAACATCACAGTATATTCTACTTGCGAGCACCATCTTTTGCCAATTGTGGGTCGTGCTCACGTTGCTTACATCTCTAACGGAACTGTTGTAGGGTTATCCAAGATGAATCGGATTGTTGATTATTATGCAAAACGCCCACAGGTTCAGGAACGTTTAACGATGCAAATTGTTCAGGATCTTCAGGTAGTTTTAAACACTAAAGATGTTGCCTGTGTCATCGATGCTAAACATTTATGCGTCAATTCTAGAGGTATTAGAGATATAGAAAGCAGTACGGTAACTAGCGAATTTGGTGGTAAATTTAAAGAGGAAGCAGTACGAAGAGAATTTTTAGACTATATCAAACTAGATACTACTTTTTAATTTTATCTTTAACCAATAATCACAAGTATTTATTAAAATTATGGCAGTAGCTCCGTTGTACAAAACTAAGGAACTAAAGATTTACAATTCCATTTCAGGCAAAAAAGAAGTATTCACTCCTATTACAGAAGGTAGTATCGGTATGTATGTATGTGGTCCAACTGTATATAGTAATGTACATTTAGGAAATTGCCGTACGTTTATTTCTTTTGACCTGGTTTATCGATATCTTAAACATTTGGGCTATAAAGTACGATATGTGCGTAATATAACTGATGCCGGACACTTAGAAAATGATTCGGATGAAGGAGAAGATAAGGTTTCTAAAAAAGCACGATTAGAGCAATTGGAACCTATGGAAATTGTACAACGGTACACCTTAGACTTCCATAATATTTTGGCAAAATTTAATAATATTCCGCCAAGCATAGAACCCACAGCCACTGGTCATATTGTAGAACAAATCGAAATTATTAAAACTATTATCGACAATGGTTTTGCTTACGTAGCAAATGGCTCTGTATATTTTGATGTAAAAAAATTTAACGAGACTAATAATTACGGAAAATTAAGCGGTCGTAATCTAGAAGATATGATTGCTAACACAAGAGAACTTACTGCTCAGAGTGACAAAAAGAACCCTCAGGATTTTGCTTTATGGAAAAAAGCAGAACCAGAACATATTATGCGCTGGCCCTCTCCCTGGAGTGATGGTTTTCCTGGTTGGCATTTAGAATGTACCGTAATGAGCACAAAATATCTTGGTGAACAATTTGATATTCACGGCGGCGGAATGGATCTCAAATTTCCACATCACGAATGTGAAATTGCTCAAGGTGAAGCAGCTTGTGGTGTGACACCAGTAAACTACTGGATGCATGCTAATATGCTCACTCTTGATGGCAAGAAGATGTCTAAATCCACCGGCAATATACTCTCACCTGCCGAAATATTTAATGGAGAAAGCGACAAGTTACATAAAGCTTTTGCCCCTACTGTTGCTAGATTCTTTATGCTTCAGGCGCACTACCGTAGTGTTTTAGATTTTTCTAATGATGCGTTAGAGGCCTCAGAAAAAGGTTTCTTTAGATTAATGGAGTCTATGAAAACATTGGGACATCTTAAAACTGGCAAAACTACAGAAGGGCTTAACGTTCAAAACTGGATAAAGGAATGTTATGAAGCTATGAATGACGATTTTAACAGCCCGATCTTAATTGCTAAATTATTTGAAGCTGTAAAGTTTATCAATGCTGTTAAAGAAGATAAGGCTATCGTATCACAAGCTGATCACAAGTTGATTCAGAAAACCTTGAACGAGTTTATTTTTGACGTTTTAGGATTGACAAATATTAATGAAGCTTCTTCAGATATTAGCGATAAGCTTTCGGGTACCGTAGAACTATTAATTCATTTAAGAGCAGAGGCCAGAGCAAATAAAGACTTTGCTACGAGTGATAAGATCAGAGATGAGTTGCAAGAGATGGGTATCCAGCTTAAAGATGGACGCGAAGGTACCAGCTTTACACTTAATTAATAATTCATTTTGGCTTCGAAGTTTACCTGGAAAAAGATTTTGATCGCACCTTTTATAGGAATAGTGAAATTGTATCAAAACTTAATTTCACCTTTAACACCTGCTACGTGCCGTTACCAACCCACATGTTCGCACTACGCTATAGAGGCATTCCAAAAACATGGATTAGTAAATGGAGGTAAACTTGCAGTAAAACGTATTTTTAGTTGTCATCCTTGGGGAGGTAGTGGATATGATCCAGTTCCAGAACCGAACAAAAAAAAAGAAGGTTAACGCATCCAAATACTATATAGACTCATTATGAGACCAATTATAATTTCGAGTTCAATTAAATACCTATATTTACCCCAGAAAAATAGATTCCCATATGATATTCTCTAAAATAGTTTGGAATCCTATCGAAGGATTCGATCTCGGTTTTTTTGTAATTCGTTTTTATAGCTTAATGTTTGTAGTTGCATTCTCATTAGGCTGGTATTTGATGAAAAATATATATGTCCGAGAAAAAATCTCTATGGAGAAATTGGATTCTGTATTTATTTATGCTGTGATTGGTACCCTATTAGGAGCCAGATTAGGTCATGTCTTCTTCTACGATTGGGATTATTATAGAAATAATTTATTGGAAATTATACTTCCTTTTAGATTCAATCCTGAGTTTGAGTTTATTGGTTTCAGAGGATTAGCAAGTCATGGAGCTGCTATAGCATTTACTATTGCTATGTATTATTATTCTAAAAACGTTCTGAAGAAACATCCTTTATGGGTCATGGATAGAGTTACTATTCCTGCCGCTGTAGGAGGAATTTTTGTGAGATTGGGGAACTTTTTTAATTCAGAAATTATAGGAGAACCTTCTGGTGATTCGGCTTTTGGGGTAAAGTTTATAAGAGACGCTTTAAGCAAAGCTGAAGTAGTAAGAGAAACCGGAATTAATAATATAAATGATGCATATGCTGCTGTGGTAAACAACCCAAAATTCTCTACGATACTGGAAGCTATTCCATATCGTCACCCTGCCCAGCTATACGAAGCTTTTGGATATATCTTTGTTTCACTCATACTTTGGTTATTATACTGGAAAACAGATAAAAGAAATAATCGCGGATTCCTATTTGGGATGTATATGATGCTCATATTCATTGTACGCTTTATTGTAGAAAACGTTAAAAAGAGTCAAGGTGGTTTTGGAGATACTTTAGGAGATTCATTATCTACAGGTCAATGGCTTAGTATACCTTTTATTCTTATTGGACTTTATTTTGTAGTAAGAGCTAAAAAGATCGAAGAAGATCCTAAATCGTATACATTGAAATAATAAACTCTGTTAGAGTTCAAAAAAGAGGATAAATTTTTCAACTTATCCTCTTTTTGTTTTATCATATTTTTTATCTAAAAAACTTCATTAGATTCTTTCAACTTCTCTGTGTTTTCTACTAATTGGAGTTCATCAATGATTTTTTGAATATCTCCATTGATAATATTACTAAGATCATACAAAGTCAACCCTATACGGTGATCAGTTACCCGACCTTGCGGATAATTATACGTTCTAATTTTTGCCGACCTATCACCCGATGAAACCATACTTTTACGTTTCTCTGAATCAGCAGCCTGTTTTTTCTCTAATTCGATATCATATAAACGAGAGCGAAGTACCTTTAATGCTTTCTCTAAGTTTTTATGAGATGATTTCTGATCTTGGCAACTTACGATCATACCTGTTGGTTCGTGATGTAGTTTAATCGCAGAATACGTAGTATTTACCGATTGCCCTCCGGGACCGGTAGAAGTGGTTCTTTCGATTCGTACCTCAGTCATATCTAATTCTACATCGAACTCTTCGGCTTCGGGCAACACCATTACGGTTGCTGCACTGGTATGTACTCTACCTTGTGTTTCTGTTTGTGGAACACGTTGTACACGATGGACTCCTGCCTCAAACTTCATGGTTCCATAAGCATCTTCCCCATTAACCTCAAATATAATTTCTTTATAACCACCACTGGTTCCTTCACTAAGGTCCACCACGCTGGTACTCCACCCTTTACCTTCACAATATTTAGTATACATTCTAAACAAATCTCCAGCAAAAATACTAGCCTCATCACCACCTGTCCCTGCACGAATTTCTACAACACAGTTTTTAGCATCTTCAGGATCCTTAGGCACGAGCATATATCGAATCTTCTCTTCTAACGCAGGCAACTCTTCCTTAACTTCCTCTAGCTGCATTTTAGCCATCTCCACCATTTCGGCATCACTACCATCAGAAATAATCTCCTCTGCTTCCTTCTTATTATCTGTCAATTCAATATAACGCTCTCTCTCATCCATTAATGCTTTGAGATCTTTATACTCTTTATTCAGTTGTATATACCTTTTTTGATCTGCAATAATGTCCGGTTGAATGATTAAATCATTAACCTCATCAAATCGTTGCTTTACAATATTTAATTTATCAATCATAGTTCTATCTATCCTCTGCGTGGAATTTACAAAAGTACGCTTTTTTATGAAAAGGACATATTGCCTTCTAACATTCTCATACAGAAAAATACATCAAAAAGTTGTATTTTTACAATTATTAATGTCAACTACCAATTCTACATATAACATTAAACTGATTTTAAATTGGTTCATTACACTTCTGCTTTTTTTGGGTATTGGAGGCTATACCAAATATACCCAACCGATTTCTTGTAAAGAAAGTATTGAACTAGTTATTTCTGAAGCTAAGAGTTACACCAGCAGTATCTCTTTTTCGGAAGCAACATATGCAAAACGAGGCTTCAACAATCTTACAAGCTTTGCACAATTATCAAAATATCATAGCCATATCTATCGTTTAAAATATGAAAGATTTGACAACAAGATTGCTTTAGCATCTATTTCTCGTAAAAGATTACGTTCCAGAGACAGTATCTACACCACCGATGAAGATCCCTTCCATTTTGGATAATATTATTATTTCCGGCTTTCTAGCCAATTCTTAAAAAGTATTTTAACACTGCTATTATAGTCAATAGTGGTTTTTACTATTTCCAAAATGAAAAAAAATGAAAAAAATTCTGAGACGTATTGTCTTACTATTGTTCATCGTTATGGTTGCCATGATTCCTGTACCAATTTTCTTTCATAAGAAAAAAGGAAAATTTAATGATGACAATACTATTGAGCTTGTAGAAACGGCAGAAGAAGATACAGAAACCAAAACCGTTAAGTTTAATGATCAACTAAGATCATAATTATATCATTAACTTATATATTGTGATTTAATTGAAGTGTCTGTGATTAATTTTTCGGACTCTTTTTAGATTTTAGAATATAATAAATAATCGTACTGAAGATAATCCCTATAAAAACCGGTATAAACCAACTCCCTAAGCCTTCGGACTTATTTATAGCTACTCGAATGGATTGATATAAAACATAAACAAAGGACCAGATAATAATCAGGTTTAACATCCTGATTAATCTGGTAGCATCCTTATAAATCTGAAATGCATTCTCTCCTGATATTTTTGTAGGATAATTAAAGGCATGCGGAAACTTATTTAAAACATATAGACTAATACCAAGCATCCAACCAATTGCAGGAAGTATCCAGATCATTGATTTTTTACTATAATCATCAGGTCGACCCTTTATATTAAAATGAGTGGGAACTATCTCTGGTAAGTCGTTAAAATAAAAAATGGGTATTAACACCATTACTCCTAGACCCAACCCAGTCAATACCTCTAATACAATATCTAAAACCTCTTTCTTAACTTTGATTATTGGATTTTTCATAATATACTCTAAGGTAATAAATTATAATTATTTACGATATATACATAACATGAGTACTATACGAATAGGTTTGGGCGGTGGATGCCATTGGTGTACTGAGGCAGTGTTTCAATCTCTAAAAGGGGTACTAACTGTTGAACAGGGTTATATTTCTAGTATTGGAAAAAACAACACGTTCTCTGAAGCAGTTATTGTGACATATACTTCTAATAAAATTGATTTAAAAGATCTTATTGAAATCCATTTACACACTCATAAAAGCACTTCAGAACATAGTTTTAGAGAAAAATATCGGAGTGCAATCTACTATTTTGATGAGAATCAAAAACCGATTATTAAAACTTATCTTGATATACTGAACGAGGATTTTGATAATAAGATAATCACACAGGTTTTACAATTTGACAAATTCAAATCGTCAAGAAATGAACTTTTACATTATTATCAGACAAATCCTGAAAAACCATTTTGCAAACGATATATAAATCCAAAATTGGATTTACTTAGAAATAAATTTGGCAAAAAAGTAAACTTATAGAAACCAATCTACAATTTATGGCAGCAGTATTCGCTAGTTGTAGGTATATGTTCCAAATTCGCTATGAATAGTAAGTTTCTTTTCATCGGCACTTTCAACATGCCCTACAATTTTGGCATCTACCTCAAAACTTTTAGAAATAGAAATAATCTCTTCTGCAGTCTCTGGAGAAACGTATAGCTCCATGCGATGCCCCATATTAAACACCTGATACATCTCTTTCCAATCGGTGCCAGAGTTTTCCTGAATCAGCTGAAACAAAGGAGGTACCGTAAACAAATTATCCTTAATAACATGTAAATTATCGATAAAATGCAAAATCTTGGTTTGCGCTCCACCACTGCAGTGCACCATTCCATGAATCTGCTGACTATCAAACTTAGATAGCACCTTTTTAATGATGGGTGCATAAGTTCGTGTTGGTGATAACACCAGTTTTCCTGCATTGATAGGAGCGTTCTGCACCTCATCGGTTAGGTTGGTTTTTCCGGAGTACACCAAATCCGATGGCACAGCAGCATCAAAACTTTCTGGGTATTTTTCTGCAAGAATTTTATGGAAAACATCGTGACGTGCAGAAGTTAAACCGTTACTACCCATACCTCCGTTATACTCTTTTTCGTAAGCAGCTTGTCCAAAAGACGCCAAACCAACTATAACATCTCCTTCTTTTATATTAGCATTATCAATAACTTTATTACGTTTCATACGAGCCGTAACAGTAGAATCTACAATAATAGTCCTTACTAAGTCTCCTACATCTGCAGTTTCGCCACCAGTAGAGTGAATGGTAACTCCAAAACTTTTTAGTTCTTCTAGCAATTCTTCTGTACCGTTAATAATTGCAGAAATTACTTCTCCAGGAATCAAGTTCTTATTTCTTCCGATGGTAGATGATAACATAATATTATCCGTTGCTCCAACACATAATAAATCATCGATATTCATGATGAGAGCATCTTGAGCTATCCCTTTCCATACAGAAAGGTCTCCTGTTTCCTTCCAATACATATATGCTAAAGAAGATTTAGTACCAGCTCCATCAGCGTGCATAATCAAACAATAATCTTGATCACCTGTAAGGTGATCCGGAACTATTTTACAGAATGCTTTAGGAAAAAGACCTTTATCTATATTTTTTATAGCACTATGAACATCTTCTTTTGATGCCGAAACTCCACGCTGAGCGTAGCGTTTGCTTACTTCTTGACTCATTATTATTGTATTATGCAGATCGTGAAGCGCAAAGATAGTTGAAATTCTGAATTCAGAATTCTGAATTCAGAATTATATTATTCCCAGTCTACCATCGAAGCATTCTCAATAAGATTCGCTCTATTAGCAATCTCAACAATTGACATAGTTTGAATATTCTTTTGTGATATACCATCGTTAGAAGTATTTACAAAAATGACAGCAGCTTCATTTGGGGAGAAACGTGCATCCAAGTCATTAGTACCTGCAGGTTTCTCTATAGAAATATCTAAACTCGAGCTATCACTAAAGCTATGTATAAACAAATGCGAATCTAATTGTCTGTAGTCGCTGCTTTCAAAGCCCGAAACGTCTTGGCAATATAGCAACTTAGTTCCATCAACAGAGAGGTTTATACTTCCGGCAGCTCCAGAAATACCTGACAATACTGTTTCAAGAACCAAACCTAATTCATTAATTGTGAAAATTTCCACTTCATATCCGTCCAAATTATTCGTTTTCAGCACGATAACGTTATTCGTATCATTTGTATCAACTTCTGAAATCAAATTTCCATTGGTGGTTTGATACACTAAAGAAAGTCCGCTTCCATCGGCTTGAATACTATATAACTTATCTTGATTAGGAAACAATAGTTTAGATCCATTATCAGACCACGAAAAATCGATCTCACCTAAGTTAAATCCGGCAACAGAAACCTGAGAAGTAACCTGTATCATTTGAGAACCATCTTCATTCATTGTAAACAAATGTGTTTGCGATCCAACAGATTGTAGAAAAGCAATTTTACCAATCCCAGCATTTCGTCTAGGTCTGAAACTATTTTTGGTTTCAGAAGTAAGTTGAATTTCGGTTCCACCTTGCTCATTCGCAGAATAAATAACACTATTACCATTTATAGATCTTGTATATACAATTCTATTGTTTGGAGGGCTCATTGTTTCAAAAGCAAAAATAGTACTGTTTACAGGGTCATTAATATCATCATTACTACTTACTTGCCAGAAATATTTCACTTTATAAGAGAGATTTGTGAGCGTATAAGTTGTATCAGTAATATTTCCAAAAAGTTCTACATCAGTGTTTTCATCATTACGTAATGTAACCGTATAGGTGAGCGTATCATCATCAGGATCAGATCCTGTCCAAACCAATCTCACCTCTAATGGCTGATCTACCGAATTGTCTATTGGCGAATCTAAAACGGCAGCATCGGGTGGTCTGTTACCTGCTGTTTCTATATCCATCTCAAATACAATTTCTAATTCTCTATCAGCAATTATGGATATTCCTTCAAACTGCGCTAACAATCCTTCTCGTTGAGCAGCAAGCGAATAATCCCCAGAAGGAATGTTCTCAATTAAATACTCTCCATTTACATCAGTAAAGACAGTACTTGTCGAGGGGTTTGTTGATATTTTCACATTCTCCAAAGGTTCATTGGTTCCAACGGCTACTACTCGGCCTTTTACCGCTCCTAAACCTTCTAAATCTATAGTATCCTCACTACAAGAAGCAATGGTTACTATGACCAAAAGTGTTAGTACTTTTATTAAATATTTTCTCATTTTTATCTGGGTTTTATCCTTTAGGAACATCACCGTTTTCGATTACTTTACGATTTCTTTTTTTTAACCTTCTAAGTTCTTTATCTTCTCTACGTTTTTGTTTGCGCAGTTCTTTATCCATTTTCAAAGGATTCTTAAAATACCAGTTAATTCCAAAAGAAAAATTAAAATACTGGTCATCTCTTTTACCCTGCGTAACCTTATCAAGTTTGTCTCCCAAAACGAGATTATGTGTTGCATTTAGTGAAACTCCAACGTGATCGGATACCAGGAACTCCATTCCCCCGCCGTATTGAAACTTAAAAAAAGTGCTATCAAAATCATCATTATTAACGGTTCCCATTCCCCCAAAAAAGAAAGGAGTCAATTTTTCGAAAGGTAAAAGTGTTAATTCTGCATTCACATCTATCGCATGAAATCCTTCAGAAAAGGCACCTTCATTTCTTAACTCAAATTTACTAAAACTTGCATTTGTATTTAAATAGGGGTTAAAATACCATTTCCCTCCTATTCTGACAGCGTATGATAAATCTGCATTATTATAATCACCACTTATTAACGCTAAACCTCCATTAGCAAAAATTGCTTTTTCTCCTCTTCTTTCCTTAAAATACCGTTCATAAAGTCCCGTGTTTTGAGCTTCATTTTTCTCCGCATTGTAATCAGCAACGAGTGTACTTATTTCTTCGGGGGCTGCTTTAGAACCCCACAATTTATCTTCAATACCTTCTATTATTAAAGCTTCTACTGCTTTTTCTATAGCTTCAGAAACGGCTATTTGACCAGGTTCATTCTTGGTAAAACCAGTTTCAGCTTCTAACAACCTACTAAACTTTACATATCTAAAGAAGCTGGCATCCAGCGCTTGCGATAGTATCGTTTTAGAAACATATACTGTTTTTAAAATTTTACCACTGGATGTAGACACTGCCCGAAGATACACTGTAATCCTATCTTGTCTGTATTGTGTAGAACCTCCAATCCCAAAATATCTTGCACCAAGTCCGCCGGTAATAATATTAGAATCGTAAGAAACAATACCTCCTTCCAGAATGATTCCTGCATATAATAATGGAGGCAGTTGCGGTTCATTAGAATTGTTATTTTTTCTATACTCTTTTCTCGTGGATCGTATAATGTTTCGCTCATTCAGGAGGTTGCTTAGGTTTTCTCTTTCTATAGGAACAAACCACTTAGAGTCCTCCAGAGCTTTTACTAAAATAGTTGTGGCACCTTGAGTAACTGCAGTGCTAAAAGTACTACCTGCTTCGGTAGGCTTATACTGACCTGTTTGATCTCTGAATTTGTATACACCAACTACTACTGGTTCTGTTGGTAAAGGAAAATCTCTTAATGTCTTGGTAAACTGAGTGTCTTCACCTATTCGTGCTTGCTCTATAGAGATTGGCTGATTAAAATAAGTGCCACATCCAGAGAACAATATTGTACAAGAAATTGCTAGAATTACTTGATAAAACTTGTTACGCATTAAAAATTAATTAGGAATTATTACTTGAGATTGATCGCCGGTACTGGTATCTAAGATATTGATTACCAATCCTTCACCTGATGGAAAAATCTCTATAAACAATGTTCCAAAACTAAAGGTACCTTCTGTAAGGCCTTCTTGTCCGAATTGTTCATTAAATAAAGTTCTTGATATCTGACTTAACAATTGATTGTTAAGACTTTCTGTAAATCTTTCGAGCTCTGATCTATCATCGGCGTTGGGATCACTTTCATCAGTAAAGGTGTTTTGGGATTCTGCTGAACTTAACAACCATTGATAATTAAAAGTATCGCCTCCAAAAGCGGGGTTTTTGGGCCTATATACTAAATCTTGCCCAAAATTAAATTGGTGCACAGAGAAAGCAAGTATCATAGCTATTATGATTGACTTCATTTGTATTTGAATAAGTAATTAATACTGAAAAATATCTTTCTTTTGTTTCTTTAAATCTTTAAAGTATTTATAAACTCTGCGTATCGAAACTTTAGACATTTGCTCTAAATATTCTATATCAGGTTTTCCAAGGAATTCATGGATGACTTTATCTTCTATTTTTACCTGAATAATCGTACTTCTGCCGAAACTTAGTGTTTCATATACTCCGACTATCTTAGAACCATTTATTCTATTTAAAGTATATGAATTATAAAAGAATTCGTAAAAATCTTTTCCTGGTTTTGTTTTGGTTTCTTCAACAACAATACCTTTGAGTTCTATACCATCATCCTCTTCAAGTATTTCTTCATTTTTTTTCTTAACTATCTCATTGAAGGCAATCCTGTCTTTGCCAACAATTGTTTCTTCTTCATAAATCAATAAAAGAATTACTATTTTATCACTTTCATCAATTCCTACAGTTGTTGTCGTTAGTTCTTTTTGTTCATTAGCTTCTAATGTAAACCTGCCTTCTTGATTGTTTTTTGATACGTTGTTATCGGTATTTGTCCTGAAAACCGAAAATGCATACCGTAAACTTTTATATATTTCTGTAGCATTTGTTGCTTCTGCACTTATGGAAACAATATCATCTATTCTTTCTGTTTTAATTTTGGCAATTATTTCAGTATTGGTAAACTGAGCATTTGAAAATTGAAAAACCAGTAAAAACGATATGACCAACTTACACTTCATACGGCAAAAAAATCAGATCATCTAAAAACTTCTAACAATAATCGTTCGATTGTTTCCAGTCATTGTAAACTTTAGATTCTTGGATAGTTCATTACTTCCAAATCGCTCAAAAGAAAGATTATTACCTTCTTGCATAAGTTCTAAACTTGTAGATATGTCAGGATTAAAAGAGAAATCAGTCACAATGTTATTAGTACCATTTTGAGTGATAATTTTTTCAATCTCTTTAGATGTTTCATCTATCTCTATTAAATTTCGTTCTCCATTTTGACTTAAACGAATGTCCGATGATTGTGCTACAATATTAGAAAACACCTGATTACCCGTGCCTATTTGCTGGATAAATACTGCATTATTACTAACCCTATTTTCTCTAGCAACCTGCACACTGGTATTATTCTGTAATTGATTTAGTGTGATAAATCGTTCTTGACTCTCTACCAATGATTCATCCTGATTCTCTCTATTTTGAGCATTAGAATTTCCACAAATAAAAAGACTACATACTATTAAACATAATGCGAAATATTTTTTCATTGGTACAAAGTATTAAATGTAGTAAAAGAGTTACACTAACTTTGCAGTTAGTATAACTCCTTCAAATATATTAAATTTATTTATTAAAGCTCTCCTCCAGAACCACTCTGTGTTACTACAGCAGCGTTTCCTGTTCCGCTTTGTAGGATGATACTACTATGAGATTCTCCCGTCTGCGTAACAAAAGTTGTGTTACCTGTTCCAAACTGAGTATCCTGTGCAAAGTTTGAGTCACCTAATTGGAATATATCACTTATATTACTAGCTCCATTCTGAGAAGAAACTGCCATGTTTTCATCACCAATTTGCCCTTGTAATACTAAGTTACCTTCTCCAAAAACACCAAAGTCACCTTCCTGTGATGCGGTAGCTACGTTACCGTTACCAGACTGGAATTGATCTGTAGCATTTTCTCCACCAAAAAAGGCTAAATTTTGAGTTGCAGAAGCTGAGTTTCCATCTCCAAGCTGAGTTTGTACAATAATATTATTATCTTCTTCGTGTTGTGCATACGCTTCATTCTCATCTCCAGATTGTAATTGGTCTACAATTCCACCTCTAGAGTCAAAGGAACTACTACCCTGAAGAGAAGTAGCTACGTTACCTCCTCCATTTTGTACTTGGATCAACAGGTTATCAGTTCCCCACTGCTCACCAGTACCAAGATTTGCTTCTCCTGTTTGTCTTTGGTCTGCTAGGTTAACATCTCCAACCTGTGCCATTGACGCAGTATTAAAAGAACCATCCTGAATAATTAAGCTAAAGTTTTCTTCACCACCTTGAGAAGTTGTAGCCGTGTTAGCATCACCAAACTGACCTTGACCAGCATAATTTAATGATCCGTCTCCAAAGAAACCAGCTCCTTCTTGAGAAATAGTAGCAGTATTACCGTTCCCTTCTTGAAGTTGCTCAGAAAGGTTATCCCCTCCAAAGTTTAGTAAATTCTGTGTAGAAGAAGCAGAATTCCCATTTCCTACTTGTACTTGATACACTTCATTTCGATCTTCCTCGTGTTGAGCAAAAGCCTCATTTTTATCTCCAGTTTGCATCTGAGTTACAATTCCGTTTCTAGAAGCAAATGCATCACTACCTTGAATAGTCACTGCATTGTTTCCCGCACCTAATTGTGTAGTTGTATTAGTGTTTGCTAAACCTACCTGTGTAATATCGGCTCCATTCATATCACCAGATTGATCAACGCTACTAACGTTTGACTGTGCAACCATCACTGACGCGCTTAATAAAGTTGCTAGACTAAAAATTACTTTTTTCATACGTAAAATATATTAAATTTGATTAATAATTCAATTCAGTTTTTAAACATTTTGGGGCGTATGGCAGAGTGATAGACGACTATATCTAACGATCTCTTTAAAAAAAATCTGGGGAAAGTGTTTAACTAAAAAATAAATCACCTATTAGTTGATGAGGTCAAATTTATGAAAACATTAAGGGTATTTTTGAATATTTTGTAAGATTTCGACAAAGTGCATTACGGAAAACCCATAAAAAAGGCATTCTCCTATGGATTTGTCAAGGGTTTAACAGAAATTAATTTTTTGTTAATAATAAAACAAAAAATATGCTTAGTCAGTGAATTCTTACCTATCTGGTAAATAAAAGCTCTCTATATTTAGTCAACGGCCATAATTCGTCATCAACTAACAACTCTAATTTATCACAGCTATATCGAATTTGATCAAACAACGGTTTTACCTTATTGCAATAATCAGCAGCTTTCTTTTCTAGGTTATTCAACTTATTAGCTTTTTTTCTTTCTGCTGTCATTTCATTAACCTTGGTGTTTATTTTACCGATATGTTCAGAAATTTCTTCAATAATCTCCATTTGTTCCTTTGCATATTTCTTAAAATCATTATCATAAAGATTTTTTAACCCAGAAACATTATTTATCAATGTATTTTGATATTTAATAGCTGTAGGTATGATATGATTCCTGGCAATATCACCCAATACTCTACCTTCAATCTGAATATGCATTACATATTCTTCAATTTCTATTTCGTATCTAGCTTCGGCTTCTACCTTATTCATGACCCCCATTCGCTCAAAAAGATCTAATGTTTTTTTAGAAACCTTTGCTTTTAGAGCTTCTGGTGTCGTTCTATTATTGCTTAAACCACGTTTTTTTGCTTCTTTCTCCCAAGCTTCACTGTATCCATTACCTTCAAAAAGAATGTTTTTAGATTTCTTGATATACTCTCTCAGAACATTAAAAATCGCTTCATCTTTTTTTAATTTTTTCGTTTCGATTAGTTTATCAACTTCTTTCTTAAATTGCACTAGTTGCTCTGCTACTATGGTGTTTAGTATGGTCATTGGATTTGCACAATTAGCTTTAGATCCGACCGCCCTAAACTCAAATTTATTACCCGTAAATGCAAATGGCGACGTCCTGTTTCGATCTGTATTATCCAATAGGATTTCTGGAATTTTACCAACAACATTAAGTTTAAGGTCCGTTTTTTCTTTTGGAGATAATTTTCCATCAGTTACTCCCTCGAGTTCTTTGAGCACTGATGTAAGTTGCGCTCCAATAAATACAGACATAATAGCAGGAGGTGCTTCATTAGCACCTAGTCTATGATCATTACTTGCAGAAGCAATTCCGGCTCTCATTAATTCTTCATGTTCATTAATCGCTTTGATTGTATTGATAAAAAATGTTAAAAATTGAAGATTACTCATAGGTGTTTTACCAGGCCCCAATAAATTCACGCCGGTATTGGTACTTAATGACCAATTGTTATGCTTTCCTGAACCATTTACACCTGCAAACGGCTTTTCGTGTAGCAATGCTTTTAAGTGATGTCTTGATGCCACTTTTTCCATAACATCCATAAGCAACGAATTATGATCTACAGCCAGATTTGTTTCTTCATAGATAGGTGCAAGTTCAAACTGATTAGGAGCTACTTCATTATGACGTGTTTTTACAGGGATTCCTAACAGCATACATTCTATCTCCAAATCTCTCATAAAAGCTAAAGCCCTGATCGGAATACTTCCAAAGTAATGATCATCCAACTGCTGACCTTTTGCCGAAGAATGCCCCAATAGGGTTCTGCCCGTCATCACCAAATCAGGACGGGATTCTACAAGTGCCCGATCAATTAAGAAATATTCCTGCTCCCATCCCAGAGATGCATTAACTTTTTTTACATTTTTATCAAAATATTTGGCAACAGCTGTTGCCGCATTATCAACTGCATGCAAAGCTCGCAATAAAGGAGTTTTATAATCCAAAGCTTCACCGGTATACGCTACAAAAACAGTAGGGATACACAAAGTTGTACCATAAATAAACGCTGGTGATGTAGGATCCCAAGCTGTATAACCTCTTGCTTCAAAAGTATTACGTATACCTCCGTTTGGAAAAGAAGAGGCATCCGGCTCTTGTTGTACCAATTGTCCACCTCCAAATTTCTCAATTCCCTGACCGTTCCCTATAGTTTCAAAAAAGGCATCATGCTTTTCTGCAGTTGCACCGGTAAGTGGCTGAAACCAATGCGTATAGTGTGTCACTCCTTTAGACAAAGACCAATCTTTCATAGCAGATGCAATTTGATCCGCAATTCGCCTATCTATCTTAGCACCATGATCAATCGCATCCATTACGCTGCTATATGCATCTTTTGTCAAATATTGAAGCATTGTGGTCTGATTGAATACATTTTCTCCAAATAAAACGGATCTCCGTTCTGTTTCTGTAATTACAATTGAACTACGATGTAATGTTTCTTTTAATGCTTGAAATCTGAGTGTTGACATAATTGCGTATTTTTTTTACAAATATAGAGTAAGTTTTTATTGTTGATATTAAAAAAATGATCTCATAAAATTAAAATAAAATCAAAATACCCTTCAAAAATATAGGGTGTTGATAAAAATTAATAAAAAAACCCGATTTGACCCCCTATTTTTTTTCCATTATCACAAAATAAAACTAATTTTGAGATCTTAAGAGTTCAATTTATAAAGTGTTAATTATGAGTAAAGCTAAATTAGAATACATTTGGTTGGATGGTTATAAACCAACTGCTAATCTAAGAAGTAAAACAAAAATTGAAGAAGATTTTAGTGGTAAGCTTGAGGACTGTCCTATGTGGTCTTTTGATGGTAGTTCTACAAAGCAAGCAGAAGGAGGATCTTCTGACTGCTTATTAAAACCTGTCGCGATATATCCAGACCCTACAAGAAGAAATGGGTATATGGTGATGACAGAAGTTTTAAATGCAGACGGAACTCCACACGAATCTAATGCCAGAGCTACTATTGATGATGATGGTGATTTCTGGTTTGGTTTCGAGCAAGAATACTTTATTATGGACAAAGCCACGCAACTACCATTAGGATTTCCTGTTGGTGGATATCCTGGTCCTCAGGGAATGTATTATTGCTCTGTTGGAGGAAGAAACACTCACGGAAGAAGGTTTGTTGAAGAGCATGCTGATTTATGTATTGATGCCGGACTTAATTTTGAAGGAATTAATCAAGAAGTTGCTAGTGGACAATGGGAATTTCAATTATTTGCTAAAGGTGCAAAGAAAGCAGGAGATGAAATCTGGATAGCGAGATATTTACTAGATAGACTTACTGAAAAATATGGATACTATATTGATTACCATCCAAAACCAATCAAAGGAGACTGGAATGGTTCGGGTATGCACGCTAACTTCTCTAATGAAGTATTAAGAACGTGTGGGTCTAAGGAGGTTTATGAAACTATCTGTGAAGCGTTTAGACCAGTTACTAAAGAGCATATTGCTGTTTATGGTGAATTTAACGATCAAAGATTAACTGGTGAGCATGAAACACAATCTATCGATGAATTCTCCTATGGAATTTCTGACAGAGGTGCATCTATCAGAATCCCTATCATCACTGTAGAAAAAGGGTGGAAAGGATGGTTAGAAGATCGTCGTCCAGCTTCTAATGGTGATCCGTACAAAATTGCTGCTAGAATTGTTAAAACCGTTAAAACTGCCGACATTTCTGCGGTTACAGCATAACAAAAGCTAGTAGCTAAGTAATTTGTTAAACGCAAAGAAAAAGCTTTCTGAATTAACAGAAAGCTTTTTTCATTATATGATTTTGTATAAAAAAACAAACATATAAATTCTGAATGTTACAAATTTTCAGATAGCAGAACACTACTCAAATTTATCGTTGTTTGAATAAAGACAAGAGTTTTGTGATTCTGGGGTTTTACATTTTGTATATAAGAGCTGCCAATCGTATCGGTAAAAGTAAAATAAAAAAAATTGCTCCCCTTTTCTGAAAAAAAAACAAGATTAGTTTCTTATCAAGATTTCGTCTTTTATACCCGACATTTACTTCACAAATGCCATTGCAATAAAAATACAATACGCAGCAAAAATCAAAAAACCCTTTGGTCTGCCTAAAATCATTTTTTTAGGAATAAATGCCAATGGTACTAAAATTAGTGCAAATCCAAGCATCCAAAAGATATCAATATCCATAAGTCGTGTATCACCAACTGTGATTGGCCGAATCAAAGAGGTAACCCCAAGAACGGAAGCGATATTAAAAATATTGGATCCAATTAGATTCCCTAGGGAGATTGCTTTTTCTTGTTTTAATGCAGCAATTACAGAGGCTGCCAATTCTGGCACACTCGTACCTACTGCAACCATAGTAAGACCAATAACAGCTTCACTCACCCCCATTTTTGTAGCAATATCTTTTGCTCCATCCACTAGAAACTCGGAACCAAAATATAAAGCAATCCCTCCTATCAACAACCAAAATATCATCTTAAAATTAGAAACCTTTTCTAAGTTCTCATCGACTTCTTCTATCATGGCATCAACACTCATCCTGGCGCGTCTGATCAACAAAAATAGGTATATAAATAAAGTGACTAAAAGTGCCCCTCCTTCTGTTCTTGTAAGTACACCATCATTAACCAAAAAGAAATACAACCCCAATGAGAGTAGAATCATCACCGGCCAGTTAAACTTATAAAAGTCTCTATCAATTGCCAATGGACTGATCATTGCAGTGATTCCTAACACTAAACCAATATTAGCAACATTAGAACCTATGATATTACTCAGAGAAAGATCTGCTGAACCACTTAAAGCTGCCTGCAAACTTACCAACAATTCCGGTGCAGAGGTCGCAAAGGAAACCACAGTAAGACCAATCACCATTTTGGATAATTTTAATCTAAACGATAATGCTACAGATGAACGCACTAAATACTCACCTCCGACAACAAGAAGTACAAACCCTATAATTACAAAAATGATACTCTGAATCATATGCCATTAATTTGTTTGCGAATATAGAATAAGTATATCATATGTAATAGGTGTAGCATTACTTTTTGGGGTTTATCTTTCATAATTCTTATACTTAAAAACTACAAAAATAGTTAAATAACTATAAAAATAGTTTTAAAACTACAATTATAGTTATATATTTGAGGATATCTAAATACCTTCAGATGGAAAAGCTAACAAATAAAGAAGAAGAAATCATGCAAGCACTGTGGAAACTTGAGAAGGCGTTTGCAAAAGAAGTTCAGGCCGAACTTAACCACACTATACACTACAATACGGTTTCTACAATTATAAGAAACCTAGAAGAAAAAGGATACATCAGCCATACAGCTTATGGCAAAACTCATCAATACTATCCTGTAGTCACTAAAGAAGCATACAGAAGTCGATTTGTTAGCAAGGCTATGACGCAATATTTTAACAACTCCTACAAAAATATGGTCTCTTTCTTTGCTAAAGAAGAAAAAATAACTGCACAAGAGTTGCGAGAGATCTTAGATGTAATCGAACAAAAAAAGTAAACTCATGGAATCATTTTTAATGTACTTACTTAAATCCAGTGCTATTTTATCCTTATTTTATCTGGTATATTACTTCTTTCTAAGAAAAGAAACCTTCTTTACAATAAACAGACACTTCCTTTTGGCAGGAATACTTAGTTCATTGCTACTTCCGTTTTTAGAATTCACTACTATAGAATTTATAGAGAAGCCTTCTTTTGATACCATAGAATTTACTTCTACCCTATCTTCGAGCTCCGAAAATAAATCCATATATATATCCTGGCTGTTCATTACATTTATGATCTATATCATCACCGCTACTCTACTATTTTGTCGTTTTATTTTTCAACTGATTACACTTCAAAGAATTTTTTCTAAAAGTCAAAATAAAAAAAATGAAGGGTTCTCTATTTTAAAAACGGAAGAAAACATAGCTCCGTTTTCATTTTTTAAGTACATCATATTTAACCCATTACTTCATAACACCGAAGAATTGAAAATGATCTTGAAACACGAAAAAATACACGTAAAACAACATCATTCTATAGATATCTTATTGACTAATCTTTTGGTAATATTTCAATGGATAAACCCCGTTGCCTGGCTTTATAAAAAAAGTTTGCAGCAAAACTTAGAGTTTATCGCAGATCAAGAGGCCATCCGAGATCTTCCATCAAAAAAAGAGTATCAATTAACCTTAGTTAAAGTATCATCCAATAATTTTTCATCAATCACGAATAATTTTTATCAATCATTAATCAAGAAACGAATCGTTATGTTAAACAAAAAGAAATCAAATCGTCAGAACCTCTGGAAAATAATAATTGTATTACCTCTTCTAAGTTTATTTTTATGGGGATTCAATACTGAAACTGAAATACAATATATTCAGTATGAAACACCAGAACAATATGCCTCACAAAATAAAAAACAACGAGAAGAAACTTTCCCTTCTAAAGAAAAGAACTACGTCGCTCAAAGGACAGCTTCTTTTCCTTCAAAAGAGGAATCTCCTAAAAGAAAGGAGCAACAAGGTACCAATACGGAAAAAACTGGTTTGAAGAACCAAGTTGAAAACAACTCTCCAATAAATAAAACATCTATTAGAACTCAAAAAGTCACAAAAACCGAGAAAAACACCGTCGAGTTCATCATTGATAAAAATTCTACGAAAGAAGATTTAGAAAGAGTTAAACGAATTTTTAAAAATGAATATATAGTAGAAATCATCTTCACTGATGTTAAAAGAAATGATGCTAACGAAATTACCAGTATTAGTTTAGCTATGACATCCAAAAAGAGTAATGCTAATTTTTCTGTAGCAAATGAAACCCCAATACATCCATTGGTTATATCCTATGATAGTAAAAAAGGGAAAATTAACATAGGACAATCTGGTGACAACAATGCTTGGATCCATAGAGACAAACACAGTAAACATAGTGACACGCAAGTAATAGAAGTCTATTCAGACGATGAAGGAGAACGTATTTTTATTATAGATGCTGATAAAAAACATAAAAGCAAAATACAACAGAAAAAAAGTAAAAAAAATAAAATTATTTTAAGAAATAATGATGATAATATCTTATTCCGCGCTAATGTTCATAAAACAATTTTTGATTTTGATAGTATTTCTGACACCGATCCTCTTTTCTTTATAGATGGAAAAAAAGCCAGTAAAAAAAAGGTGAAGAAGTTAAAATCTATTGAAATACAAAGTGTTGATGTATCTAAAGGAAAAACGAGTGTCAAAAAATATGGTAAAAAAGCAAAAGACGGTGTTATACATATTACTACAAAAAAACATGCCAAAAAAGGAACAGGATTTGATTTTAAGATCATAAAAGATAACATTTTTACTGGGTCTGTAGATGACGATGGCGCCAAACCATTAATGTTTGTTGATGGGAAAAAAGTTGATTATTCCGAGATTCAAAAAATCGATCAAAAGCAAATCAAATCGGTAAATATTTATAAGGATATAAAAGCTATAACAAGATTTGGTTCAGAAGGAGAAAATGGAGTGATAGAAATTATTCTAAAAAACTAATCGAGCAATACTAAACATAAATAAGTAGCTAAAAACTCATCGTTATCCGATGAGTTTTTTCTATTTTAGAGCCATGCAAAAACAGGTTTTTATTTTTCTGGCGAAATTAAACAAACTTATACTCCCAAGTTTTACAAAAAGACGCTTAGACCTTAGCAAAGCTTCCAAATTACAACTGCTAATTTTTGGTTGGAGATTGTACGTTACCAAAAGAGCCCTTTGAAGGATGTATTAAAAAAACTAATACAGGAATTCTAAAGCTACTGTATCAAATTCACCGAACTCGCCTCCATTAAAAGAAAAACAAGCATTCATAATTGAATCAGGATCTTGACTAGCACCAAGTGTTCCAAAAATATATATTGCTTCTTCCAGGTTTATCGGCTCTCCGTTTTGTCCACAAGATTGACGAGTATTGCTATCAGTATGTCTTAGTCCAAAACAGTGTCCTAATTCATGCGTAAACAATCCCTCTGATAATTGATCATTATTATTGGTGTTTGCTCCTCCATTAATAATTACTCTTTCGAAAGGCTCCCCATTCACTTGGAAAACCTGCCCCTTACACCATCTTTAGCTATTTGTGATGCACTAGTTTGCGTATAAGCTACAATATCGCCAATAGTGAAATTAGCAGTAAATACTAAGTCAATCTAAAAATCTACGTTAATAGCATTGTAATTATTTACGGCATATCGCAATCCTGTCTGGGCAACATCACTTAAACCAAAGCGACTATTTCTGTTACAGCCAACAACACGAACCGTTCTGGGGTACTTACCAGATTAGTAGTATGGTATTATTTGCTATCTACACCATCTCCGATATCCAATTGCATAATTTGATCATACGTAAAAGCAAAATCTTCTTCTACCAGATATATTTCGCTTTTATTACCTTTTATGTCAGTCAGTGTTTCTTTGGTAATTTCATTATAATTGAAACGTAGTTCCGAAATTTTTCTCAGAATTTCTTTAGGGATATCCTCTCAGGATTTATCGACGAGAATAGCTGGTTCTTTTTCGCACGAGAAAAACGAAAAACAATTAACACCATAAGCGTTCTTGTTAAAATTTTTGAATTTTTCCTAAAATTAAAGTTTGTGTACCTTTATTTTAGTTACATCAAAATTAGAAAAATCAACTCCATAGCACTGGTACTAAATCTACCAATCCACACGCTTAATTACCTTAACAACTTACAATCAAGTTTTTAAAAATTTAATTCCTCTTCAACAGAAATAAAAACTAAAAAATCTCAGGATTATTCTTGCAACACTACGCTTCATCTTTCGTATTTAGAATAGCGTTTATTGCAAATTATAATTGAAACCCAAAAAATAATATTTAGTATGAAAAAATGGATCATTGTAGGAATGGGTATACTAGGTATACTTTCCTTGTCAGCATTTACCACAGAATTAAATCCGGATCAGATTCAGGATGCCTCGCAATTCAATGAAATCATAGCAACCATTAATAAAAATACAACAGAAAAAGAGTTGGAGGACCTCCAGTCATTCTTTTCAGAAAATGGTATCGAATTAATTATAGAAAAAATCAAGTTTAATGATCAAAACGAGATTACTAGTTTAAGTATTATTCTTAAAAAAGGAAATGCTAAAAGCAAATACTCATCATCATCATCAAAACCTATATCAGATGTAGAACTCGGGTATAAAAACGGAAATCTATACATCACCAACTCAGGGATGTTTGATATCACCTCCTGGAAAAATCAGGTTGGCTTTAATAATACGCAAAACTTTGATATTGATAGTATTTTAAAAAATCAGAATTTCAGGTTTGATTTTGATTATGATAAAAAAGGGGATTCTATATTTTTTAATGGAAAACATTTTGATATTGGTAAGTTAAAGGATCAGATTATGAATTCTTTTGAGTTTGAAGAGGACGAAAACGGAAATTTTATTTTCAACGGTCAACAATTTCCATCACATTTTAGTAGATCAAAAAAGTTCAGTTTTGTAGATGATCCAGATATTGATAAGTTAATTATTATAGACGGTAAAGAATCGGATTTTGAAATATTAGATGAGTTAGCTACATCAGATAAATTGGAAGAAGTCGATTTTCTAAAAGCAACTACAGCCATTAGCATATACGGAGACAAAGCAAAGGATGGAGCCATCATAGCTACTACTAAAAAGTAAGTTAACCATAAGCTTTTAATGCAAATGAGCCTTTATTAATATGAAGGCTCATTTATATTTTTTTATACATCAGTAATGCAACAAAGAAGCTACTGCAGTATTGAGTTTGTCTCTTCCATTAAGAAAACCCAATTCCATAATAAAATTACATTGTACTACGATTCCCCCTAGTTCTTCTACCAGCTCACATACGGCTTTTGCAGTGCCTCCTGTAGCTAATACATCATCATGAATTAGGATATGTTCTCCTACGTTAATTGCATCCTTATGAATCTCTAATACATCTTCTCCATATTCTAAACCATAACTTTTAGAATTTACTTTAAACGGTAGTTTGCCTTTTTTACGAACTGGAATAAAACCTGCTTCCAATCGCTGTGCAATCATACCTCCTAAAATAAAACCTCGAGCCTCTATTCCGATCACTTTATCGATTTTTATATCAGTTGGGCAAAGGCCTGCTAATTGATCCGCACAATATACTAAAGCATCAGAATTTGCCAAAAGCGGAGTGATGTCTTTGAAAAGAATACCTGGTTTTGGAAAATCAGGTATATCTCTTACTAATTTTTGTATGTTCATGCCTGCAAAATAATGAAAATCGAAAAAGAGTGCCAAAAAATGATGAAAACCGCCTTGAAATATAAATACAACATCCAAAACCACCTTGAATAATTATATTTTTTTATCAAAAAAATAATATTTGGTTACAATAAATAATCAAATACAAGCAAATCACCTTACAGTTTAAAACTAAAAGTATGTATACACTTACAAAAAATATTCACTTTCATAGATTTTTTAATAATTATTTTTCTAATTGTATCTCTCAATATATATTAAATGAAAACCAAGTAACTACACCAACTCTAATTACTTAATAAGTATAGAAATCATGTAATCAATAGTATTCCTTCATTAATGAAATAACTAATTAATTAATTTTAATACATCATTACTATGCTAACATATTTAGGAATTATAATGGTCCTCATCGGAGTAACCATCTTTATCATTACACCTTTTTTTAAAGAATCAAAAATAGTCCATAAGTTCACTCGACAAAGAAACCTTACAATGATTATCATTGGACTTGTTATGAGTGTTATCTCTGGAATGTTCTTTTATGCAGAACCCGGTACAGCGTATGCGGTACAATATCCTTGGGGAAACCAGAAAGCTGTCATTCATCAAGGAATCCATACCAAAATGTGGGGGCGATTGATACCAATACAATTCGAATTACCCATTAAATATGTGATCCCTAATAAAAAGAATGAGCTGGGTGAGCAAAGTAAATATGCTAATGTTGATATTGCCAAATATTGGGCATTTAGCGATGCGGTAAAAGCGAGAATTGCCACTTCTGTGGTTATTAGCATCAACACGGCAGATGAAAATCAATTTTTATCAGTTGCTGATCGTAATAAAACTGAGAGAAACTTAATCCGTTCTAGGATTATTCCTAATATTGATCAGTCTATAAAGAATACCTGTAAACTCATGGATGCTCAGGATTATATATCCGGTCAGGCTTCTGATTTTGATAGATATTTTAAAGATCAGTTAGAAAATGGAATGTATGTATTAGAAGAGTATTTTGCCAGCGAAAACCGTGAAATTATTGGGGACAGCAATACTGTGCGAACAATTACGAATAAAGAATCAAAACAAAAGCGTTTTCGTATTCAATATAAAAATGGAGAGCCTATTAGAGAAAGAGGAAATTCTCTATCTGGATATGGTCTGACAGTTGTACAAGCAGTTGTAACAGAAATCGATTGGGAGACTACTTTTGATAAGAGATTACAATTACAAAAAGAGGAAGTGGCACAAACTCAATTAGAGAAACAGCAAGCAGAACGTCAATTTTACCGAGCGCAGAAAGAAACGGCAAAGGGAGAAGCTGAAAAAGCCACAGAACGAGCTCGTTTAGAAAAAGAACAAATTCAGAAAACTATTGAAGCAGAAACAAGAGCTAAGGTAGCGGAGTTTAATCTTATAGAAGAACGTAAAAATTATGAAGTTGCACAGTTTAAAGCTAAAACTCAGAAAACGATGGCAGATGCACAATCGTATGAGAACGCTAAATTGGTAACTGCTGGTCTTACGCCTCAGGAGCGAGCTGAGTGGGACTATAAAATCTCTGTAAATGTTGCTAAACAACTTAAAGATCTAAAACTACCTGAGATTTATATCCAGGACGTATGTAAAACAGGAGCTGATAGTAATTTATTGCAATCCTTAATTGGTGCAGATCTTGCAAAAAAAATGATGTCTCAGAAAACATCAAAAGAGTAAAACCAAAAAAAGCGGAATACATACGTTGCATTCCGCTATAATCTAATATTTAAAAATTATGAAAAAATACAAAAAGATATATACAGGAACATCCATCATAGTTAACCGTTTAGCATTTTTATTAAAAGAAATACATATTCCGTATATAATTAAAGACAATAAAGAATCTGCAAGGTTAGCCGGTTTTGGCGCTATGGAAGGTTCGACCGAACTATTCGTTTTGGACAATCATACAAAAAACGCCAATGAGATCGTTGAAAAATTTGAAAAAGAAGTTTTAAAATAGTTTTATAATTTATAAAATACTCATATATTTGCACCCGCAAAAAAGGCCTCGTAGCATAACTGAATAGTGCACTTGATTACGGCTCAAGAGGTTGCAGGTTTGAATCCTGCCGAGGTCACTAAACGGGATTTTTCAAAATTATTTTGGAAAGTCCCGTTTTTATTTGCTCCTAAGTTATCTGAAATTGAGGCGATTGCACTGAAAATTGAGTTCACTCTAAAAGTTCGAAGTCGGTCGTTTTTAAAGTCATACCCTATTCCTTCTGGAAACAGCATAAATTGAAGAGAGCGCTTTACTTCAATATTCCCTGATTGCCACAATGACGGGAGATTCAGGGCAAAATTCAAAGCTTTATCTATAGATTTTTTAAGGTTCGAACTATTAAATCCTGAGTTTGAAACTAGCTCCGTTATTTTGTTCTTTTCGGACTCAAGTTTTGATTTGAATTTATCGTATTGAACCCTCGATATTTCTTCAAATACAAAACGTTCTTCTAACCTATCTAGTTTAATATCTAATTCCGCAACTTTCGTGTTTAAAACTTTTGCTTCATCTATTTGCTCTTTGTTTAAATCGATGAAAGTCTTCTCGATAATCTCTTTAAGAGGTTCTATATACTTTGCATCAGATAATGTGTAATTTTCTAAAAGTGCCATAAATGAACTGTGAAGCTTTTTTGCGCTTCGGTTTTCTCTACTTCCAGACCTTCTGTTCTTATAATAATACAAACCTTTCTTTTTAACTACATATCCTGTGTAAGGTGTGCCGCATTCTGTTGATTTAACGAACATTTTCAACGGTAGATTTTCATCATCAAGATTGTATTTCCTGCCTTCTTCTCTTGAGTTAAGAAGATTGTGAATCTTAAGGAACATTTCACGAGTGATCATTGGTTCGTGGTTTCCTTGAATTACTTCTCCTGGTATTAATTTGTTTACCATTAATCCACAATAAAACGGATTTCTGAAGTAATCACTTAGCTTTTTTGCTGACAGCTCTAATCCTTTTCGCTTAAGCTTTTTAGATATCTCGACGTGTGAGGTGTTTGACATAGCTTTCCATTCAAATGCCTTTTTTAGAAGCTTCCCTTTCTCATTAATTACAAAATTGGGTTTTTTTCCTTTTCCCGGATTCGTATTAGTATAACCGTATGGCCAAGCTCCAGTCCAATCGCCTCTACGTAGCTTTTCCTGCATTCCAGAAACGGATTTATCTCTTCTCAATTCATTATCAAATTGAGAAAACATATAATATAAGTTCTGTTGGAAAGATCCCGCACTGGTAGATGTGTCAACCTCCTGAGTTGCAGATATGGTTACAATACCTTGTCGCTTGAGTTGGTCACTTATGTATGCACCGTTTGCTCCAGTTCTTGAAAACCGATCATAAGAATACACTAGAATATATCCAATATCCTTTCGGCGTTTTACAAAGTTGAGCATCTTTTGAAAGTGCTTACGCTCATCGCTTTTAGCAGATTCGTAAGTCCCACCAAAATACTCTACCACATCAAGTCCTTTCTTCTGCGCTAGTTGCTCACAGTACTTTAACTGCGTATCTAAACTAGCATTATTATCCGCTTGTTCTTTGGTAGATACTCTTGTATAAATAACAGCATTTCCTGCTTGTCTGAGTGACTTGCTTTCGTCTTTTCGGGCAAATTGGTTAAAGATGGATAAATCTTTCATTAGGCTACGTTTTGCTGAACTTGTTTGCATAATATGAGTGCAAACTGCTCAAGATTTTTAATTATTTCATCTGCCTCATCTTCGTTCACATTCTCAAATCCCTTAAATGATTTGAGTCTTTCTACAGACATTTTATTTTTTGATACTTCTTTATTATTCTCTTTTTTTACATCTATTGATTGCATTATTAAATCCGTGTACGGTATGCTAATTTTATAGTCATAGCGCTGGTGGGATGTGGGATGGCTTTTATAAGCTCATTTCATTTTAGGTCAATCAATGCTTTTTAAGTTTTCATATTGAACTCTTCAAACTAGCTTCCATTTTTTAGATAACGAGTTTAGTGTGTACTGCAAATAGTTGTTCTATTTTGCTTTCTGTTTTACGGTACGGCTTATTAAAACCACTTTACCGTTGGCTTGTTTAATTTCGATATTTTGATATTCGTGCTGTTTTAGAATGTCAATGATCCTATCTTTCTCACTTATACGTTCTGTCCCTTCTATCATATCAATCTCCCCATTTTTTTTGGTTACTTGTACGGATTGATAAGACTCACTTCGTAATATGAGCATTACTTGTATCTCGTCTTTATTTAATCCTGCAAAAGCGTTGAAATTAGGCTCAGAAAACAGTACAGATATATTTTCTTTAACCACTTGATTTAAGCTTAATACAATGTGGTTGGTCACTTTACCTTCCTGTAACAGCTTTACATATTCATAATCGTCTGCGAGATATATATTTCCTGCTACATCTGCAATTAGGTATAACGCTTTCGCGAAAGCGAGAACTTGAACAGCTGAGTATTCTAACTTACTTATGCTGTTACTTTCTATGGTAGTGTTCTCAAAAAGAAATTTTCTAACAGGTTTTATTCTCTCATTTGCAAATCCCAGATTTCGATATTCGATGATGATACCCATCCATAGAATATCTATGAGACTAAATTTCTTCCATCCACTATCAGTGTGGCGTTGATCTTCAAAGAGACCTATATCCTGCCAGTGTGTTATCATACGCCTTTCGGCATTAATAATATACTTATTTGCATATTCCTTCTCGTTGAGAAGTCGTAACAATTTAGAGTAATCTGTATTTGATTTTTTCAAGCTGATTGTTTTGAGAATACAAACATAACATTATAAACGTTACGAAACAAAGACGTTTATTTATTTTCAAGTAACGTGATGTATTTTAACATCGTTTGCTTTTCATTTTCTTGCGCTTCGATCATACGTTCACAAGCTTCAGTAAGCTTTAAATTAACCGTCTTTAATTCTTTGTGATGTCTCTCATTAAGCTTGTCCAGTTTTTTTGATTTCTTTTTTAAATGATATTTCAACTCCGCAATTGTGCTTCCAGTCTCATCTCTTATTGCATTGAGTATACTGTAGAAGTCTGGGATGCAATTTTCATCTATTTTTTGTATGAAATTATTTATGATGGTTTCAGCCGATGGATTAGAATGTGTTGTGTTATGATTTATAATTTCCTTTGCAACATTCTTTACATCCCTTATTGTCCCGCTTCCTGCGTGCGTTGCAAAAGAACCATCTCCCGTCACCTTAATTGAGTTGTCTATGCGATTATCTGAGGTGCGAACTCTGGGAATATAGTTCAAGGTTCGGTCTGAATAGAAATAATTCATATCCACATCAAACAGTTTCGCGAAATTAATTAGCGCAAGATGCGGAATATGCTTCGCCCTACTTCTTACTGAGGAAATGATGCTCCTGTTAGAAGGATAAATCAGTTTGCCAAGACTACTATCATTACTCGGTTTTATTCCAAGCTCGTCGTTTTTTTCTAAAACTGTGTCAATAGCCTCGATAAATTTTAAATCGATGGTGTCATAATCTGGATTCTGCTTCATATTATATCTTTCATTATCAATTACTTCTCTTTGTTTTCGTGTATTTTCTTCTTTCATTGACCATAGTAAACTGAAAATTATTATTCAGTTTTGTAGTTTATTAAGCAACGTTTATACATATATTTGGCGATATAATTACAATATAGGCGTTAAATTGTTGCCAAATTTACAAAACTTTTACACTGAATTGTTAATCGAATCACATAAACTTTATAAGAATGTATCAACCCGATGAAATTAAAGCCATTACGAGAAAAATGCACAAGTACTTTGATAACCCCATTGCGCTTGTAGCTCAAGAATCTGGAAAATCCAGACCTACCGTATCCAAGTTTTTTAACAGAAAAGAGATTAGGCCATCTAGCGAAGAACTTATCTATGAAGCCTGTCTTACGCTTTTAGAATCTAAGCACGAGAAAACATTGCGCAATAGTAAAAAGGGAAAGGTACTCACAGAGAATCTACCTTTAAAGGCGCAAACATCGATGAAGTTATAATGCAGATCTCATCTTATGAAATTTGCCGAACATAGCCCAGATGAAGGTTACCTTGACCTTATCAAAAAAATCAAGGAAGAAATAGAGATGCTAAAAAAGCACCACAATCCGACTAGTGAGATAGACAAAGCACACACTTTGCTGTTTCATAACAGTCCTAAAAATGAGCATAGTTAATTATTCCATCGCCTTTAAAGCATTGGATTATCACATTAAAGAACACAATCAGAATACAAATCAACTTTCCAACCGCATACGACAGGCCATTGCCTCGACTGCAAAGGATATTATTAAGATTTACGGACTTTCCCTACTGAAAGCGAGTAATATCAAACAACTTGACCCACAAAATTTACCGCCTCTAAAGACCAACAATCTACAGTTGGCTAAAATGGGCAACGCCAGTCCTCGTACCATCCAGCGTCACTTAAAAAGACTTATAGATGCAGGGATTATTATCAATAAAATATGGCACGGTACCAATTCTGGATATGACCTCTGGGTCGAGCCAAAAATCTTGTTAGCAAACGGTTTAAAACAGGTTGATAATTCCAAAAATGAGCAAGACTCACAAGATTTACAACCTACACACAATCAACATCTTAAAAAAACACCTACGACAACTTGTCGTCATACAGACTCTAGTAACAATGGTTACATAAATAATTTAATAATAGGCGTTGATAACTCAAGCCGAGCCAATCTATTCCGAGATAAAAGGAATTCGCTACCGCTCACAAAAGAAACAACGTCACGCAACGCTTCTAGCAACACTTTTACAGGATACACAGGGAAAAAATGCCCCAAAAAATCCAAAGATGCAGGGGAAAATGCGCGGAATCGAGCCACAAATCAAACTGGCGCCGAAAATTTGCCACGAGATTCGGCTCGTTCCGCTTCCCTTTCTGTTTATGTGAATGCGCTTTGGACGCTTTCGCGAAATGTGCTCTACCAAGACACCTATCTCACAGAATCACAAATCAAAATTGGTAAAGAGTTACTCTGGCAATGGTATGACCCAGTAGCCGATAAACATCTAGCAAACGTGCATCAATGCTATGTAGATCGCATAGAACTCGTACGGAAATATCTCGCCAAAGATCCAGAACGTCGCTTCGTGCAGTTGCCAAATCAATATTTTGATCCTAAAAATAAAACAGGTTTTGCCGGTACCAAAAAATGGTGGCGAGACCACAAAAAACGCCAAGTTAAAGTGCAACTAAAACTCATCGTTGCAGCGCAAATACGCAGATTTTTAAACAACGAGAAGAAAGATACTGCCAAACAGAAACCGAGATTAGAACTTTTCAGGCAATGTGAGACGAGAATAGGCAAACTGGGACAACCTGAGCTGCTTCAACACTTTCACGCAAGTGTACTCAACCCATCTACACAACGATTTTTATACACCAATACTTAACGAATGAAACGCATCTTCAAAAAGAAAAACGCTGCCCTGACCAACAAACTCAAGGGAGCGATTGCCGAAATATCTATTGATGTCTTTGGCTACGAGAAAAAGATCTCGCATAATATCAAGAATTATACACAGCAGATTGCCACTTTGCAACAACTTCCCGTGGAGCGATTATATCTGCGTATTTACCAAGAGCAGCACAAAGTTCATTCTTACCTATACAATCAGGATGTGCCTTTGAAAACAATTCCAACCGATGAGCTTGCGTACTTTTTTCTGGAAGATAGTATTGCTGCGCTACCCAATGTGCGCAACAAGATTGCCTTCAGTATCAAAAAGTATCTTAAGGAATTTGCCACGGCAAACCAAATCTGTGAGCAAGATGTTCAGATCTGGCTCAATGTCAAACAAGATGTTGTAACAGTCAAAGCTTTTCATAAAGACGCCTATATCAAAGAAATTTCACTTTTATCACTCATCAAATACTTTAAATAATGCAACAAAAGAAAAAAGGCTGGAAACTCGGCCAAGACTCAGAAACTAAAATGATTGTCTGGTTCAAGGATGGTAATGTGCGCACGATGTACTCTATAGACTGGCGTCATAAATTATCCAAAACTAAAAGTAGGGAAACTGGTCTTACGCGCTTTCGCAAAAAGATAAAAGAATACGGTCCATTAGCCGGTACTATTGAGATTTATGACAAAGCAACAGGTCAACGTATCGCCAAGTTTTATGAAGGAAACGAAATGAATATTAATGCTGAAACCAATTGATATGAGAACCATTTTAGAATTGAAAAAACGACTTAAGAATGAAACCTTGTTCAGCAGAAAATATCCTGACTATGAAGAAGACGACGATAAAGTTCATTTGTTGTATGTATCGCCTTGTTTAGATTCCACAGGGTATTATCGTGCAATAACACCTGCTTTGGAACTTAACAAGACATCATCTCATTGCGCGATTATTACCGTTATTGAAACCTTTAATTTCAATAAGCGCTTTGAAGATTATGAGAATCTGATCGATGAAAAACTATTATACTGGGCAGATTATGTAATCTTCCCAGTTATCTTTTCAGATATTGATTTCTTTATAAAAGCGATTCGTGTGTTACGACCAGACGTTCAATTGGTAATGGATATCGATCAAAACTTCACAGCTATTCCTCAAAGTCACGCATTATCGCGCAAAGTCAGCACACGTGACAAAGAGCAATTACTATCTAATATGATTTCTATGGATGTGGTTAAAGCTGCGACAAAACCACTGGCTAGTTTTTACAAAAAGATCCTACTCGACAATTTTCCTAATCATAGTACGCACGTTGCGCAATTGCCCTCTTTAGTATCACGACTAGGATACGAAGAAATACCACCTTTAAAACGTAATACGTCTGAAACAATCAGGATCGGAATTATAGGGAATAAAGGCCAGCTTGAAGATTTGGTAGTTCTTAAGGAACTAGTTGCAAAAACTAAAGAAGTCCTTAAGGAAGGAGTGCAATTTGTATGCTATGGTTGGGATGGAAAAGATAGTAATGACGAGCTAGTTCTTAAAGGACTAGCAGTAGAATATCATAAACCTGTGGCATTTGAAAATAACTTTAAAAAGCTGAATGATTTGGCACTAGATATGGTTCTTTTACTTTCTGAAAAGAACCGCTTTTCTCAATGTGAGCCTTACACGGAGTTATTAGAAAGTGCTGTTTTTGGTATTCCCGTAATTGCATCAAAATACCATCCAGCCAAACAAGTCCTTAAGGAAGGAGAAACTGGATTGCTTGCTGAAACCACTGAAGATTGGGCAAACGCTATCCAACGATTAGTAGCTGATAAAGAGCTGCGCGATCAGATGGGAAAGAATGCGCTAAAGTCTATTTGGATGGAGCAGCATTTTACGAATAGGCAACTTCAAAAGTTCCAAGATTTGTTTATTTAAAAATCAATCCCCTTTCTTGTGTTTATGCGGTTTTAATGACGGCGTATTTCCACCAGTCTTTTTATTATCTCGTTGGCGTCTGTCCGGTTTTCCAGTTGATTTGGCAGTTCTTTTTGGACCTGGCTTAATTCCCATAATATTTTGATTTTTGAGATTATTATCTGTATTATGTTAGCAATAATCAGACCATAAAAGCCCATATGACAGCACTTTATGAGTATTTCGTAATTGTGCTGTGAATTCTTTATTTATTAGATTTAATGAACTTCAAAATGATATTGTTACTTTTATGTTGATTTTACAAGTAAGTCTTGTCCTTAAGAAATTTAGCATATAAAATTAAAATGAATACAACTGATAAGATTAAGCAAGCAATTACCGATTTTGTAAAAGGTGGAGATGATAGCAATGCGGATCTTTTGGAAAAAGTTCTTCATAAAGAATTTCGAGTTGTAAATAATGGCTTTATGGGAACAGCTGGTGTAACCATAATCGAGAAGGATGAGTATTTGAATAAAATTAAGACTGGTGTTTTTGGTGGGCTACCTAGACAAATGGAAATTTTGAAACTTGACATTAGTGAAAAAATTGCTTCGGTCAAATTGCGTATAGAAAGTTCGGAGAATGATTTCATATCCTATAACGGTCTCGTTTTAGATATCGATGGTCAATGGAAGATTATTAATAATCTTGCGATTGTAACCGCAAAATAGTAGCATTAAAATGAAACACACAAAACAACAAATAGCAGAATTTTTCTCAAACGGTCATTTTCCACAGACAACAGAGTATTTGAGTGATGAAGTAGTTTGGGATATAATTGGCGAAAACACATTTAAAGGAAAAAAGGAAGTCACGGAAAATTGTAAACAGACATCAGAATACTTTAAAACTGTACAAACAATTTTCACAACTGACAGAATTATTAGTTTAGAAAATCAGGTAGTAGTTATTGGGACTGCGGAATTTAAACGAGACGGAAAACGGCTTAATTTTATTTCTGCTTGTGATGTATATGACTTTAACGATCAAAATATGATTGAAAAAATAGCATCATATTGCATTCCAGATAAGATATAACAAAATGAATTGAAAAAGCGTTACTGGAAACAGCAGTCAAAAAAAGTAGATAAGTTATAGTTTGGACTTTACCCCATTTTATCTTCGGTCAAAACCACGTACCAAAACTCACCACCTCAATTTATTCCACCCATAAATTCACAACCCTAGCCACCGCTAGGGTTTCTTGATTTTAGACTAAAAAACTAAATGCTATAACGTACCACAATCCCTTTCCCTTACGCCGCTTTCGTGAAAGCGAAATCTATATTTATCCCAATACACACCACAAACTAGTCCCTAAGCGACTAGCAAATTTTGGGATCGCAAATGCAATTAACCAGTACATTCAACAAACAGAAAAAAGGCATCGAACTTCACTTTAGCGAAGTCCTTCCTAAAGAACTAGCATTTCATTTAAAGGAACTTGGTTTTAAGGAAACGTTGTCAGACCCAATGAAATGGTATGTTGACAACCATCCTGCATACTGTCGTTATGTCGAAGAGCTGGAAAAGGAATTTGCAAAAGAAGGCGATTGGAAACAAGTATTGATCCATCCATCTTTTGAGTCGTCCTTAGAAAACATTGACAAAGGGCAATTTACCTATGTAACGATCTTCCTTAAGGGACAGCAAAAAGCAGAACAGGAAAACTATGTAGTTTTCGATTCTTACAAGAAAGTCGCTCACGAGATAGCGAGTCGTTTTGCAATGCGCAAGTATGGCGATACGCTCAAACATATAGAAGTATATCCTCGCAACTACAAGAGAAAGTCACGCGTCCTGTTTAGAGATGGGAAAGTGATTGATGGTATGGTCGCTTTAGAAAGTGTGCCTTTCCAAAACGAAGTTGTTAAGGAAGTGGCTGAAAATGATGCGCTAGTCGCTAAGGAAGGAGCTGAAGAACAAAAGGTAGTCGTTAAGGAACCTGAAGATTATTCTGGTTATAAGACAGATGCAGAACGTAAGCTTTCCACAAGATCTGTTTTAAAGGAAGTCATTGAGAAACTGAACGAGCAAACCGAAGAACTGGATGGCGAACCTGAAACCATTATCGCCACTACCGTAATGGATCTGGAAGACGCTGCCGATCAATGGAGCGAAATCCATTTTAAGAATCATCTCTTAAAAGCACTTCAAAACTTTAAAGATTGGGTCTACGATCTGGCTATTAAAGATCGAGCGATGGCGTTGATGCAAGTGAACCGATTGAATCAATCTTTGAGTCTGGAGCTTATTCCGCTAAAAGAAGTTGAAACCGAAGCGCGTTCAATTGCCAAAGATATTTTTAATCGCGATCATATCGTTCCCAATGTACTTGTTCCCGTTCACGCTAGTGAGCCTTTCCAGTCTGGGAGCTTGACCATAGGCGATGGCAACTTTTTAAAATTTAAGTTCCCCCAACTTTATACATTAAATGATGAGAACTTGAAACAGGTTTCTGGTTTGGAGCTTTTTCAGTTATCACAAATGCCACATCCCAACGATTATGGTATTGCTGTAAATCGCTCGACGCTGTTGCAGGAATGGGAAAATCGTGGTTCAGAAGCATTTGCGACCATCGGTTATCCCACTGATCTCAATTATCCTTATGTGAACATTCACGCAGGCTATAAAAGTGTCTCGCCTTTGGGTGCTGAAATCGACATCGAGAATAACAGCCATAAGTGGTGGTCTGTGGTGGAGCATTCGCGTCCCATCGCAGATCCCCAGAAAGGAATCGAAATTATCGATGCGATATTACTGCAATTGGTAGAAGATCATCTGGACTATGTAAACCCTAAAACTGGTAAACCCAAAACAGATAAGAAATCCAAAGAAGCTTTCAACGAGATGCAGTGGCAGATGAATCGTTTGGAGCGTTCTAAGTCCAATATTCAGGAGTATCTGGATGGACAGCAAAAACCAGAAAGTAAACCAAAGGCACTTCCTAAAAAGCAAAAGACTCAAAAATCAACTAATAAAAATGATTATATAGATCGTGTCGTGGCTGTGATGCATACCGCTTTCGCGAAAGCGGAACGCCTATCAAAAAAGAAAGTTGAAGCACTAAAAGAAGAAACGGGCGCACCAAATTTAGGTGCGCTCTGGGAAGCGGTGGAATTGAGTTGGTTATTGTGGTACAAAATGCTCTACAAAGAACCAATTCCATTTGAAAGCCGCTTACGTAAAATGGATTTTTTCTGGAGTCAAGTGCAGCCGACTTACGCTTATTCAGATAGCAGCAAGGAATTGTACAAACAATACTCAACGCCTTGTCCCATAGGCGCAATTGTGGCAGAATACACTCAAATGAAGGATGCAGAATTCATCTTTGAGCCAAGTGCTGGCAATGGCTTGTTGCTCGTAGGTGCAAATCCTAGAATCACGCACGTCAATGAAATTGATAACAGCCGAAAAAAATCACTAGAGTATCAGGGTTTTGGCCGCATCACAAATAACAATGCTGCTGAACCTTTTCCTGAAGTGATGAATAAAGTGCACGATGTAGTTGTGACCAATCCGCCATTTGCACGATGGGAAGCGTCCAAATTTGATAAGCAGCGTATTGCCAACAAATATTTTAACAAACAGCGTGGTATAGCAAATCATATCCGTCTAGAACATTTAATGGCAGGACTGGCGTTGCATACGATGAAAGATGATGGCAAGGCTGCTATTATTATAATGGGTCACGTGTATTATGGCGAAGATGGTTTGTTTGCAAAATATCGTCCATTTTTTAACTGGTTGTACCGTCATTATCACGTGGACGATATTATCAATATGAACAGCTACAAGCTCTACAATAAGCAAGGTGCTGTGACTAAGACGATGCTCATTCTGGTAGGTGGTCGTAAATCAAAACCATCTGGTGTTGCGCCAGATCAGACCAAAGCGCCAGAACTGGATACAATGGTTGAGACCTTTTATGATCTCTGGAAACGTGTCAAGTCACACATTAAACCCAACTTAAACACACTCATCTCGCAACTTAAAAAAGCACGAATACAATGATATTTTACAACAATCAATTAATGTCTGGCGATGTAAAGGCACGACTGTTTATGGTTTCAAATCCTTCAAAATTTGAACGTTTTGAAGATCACGAAGCAGGCATATTCATCCAGCTACACGAACTCATTGAGCAAGCTAGAGCAATGGGAGAAGATCCTATTGCGCTTATTGAAGAGTACTTGGAAGTCATCTATAATGATGGGACTTCTACAGAAGAAATCGCAAGCTTTTTATTGGAAACCGATAAGATGCAGACCGCGCTGTGGACGCTCAAAGAAAACTGGGATAAAATGGACGATAGCCTTCCAACAGACTCATTGATGTATGGCGGAATGGACAAGGAAGAAGCCGTGCAACTGTATTCAGAAACCACGCTTCGCAGCTACTTGGAAGCTTTAGCACTTTTCAAGAATGAATAACGAAGAACTCGATATCAAGGAAGCTGAATACAGCCAAAACGCTGATGAAGTAGCAAAACTTGCAAATCAAGAAGCGGCATTAGTGCCTTATGCGTCCAAATCGCAAGCGCCTTATAAAATGAATACGCTTATCCCGCGTAATATGGCTTTTGAAGTACAAAAGTCATTGAACAGAATTGTAAAGGACAAAGGCAATATTGATAACTATGTGCGCAATCAGCTCAAGTATGAATCTACTAAAGAGATGTGGAAAGGTCTCGGCGCAGAACAGGTGGATGCCGTAGGCTTATATCTCAAGCAATTTGAGAACGAGCAAGGCATTATTATAGCAGATCAAACGGGAATTGGGAAAGGCAGGCAAGCAGCGGCGGTGATACGACACGCAGTTATGCAGGGCTTTCTTCCCGTTTTCTTTACAAAAAAGCCAGATCTGTTTACAGATATGTACCGCGATCTCAAGGCGATTGGTTTTGACAATATCAGACCATTCATTGTCAACACAGACACAGATTCCAAGGTAAAAGATGCCCAAGGAAATGTCGTCTTTACACCGATGAGCAGCAAAGCGCAATATGAATTAATTACCACCGAAAAAGAATTTCCCACAGAAAGCATCGAGTCAATTGAGTGGCACAAGAAAATCGGTAAGAATTTACCAGATCCAGACAAGGTGCCTTTCATCACTATTACCGAAACCTTAGACCATCTGCCTGTAGGCTACGATATGATTTTTTGCACCTATTCCCAGGTTCAGTCTGCACATCCTTATAAACGATTGTGGCTAGAAAGTATGGTCAACAATGGTCTGGAAGGCAGCAAAAAATACAAGAAGGTCATCTTCATACTCGATGAATCGCATATGGCAGGTGGTTTTGATTCCATCATTGGGACGTGGATGCGCAACGTATTACCACAAACGAAAGCCTGTTGTTTTTTGAGTGCCACATTTGCTAAATATCCTGAAGTGATGCCGTTTTATGCAAAGAAAACCGCTATTGCAGAAACTGGATTAACTGATGCGAGCTTTGTACGATCAATGACCAGTGGCGGATTGGCGCTTCAGGAAATTGTGGCATCCAACCTTTCCGAAAGTGGACAGCTCATCAGACGTCAGCGTTCTAATGAAGGTATCAACGTAGATTATATCACGCTCGATGCAGAACCACAGCGCAGTAAAAGCCGTGCGAGTGTAAATAGTATCATCTCTTTGATGAATGAAGTCGTTCAGTTTGAACAGGAATTTGTCGCGCCTATTTTGGCAGATATTCACGCTTCCGCGAAAGCGCAAGGCGAGCATATGTCTTCCAAACCTAGAAGTCTGGGTGTAAAACAATCGCCATACTTTTCAAGGGTTTTCAATATCGTAGATCAAATGCTATTTGCGCTTAAGGTTAAAAACGTAGTAGATCACACCATTAAATTACTGAAGGAAGATAAGAAAGTAGTGATCGCTTTTAAATCCACAATGGGTGCATTTTTAAAGGAAATGAACTTGGTAAGTGGCGATGTGATTCCCAAAGAGCAGATGGATTTTGTGAGAACGTTAATTCGCGGTTTAGATGGAATTTTCAATTACAGTTATACCGCGATTGATGGTTCAAAAACACGTGAACGTATAGAACTGGAAGAGCTGTCACAAAAAGGTATTGAGAAATACAAAGACATCAAAAGCCGAATGGTTCTGGAGAGTTCTGGACTTTCTATTTCGCCTATTGATGAGTTGATTCACTTTATTGAGAAAAAGAAAAAACCAAAACATCTTGGTGGCCATACCGATTTGTATTTTAAGGTTGCCGAAGTCACAGGTCGTAATCAGCGCATTGCGATGGAAGGCGACGAAGCAGTGGTACAATCCTTCCGCAGTAATACGGAGCGTTCTTTTAGAATGTTCAATGGTGGCGATTATGATGTGCTGTTGATTAACCAGAGCGGTTCCACAGGATCATCAGCTCACGCGAGTAAAGATTTTAAGGATCAACGTCAACGTGCGATGATTGTGCATCAATTTGAGTTGGATATTAATACTGAAGTTCAAAAGCGTGGTCGTATCAATCGTACTGGTCAAGTAGTTTTACCAGAATACTATTACATTACGAGTGATATTCCTACGGAAAAAAGATTGATGACTATGCTCAAGGCGAAATTAAAATCGCTGGATGCCAATACCACAGGCTCACAGAAAACCAATGATGAGACTTTAAAGAGTGCCGATTTCTTGAATAAGTATGGAGACATCGCTGCGTGGAATTGGGTAGATGAGAATCAGGAAATGATGGAGCAATTGGGATATCCTACCTACCAAAAGAAAACTGATAAAAACGGCTACATACGCTACGAGCGCAATGGTTTTAAGGATGGAGCCGTACGCCAGCTGACAGGTAGAGCTGGATTGCTAAAAGTTGAAGAACAAGATGCTCTTTATGATGATCTTCTGGAACGCTACGACCATCAGATCAAACTTGAAAAACAGCAAGGAACTTATGATTTGGAAACGGAGTTCCTGCCGCTCGATGCCGAAACTAAAAAGCGCTTTTTGTTTCAGAAAGGTCAAGGTGGCGCTACGCCATTTGGAAAAGACACGGTACGCGATATTACTATCGTCAATAATCTAAAGCGACCGTTTACCAAACAGGACATCGATAAGCGAATTACTGACGCACTTGAAGGACAGAAACCAGTTCAAGTGCAAATGAAAATGGTAGATGCCATCAATGAGAGATATCCATTGCTTATTGAAGAGCGAAAAGCGAAAAGGCTTGATGTCATAAATAGACTGAAAGAAGATCGCGACGATTTACCGCAGCGTGGTAGTGGCGATTCTGAAAAGGAAAATGAGCGTATTCAGTCTGACTGGACAAAGTTGGAAGAAATTATTCACGCAAAAACATCTCAGCTTGCCACTTATGTGGCAGGCTTGGAGAATACGAAGCGTTCTATCGTAAGGTATATCACAATGTGGAACATCGGCGATGTGGTGCGCGTTCCGTTTATTGGGACAACCATCAATCCGTCTTGGGGAATCTTCTTGGGAGTGAGTATTGGTAAGTCTGGAAAGAACCCATATACGCTGAGTAACATCAGTTTGAAATTTGGAGTCACAGATTCACGAAAGATTTTGACCTACAGTCTGCAACCAGCAGAACAAAGCTTTATCTCACAGATCTTCACGGAAAGTCGTGACATTTCCGAAGCAGATGTACAAATGGTCAATCTGGAATGGAATGAGTTGATTAAAAAAGCATCTTCCAAAAGGGAACGACGTCACATCCTTACCGAAAACATTGTAGGGGCATCCAACCAGATTGGAACTCAGAACAAGCTCATTAAGTACAACACTAAAGAAGGAACGATCAAAAATGGCATATTACTGCATCGTGATTTTGGTAAGGATGGTGAAGCAAATTCAGCAGTACTGCCTGTTTCGGAAGCATTCAATATCATTCGGAAACTTGAAATAGATGACTTCTTTGCAGACCACAAGCTCAACTTTCGCGTAAAGCGAATTAGTGAAAATTATTTTCAGTTGTACTTGGATAAAAAGGATTTGTACTCAGCTATTATTGATGAAAAGTTACGTTCGTTTTTAAAACGTGCTGAAGGACAATCAAATGATGAGCTACCCGATTTTGTTCAGAATGCTGGCGATATGACGGCTGCGCTACATATAGAAAAGTTGCAGATGTTTCTGAACCGTTTGGATGCGTTTGGTGTTCAGTTTTTGGGACACGCTCGCGAACTTGAAGATTGGGAAATTGAAAATGAAGCCGACTGGAAATCGAAGACAAAATCCACTTCTGGCAGCTATAAATTTCGATTGGGACGTACGTATGGTCAAGGAAGTAATCCTACAACCGGCTTTGTAAGTTATGAGGAGCCGAACTCGCAATATGAGTATGGTTTGGTTATTTACAATAGAACACTTTCAGATAAGGAAAAGTTCAATTACTCATTAATTCCTGTCTTTAAAAATGTCGAAGAACCGTATCAACTTTGGAAAACTGAAACGCTCGCATCAGGCTTGAAAGATGATTTTAATAACATCATTAGTGATGTAAAAAGGCTAACGCTACACGATGCTATTGAGAGTTTGGGATATTTCATTTTGAACCATCCGCACGAAGATGGTAATGCCGAATTTGTTTTTGGCGACTACACGGCACAGGATCTCGGTCGCATTTTTTATGAAGATACGATCGCACAAATTTCCGCCATTGATGAAATTTTAAATCAACTGCAAATCGTAAAAATCTAATGAAAGTGAATCCCAACAAAATGTACGTCTTGTACAGTCCATTCTACAATACTCGTAAAGGTATTTTTAGTGGAAAACCAACAACGATGCAAGAGCTGAAAAATAAATTTAGAGGTGGTATGGATGCTCAAATGATCGTGGCCATTTATTCTACAAAGAAAGAAGCAAACGCTGCCGCAGATACACTTTTTAAAAAATCACGTAAGTATGACAAATAGAAAACTCGATATTCCAGAAGTACAACAGATTCCACAATTTATGAAAGTGATGGATGATCTGAGCGTTGGGAACAACCCTTATTTGGTTGGAAGTGCTGGAACTGGAAAAACAACCTTAGGCGAAAAGATTGCCTATGCCATCAACGGAAGATCTGAAAATGATGGACAGGAATTGCCTTTTACTATTGTGAATTGTAATCAATGGACATCGCCAATTGATATTAAAGGCGGTCAGACTATTACTGGCTACAAAGAAGGTGCATTGATTGAAGCCTGGCGTGATGGCAAAATCCTGATTTTGGACGAAATGCCAAAGTTGGATGCCAATACCGCAGGATTACTCAATGATGCTTTGGCTAAAAGCGCCAAAGAAGATGCCATTATCTTTAACGGTAAAAATGAGCCAGTCGTAAAGCACCGCAACTTTGGTTGCATTGCTACTGGTAATGTGATTGGTAAAGGAGCAAGTGGTAATTATGTAGGAAACAACAAACAGGATGCCTCTTTGCTCGACCGATTTAGTGGTTGTATTTACCGCATAGGATTTAATGAAACTTTAGAGCGCCAGCTAGTTTATCCACCAGTTGTGAATATTTGTCTGGAGATACGTAAATCCATCCTACGTTACGAAGGAAAAGAAGGTGGCGATGACGATACTGAAGATATAATGACCTTGCGTACGATGCTCAACCTAGAACGCGCTTACGAACTCGAAATGAAGCGTGAAACAGGAATGAAAGATGAGTTCGGTAAAACCTACCGTAAAATGCCAAATGGCAAAACCCTAAAAGATGCACTTCACAGCTACTTTCTAGCAATGAATAAAGAAAAAGCGGAACATATCAAGACTGAAGTAAATCTCGAAGGGTTCCTTAATTCTTATAAAGGTAGTGTGATGAAGGCTGAATTTATTAAGGAGTTCAAGAGGCGGATTGGGTAGATCTAGCAGCAACTAGTTCTCCCTTGAATTGGTGGGCAAGCAACTGTTCCATAAGAACAAAACACGCGACAATCTCCTTCATTTGGTTTCAAAACTGTTTTACAATTCTCACATTCATAGAAAAATTGACAAGCATTTGTTGGCATATCTTCTTCTTTTTTATGTCCGCAGTTAGGACAGGTAATTTCTGATTTTAATATAGTTTCCATTCAATTTTTTTTTAAAGCATATATGTTATATCTGAAGCCAATGTAGGATATGCGAAAATCATTTTTCTAATATCATTAATTTTCAACTTTGTTTTTATGGCCATTGCGAAGAGATTTATGGTTTCTTCTGTATGTGGTCCGATTAAATGCGCTCCCAAAATTGTTTGGGTTTCTACGTCAATTATAGTTTTGAACGCATATTCTTCTACATTCAAACGTTTGGCATTGAACCAATTGCCAACCTCTTTATAATTTACCTGAATATTGTAGTTCAGCGCTTTCGCTTTCGATTCAGAATAGCCAACAGACGCAATTGTAGGCAATGTAAAAACTACCGTTGGCATTGGTGGGTAACTTATTTCTTTAGAATTGCCCTTGATTATATTTGAAGCAACCGTATGACCCTCCAAAACCGCAACTGGGGTTAAAGGCAAACCTTCTGAATCTGCCGCATCGCCGGCTGCATAAGTATGAGGGTTTGAAGTACTTTGAAGGTATTTGTCTACCGTAATACCTTTGTTAGTAAATACAATGTTGGCTTCGTCTAAATTTAAATCGAATATTGAAGGTGGACGACCAGCAGAATTAAATACTGCTTCCGCTTCAAAATACTCTGTTTTCTCTTGAGATTTACCTTTTATCCTATACTGATTATCTACTTTCTCAATAACAGTAACATCTGTATTAAGAATGAGTTTTATCCCTAATTCTTTTGTGGCAGAAACAAGATGTTTTACAATATCTTGTTCAAAATTTTCCAAGGGATTTTGTCCACGATGAACAATAGTAACTTCTGCTCCACATCGAGCTGCGATATGGGCGAACTCAAAAGCGATATAGCCACCACCGATAAACAATAATGATTTTGGCAATTTTTCTAAATTCAAGAAATCGGTACTGGATTTGGCATAATGACCACCTTCAAACTCTAAAACTCTTGGTTTTGAACCTGATGCGATTACAATTTTGTTAGCCCTTACTTTGTCGTTTCCAAGTTCTAATGTGTTTTCTGACAAAAATTTTGCTGAACTATGGAATGTATCTATACCGCTCTTTTCATATCCCTTTTCTATTTTAGGCGGCATCTCATCTACAAAAGTTTGTTTAAAATCCATAATGTCCTTCCAATTGACTTTAGGTACGGTGTCAATGCCATTACCTTTGAGCCTTTTAGCAAAGTCTCGTACTTCCGTAGCCCCTATAATCACTTTTTTTGGGTCACAACCTCTTAATGCACAAGTACCACCGTATGGTAATTCATCGGTTATGCCGACCGAAAGACCTTTTGAGGCACATTTATTTGCGATAGTCATTCCTGACATTCCTGAACCAATTATGAATACATCATATTCTTTCATACTAATTGATTTCATTTTTGTTAGTTACTTTATAACCTGTTGCGTTAATTGCTTTCTCAATTTCCAACACATTAGTCTTGGTTTCGTCAAACTCAATGATTGCATTACCATTTTCATATGATGTTTTTGAGTTTACTATGCCGTCAAGTTTATTTACTTCGTGGTTGACGTGTGCTTCACAACTGGCACAGGTCATCCCACTTATTTTATACTCTGTAGTTTTTATGTTTGATTTGTCAACTACTATGATTTGTTTCTCAGTGTTTGGATAAAACATATTTGAGTAATAAGGAAAAGCAATTGATAATCCTGCAAATATGGTGATGCCAATAAGAAATCCTTTAGTTTGAAACCATTTAGGTTTTTCATCTATCTCACAACCACAATCATCTTCATTTATTGGTTTTAGATAACTATACCAAGCATAGCCTATTGCTATAATTGCTAAACCAATTAAATAGGGTCTAAAAGGTTCCATCCAAGATAATGCAGATGCACTTCCACCAACTCCAGCTATAAGCGCAATAACAGGTGGTATGCAACACGACGATGCTGCAATAGCTGCAAACATTCCTGTGTACGCCGCGCTTTTTGATTTTTTTGTTGAACTCATAACTATATAATTATGCTATTTTTCTTTTTAATTTTATTGACTTGAAGATATTCTCCAAAATATCCGTTTCATCTTCATTTAATGAATAATACAAAGTTTGTCCTTCGCGCCTTGCTGTTATAATACCAGCATCTTTAATCTTTCTAATATGTTGTGAAACCGCTGGAACACTCATTTTTAAAATATCAGCTAAGTCACAGGGACATAGTTCTTTCTCCATATTTAAGAGATATAGAATTTTTAATCGAACTTCATTACTTGAAATGGATAACAGCTTTGATATTTTTTGAAAACTCTCTTCCATTTTATCTAATGTATCCATACAGTTTTGTAACTGTTTTTGATTTGCTTCTGCTCTTGTACAGGTTATTTCAAGTTTCATATTATTTGCTTTAGAGGTGCAAATATATAATTAATTACGTATTTAAGCAAATGCTTAAATATATCCGAAATTGTCCCAAACTACAATCCCATCCCCAAACAACTCACACCACTAATTCTATTTTTAAAAGAATTACGTGAGTCGACCACAAAAACATATCGCCCAGAGTGACAATGGCAAATACAACTATCTCCTGTTTGATAGTGTGTTTGCCTTTAATGCGTTTGTAGATCACGAGATACAGCAACTGTCCAGTAGCAATGCTTCACGATGGAATAATGTGGTACAAAGCACATCCCAAAACTTAAATTCTGGTACCGATTGGTACGGTACACCTACGCCAAAAGATGTGAAAGAGCTCGAAGAACATCGCACCTTTTTAGGAATGAAACTGGCGCAGAAAATTCAACCGCAGGTTAAAGACAAACTGGCAACCTATTTAGACTATTTACAAGATTCTGTGTTGCCTAAACCTAAGATGGCTTACAATGATCGTGGTCTTGGCGTGTTCTCTTTTGAGCGTGCTGCGATGGCGATGTATAAGGACTTTCCTGTAAATACGCAAACGCCAGTTAGTACTGCCGTGAGCCAGATGAATATTGAACTGCGCAATCATCAGATTTCTACTTCGGTAAAAAGTGTGTACGCCTATTTTCAAGATAAGCAGATGAGCTATCCATCGATGCAACTGTATATAATGGCTGGCGCAAATGCTAACGTAAAGGGCGATCAACTGCTTTATGTCGGGCTTGCCTGTGCAGAGTTGGTTGACTTTCTGGAACTGCGTGGTATTTCGGTAGAAGTTAATGTGCTTTTGGGCACGTCTTTCAGCAATCAAGTGGCAATGGCTTGTGTGCGTGTCAAGCGTTTTCAGGACAGACTGGACAAGAATCAACTGTTACTTGTCAGTAGTGATCCGCGCTATTTTAGATATCGTGGTTTTAAAAGTTTGGTGGCGTTGAGCAACTATTTTGGCTTGACGATTCCGTCTGGTCTGGGATCGATTACGGCTCAAATGGGTACCGCTTTCGCGAAAGCGATCAATCCAAAAGGCTTTGTGTTTGAACAAAGTTACGCGATGGAAACGGCAGTCAGGGAAGTGACCCAAATCATAGAAAATTATAAAAACCAACTCACTGCCTGATGAAAAAGAAACTCAAACAAAGCGTAATCGACGCTATTATGGACAGAGCTGTTGAAATCAATAAAGCGTGTAAAGAACAATGCAGGGATTTTGAGATTATGCTTTCGCGAAAGCGAGAAAACTCACTCATCCTGCGCTGGACGTGCATAGATATATCTAACGAAGATAATCCGGTGCAGCAGTATCGCTATGAATGTTTCCAGACGGATGGTACATCGCAAATGTGCTCTGTTCATTATGCCGATCAGGACGAAGCAAACGAGTTTATCTGGTCGCTGGAACCGCTGTACCATCAACAATTTGCCATAGATCATAAATTATAGAAAATGTATAGAACCAAAGATATTTCAAAAGCCGAATTAAAGGCGCTCGCTATAAAAAATCAAGATGAAATCGTTGCGCTTACGGGCAGCGAGCTTGATCCTGTAAAAGCCTGGGAAGTTATCAAACAAGCGTCGGATAATTTTACAAATAGCGACCTAAAAGCGCAGGAAGCAGACGCGCTTTTATTTGAAATGCTTCATCCAGACGAGAAATCTTCAAATAGGGAAATCTATACAATGAGTGATGGTTTTCAATGGAAGCTACTTTCAAAAACTGAAGCCAAAAAAAGATTTAAAGCCGATAAAGAAGTGTACGGCATAGATCGTTCTTCTGAAACCGAAGCACTTATTGAGAGTAAGAAAGATTTAGAGCGATTTAAAGAATTTGGCGTGGAGCATACAAATAATGATGTAAAACGAAAGCCAAAAGCTAAAGCCGAGAAAAAACCGGCATCGTCTAAAGAAACCATACGCATACAGGAAAAAGAACGAGCCAGAGCCTTGTCGCTGCTGGAACTTGAATTATTAATCGCCGCCTAAAGAACAATTATGACCATAGAGAAATTACAAAAGCTCAAATTGAGCGCCGTACAACCAGATGCCTTGCAAACCGCAGTAAAAGAATTGCTGGCCGATTATAAGGAAACATCAGATAAAGAAGCCTTTGAAGAAATTGCCATAGAGAATATTGAAAAAGTATTCTCTATGGTGGAGCGACTTTCGCCAGACGCCATCGTAAAAGAAACAAAGCCAGCCGAAAAGAAAGCGCCGTCTAAAACAGTCAAAAAGGAACTGGATAAAATGACTACTGATATTAAGCTGTGTCGAGCGAAAATCCGCAAGTTTAATGAAGAGAAGCGCAAAAACGAGCCTAAGAAGCCCAAACCGATGCGCCACAGCAAAATTAAAGGGCACTTTATCTCCATAGCCAATCTAATTCCAGCTAAATTAAAAGATGATGTAGGTGTACAAAAAGAAGCCGAAAAAGTCTTATTACGTGCCCATCGTGGTATTATGAACGCCTATAAAATGAACTTTGTGACGACCGAAAAGGGCGTAGATGCCATTAAAGAAAAGTTTGACAAAATGGAGGAAAAAACTAAAAAGTAATTATGAATAAAAAAGTATTGATCATTACAGGCGCAGGCCTCGCCATAGGTATTGCCGAGGCGATCATTTACTATAATTTAGGTAAGAACGCCGAAAGCGATAAATTCAAACTGCAAATCCCTAAAGGCGCTGAATTACTAAAAACCACTGGTATCATTATCGCCACGTCGCTTGCGACAGCAGCACTTTCAAACATAATAGAAAGTTCACTTACCGAAAAACCAAAACTCATCCCAATACCTGCATAATTATGAAAAAGATAGAACACCAATTATTCCTACAACGTAATCAACTTGCCAAAAAGCTCTTGCTACAGCCCATTCAAGAGAAGATGGAAATCTTTGACCGTATGCACAAGCTACTGGATAGTGTTTCGGTTTGTGAGAAAGATGCACTTTTGGATGAGTTGGAAGCACTCGATCTGGAAATTTTAGAAGACATCGATGAAGAGTATGCAGATCAACTAGAGCACAACGAGATTACTGAAGAGCTAAAAGAAAAACAAGTTGCGTTTGAGAAAGTAATGGATGATACACCAGCTCCAACCAAAAAAATGAAGCCCACAGATGAAGACATCATCAACGAACTTGTAAAAATGGGTCGTACTGAAAACATAGGCAGATCTACGTTTAAAGATCTGGGCGTTAAGGTCGCCTTAGGTTGGGAAACCATCATTGGCAAGTATCGCGTGACCAGGACGAGTGTGTTCAGGTATCGGTATGAGATAGAAAGGATATAGGCTTGCGCGGATCTTCAGGTATCGAGATGGACTGCTTGGTTTGTTTTAAAAACTGATGAATCATTAATATTCCAAACATCCATATAAGACCAGTTTGAAGCTCTTCATAACCTATAAGGTCTTCAATCTGGCTTTCTTCTGTTAGATCTATATGCTCTATGAGTTTTTTAATTTTCTTTGGACTAATCAAATTAGGCTGATATCCTTCTTTTCCAATAGCCATTTTGAATTCTTCGGCAGTTCTTTCATAATTTTTATTATGAAGCACTTCGGCAAGCATTTCTTTCTTTGCCGCTTGCATTCGGCCCCATTTGCCTTCGCCTTGCCAGTATTCTAGAATCATATAAGTTTCTAATAGTGTAAAGCTTCTGCGTCCTTCCAAATTATTTTCAATGAAGTATTCAGAGAAACGATCATTGAAGGTAGTGCGCGAGTGAAGTCCTGTAATTTGATAGAGCAACTTTTTCGGAATGCGCTCAGGAAATAAAGGTTGAAAACCAGCTATAATCTGCTCGTTTTTTACTTCTGTGGAAGGTGTCTCCCACAAATCAATAATCGAACTGAAATGTGATAGATATATCATAAATCGCCTAAACGATTTAAAATTGTAGCTAATTAAACAAGCTGCAATAAACCACCAAGGAACGCTGCCATTAAATCTTTCGTGAAATCTATCTAATTTAAAATCTTCTTCTGTCATTCTTACAAAAATGGTCGCAGTCCTGAAGGAACTGCGACCCATAAAGTTTTACTTTTTCCCTTTTGAACCAGAGTTTCCAGTTCTTGAAGGACTCGATTTAGGTGTTGCGTTACTTCTACCTTTTCCAGAAGGGTTTCCTGTTGTACTTGGTGCATTTTTTAATCCGCTTGACTTTGCCATAATTTTGGGTTTAAATATTATAATGGTTCAAATATATAGGGATTGTTTTATGTGGATTGTAAACTTTGGACGATAGGGTCACTTTTTCAAGCTGTGAGCGATTTCTGCTTTTACTTTCGCTTTCGCGAAATCTACTTTAGTAAAATTTGATCTGAATGCGGAATAAAATTCAGTATTCTTAAGTAGATTTCTAAAGCCACTTTTTGACTCTAAACTATGAACCGCAGCGTAACCTGTACTCACTAATATTGGCTTATTGGCATAGTCATTCATCATTTCGACTTTCTTAAGCTGTTCTTTAACAAGCTTTCCAAGATTATTGAGTTCTTCAACCTTAGTTTTATTCAGCTTTATAATTGTAGAAACCTTAACTGAAGATTTTACTTGAATGAGCATAATATGCCAATAGCTTTGTCGCCGTTTTACTGCAAAGATATCTGCTGGCGATTTGCTTCCTGGTGTTATGTAGGCCTCGTAGTTTAACCCATTAAGTTTTCTTACTATGTATTGTTCAGCTTTATCTCCTGCAACTCTGTTAGGCAGAGGACCAGATAATCCTGCATTCATTCCTTTTGGCAAATCGCCATTTAGGTAAACTATATAGTTTGTAAATGATTCAAAGTTTTTCATAGATTATTTAATTTGTCTCGTATAACTATCACTTAGATACTTGAGCTTCCGTTTATCAAAAGCAGGTTTTGTACCTTCAAGTATATCGACAATTCCCTTATTAATGATATTCTTTTCAATCCCGCCAGATTTGAAGCTAAAGACGTTATTTCCTTTTTTATCTAGTTCGACGTGAATTACCTGTTCTGCATCTGCAACTACAGCTAAATTTGGGTTGTGAGTGACAATAATAAGTTGTCTTTTCTTCTTAGCTTGTCTTATAAATGGAACTAGGACTTCAAATACACTTTGATTGTCCAAATTATCTTCGGGCTGATCTATAATCAAAGGTTTTTCATCATTATCTAACAAGAGATAGAAAACTATGAGCGCGGCTCCACGCTCTCCAGGCGAAAGTTGTTCTATGCTTTTACCTGAAAATTTCAGCTCATATTTTTCATCTAGATATTTAAGACTGTACAGAAAATCATAGAGTTCGTTGAGATTTTTTGATTCTTTAATTTGATTGAAAGGATTCTGCTTGTCATCGCCAGAGAATTCAAGCTTATGAGATATTTCATCAAGAAATTTTAAAACTCCTTCAAGTTCGTTAGGATTGGTATGATCTAACAATTCTTTTACTAAAAGTTCCGACTCTACTTGCCCTTTAAAGGATCCTGTCCGTCCTTTATCTATAAACTCTAAGAAATTATCGGAAAAATTTGAAACCTGCATTGATGCCTCTAAAGAAATGTCATATTCTTTGATTTCTTGCATCTCGGTAGATAGCTTGTGATCAATATTAGATTTGAATTGGGCGTAAATATCAACTATGGATTTTTTAGAATCATAAATTTTGGTGGTTATATCATTACGCTCAGTCTTTTTTATTTCTATTTGATCGCTCAATTGCTCATTAATGAATTTTACTTGGTTTTTGAAATAATTCAATGAGCCAGGTGAAGGATTTAAAACATCTCCTTTCTTTTCAGCCAATGATTTTTCCCAATTTGTAACTGATGACTTATAAAACTCAATTGCCTTTTCTTTTGCATCTAGTGTTTTAGAAAGTTCTTCTATTTGAGATGTAGATATTTTGATTTTCTCAATTATAAGATCAGATTTATTTATTGATAAATCCTTATGCTTATCTTCATCAAAAGGTAGTTTGCCTGTTTGAAGTTCTAACGTGATCTTTTGTTGCTCCTTCTTATCAATAATTTTGGTTAATGGTTCGAGGTTAATCTTAGGTTCTGGATAGACTTCATCAATCGAAATATTAAACGCCTTTAATTCCTCTGACTCTTCAGATCTAAAATTTTGAATCCTAATTTTTTCAGTCTCAAATCTATCCTTAATTTGATAAAGCTTAGTCAAATCGCTATTAAGATCCGTTAGCTCTTCTGTCAGTTTCTCTTGTTGGATATTTAAAAGGTCTAGGTCGTTATTTGCCTTTTCAAGTAATTTGAAATTCTCTCCTTTAGTATCTGAATCATCATCCTTTTTATCAGGATCATCAGGGAAAGGGTTTTTGGGCTTATTTTTAATAAGACTATCAATCTCTAATTGTATGGTATCAATTTTACTTTGTATCCCTTTTTTATGTTCTTCAGTATTTTTGAGTTGTAAGCCTACTATTTCTTCATTAAGAATTCTCAACTCTTGGCGTAAGGACGCAATTTTTTCTTCAGCAGTTTGCTTCTTTACATCTATAAATTCATCAAAAGTGGAAGCGTTATTGCGTTCGGTTATGTCTAGGTGCGTAAATACAACTTGATTAATTTCTTTTTTAAAGTTTTCATTGTTCTCTATTTCATTACACAAATCCTCAAAATAAGATTGTGGTAAATATTTCACTTTTTCCTCTAAGTCCTTATCTATAGAACTATTAAGATTTTGAGATACAGTTAGACCACTTGCCCAAGTTAGTTCTGCCTCAAAATTCTTAGCTAGTCCGCCTTTCAGAAATTTCTTTTTACTTAAGAATGAGAAATAATCATAATTATGAGAATTACCTAACAAGCCTATAATGTCCGTAATAGCACTTTTTCCTTTACCTTTATTTCCAATGATTGCAGTTAATTCGCTACTTGGATAGACCTCTTGATTTTTAAACCAAACTCCATTTGCTTCATTGTAATCAGCAATTTGGTTAATGGCAAGTTTCTGGATGTACTTGGTTTGGTTGTTTCTTACTCTTGTATGTAATTCTGGCTCTGGACCAATAAATATTCTACTCTCTGGTTCATATAAGAGATACATAAGTCCTTCAAATGTAGGATTGATTTTTACCCAAGTATTGCAGTTTCCTATTCTATCTTTGGTATCAGTTTCAGAGCTAAAAGAATGAGCGTCGCTACAATCTAATAATAAATCATTGACAGCTTGTAATTTCAGGCTTGCCTTAGATTTATCGAATGCAGTTTTGTCTGCGGAAGCAGTAAAAACGAAATCTGCCGCGTTAATTACGCTTTTCTTTTCGGCTGGAGAGCCATCCCATCTCATCGCTTCCCATTCAGTCTTCCCAACAGCTTTCAGAAATTTTCCTTTTAAATGTATGTTATCAAGTTTGTCTATGAGTTGGCTGTACGGAATATTTAAAGATTGAAAGCCTATTTTTAGAGCAGATCCCTTTAAAGCTCCATTTGAAGATGCTTTTAGTCCTTCCCCTAATGATATGAGGTTATCTCGAGTAATTACACCGTTCCAATCGCTACTATTGGATTCATAATCTGGAAATAACTTATATGCAGCGCTTAGAGAATTTAAAAACTGTTGTTGTATTGTTTCTGGATCAAGCTTATCAGAAAAGATTATATGATAGTTAACTCTCTTGAAAGGGTTATCCTTATTGATACTTCCAAACTTATCGATACGTAATTCAATGACAGGAAGGATCAAATCAATATTAGATAACCGACCATTTTTTTTGTACTCAATTACCTTTTTGTAACCGTCTATGAAGATGTAATCATTTATACCTATGATTTTAAATTCTTCTGGTAAAGATTCTAAATCCGTAATATACTTTTCCCAAACGTCTTCTTGTTGCCCATCGCCATAATGATGTTCAATAGAAAATGGTGTATGAACGTGCAAATCACACTTAATCCATTTTGAACCTTTATTATAATTTTCTTCCATAACCATCTATTTAAAACGCTCAGTCATTACTAATCCTCTCGCTGCACACTTATATATCTCTTCATAAGATTTTGCTTGTGCAATTAAACTACGTAATATATTTAGGCGTTCCTGTTCATCGTAAGGCGGATCTTGATTTAAGAATATCTCACAAGCTTTTTCCATCCGGTCTTTTAGCCCGTCTAAAAACTTACTGTAATTCTCATTTTTATTTTCTAACCTAACGAGGTTTTGAAACTCTGCCTTGCTTGGTCTTCTAATTCTTCTATCTAAACGATGAGCTCTAGTCATAAAGCTCTCATATTTCATTGATTTTATCTCTGTCGTGCTCATATTTTCTATTTTTAACTTCCCTCCACAATCCTTATCTCATCCTCACTCAACCCATAAAGCTTATACACCATAGCATCTATTTGTTGCTCGATGGTGTTTATGTGTAGTTGTAGGTCTTGTGCTTTTTTCTTGTTTTGCTCAAAGAGATCCAGCCATTCAAACTCATCTGTTTTAGTGAGTGTGGCAATAGGTGCTAGTCCATCTTTATCGCGTTGCTTATTAGTTGCTTTAATGGCTTTATTTAACTCTTTGATAAAGTCGCCAAAATCTAGGTCTTGCCAGTTTTCTAGTTTGCGAGATGTTTTTTCAAGCAAGAACTTATGTTGATAATATCTATTAAATTTTTCGAGTGTCTGATGTAAATTTTTCTCTAATTCCTCATATTCAATTGAGATTGATTTAAATTCATCATTATCAAAAAGGTTATTAGAAATAGGAACAAGATTCATATAAATACTTCTCAGCTCTAATCGTCCACCTTTATTGGGATCTCCAAGAACAGAACAGGTATTCTTTAAGTAAAACCAAATTAGTTTTGAATTCAAAAGCGTACATAACGAGATTGATCCGCCAGGAATCATAAAGGCTTTATCATTGAAATAGTAATTTTCTCTATCAACTACAAACCGCGACTCTTTAGCTATAACAGGAAAAATAATCTTTTCACTTTCAAAATCTGCGTGGTAACTAACAGTATCTTGAATTTCAAACCATTTATAATCGCCTTTTTTTCTACCGCCTTTTATACCAGGTGTCAATCGATCCTTATTAGGTAATAGATATTCTCGAATTGAAGGATAGTTATCGATGTCAATTCCTCTTCTTGTAAATATTAAAAACTGTTCATAGTTCTCAATATGGTTTTTTCTTACATCGGTGCCTTTTAAAAATGGTTTTATTATCTCTTTAGATTTATAGTCCTCTGCAATAAGAGTATTTGCTGTTACTTTATCGATGATAAATGCTTCGTTATAACCAGTTTTGACACCATAATTTAATTGGAATCTTTCTCCTAGAAGTACACTTTTCGACAGCATCTTATTCATTATTTGATAATATTCAGCACTTATAAGATTCCAGTCATCCGATTTTATCTGATCATTTGAGATTTTGATAGAAGTTGTTTCAACAATTGCCGTAAAATCTTTCTTATCCAAATTATCTATTTGGCAGAATTCAAAATCTTCTTGACGGCTAACTGCATTTCTGATTAGAAATATCAATGGAAATGTAGATGCATCACTAAAAACAGGCAGTTCACCAAAATCAATTAATCCTTCAATCTCGAATTGAGATAAGTAATTCCTTAGATTTTTGCCATAGCGCGCTTTTATGAATTTATTTGGTGTAATAAAACCGAGCATCCCACTCTGTTTTAAAATATTTAAACCTTGGTTATAGAAATAAATATATAAATCTGCTGCACCTGTACCAACTTCATAATTTGAATTAATCCACTTTTTTATTTTAGTGTCTAGTAATTCCTGCCTCACATAAGGCGGATTCCCAATCACAACATCAAAACCTCCATTTTCAAACACTTTCGCGAAAGCGGTTTCCCAATGAAATGCTTTATCTCCAGCAACGCTCTTGCTATCTATCAAGCTGTTACCGCACTTAATATTACTGCTCAGGTCGTTTAATTTTCTACGTGGTTGTGCGGTGCGTAGCCATAGCGAGAGTTTTGCAATCTCCACAGACTCCTCATTAAGATCTACACCGTAAATGTTGTTCTCCAGTATGGTGTTTTCTATATCTGGAAATTGTAGACCACCGCCCAAAATTTTAGTCTTGAGCTCGTCTATGTATTGGTGCTCCTTAATCAGAAAATCCAGCGCTTGATTTAGGAAAGCGCCAGAGCCACAGGCAGGATCACAAATGGTGATCTGTAAGAGCCAGTCGCGATAGTCATCCAGAATGGTTACGAGTTTCTGTATGGTTTTATCGTTACGCTTATTTCTTCCCGTACCACGACCTTTAAAATATTCTTCTTCCTGGAAACCGAGTGCTGTCTTTTTCTCATCACACAGTTTGCCAACGGTGTTTTCTACTATGTATTTGGTAATATATTTAGGCGTGTAAAAAACACCATCTTTCTTGCGCTTGCTCTTTTGCTTGTCAAAGTCGCCACCTTCTATTTCGGCATTAATACTCTCAATCTCGTTGAGTGAGTTTTCAAAAATATGCCCAAGGATATTGACATCTACCTGACTTTCAAAATCGTAAGTCGCGAGTTTCTTAGTGTGTTTATACAGCAGTTCATCATCTATTAAAACACGATCTAGAATAGAATCTGGTTTAAATAGACCGCCATTATAGGCAAAAATCTCTTTATTCTCTGCATCGCCCTTGCGACCTTTATCTAGATAGTTAAAATGCTTTTTAAACCGATCGTACAATGGCTCATCTACATCCAGCTTGCGTATGGTGTCCCATTCTGCTAGACGTTTTAAGGTGTAGTTAGGTTGTAATAGACCTCGATCTTCGGCGAAGAAGATGAACAGAAAACGATCTATCAGTTTCTGCGATTTTTTAAAGAGCGTAAGCTTTACATTTTTCTCTAGTCGTTCTAGGTCATTCTGGTGGTTTTCATCATCAGGAATACCGGTGTCATTTTGTAGCGCCACTTTTAGAACCTTACCGTTTTTCTTGACCAGGTCGCGGTACAGTTCGCGTTTAAATAAAGAGTAATCTTTATAAAAATCTTTGGTAATCTGCTCTTCTACAATGAGCGAATCCTGCTTTATTTTGAGTGGTATTGCTTTGAGTAAGTTGTCTTTATGTAGACATAAATAAAGTAGTGAAAAATCTGCCTCAGTAAGCTGGAATAGGTCAAATGCAAGATGCTCCGTTGCATCATCTATATAGAGTCGTAACTTTTCAAAATTAGACGTAATCACAAAACGACATCCCTTGTGGTTTACTTTATAATCAAAAGCCTGCTTACGTATGCTCTCTAGATCTTTAGTGTTTGTTCCCTTAAGTTCTACAACGGCAACGGTAGCGCCATCATTTAAGATGGCACCATCTGCCTTGCGGTTGTTCTTTTCGTTTTTGTACTCTGTAGTAAGATTGTATTTGGGACTGGGATTAATGGTGTAATCCAGTACGTTTACAAACAACTCGGTAAGAAAAGTCGCCTGAAATTGCTCTTCGTTGCTCGTGCGTATATTCTCCTGTATTTCAGGATTTAAAAAGTACTTGGCATACTTGCGATAGGCTTTGGATACTGCGTTTGCGTCTTGTTGAGTAAGATATTTTTTAAGTACAGATGTCTGGAATAATGCCATTTATTGCTTTACAAAGTTGTTCAGCTCCTAAAATTAACAAACTTTACAGGCTATTTACATTTATTTACGATTTTGTTTTCAGTACGCTTTCGCGAAAGCGGAATCATAAGGTTTATATCTTCAACAGCTTAAGTTCTTCCTTAAGATAAGAAAGCTGAAACTGCCTAAGATCAAAGTCGTCCAATTGCATATCGAACTGTGCTTTTCTTGTCAGATGGTTTGAATTAGCACTTCTTGCTTTTTTGAGAAGATCTGGCAATGTGGTTTGACCTGTTGTAATTACATTGACAACCAAATCCCAGGTATGAATATCCATAATGAATACATTTTCTGGAGGCAACTGGCTGTTGTCACTACTATTTACATATTTGTCTTTTGTAAACTGATAGAGTTCTCTGTAATCTGACCAGAAAATATTCTTATACGTTATTACAATTCCCCAATTCTCTTGATTAGGATTTAAAAATTTAGATACAGGTAGCATTTGCTCATAATAGGCTTTCAAAAGTGAATCTTTATAAGACGAGTACACATAATCGTCTGTTGGGTTGATTGATGCTAAGGGCTTAGGTTCGATAGCTTTGCATTCCAATAAAATATTATCATTAATCAAAAAATCAATGACTTTGTGTTTCGCGGGAAGTGATCGCTTCACTTGGCTCTCAGTTTTGTAACTAATATTTATTTCGTCTAACCCTAACTGAATATATTTTTCAAACCTTGCTCCAAATTCTGTTGTGAACTTTGGCTCATTGATTTTCATATAATCATAAATGTAGTAGTTTGCGGTATTGTTGAAAACAGATGGATGTACGATACGTATAGAATTTTCAAACCACTGAAATGGGAATAAAGTGAGAAATGAGTGTTCCATCATCTCATATTTAGTAGCATTGGTTCCTTTCCATTTTTTGGCTTCTTTAGCTGCGGTTAATGGTGTTATCATTAAAAGATTAATAAATCGTTCAGTTTGTAATTTTCCAAATATTTCAGACATACTATCAAGTATAGGTTGACTTACGTAGCCCGTAATTTTTGTGTTAGGAAATTCTGATTGTTTCATTTGAGCATATAACCACATACACTGAAGTAATCCTAAAAATTTTGCAATAGAAAGACCAGTTTTCTTTTTAAATGAGGCTGAAATATCATACCTCGATTTTAAACTTTCAAATAACTTTAATTGTGTGCTGAAACGCTCTTTATGTACGGCGGTTTGAAGATAAAACTGCTGATAATGTAGTATCGCAAAGGCTCGATGAATTCCTTGAGATTTCATATAGTTTGAAATATGATCGGGATCAAATTCCATTATAGCGTCAAAAAGTGTTCGAAAAGCTTTGTCAGTCAATGGTTTTACTGGTTTGGTTCTCGTACCGTACAAATACGTCCATTTCATTATCGTGAGTGGAACCCATAAAGCTTTGGGTTTTTCAATTTCGATATCAAAATAATCGTAGCAGGCTTTTAATAAAGCAACCATCTCGTATGTGTTTATTTCTCGTTTAAGTTCTTCTATGGTTTCTAACTTCATTATTTTTTGAAACTTCAATTGGTTATGTTTTCAAACAGCAACATTATAGTAAAATCTCCATAATTTACTAGGGTACAATTAACAATCTTTTAAAAACTCTCTTTTAGTAGTTTGGCACGTGAGAATCAATTCACATCCCAGATGAAAAAAGAACAGCCTGATTATAGCGATTTACAGCAGAGTGTAGATACGCTCATAGGCAAGTTTGGTCTTGTAAAAACCATTGAAGTCATTAATAATCTTTCGGGCAACACGCAGTTGCAGTCCAGCGATACACAGAAAGTGAAATTACTTTTAGTGTACATCGTCTCACAAAGTATCCAGATTTTCAATCTTCAAGAAACAGATTTTTATGCCAGTAGTATTCAGGAATACCGCGATGCTAGAATGGCGTGTTATTTCCTACTGAAAAAATATACAGATACGAGCTACGCCAAGATTGGCGAGAACTTTAAACAGTCCAAGCGTGCCGTGATGTATAATTACCATAAATGCGATGAGATTCTTTCCATACCTAGTTTTTACAAACCTTTTGTAGCCAAGTTTAAAATACTGGAAAACAACGTGGTCAACTTTATCGCAAAACTCAATTAAGAATATGAAAAAGGAAATAGCTCAAGAAGTAAAAGACGTCCTTACCACAGCACCAGAAGAGATTACGTTTGAAAATATTCAGGGCGAAGAAAGCAGTCCGCTTAATCAGCCAGTAATTGAAAAAGATATAGGTGGCGAGCGTCCAGTCGATAATGACCCAGATAAACAGAAAAGTTGGAACGTTTGGAAACCAGACAGGCCACATCAAATGCCGGAAGAACCAGTCGCGGCGAATACCGAGCAACCAGAATTTCGTAAAAAGGTAGAAGAAAACGTCGAGCAAGAGAAGCGCGATCAGCCACTAGACGCACCAGAACAAGAAATAAATAGTGGCGGTTACGAGAATGACGATGAACCGCAACCAACCGATGAGGATTTTGAATTACCGCTAAGCCAAGCCAATCAAGCTGCCGATGCGCTGCTCGGAATGTCTAACAATGTGCTGGAAGTAGGTGGCGGTTATTTTGTAAAAATCAGCAAGCACAAGGAATTCTATGAGTTTGATGAGATTATTACCGTCATCGATCAGCAGAACGACAAGAATGTTGCTCGTGTAAAGCTGGATAAGGAAGATAAGGCATTATTGCGCCCGTTGCTCGCACAAATTCTTCGTAAGAAAGCTAAAAAGCTCACACCAGAGCAACAGCTTATGGGTGCAGTACTTTCTATTTTAATGAAAAAGGCTCAAGTAGTTATGGAAGTACGTGCCGAAAATAACATTCTGGAAGAGCGTATTCTGGATATTATCCGAGAAGAAAAAGCTTCAGCTACTCAAGAGGTAAACGACGAAGTTGAAGAAGATTTTGAGAATGAAGATTTTCAGGAAGAAATAGATTTTGATAATGAAGAGATTGAAACTGATGGAGCTTTCGCGAAAGCGAAAATAAAAGAACCACAGACAACGGAAGCAGTAGATTTTGAAGAAGTAGATGAAGATATTCCTGAAGCAACAATTTTAGAAGTTGCTCAAGACAAAGCTAAAACTGAGTAGCTATGTCAAGAATTTCTAATCGAGGCAGAAAACCCATCAATTATCTAAAAGAAGATCTGGAGCGCCAGCCGATGATCTTGCTCGTTTGTGGTGAGACTGGTGTCGGGAAAACCTATCGTAACAAACAAGAGATTAAGCGCTATATGATGGATCATCTTGCAGTAGGTAAAAAAGGTCGTAAAGTGTTGGCTTTTGATACCAACGATGATGATTATCCACAATTCCGAACTGTGAGTCCCAATCATTTAAAGGCGCTTACAAAAGTCTCTTCACGTAGAATCAGACCATTTAATCCAGACGGCTCACCTATGGATAACGATGAGAAAAAGGAAGTGATTACTAAAATAATGAAGCACTTCAAAAATGGCCTTGTTGTACTGGACGACATTGACCATTATATGACTGGTGCTAAAGGACAGTCTATGATTGGCGCACTCTGTACCGTGCGTCACAAGGGAATTGATATTGTACTCACGCACCAATCTGTTGCAAAAATTACAACATCAGAATGGCAAAACTGTACTTGGTTACGGTTACATCATCAAGTAGATGATGTGACAAGATATCGAGAACGCATCCCAAGGTATCAAATGGTGCGCATCGGTCAGCTTATTGTAGATGAGCAATACGAGTTGTGTTCAAATGCCTTTGCGATGGGAAAGATCACGGAGCTGGAATACAAGATTCAGAAAAGTTTTTTTGTTTATATCAATATGCGTGAGCAGCGCATACGAGGTTGCAGCCGTGCTGCTTTTATCAGAGCTTGTAAAAAGTTCATTGATCAGGAAGAGTCTCGTAAAGTAAAAATGCTGCTCAATGAGCAAGATTTTGATGGTAACAATATCTACAAAACAAAGAACGATGCCATTGTAAAGTTGATTTCAGATAAGTTGCGGTATCACGAAGATGGGATGGCTGGGCCTATTTAGTTTTAATCTATTTTTTCAAAGTATTTTTTATAGACGAATCCAGACTTTGGTTCATTAGTTTCCTTATCAATATAGTAGATTAATAAGTACTTATGTCGAGTTTCGATCACACTTACCAGCTGACCTTTTTTAACTATACCCTTTATCGCAGCTCTTTTCTTATTATTAACTCTAAGATTTACGTTAGTAGTAGCGAGCCTTTGTTTAGTGATTTGACTTAGAATGCTATCTAGCTTTGTGTTAGTTTGATCTTGGTGAGATTTAAATTTATTATCTATTATTTCAGACAGCTCCTTATTTGTCATTTTATGGGAATCACTATGCAATGAAAAAATCATTACTGTAAATGAAATAATTTGCATTAATTGAAAAATAAATACTTTAGCTTTTTCTGATTTGGACTTTGAACTTATCAGCTGTAATTCATCAAACAACTGTATCTGAAATTTTTCAAAACTTTCCTGAGTCACATACTTATCTGTGGAAGATTGTAGAGATTCTGCTTGAGTCACTATTGCGTCTGTAGCTTCTTCAACAAGAACATATTCTTCTTCAGCTACATCGAGGTCATCAAATGAAATGTTCTTCAAAAAATCTGTAGAAATTCCTCTCAGCGCAACTTCCATAGCGTTTAAGGGCTTCACGTAATTTTCAGCATACATTGATGATAAGGATGACAAGCGCTTATTGAGCAAGGCGTGATTGGTTATGATGCCATCCATTTGGTTCTTCAGAGGATTATCTTTATACCAATCTAGTAAAGGTGCTATTCCAGATGCTATTTGAGCTACAGAATTCAGAGATTCATATCCAGGATGTTGGTGCATTGATTTAAGAATATCTAATGCTCCACCAAATGCCGCGATATTCGTAGGATACTGAATGCGTTTAGTTATATCATTTACCCAATCTAATTTTGCAATACTACCCATCGCTGCTTCTATAGCTTTTTGGCTTGCATTTATATTTTTGAATTGATCTAATGGGTTCATATAGATATTAAGTTAATAGGTAAAGAATATTGAGTTTGTTTTTACTTATGACATCTCCCATTTAATTTCTCCCACACGATTCTTAATGGCGTTAAGAGATTTGAGAACTTCTTTTTCATCAGGTAATTTGCCTGTAAGTAATTCTTTAAACGAGCTATTATATGTAGATTTTATTTTATTCCAAACACCATCAAGGTCATTAAATATTAGAGCCTCAATAGGATGCTGTGATAACCATTCTTTATCATTTGGGATTGCCTTATCATCATCTCTTCCTACTTGGTTAAGCATTTTTGAGAAGTCTTCGCTAGATAAGAAGTCTTGTATCAGTTCTAACTTTAATAGTTGATGTAAATCATAAGTGTGTCTTACTTTATCGGCTAAATCTTTTACTGGATTTTCGGTGTACGAAAACCGTATTAGACTTATGACTTTCTCGCAAAAAGTGCGTTCTATATCTAGCACAACGACTGTAAACGGTTCAAGCTCATATTTGGTTATAAGATCTACATTTCCTGTACTGGCAATTAAACCGGTAATCATTGAGTGAATCTCAATGGTGCTGCTAGGATGTGGGCTTCCATAACTTGACACTTCTACAACAATCTCGTCGCGCACGTGCCCAAATGCTCCATCCATTCCGCTTTTATCATAGCTATACACCAGTTTTCTAATCTTTCCTTTCTTATTCTCAACCAAGTGACCAGGAACATTTACCAGAGGTTCTTTCACTGCTTCCGTAACTAATTTAAGTTTCTTTTTTATGGCATTACTTCCGTCACCTTCTTCGGTAATTATAACGAGGTCTATGTCTTCAGAGAAGCGCTCAATAATCTTATGACATTTTGATAAAGAGGTTCCACCTTTAAATACTGCAATATCCTTAGAAGTAGGATCGTTAAATATCTGCTTGAGCGCAAATGTTACCCAATAATCCTTTTCTATAAAAATTTCGGCAATGCCATAGTGGTCTGCAGCCGCTCGTATGGCATTTCTAAAAGGCTCTTTATATTCGTGTAATTTCATTAAGCGATGTTCCAGTTGTTAATGGTAGGTAATAAATCTTTGCTTATTCCAAAGGTGTAAGTGCTTAGTGCATTTATGTTATCACGTAACGCACGGCTTTGCTTTTCTAATCCCATAAACTCATATATAGCACCTATTAAAGCTGCAACTTTAGGTGGGTACGCTTTCGCGAAAGCGGTAAAACGCTCCAGATCTTTTCCTGAAAACTGAGCAATTTTATTTTTTAAGAAAGTAAGTATTTGAGACCTATTAGCATCTGGAATGGATTTAAAATCCTTGGCAACATCTAGCACTTGTAGCAAAGGGATGTTTTTCTTTGATACTTTTACATAGCTTTTGGCAGGCCGCACAATCGTATTTCCCACTTTACCGCGTACTTGTTTTGAATCACTTGCGACACGTATGACGCTCGGTACTTGCGTGGTTAATCTTAATTGATTGTATAGGCTCACACCGGTAACATAAGCGACTTGTTTGTTTCCTTCAAAAAGATATATTTTTAAGAGCTCAGTATCTCTTGGTCTCAATTCGCCAAAATCTGTTTGCTTAGGTCTATAATAAACACCTTTTCTAAATCTTTTAATAGTACCAGCAGTTACTAATCTACTTAGAGACTTAGATGCAGCAGTAAACTCACCTTCAGGTATAGCAAGATCATCGTATGTAAATGCGTCTCCTGCATCTATACGAGCTATCTTATCTTTTATATATGCTGTTATATTCATAGTTAAAACATTACAAAGATACTCTAATTCTTTATAATGTCAAGTTTTTACATTCATTTACTTGACATATATAGCAATAACTATTCCTATACTTGTTTCTCTAGTATCAATTGTATCATATTCTCTAGTATCTGTGCTATTGTCCCAAAGTCCCTTTCTGCACAGCGGTAAACCTTCCACTTCCCTACATCTTTGTATTCACAAGGTTTAGAGACCTGCCAACTATAACAAACAGTTTTATAAAAACAACCCACAAATGGCACAGAAAAATGACATCGCCTGGCAACCTATAATGTATTGCGTAGGTGCAGGAATCGCCGGCATCGCAATCGGAACGCTTGTCGTAGCACCGATGGTTCAAAAGATGAAGGCAAAAAAGCTAGCAGAAAAAAACAAGAAGACTGCGGCAGCCCCTACAAAAAAGGCATAGCATTTAGAGATGCGCCAGCAAGGGCTATTTATTCTTGACAACACAAAATTCCATTGTTGCAATGGACAAATCCCACAATAATGAAAGATTATAACGACGAGTTAATGCGCTACGAAGAAGACGCAGAAAACCAATATGACGATTACGACGACGGAGAAGACTTTGACGACTACGATGATGAGGACGACTTCGACACAGGCTTTGAAGGCCTAGAAGATGGCTATGATGATGAGTATGAAGACGAGTACGATGATTATGACGACTATGCAGATGAAGGTGAGTTTGAAGATGATTATGACGACTACACCGCAGCATCTGTAGGTAAGATTGACCCTAACGATCGTACGCTTACGGTTGTGATCACAAACAAATCAGGTGCTGCGGCCGAGGCCAATGTATTTGGTGGAAACCGTGAAGCAGCTCAGCCTAATGGCGTGACCGTAGAGATAGAAGAATCCAGTCACAAGGAAGTACGAGAAGAGAGTAAGGCAAATCCTTTCAAGATTGCAGGGATGAAATACTCCGTGAGCAATCCATTACAGTTTGATAATGTATTGCGTGTAGAACGCCGGACAGCTTCAGGTTCAAAAACGACCAGAGTGTATCAACCGCGTAATGCTACGTCACCTCAAAACTTTACCCAAACGCTCATTGACGATGACAATTTCGAGATGGACGTAACGGGACAGGATTCCCTTCAGATTATGGTAGAAGATGGTGTAACAGCCGTATTCACATTTACCATTAAGGCAAGAGCAAACTTGGGCAACTTGCTTAAAGGTCAGAACGTTGCAGAACTTTCTCGTGCGCCACGTACAACAGGACTTCCACAATTAGACCTCATACGTAGTCGTAGAAAACCCAGATTAGGGCGTCCCAGACGTAGAGTGAGACGTTCTCGCAGGAGACCTGTAAGCCGTCGTCGATATGTCAGAAAACCGGTGGCGAGACGGTCCAAGTCACGCCTAGTAAGACGAAAAAGACGCTAGTTGGAGCTCCGACTTGAGTCTTGACTCTTTCCCTAATTGAGACAGCCAGAGTCACGGTTTCCCCCAAACCTAGCTCTGGCTGTTCTTTTTTAACGACACCCTATGAAATGTAACAATAACCCAAAAAATCTCGCACAGAACAGGATAGATTATATCGTGTTCCACAATACAGATGCAGCAAATAATCTGCTGTTAAACTATGGTTTTGAGAAGATAGAACGTCAGCAACACTTGTCGCAGGCAGTTAAAGAACTGGTTAAAAATAAAGGCAGAAAGGTCATAAAAGATCTTTTGGCCATCCACCCAGACAAGGCTGCCATTCTCCAAGTAAATACTGTAGCAGATGCTAAATGTCCTGCTTGTAGTAATAACGCTTTCGCGAAAGCGGAAAACTATTGTAAATCCTGCGGTCATTCCAATTATGCAGGCTCTGGAGATGAAGATAGCTTTCTGAGCCAGTTCTCATCCTACGATGACAAGGGACTAGAGAATTATTATAAAGGCATCGTAAAACGTTCAAACGATTCACCAGATGATAAAAATCTTGCTCAAGAAGTACAGATGGTCTGGAACGAGTTGCGCAAACGCAAGGAAAGCAAACCAGAACCCAAAACCGCAACACAAGAAGACCAAAATGGCATTCATATATCAAAAGATGAAATGTTGCTTTTCGGAGTAGTATTCATAGCTGGCATTTTGGTTGGTGCGAGCATAAAACTTGACTTAAAAAATGGCAAATAAAACCAAACAACTTAAATACAATCAGGCGATAGATGATATCTCGTACCTGATCCTTCATTATCCATTGGAGTTGCAACAGCTTTTGCGCGTGTACGGCATTACTTTCCGTGATAGACCTTCGCACAAAGCACTTATCAATGAGACTGTAGAATTGATGAAGGATGAAAATTCCGCTTTCGCGAAAGCGCTTGCCGAACTCATTTCACGTCTTGCAGGAAGAGAAGATGAATTCTGGGGAGCCGTTGCTAAAGGTGCAGTAGGAATACTGGGCGGGCTTTTTAAAAAGAAGAAACGCAGAAGTTCTGGTAGTAGCAATAGCGGTGCAGCTGCGGCTGCTGCACAAGCCGCTGCTGCAAAACGAGATATGGAGCGTCGTATGCAACAAATGCGCGAAGAACAGCGACGTCGCGATGAAGAACGACGACGAGAAGAAGCACGTCGCCGTGAAGAGCAAAAACGCAAGGAAGCCGAAGCCAAAAAGAAAACAAATATGATACTAATGATAGGTGGCAGCGTGGTTGTTCTCGGGATTGGCGCAGCGATATTAATGAAGTCTAAACAGCCACCGATGCTTTATGGCGGTCAGCGTGCACAAATGCCACAACAGCTATGACAAACACATTTGGATTAACAGATTACGACGTGTATGATGATGAAGGGTACGATAGCTTTAGGCGTGGTCGCAGGAAAATTAGAAGACAACGCAGGAAGTCCAGAAGGCTTGCGAGACGCTCTAAGAGAAAAATTAAAAGCGCACCAAAACGTCGATATGCCGTAAGACCAGCAGCAATCAAAACTAGACCGGTAAGGATTAAAGGAAAGAAAGTCGTACGCAAAAAGCTACCGTCCAAGGTTCCAGTAAGTATTCTGATCCCAAAGGGCACGCCCATAAAATCTAAAGTTCCGAACAGACCCATTTTTAAGCCTACGCTAGTCAAAAAAGGAAAACCCATTCCGAACAGTACTAAAGTGTCGAAAGCACAAATTGCAAGCTTGAAAGTTCCTGCTGCCATAGAAAAAGAAGCTGCTGAAAAGGCAATGAGATCAGATAGCAAAACAGGAAAAATAGTAAAAGTAATCGCCATCGTTGGTGTTACTGGAGCAGTTGGCTTTGGCATCTATAAATACATTCAAATCAAAAAGAAAAGCTATGGACATACTGGCGCAAATAAAGGAAAGTGAGATTTCTGAAAATGGAAATTTTGAAGAAGGATTTTTATATGGATCTGTCAAGAACATAGGAGAGAAAACTGCAAAAGTGAATGGCGTTTCTCTTAATCCAGGCGAAGCAAAAAACTACCCATTTGTGGGCAAAGGCTACAAGAAAATTAATTACGAACCCAACGGAAGCATTTTGCGTATTCTGGAAGTACAATAATCTATGATTACAGGAGAAACAGAATATATACTGGACGATAACTACGACGATTTTTTCGGAAATAAGAAGAAACGCAGAGCGCGCCGTGCCAAAAGAAAAGCACGAAGAACTGCTAGAAGAAGCGCGCCAAAGCGCATCGCTCGTCGAGCAAAAAGCAAAGCTTTCTTTTCTAAACTCGGTACTGCCGTTCAAGATATGGGCGGTGCGACTGCGATAGGTGCTGCGATTGATACCATTGCACAACCAAAAGCAACAACAGGATTTGGAGGAGCTACCGATGCACCATCTGATTACGACTTTTCAATGGGCGCACCAGATGTTCCTGAAGAGGAAAATAAAGGAATACCTACGATCGTGTTTGTTCTAGGTGGTGTCGTTGTAGCAGGCGTTGTGGGATTAGTGGTTATCAAAAACAAAAATAACAAGCAACTCTACCAACAATGATAGTCCCAATTCCATCAAATAAAGAGCGATTTAAAATCAGGCTTGGTATTATTTCCAAAATGCCGATGCAATTGGGTATTCGAGTGTATGATCCACGATATCCAAATACCTACTATTTCAGAAGGAAGGCACAGTTTTATGAGAGTAATGTGAAACGTGAATTTGTGATCTCTTTACCTGTGACGCCAGAAGTTTTGGAAATGGAATTGTTTGATAAAGTTTCAGGCGAAGATTATCAGTTTGATATGAGCTACTTCAAAGTAGAAAAAATGAAACCTGCTGTAGTCTGGGCATCGCAAGAAGAACATCGATTTATGGATTTTGCGATTGACTTTGCACAAAAAGCAGGACACACGCCTACTGGGTTTTATGACTCTAAAAATCACGAGTTCCTTTTTCAATACTTACCGTCGATTACTGATGCATTTGGTAAAGAATTGATTACACCAGCTCGCACGCACCGCAAGATGCCACGTGTTCAGATCTCACAACGATTATTTATAGGCTACACCATTCCCATTCGTGTGGCGATTTTGGCGCACGAGGGTTGTCATTGGTTCTTAAAGACCAGAAGCCAGAAAACAGCTGATCTCTGCGGAATAAAAAAATATCTGGACTACGGTTTTCCTACCATCGAAGCCATTTATGCCGTGACCAAGGTTTTTGGGAACAATCCACATCACGTGGGCGAATCTCAGGTACAACGCACTAAAGATGTGGTGGCGTTCATAGAAAATTATAGAGTAAATGCATAAACTACTTTTTATCTCAATGGCAGTATTTACAATGGGTGCGACGATAAAACTTGCACCAAATAAAACGAACGATATAGCCTGCGATAGCTGTGATGACCCTGCGGTTATCAAAAGAACAATCCACTCAAATGAAGATACTTATATGAATAATAATTCTGCAAAATATCGCAACCAACTCAAAAAATGGGGTACACGATCTGGCGTGATGCACGTTGCGTTACCTGAAACTAAAAAGCCAATTTGCGACACCACAAGAGATTCCCGATTCTATGCTACAGATGAAGGTGTGATGGAAATTTCTGATTGCAGTTCGCTTTCGCGAAAGCGTAATCTCATTAAAGATCAGAAGCTAAAGGAAGCCTTTAAAAACTATCAAAAGTATCTGCATAAAGAGTTTGATGTGATGCAAGTTGTGGTCAAAAACCACACGCCAGAAATTAGAGACGTGTGTCTTTGGGGTGGCAATAGTGATAAGCCAATTACTGATCCATTGTTTATAGAAAATGATGAAAGCATAGATGTTTTGGTGGGTACGCATCCACAGCAAGTGGTTCTTAATCCTGCCAATAATTTATTGTATGTAGCAAATCAATTGTCAGATTCCGTTTCGGTAGTTGAGCGCGATGGTACTGTAGTGGCGACCATTCCACTAACAGGAAATACAATGCCTGGAACGGTTTCTCCAGTTGCGCTTGCGGTCAATACTAATCAAAGTTACTTCTACGGAATGGTCTATGTCATTGGCTCGGTAAGCAATAATATGTATCATCTTAGCTTAAACCATAAAGTCGTTGATGTCAATGGAACTGGAAAAAGACCGACTGAAATTAGATTTGATAATGAGTCCAATGAGCTTGTGATTAAGAATTTAGTTTCAAAAAGTACTACGCGCATCAATGCCCAAACACAGGTACAAACAGAGACACCTTGGGGAATTTTAGATCAATTCAGATTAGCTGATCAAGTGGAAACAGCACCAGATTTTGCTAAAGTAACCACTCGAAAAAACCTGCTTACCATATTTAACTCTTCCAGAAGCCCAACGGTAACAATCAATGATGAGTACCACGAAGAGCGAGAAGATTTCAAATTTAGTCCTGGAATGCTTAAGCATCTCAAAATTGTAGCATCTGGGGAACGACGTGTGAATGCCTTACAATTGCTACAGAAAAGTATTGCTGGGAAAGAGATTTGTAAAACTTTATCACTCGGTAATTATCAAAGTCCGCAGAGTTTTCAGAATGTATCTGAAGTTTTTGGTTTAGATGGTTCTATGCTCGATGGCCAGAATAGTTGGTGTTTTAAGATAGGTGGTTTGCAAACCATCACGTTCATCTTGTACTACAAGAAAATGGAAATGTACAATCTACTTCCAGAAAAAGCATCGCTTGCCTACGGTGTGCAAATGAGTAAAGGGATTCCGAAACGAGTTCCTAAAAATCCATTTAAGTTCATCCTATGAAAACAATAATCAACACGGCTTTGAGTCAGTATGGTGTGACGGAACTTGTTGGTCAAAAGCATAATCCTATCATCCTAAATTACTTTGATAAGATTGGACACACTTGGGTCGCGACAGATGAAACGGCTTGGTGTTCCGCATTTACAAATTGGGTTGCCCTGGAATGTGGTAAAGAAATGAGCCACCAATTGACTGCACGCTCTTGGCTTAAGGTTGGCACTGAAATCGAGAAACCAGCCATAGGCGATATAGTCGTTTTTTGGCGCAGTAAAAAGAATAGCTGGAAAGGTCACGTGGCATTTTTCATAGGCTATTCTGAAGATAAAAAATACATCTACTGTCTTGGTGGCAACCAGAATAACCAAGTCAATATCAAGGCATATCCTGTCTATAGACTACTCGGTTTTAGACAACTCAATAATTCAATCATTCAAAATTCCACACAATGAAAGACGTAGATTTTCTAGTTATACACAGCACCGATACCAGTGAAGCATTAGACCTTAAGGCTAAAACCGTCATAGATAAACATACGACCGATAAACGTAGCGGTGGTTTCGGTTGGAACCGTCCAGGCTTTGATTATCTCGTATTGCAGGATGGTACTTTAGAAACCATCATACCTGAACACAGCCCGACCGAAGTAGATCTATGGGGCATCTCACAAGGTCGTTTTGGTATTTCAGGCAATGTCAAAAATCTAGCTTATGTAGGTGGTAGAACGCTTAAAGAAGCGTGGTGGAAAGACACACGTACCGAAGAACAAACCGCTACGCTAGAAGCCGTGGTAAAGTTCTATACTATTAGGTTTCCAGAAATTATCATCGTCGGTTTTAACGAGATCGCAACTAAAAAAGATAGTGATAAACCTGGTTTTAGCGTTAAGGAATGGCTAGAAGATCTGGACATCCCAAAGTGTAATATTTATCAAGGATATCAATGAGAACAATCATCACATTGGGTGTTGGATTTTGGCTAGGAAGACAGCTTTACATCAATCACGATAAGCGAGTCGCACGAGCCAAGGAAACATGTTTAAAGCAACGTCTGGTCTCATTCTTAAAAGAAAAAGACTTGGATCTAAAAAATGCACAAAAGCAAGCCGATCAACTATTGAGCAATTAAATGGCAAAACAAGTAACCATACAAAACACATCCTTTTTGATTCCAGAAGCAGACGATCCGTGTGACTTCTGGACAAGCTATTACGTAAAACTGAAAAAGGAAGTAGGACAGGATAATGCTAAAATGTTATGGCTGGTCACTTGGAAAACGAATGGATCGGCATTTTGTACAACGAGTCCATCATTTAATAAATGGTTGCTTAAAAACGAACTGGATGTAAGCAATATGGCAACCAGATCCATTGCAGATATTTCTGAAATAGGCGGTAACATTTTTGGTCTGGGCAAGAGCTTGACGAAGATTTTATCGATTGGTGTTCCTGTCATTCTCACGATTACGCTCATTCTCATTGTAGTTGTTTTGAGAAACTCGGCTAAAGATGCAGACATCACAGATCTCGCAATGCTCACACCAGCTGGACGTGCTACTAAATTATTAGGCAAATGAACAGACAGCTCATCTATAAATTAGGCGGTGGCGCTGTGGGACTTTTAATTGTCGGAAGCTCATTACTATCCATACGCCAGCGGAAACGCGATCAAAAAACAAGCAAACTATTGACCCAAATCAAAAAACAACTGGCAACCACAGCAAATAATCTGGACGCAGAAAATGCCTTTGACATTTACTACCTCACAAAGGTTTTACAGAATGTCAACGGTCAAGTGATCGCGATGAGCGAGAGCAGCGCTACCAGCTATGCAAAACAGATAAACAAAGCTTGGGGCGCGTGGTATGAAGGTGGTGATGATGAAGATGCGGTGTATGCAATTTTTAGAAAACTGAAAGATAAAGTTCAAGTGTCACAAGTGTCTAAAGCTTATCAAAGTACGTATTCAAAAAACTTGATTGATACTATTAAAGACAGGCTTTCAGAAGATGAGATTAAAATTATCCTGAATATCATCGGGCAAATACCAAATTATAGAACAGCTTAAAAATTAAAGAATGAAAATAACCAAAACAGGATGGTGGATGATAGGTGGCGCTGCTATGGCAGCAGTAACGGTAGGTGTATTTGTTACGCTTTCGCGAAAGCGGAAAAAGGAAAAGCTAACATCCCAACAATCCATTGGGAAAGACATAGGATCTGGAATACAAGTGTCCACAAGTAATCAAGCAACCATTAAGCGAGAGCCTAACTGGAATAAGCCGTTTGATATGAATTACCTGACCAATGTACAGCGATGGGTTGAACCACGGAAGATTAAAATTCTGGATGAAGGAACGGCTCAATCTTTTGCAAAGAAGTTGAAAAATGCCAAAGGAACTTTTAATGATGATGAAGCTATTGTAAAAGAGATTTTTTCCAAGCGATTACGCGATAAAACACAAGTCGCTAGTCTTTCAAAAGCCTATTGGAAGTTCTACAAGAAAGATTTATGGAAACATCTGTCAAGTTTTCTAAGCGCGTCAGAAATGAAACGATATGTGCATAATCCTGTACGCCAATTACCTAATTATCAAACTCAATAACTATGAAGAAAATAGCAACCAAATCCAAGAAGACATTTTTTGAACAGAACAAAGATCTCATTGTTGTAGGTGGCGTAATCGTTGTGCTAGCTGGCGGCGCGGTCGCATATATGTATTACAAGAAAAAGAAAGAAGCTAATGGTGGCGATCTGGCTCAGAACAAGGACAGCTCACCGCAAATTATCCCTGTTCATACAACTATTCCAGTGCCTCGCAGCTCTGGGTCATCATCTAGTGCTGCATCAAAGCCACGAATAAAATATGTGAAGACCGGTTATCCATTAAAGTATAAAACGCGTCATCAAGATGTAAAAATCTTGCAGGCATATTTGAAGATTTACAAAGAGAATCTCGGAAAATCTGGAGCAAAACGTGATGGAGTAGATGGTGTTTTCGGACCACTCACATTAAAGGCTGCAAAGAAGCGTCTGGGTAAATCTGAATTTACAGAGAAAGACATCGCAGGAATGCGTAGAGCGTTGAAAATGATGGGCAAATGAAAAAGGAACACGTTGTAAAAATAGTATGCATTGCAGGTGGTTTATTAGGCATAGGCATCATCGCACATCAAATAGTTAAAGGTAAACGAGAAGATGCTGAAGAACAGAAGCAAGCCGTCGCCACAGTTTTAAAAACCGAAATTTTAAAACCAAAACCAGCTACACCCAAACCGCAAATGAAAGTGGTTAAAACCAAAAAGTCTGTTCTTGAAATAAAGCCAAGCGCACCAAAGCACCAAACAAAACCTAGAAAACCAGTAGCAGATGAGTTCCCTTTGCAACTGGGAAGCAAAGGAAAAAACGTAGAGCGACTGCAAATTTACTTGTTGCGCAATTACGGTTGGGCTGGAATCGTGACAGGAATTTATGATGAAAAAGTTCAAGAACGCGTGATGAAATACTTGAAAGTAACATCAGTAAATGAAGCGCTTTTTAATTCCCTAGATATGAATGAACCTATTACTAACCAGCAATCCTAATGGGAAAAAGTATTAAAGACATTGTGTCCAGCCTTGTAGATGATGACGGCATTAAAACCGAAGTCACGCTCACAATGACCAACCAAACACTGACGAAAATTATCATCGCATTACTGGCGTCTGGAGCAACCATTGTTTTGGTTGCGCATTTGACCAAGAATATGTTCCCGAATCATCAATTATCCCTGCTTACCGCAGATATAAAAACCATTAAAGAAACCCTTAAAAAACAATTGAAATGACAGACATTTTAAAACACTTAGTTCACTATTTATCCAGCCTAGATTGGGCATACATTTTTACTTTTATCATCATTGCTTTTGGCCTTAACCAGAAAACTGTGACCGACTGGCTTGCAAACGTAACTGGCATAAAAATAAAAACACGCTATCGAGTGCTTATCGTAGGTTTTATTTACGGCGTTATAATCTACTTTATTAGAGATACGATGCTACACAAGGTGGAGATGCTGTTACAATCTTTTGTGTTTGCACTAGTGTTTCATAAACTCATTTTAGAAAGTCTATTAAACCGACTTTTTAAACCTGAAAAGACAGAAAAAGATGAATAAGTGGAAGGTCATTTTTGCCATTTTCTTTTTTGTGGTTCTTGTAGTTGTGCTTACTCAAGTGATTATTCCTTTGGAGGATGGTTATGAACTCAGAACACCAAGCGATTGGAAGGAGAAAAATGGCACTTTACTCAAAAAGAACAAATCGCTAGATCTGGAAATTACAGATTTAGAGAAGCAGGTAGATAGCTTGACAAATTTACTGAGCAAGAATAAAATTACCATCACACACCTAAAAACAAGTCTCAATGAAAAGATTACTACTATTTCTGGTTATAGTGATGCAGAGCTGTTTCAGTATTTCGCAAGATTTAAAACCGATAGTACAGCACATAAAAACTGAAAAGTATTTCTGTTTTGACTTAAGGCAATCGCGAGAAATAGCCGTAAGATTAGAACGCGCTCAGTTTCAAGATTCAATTATTAGAAAGCTTGACTTTTCAATGAAACTGAAGGACAATTTACTGGTCAAAAAAGATTCTGTGCTAACCAGAATGAGATTGCAGCATACCAACCTAATGAGGATTTCAGAAAATGGAAACGAGCAAATTCTGTTCTTGGAAAATCAACTAAAATTTAAAAACAAAAAGCTGAAACAAGGCAAATTCCACAAGATCCTTTTGGGTGGTGGACTGCTCATACTTTCAGGAATCTTAATAGCCAATTAATAATGGGATATCAAAGCGACGCAATAACAAAAAGTCAAGGAACTATCGAGAATACACAGGAGATTCTTGAAGTGCAACCACTTCATCTTGGACCGAGTTTAATTCACTCACCAGTTCGGAATAGATATTCGGTTATCAATGGTAATCTCGTTGTAGGGAAAGATATACGATTGGGTGCAAGTAGCCCCAAGCAGCTTGAGATTGCTGGATGGCAGGTAAGTTTACCAGCGCCACTCGCGGTAGATCAGTCTGATTATTATGGGCTGTGCCAGACAGAAAAAGGAAACACTTTTAACTACGCGATAGATGCGGATGGTAGATTGTTTCTTTACGGAACCTTTGTGGACAGTGAGGATCACGTGGTGCTCAATATAAATCCATACCTGGCTGAACTTCCTTTGCGTTACACAACTTTTAGAGGACGCGTTTTTGAAGAGGAGAAGTTTCCGAGAGATGAACCAAAACCAGCAGATGAATTTTAAATGAAATACGCTTTCACGAAATCGAGCTCGCGAGATTCACGACCATCGGGAGAGCGAAGCGGTAAAGCGTAAAAACCAAACTTATGAATGTTTATGAAATCGTTGCGATTGTTTTAGGTGCTACAGGCTTTTGGAAGTTGGTAGAGATCCTTATGCATTACAATGTGCAGCGCAAACTGAAAAATGCAGAGATACGCCACTTAAATGCACAAGCAAATGATAGTGTAGTTACCAACTGGGTGCAATGGTCTGAAAAGATGGAAAAGCGTATCATCCAACTGGAGAATAAAAATACCACGATGTCCAGAACGATAACTAAACAGCGGGATCGTATTACTGAGCTTGAAAAATATATAGAACAACTGGAAGCTGAAATCCAGCTTTACAATAAAAAGAATATGTGATGGGCATAGACAAAGGAAGTAAAACACTCAACTATATTTTTGCTGCGTTCACGGTATTGAGTGCTATTAAAATAGGTTCGGATTTATACCTGCGCTATAAGGAAAGTCAGCAGAAAAAGAAGCCTTGTAATTGCAAAGACAAAAGCTAATGGCATTTAAGGATAATGGTCATATATACATAGGCTTAGGCACTATGGCGCTACTTTTGGGTGGCGCTTTTTTGGCTTATAAATTTAGCAAGTCCAGTTCTTCATCTGGGGTGTACCGACGAAAAGGTATTGCTGTAGATCTCTCAGTTTTTGATAGTCCAGATACACCTGGTTCTGGAAATTGTATGGATAGACGACTCATTACAATGCTGTATAATCTCTCTGTAAAAACTGGTTATCCTATCTTTAGTTGGATCAACTCTGGCGCACGCAGTGAAGCTCATAACCGTAAAGTGGGTGGCGTGCGCAATTCTTCTCATAAAGTTCCAAACTGCAAGGCGGTTGATATTAGGGCATCTTCTAAAACTATCCGTAATACTCTGGTAATAGCCGCACGAGACGTGGGCTTTAAGCGTATAGGTGTTGGGAACACTTTTGTTCATCTGGATGTGGATGAAAGGAAATCGCAGTACGTGGCTTGGGGTTATCCTAGTGGGACGCCTGCGGCGGTTAATCCTTTTGTGTAAAATATTTACAGTGAGTTGACAAAAAGTTGACAAAACGTTTTCATTAGCTTCAATCTTTTTTAACTTGTTGGGTTTTAAGAGTTTTATGGCAAAAGAAAAAGTAGTACAGATTGATGAGCATTGGATGGATAAAGAGCTAGTCTCCCATCTTAATGAAAAAATAGGCGATAAGATTAGTATGCGGCTTTATACAATAAAGCCCGTCTCTACTGCAATTGATTTCTTATCTCTAAGTAAATTCCTTACCAAAATATTACCTCATTATGTATACAGCATAAAAGAAATAGAAGATGATATTGCCCGCGAGGTAAAAAGAATGGTAAAAGCTGTTCGTATTTCTAATGCAGATTTGCCTGAACACGAACTACAACAAATAATCGATTCTGAAACAATAAGAGTTAAAACCGAATCTTGGTCAGAAAAATTTAATCAAAGTCGAATTTTCTTTAAAAAGAGTAGCGAGAAATACATTGGAGGTAAGTATGGGGAACTACTCCTATTTGCCCTTGTAGAAGGAGTTTTGGGATGTAAAATGGTTGCGCATAAAATTAGACATTTAACTAATGTACACGATGAAGTTAAAGGTAGTGATGGACTGTTTTTGGGAGATTATAATGATGTGCCTGCGTTATTAATCGGTGAATCTAAGATTATGATAAGTATGTCAGATGCTATTACTGACGCGCTAGATTCTATTAATCGATATCATAATGATAAAAACAAAGCGCACAACCTAAGTCACGAACTTGTAATTGCAAAGGCGGATATTCATAATTATGATGCGGATATTGATGACTTATATGACAAACTTGACCCAACTCAAGATGCTTATAAATCTCAAATATTAGTGCACCCAATTATTTTGATGTATGAAAGAAACTATATGGTCGATGTTCAAAAAAAGGCTAAAAGTCACGAAGAATTTCAGGAGTTAATCTCTGCATTATTACTTACAAAAGTTAAAGGCAAAAGGGAGGTTTTTAAGCTCATTGAAAAGCACATTAAGGAAGCTGGACTTGAACACGTTCACTTGGATTTTTTCTTAGTCCCTGTAGATAAGGTTTCTAATTTCAGAAATGCAATGGATGACCAACTATTATAGATATGAGTAAAAGAAAGAATATTGCGAAGCAAGCATTTGCTCATCCTGTACTTCTGGAAGTCTTTAGGTCACTCAATCTTAAAATAATTTACAGTGATTATTACACCTACACAAAAAAGAAAAAAATAACTATAGACTTAGTTAAATTGCGAAAGGCGACCTGGTTAGTTTCTATTCTTGCAGGCAGTAAAAAGGAGAAACATAGGATACGCGCACAACGCTTTGCAACACTACTGTATTTATCAAATAATGATCAGGACGAATATCTTGACATTATTAAAGTATGTTATGTAATATTTTCAAGACTAGGAAACCTTACCGCAACAAGGTTTTTCAAACAACTATTTGATGAAGGTAATAATAAGGCGTTTAGATACGATTACGATTCGTTGTTATCGATGGAGCTCTTACTGCAAAGGCAGAGTAAAACAATTAATACCGTAAATGGTACTGTTCTATTAACATCATTTCAAAAAGGACTTTGGAATGGACTTAATGATGAATCTAACTTGGCAGTATCAGCGCCTACCTCTTCAGGAAAGTCTTTTATTTTGAAGCAGTTTTTGACACAAACCTACACAACTGAGGTCATTTATAAAACAATTTATATCGTACCCAGTAGAGCATTAATTAATCAGGTAAGTGAAGAGTTTAGAATAGCATTAGTAAATACAAACACCCTAATTAGGACAGCTTATATTGAAGGAGTTGAAGAAGAATTAGGTAGCGAACAAATTCGAGAGGTTCATCGGGAGCCTAAAATTTTATATGTACTCACTCCTGAAAGATGTATCAAGCTTCTAACCGCAGATTTAGAAAATAAAATAGACATAGATTTTATTTTTATAGATGAGATTCAAGGCGTTGAAGATGATCAAGGTCGAGGCTCTACATTTGAAAATGTTTTTGAAGACCTTGCTATTCAATTTCCAAAAGCAAAATTAGTTACAGCAGGCCCACATATATCAAATCCTGAAAAGACATTTTTAGAGGTGTTTGGTAAAGAAGCTAAACCTTTCCGCACACAATTATCGCCAGTAATCCAGTTCAAAAAAATTGTCCGAGCCACTTCGAAAGAAGATTTAGAAATTGAGATTCGAGACGACATAAATAAGCCTTTACTAATAAATATTGATACTGATTATAATGCCCAATCTCTTTTTAAGAACAGTAGAAATGGTACAATAATAGAGCGTGTGATTAACCTTGTTGCACCAGAACAGTCTAATATTGTTTTTAGTAATAGAGGTGATTATGCAGAAAAATGGGCACAAGAATATCAAGAATCAAAAGACCTAGAAAAAATTCCAAAAAGAGTAAAAGAACTTATTGATTTTTTAAAGGATGAGTTTAATTCAAAGTACTATTTGATTGATTGTCTAGAAAAAGGTGTTGCATTTCATCACGGTAAATTACCAGATATTATAAGAAAAGAAGTTGAAGAGCTTTTTCAAGATAAAAAAATATTAAATCTTTTCTGTACATCCACTCTTATTGAAGGTGTTAATTTGCCAGCAAATAATCTGTTTATAATTACCCCAAGAAAAAACCTAGAAGACCTAACCGATTTTGAGTTTGGAAACCTCATAGGTAGAGCAGGTCGATTGAGTGAATCATTATACGGGAATATTTATTTTGTAGAAAAACCTAACCACAAAGGTAAAACACCACAAGAGTACTATGATGCAAAGTATGACAAGGAAATACAGACTTTTTCTACTAAAAATTTACCAGAATATAACTTCAAGTACCTTAAAGGTAATATTAACGAGATTGAGATTTTAAATGATAATGGTAAGCGAGATAAAAACGAAATAGCAAAGCAAAAAAATCTAACACTTTTCATAAGAAACAAGTTTGTAAAAAATAGAGATAGCGTCGAAGCATTTTTGCTCAAAAAAAATGTAAGAGCTAAACAAGTAGCTAAAAGCTTGAAGGTGTTAGATTTGGAATTAGCTGAAATTTCAATACCAAGAAGGATTATTCTTGAAAATCAGTCCATAGACCCGCTATTACAAAATGAACTCTATCTAGCTGTAAAAAACTCAGATATTAATGATTGGGTAATTACACCTAACAGATTGCTGGAGAAAAGAAGAAGAAAAGATGATGCACTTGCTTTACCAAATAAAGAACGACCTTTCTTTTGGCAACTTTTAACTATCATTCAGGGCTTAGATAAAATTTTTGATTTGAGAACTGAAGCTTTTGAAAGGTATAGCATAAGTGGTGTAGGTACTATCGGAATGGCAATTCACGCAACAACTTGGCTTCAAGGGAAAAGCTATAAAGAACTCATTAATGATGATATAAAATTTTATTCTTCCGATAACCCTAGGGTTACTGACGAAAATAGAATTGACCCAACGAGTAAAAAAGATGTAAATAAGCTTATTGGTAAGGTTATAAAGATAAACTCTTCTATCGTTACCTATTTATTGGTTAAGTATATCAAACTCTTAGTGGACGTTTTAGACGAAGTTTTAACAGATGAGCAAAAAGAAATGTATAAAATTACTCTTGGACTACCTACAGCATTGGAATTAGGAACAAGAGACAAAAATGTAAAAAATCTTATTTCGAGCGGAATCTCTAGGTCTGTAGCGATAAGTGTCAGCAAACTTTTTAAACGAAAAACATCCGAAGCTTACCGAGAAGAAAACACTATACTAAAATGGCTCTCCAACCAAACCGAAATAAAGGAACTTAAACCTATATATGTACGCTACCTGCGTAGATTAAAGTTGCTAAAACAACAAGACAATTGAAAGGAATTTGTAGAATTTGTGGAGAACACAAAAAACTAACTTTTGAGCATATTCCACCGGAGAGTGCATATAATAGAAAACCAGTCTATTTTCAAAAGTCAGAACATTTGCACGATACCAAAAGTTATTTGTATGGAAAACGTATGAGAAGTAATCAAGGTGCTGGTGGTTATTATTTATGCAAGCAGTGTAACAATAATACCGGTAGTTGGTATGGTGCTAGTTACAAACAGTTTGTTGACACAGGCATATTTGTTTGTCATTACAAAGTACATTCTTACCACAGAATACCTTTTATCTACACTATAAAACCGCTAAATGTTCTTAAACAAATATTAAGTATGTTTATGAGCATTGATAGTGGAGGACAGCTGTTAAATCATCCAGGTTTAAAAGATTTTATTTTGTCCAAAGAATCACAATCACTTCCGCCAGATATTCGTGTTTTCATTTATTACACAACCGCAAAATCATTGCGAAACGGTTGGGGTATAATTCGCTCAAATTTTGCGTATCATACACTAGGAGAGTTAACTTATAATCCATTTGGACTCTGCTACACCATTAGTTCTCCACCAATAAGAGACGACTTTTTTGAAATTACATCCTTTCGTAACTACAAGTTTAACGAGCGTGCACGAGTAAACCTAAAGATGCCTTTTCTTATACCTAAAACATATATACCAGGACTATATATTTAATTAACCTTTTTCTGTGACCATCTTAGTATTTCTGTGTCTTAACTAATGTCTGATGCAATAAAATTTATCATAAATGGAGAAAGTCAAGGAAATTTTAAATTACACATTTAGTCTAGGATAAAGCCTACAAACTAAAAAACAATGTTTAGTTAAAAACCAGCTAAATGTTAAAATAATTTTTAAATTTGTAATAAATGAAAAAAGTAATTCACAAATCAATGGCAATCTTTATGGCTTGCGTGGTGCTTGTTACCACGATGTCATTTACTGTGGATATGCATTATTGTGGGGACAATTTGGTCGATTTCAGTTTATTCTCAAAAGCTGAAGGTTGCGGAATGGAAAAAGCGCAACCTACCAAAACTTGTGAGAATCCTAAAATGACTGAGAAATCTTGTTGTACTGACCAGCAAATTGTCAAGGAAGGCAAAGACGACCTTAAAATATCTTTTGACACACTTTCATTCGAGCAGCAAACGTTCATCGCTGCTTTTACCTATTCTTATATAAACCTTTTTGAAGGAACCGAATCTGAAGAAGTTCCTTTCAACGATTACCCGCGACCCTTTGTCAAACGGGATGTGCAAGTGCTGCACCAGACTTTCTTAATTTGATTTGTTAGATTTTTTGAATGAAGCCCAACAGCTACGCTGTAGTGGGCTAAAACTCGTGTTTGCCATTTTCTGCCACACGTATTTCCAAAACTCTAATAATCAAATGCTATGCTGAATAAGAGCATTAAATTTCTCATAGAAAACAAACTTGTCGCCGTTCTACTACTCGCCCTATTTGTGGGTTGGGGCGTGGTCAACGCACCCTTCAATTGGGAAACAGGCTTTTTGCCTACAGACCCAGTATCCGTTGATGCCATACCTGATATTGGCGAGAACCAACAAATTGTTTTTACCAAGTGGCAAGGTCGCTCGCCACAGGATATTGAAGACCAAATCACATATCCGCTTACCACTTCGCTTCTTGGTATTCCAGGCGTGAAAACCATCCGTAGTTCTTCGATGTTTGGGTTTTCCAGCATCTATATCATTTTTGAAGAAGACATCGAGTTCTATTGGTCACGCAGTCGCATTCTTGAAAAATTGAACTCGCTTCCTGCAAATCTCTTGCCCGATGGTGTCAATCCATCACTTGGGCCAGATGCCACAGGACTCGGACAGATATTTTGGTACACGCTGGAAGGTCGCGATAAAGACGGCAACGTAACTGGCGGATGGGATTTACAGGAATTGCGTAGCATTCAGGATTACTATGTGAAATATGGATTATCCTCTGCAAGCGGTGTTTCTGAAGTAGCATCCATAGGTGGCTATGTTCAGGAATATCAAGTGGATATCGACCCAGAAAAAATGCGTCAATACAACGTGAGTATGGGCGATGTGGTCAAGGCCGTCAAGCAAAGCAATCAAGATATAGGCGCACAAACGCTCGAAATCAATCAAGCGGAATATCTCGTACGCGGATTGGGTTACGTAAAATCCATAGCAGATATTGAATATGCAGTTGTAGATTCTGAAAACTTTACATCCATACGCATCAAAGATGTGGCAAATGTCCATTTGGGACCAGCTGCAAGACGTGGCATTCTCGATAAGGAAGGTGCCGAAGTTGTAGGTGGTGTTATAGTCGCTCGCTATGGTGCAAATCCGCTGGAAGTCATCAATAATGTCAAAGCACAAATTGCCGAAATAAGCTCTGGACTTCCAACCAAAACTTTATCAGATGGTCGCACTTCGCAAGTGACTATCGTGCCGTTTTACGACCGTACCGAACTCATTCAGGAAACTTTGGGTACGCTAAACGAAGCCCTGACTTTGGAAATCTTGATTACCATTTTAGTTATTATCATTATGGTGTTCAATCTACGTGCATCCATCCTTATTTCAGGATTATTGCCCGTGGCCGTCTTGATGGTTTTTATCACGATGAAGCTCTTTAATGTAGATGCAAACATCGTCGCACTTTCTGGTATCGCCATTGCCATCGGAACTATGGTGGACGTGGGCGTGATACTCGCCGAAAATATGATACGGCACTTGGAAGATGAAAAGTTGCGGCTTAATGAAAACGGTAAGGAATACACCACAAACGAAATCATCTACAACGCAACTGCAGAAGTTTCTGGTGCTATTCTAACGGCAGTTTTAACGACAATCATCAGTTTTCTGCCTGTATTCACAATGATTGGTGCCGAAGGAAAACTGTTCCGCCCGCTTGCTTTTACCAAAACAATGGCACTCACGGCATCACTCATCATTGCGCTATTTCTCATTCCACCCATTGCGGCATTCCTGTTCCGCAAGACGAGTGTACGAGAACGTACACAGTACGCCATCAATGGTTTACTTATTTTGTTAGGAATTCTCGCCATCGTTTACGGCTTTTGGCTGGGGCTTATTCTTATTGCCTTTGCTACAACATCATTTTTAAAGATGCGTGGTGCGCTTTCGCGAAAGCGTAAGAATCTATATGACATCATCATTTCATCGGTTGCCATCGTATTCTTGCTCGCTACCTACTGGCGACCTTTGGGCTTTGACCGAAGCATCGTGATGAACCTAATATTTGTTTCCATTATCTGTTTTGGACTGCTTGGTGCGTTCTCAATTTTCAGGATTTACTATGAACGTATTTTGAAATGGGCACTTCAGAACCGATATCTATTCTTAATCGTTCCGGCTACGGTGCTCACGTTGGGTATCATTATTATGCGAAACACAGGCAAAGAGTTTATGCCAGCGCTGAATGAAGGTTCATTCTTGCTGATGCCTACATCCTTACCACACGCAGGTGTTGAAGAAAACAAACGTGTGTTGCAACAGCTCGATATGGCGGTGGCGAGCATTCCTGAAATCGAAACTGTGGTGGGAAAAGCTGGAAGAACGGAAAGCGCACTCGACCCAGCACCACTCTCGATGTATGAGAATGTCATTCAGTATAAATCTGAATATATGCGGAATAGTTCTGGCGAGCGACAACGCTATAAGGTCAATGACGATGGATTGTTTGTACTGAAGAATAACAAATTCATTATCAACCCAAATAATGAGATAGATGAAGACGTCAACTATGCCGAAACATCGCTCAAAACGACTGCCACACGCAAAGAGTTGATTGAAGATGACGATGGCGAATACTATCGAAACTGGCGACCGGACATCAAGAGTCCTGATGATATTTGGAACGAGATTGTACGAGTGACCAAGTTGCCAGGCGTGACATCTGCACCCAAGTTGCAACCCATCGAAACCCGATTGGTAATGCTACAAACGGGAATGCGGGCACCTATGGGCATCAAGGTAAAAGGACCCGATTTAAAGTCCATAGAAAACTTTGGACTGGAATTGGAAGACATCTTGAAACAAGCTGAAGGCGTCAAGGAACAAGCTGTTTTTGCAGACCGAATCGTGGGCAAGCCCTACTTGCTTATTGATATTAAGCGAGACCAATTGGCTCGATATGGCATATCCATTATAGATGTTCAGGAAATCCTGCAAGTAGCCGTGGGCGGAATGCCACTCACGCAAACCGTGGAAGGTCGGGAACGTTATGCCGTGCGCGTGCGTTATCCAAGAGAATTACGGGCAAATCCAGACGACCTTAAAAATATCTACGTTCCTGTAGAAAAAGGCAGTCCTGTACCGCTGGGCGAATTGGTCGAAATTCGATACGAGCAAGGACCACAAGTCATTAAGAGTGAAGACACATTTCTAATTGGCTACGTGCTGTTTGACAAACTCGACGGCTTTGCCGAAGTAGATGTGGTAGAAAATGCTCAAGCGCTGATTCAACAAAATATTGATAACGGTTCGCTGGTCGTACCACAAGGTGTTAGCTATCGCTTTACGGGTACTTATGAAAATCAGTTGCGGGCAGAGAAAACCTTATCGGTTGTCGTACCACTCTGTTTGCTGGTTATTTTCTTGATTTTGTATTTCCAATTCAGGTCGGTTTCTACATCGCTTATGGTGTTTACTGCCATCGCCGTGGCCTTTGCAGGTGGTTTCATTATGATATGGCTTTATGGTCAGGAATGGTTTTTCAACTTCGGCTTTTTCGGCGAAAATCTGCGGGATTTGTTCAATATGAAAACTATCAATTTAAGTGTGGCCGTTTGGGTAGGTTTTATTGCCCTTTTCGGGATCGCAACGGATGATGGTGTAGTAATGGCCACCTATTTAGACCAATCTTTTAAAAGCAACGAACCAGACAATAAAAAGGGCATTCGTCTCGCCACTTTGGAAGCCGCAGGTAAACGTATTCGTCCGTGTTTGATGACTACTGTAACTACGGTGTTGGCATTACTTCCTGTACTCACATCCACAGGCAAGGGAAGCGATATAATGATACCGATGGCGATACCCATTTTTGGCGGAATGATAATCGACGTTACGTCCTATTTTCTACTGCCAGTCCTATACAGTTGGAAAAAGGAATACCAACTTAAAAAAGCAAACAGATGAAAAAATTAAAATATATACTCGTGTTTTTGTTTGTTTCCGCTGAAGTTCATACTGAGCGAAGACGAAGTGCGAAAGCCCGCCTGAACGCCTTGGTGATTTTAGCGTTGCTTCTTGTCGGAATCGGCGGGCAGGCGCAACAACTACAATCCTACATCCAAGAAGCTGAAGCGAACAATCCAGAAATTCAAGCTTTTGAACTGCGCTATAATATCGCCGAAGAAAAGGTAAACGAAGCCAACTGGATTCCCAATACCGAAGTAAGTGCTGGCTACTTTGTGAGCGAGCCTGAAACCAGAGTTGGCGCACAACGTGCACGGATAGGTGTAAAACAGATGTTGCCGTGGTTTGGTACTATTACCGCTCGTGAAAATTATGCCACCGCAATGGCAGATGCCGAATATGTGGACATCACGATTGCAAAGCGCAAGCTCGCACTTTCGGTCGCACAATCCTATTATAGCCTGTATTCTATACGTGCCAAGCAAGCTGTGCTGGATGAAAATATACAGCTTCTGGAAACCTACGAGCAACTTGCACTCACGTCTGTAGAAGTAGGAAAAGCGAGTGCCGTAGACGTGTTGCGACTTCAGATTAGACAAAATGAATTACAACAACAAAAGGAAGTGCTGGAAGAAGAATTTAGAGCAGAACAAACGGCTTTCAACAATTTACTCAACCGCGAATCAATGATGACTGTTGACGTAGTTCCAGAAATGGAAATTCCGCAGGAAGACCCTTTTTATGACAATGAAGCGCTTGCACTCAACCCTGAACTGCTCAAATATGACAAACTTTATGAATCGGTGGCACAATCTGAACTGCTCAACCAGCGTGAGAGTTTGCCTATGATTGGTTTTGGCGTGGATTATTTGCCCGTAACGGAACGCAGCGATGTCAACTTCAACGATAATGGGAAAGATGTATTGATGCCTATGGTGTCAGTTTCCATACCCATTTTCAACAACCGCTACAAATCCATTTCAAAACAAAATGAACTGCGACAGCAAGAAATAGAGACCCAAAGGGAACAGCGATTGAATGTGCTGGAATCCGCTTTCGCGAAAGCGCAATCGCAACGCAACCAAGCTCGCATCGCTTACAACACACAAGTCCGTAACCTGAAACAAGCCCAAGATGCCGAAGAAATTCTGGTAAAAAATTATGAAACTGGCACTATAGATTTTAATGATGTGCTGGACATTCAGGAATTGCAGTTGAAGTTTCAAATGAATCAAATTGAGTCGGTACAACGGTACTATGTGCAATCGGCCATTATTAACTATTTAATCAACTAGTTATGGTCAAGGATTTTTACATAAAAAATATGGTTTGTGATAGATGTATCAAGGTGCTCAAATCTGAAATTGAATCGCAGGGCATTGAACTAAAAGAAATTGAATTGGGACGTGTAAAACTTGACATCAAGAACGACGATGAGCGATATGCCTTTAAGGAAATTCTGAGTAATAACGGCTTCGCAATTATCGATTCTGCTGAGGATACACTAACTGAGCAGGTGAAAATTATTCTTATAAAAATGATGGAAAATCTACCCATCCAACTAAGCGACAAATTATCTAAGCACCTATCAGAAAAATTACATCAAGACTATTCAAAAATCAGTAAGGTATTCTCATTCACACAAGGAAATACCATTGAAAAATACTTCATTAAACTGAAAATCGAAAAGGTCAAGGAACTCATACAAACACAGGAAAAGAATTTTACCGAGATAAGTCAACTATTGGATTATAGCCATATCAATCATTTGAGTAGACAATTTAAGACCGAAACAGGAATGAGCTTAACGACCTATAAAAAGCAACAGCAAAATTTTAGGAATTCATTAGACCAAATTTTATAGATAAGAACCAAGATTATGACACAACTCGCTGAAAAACAGCTTTAATTTTGGTAAAAATTAAAAATAAATATGAAAAAACTACTAATATTTTTCTTAATACTATTTGGATTTGCAATGCAAGCACAAAAACCAGACAATCCTTTTGTGGCCAACAAATCCGAAGAAAATGTTGATAATTGGCCAGAACGTGTCTATGATTTAACTATTGATTATGAGACTGTAAACTACACGGGTAAAGATGTAAAAGCGATGACCTTTAATGGTAGTATTCCTGGTCCAACTTTAGAATTTAATGAAGGGGAATTTGCTATTATTAACGTAACCAATAAAATGGATGTAGAAACATCTGTGCACTGGCACGGTTTAATACTTCCACATTTTTACGATGGTGTACCTTATCTAAATACACCACCTATTAAGCCAGGCGAAACTCAACAGTACAAATTTGCGCTCAAACAATCTGGAACTTATTGGTATCACTCACATACGGGATTGCAAGAGCAACGTGGTGTTTATGGCTCAATTCAAATCAATCCTAAAGAGACCACATTAGAGTATGATAAAGATTTGGTACTCGTACTTTCGGACTGGATGGATGAAAATCCTAAAACACAACTCCGTAACTTAAAACGAGGTAATGAATGGTACCTCATTAAGAAAAATCAAGTACAAAGTTGGGATAAAGTAATCGCCAGAGGTGCTGTTGGAGCTAAGTTGAAAATGATGTGGCAACGTATGCCAGATATGGCTATACTTGACAATTACTACGATTATTTTTTTATAAATGGAAAACCTGAACAGAACTATACTGATTTTAAACCTGGTGAAAAGGTAAGGGTACGTTTTGTAAATGCAGCTGCTGCCACTTATTTCTGGCTTACATTCGGTGGCGAAGACCCTACGCTAGTAGCAGCGGATGGGTTAGATGTTGTTCCTGTACCACACAATAAAACATTAATCGGAGTTGCCGAAACATATGACTTTATAGTAACTATTCCAGAAAGCGGAAAGCTGGAAATCCTTGCAACTTCACAAGACGGTTCTGGTAAAGCATCTACCTTTTTAGGAACAGGCAATACATTGAAAGCTCCAGAAGTTCCTAGACCTGATTTGATTAAACAGATGCAAGAGATGATGTCAATGGATATGAAAATGGGAGCCCCAGCAGTTAAGTTCAACCCTTCAAAAAATGATAGTATTGAAAAAATGAAGAAATACGCAATGAAGATGGATGGAATGCAAATGGATGGAATGAATATGAAAGATGACAAAATGCAGATGGATGGGATGCAGAAAGATAAAGATTCCATCAAAATGAAAGACAACGGTATGGCTCATCAGGATATGAAAATGAAGGAAGATAAGATGCAAATGGATGGTGGAATGAAAATGGGCTATATGGTTCCAAAAGACAAAGTGATAGGTGATAATATGAAAACAGGTGGTAATCCTGAATTTAATTATCACTATTTAAAAGCGCCAGAAAGTACCGAATTTGACGAAGACAGACCTACACGTGAGATGCTATTTAACCTAACTGGTAATATGAACCGATATGTATGGTCAATAAACGGAGTACCACTTTCAGAAACCGATAAAATAAAAATCAATCAGGGAGAAGTTGTACGAATAACGCTTAACAATATGACAATGATGCACCACCCAATGCATCTACACGGACACTTTTTTAGGGTACTTAATGAAAATGGTGAGCGCAGTCCATTAAAACACACGGTTAATGTTGCACCGATGCAAAAGGTAGTCATTGAGTTTGCTGCGGATGAAAAGGGTGATTGGTATTTTCATTGTCACGTTCTATATCATGTAAACAGTGGTATGGCTAGAATTTTTAGCTACGATACACCACGAGATGAACGATTAGAAGGATATCCTTTGACCAATCTTACCAATGAGGCAAATCATATGTTCACTTGGGGAGAAGTCACTGGGGCAAGCCATATGACAGAATTATATTATACGGCAACGAACATTCGTAATCAGTTTACCTTAAGAGGAGAATATGGCTGGAATGAAAATTTAGAAGCAGAGTTTACATACGAGCGTTGGCTCAATAGTTATTTCAGGGTTTTTGGAGGCGTAAATGTTGAAAACGAAGGCGTGGATAGCCTTGAAGAAATATCTACCACAGGTGTCGTAGGTGTTCGTTATTTGCTTCCACTTCTAATCGATTCCGATTTACGGATTGATAACAAGTTACGTCCTACTATCTCTTTTGCGACAGCGACTATGATATTTAGAAATGTTGCTCTTTATGGTGAGTATGAATACCAAATGGATTTTGGTTGGGTAAATGATTTTGAAGAAGGGACTGATTTTGAAGAAGAAACGACTTGGCAAGTAGGCCTTGAATATGTACTGAGTAGAGATTTCTCTTTAATGGGAAGCTATGACAACCGTTTTGGATGGGGTGGCGGACTTTCATTAAGATTTTAAAACAATAATTAACTTAAATAAACAACAAAGATGAAAAAAGTAAAAAGAACACTAGGTATGATGGCACTTGCTGCTACAACGGTACTAACGGTTTCCTGCAAAGATGTAAACAAGAACGAACCGGCTGCACCTATGAGTAATGAGATGCATCAAGAGTCTATGGATGACAAAGACGATATGGCGATGAATGACAACCAAGATGCAAAAGCAGAAGCAATCTTGAATGACTATTTCAACTTAAAAGATGCGTTAGTAGGAGACGATAATGATAAGGCGAAAGAATTGGGAAATACATTGGCTCAATCTCTTAAATCTTTTGACGCATCAAACTATTCTGATAATGAAACATCAGAATTAAATGACATTATCGAAGATGCCACAGAACACGCAGAACACATTTCAGAAAGTGATATCAAGCATCAGCGTGAACATTTTAAGATATTAAGTAAGGATGTAACCGATATGGTGGCAATTACTGGTACAAAGACTAAACTTTACGAGCAATTTTGCCCTATGTACGATGGTGGTACAGCGTGGTTGAGCAAAGAAGAAAATGTATTGAATCCCTATTATGGAAGTTCAATGTTGAGATGTGGTAAAGTACAGCGAGAAATCAACTAATTGAAGTATTTAAAAATCATAGCGTGGCTTTCACTTGTGGCATTGGTAGTGATCCAGCTCTTTCCAGTAACCTTGAACGAGAGCGATACTGTACCACAAAATGATTTTATGATAGTAAATCAAGTACCTGCAACGATTAAAAATCAGTTGCAGGTTTCTTGCTATGATTGCCATAGCAACAATACAGAGTATCCGTGGTACAGCAAGATACAGCCTGCCGCTTGGTATCTGGAGGACCACATACAGGAAGGAAAGGATGAACTTAATTTTAATGAATGGGACACCTATTCCAGCCGAAGGAAAAACAGCAAGTTGCGTTCTATTATAAAACAAATAGAAAGCGGCGAAATGCCGATGGATAGTTACGAGCTCATTCACGGTGATGCGCGAATGGACAGTACCGCAGTAAAAGAAATTATAGGCTATATGGATAGCTTAAGAGAAGATTAAGTCCTGATACGGGAAAAGTAATTTTCATTGATGGTTGGTTAGAACCTTTCTCGTATCAGGCACAAATACAGTAATTATAAAAATGGAACTAGAAAAAATAGACTCATTTTACAAGCAGCTTTTTCGCAAAGCTGGACTTACAATAGCTGTAATTCTGGTAGTTGCATTTGTAGATATAGGTCTTATTTCTAACATTGAGTATAATTGGAATGTATGGATGGTATTTATGCTTACTGTTGTAAAAATATTCTTCATTGTGCATCTTTCTTTCAGCCAACTTGTAAAAATTATAAGTCAAAGCCATTTACTTAGTCACGTACTTGTTCTATTTACCTTATTAATAGGTTTAATCATCTTTTCTTTTGCAAGCGACTTCGCAGCATTACACCTCATAGATGACAATAATTTTAAGAGCAACTATGATATAAATAGTTCTATCTGGACGGTGTTCTTTGAGTATTTCTACTTGAGTATTATAACATTTTCATCTGTTGGATACGGAGATATAGTTCCAGTTTCTATAGTGGCTAAATCGACAGTGATTTTGGAAGTGGGATTGCGATTCTTTGTGCTTGTCTTTGGAATCGCAAATGTTAATCAGATTAAAATAAATCAAGAATGAAACACACATATCAAATACAAGGAATGTCTTGTAAAGGTTGTCTGAGAACGGTAAAAAGTGCGTTATCAGATGTTGTAGGAGTTACAGACGTAGCTATTGATTTTGAAAATCAAACGGCTACCATTGAGATGGAGCAACACATTGAAATTGAAGAATTTGAAAATGCGGTCCAAGAGAGAAAGGCTAAATATCATATACATCCAATCAAACCTGATGGAATCAAAACGCGCACTTATCCCATAAATGGTATGACGTGTAATGGTTGCAGAGCACACGTAGAAAAGACTTTATCACAAGTTGACGGTGTCTTAGATGTTACCGTCGATTTAGAAAAAGCTGAAGCCTTCATAGATATGAAAAGTATCATTCCGTATGAAACTTTTCAGGAGGTTTTAAAAAACGATGGAGATACCTACACTATTTATAAAGCTGGACAACGTCACACTACCGAAGTCGAAAAACAAAAACCACAACCCAAAGGCAAAGGAACGGGAACGTTCTATTGTCCGATGCATTGCGAGGGCGATAAAACCTATGACCAACCAGGCGACTGTCCTGTTTGCGGAATGGATTTGGTTGAAGAAGTTAACCTAACGGTTACTTCCGACACGCAATATACCTGCCCGATGCATCCCGAAATCGTAAAAGACGAACCGGGAAGCTGTCCCATTTGCGGAATGGATTTGGTCCCTATGGAACCCGACTTGTCCGCAGAAGAAAAAACCTATAAAAAACTGCTAAAAAAGTTCTGGATAGCGGTCGCATTCACATTGCCCATTTTTATCATCGCAATGTCCGAAATGCTGCCCAAAAATCCACTCTACGATATTTTGGAACTGAAATATTGGAATTGGATTCAATTTGCTCTTTCAATACCTGTGGTATTCTACGCCACTTGGATGTTTTTTGAACGCGCCTACCGCAGTATCAAAACTTGGAACTTAAATATGTTTACGCTTATCGGAATCGGTGCAGGCGTTGCTTGGCTCTTTAGTGTGTTCGGAATGCTCGTGCCCGATTTTTTCCCTAACCAATTCAAGACCGAAGCGGGTACGGTTCACGTCTATTTTGAGGCGGCTACGGTGATTCTAACTTTGGTGCTACTTGGTCAAGTCCTCGAAGCTCGTGCGCATAGCAAGACCAATTCAGCAGTCAAGGAACTTTTAAAATTAGCACCGAATAAGGCAGTTAAGTTGGTTGATGGCGAAGAACAGGAAGTAGCCATCGATGAAATTGAATTGGGTGACATTCTGCGTGTGAAGCCGGGCGATAAGATTCCCGTGGATGGGGTGATTACCGAAGGCGAAACTTCCATCGATGAATCGATGATTACAGGCGAACCTATTCCAGTAAACAAATCTACCGATGATAAAGTAAGTAGCGGAACTATCAATGGCAATCAGTCCTTTTTGATGAAAGCTGAAAAGGTAGGTTCCGATACCTTGTTATCACAGATTATACAGATGGTCAACGATGCCAGTCGTAGCCGTGCACCCATCCAAAAGTTGGCCGATACCGTTTCGGGATATTTCGTACCAATCGTTGTTATAATCGCTGTTGTTACATTTGCCGTTTGGGCAATTTGGGGTCCAGAACCCGCTTACGTTTATGCTTTGGTCAATGCCATTGCCGTATTGATTATCGCCTGTCCGTGTGCTTTGGGACTTGCGACACCAATGTCCGTAATGGTCGGTGTTGGTAAAGGCGCACAAAATGGTGTGCTTATCAAAAATGCCGAAGCTCTTGAAAAAATGGATAAAGTAGATACTCTCATTATCGATAAGACCGGAACGATAACTGAAGGAAAGCCTACAGTTGAGAAAATGGGATCTTTCGACAACGGTTTTACGGAAAGCGAAGTGCTACAATTTATTGTTTCCCTTAACAGCCAAAGTGAACATCCGCTCGCAGAAGCCACCGTAAAATATGGAAAAGAACAAAACTCAGAGTTTTTAAACGCAGATGGATTCAATGCAGTTACCGGAAAAGGGGTTGAAGGTAAAGTGAATAGTAAGGAAGTGGCTTTAGGTAACGCCAAAATGATGGAACAGGCAAATGCCACACTTACCGCAGCTATGGAAAACGAGGCACAATCCTACCAAAAACAAGGTAAGACGGTTTCCTATCTCGCTGTTGAAAGTCAAGTTGTAGGCTACGTGGTCATAGGTGACAAAATAAAGGAAACGAGCTCAAAAGCTATCAAGGATTTGCAGGATAAGGGAATTGCAGTCATAATGCTTACGGGCGATAATCACGACACCGCCAAAGCTGTCGCCGATGAACTTAACCTTGCCGATTTTCAAGCAAGTATGCTTCCAGAGAACAAGCTACAGGAAGTCGAGAAATTACAAGAGCAAGGCAAGGTGGTTGCAATGGCAGGTGACGGCATCAACGATGCACCTGCACTCGCTAAAAGTGATGTAGGTATCGCTATGGGAACAGGTACGGATGTTGCCATTGAAAGTGCGGCCATTACCTTGGTCAAAGGCGATTTACACGGTATCGTAAAGGCAAGAAACCTAAGTGATGCAGTAATGCGCAATATCAAACAAAACCTCTTTTTTGCAATGATTTATAACACGCTGGGTATCCCGATTGCAGCAGGACTACTGTATCCGTTTTTCGGAATACTCTTATCCCCAATGATTGCGGCTTTGGCAATGAGCTTTAGTTCGGTTTCAGTAATTGCCAACTCATTACGTCTAAAAAGTAAAAACATATAATCTAACTAATTGAATACTTATGAAATATAAAATTTTGATAATCCTATTGGTACTTGTTGTCAGCGGATGTAAAAACGAAGAAAAGAACAATTCAGAAATAGGGACAGAACACAATCATACCCAAAGTGAACCTAAATCCGAGAACAAAAAATCCCTTAGTCCACATACATCGGCAATGGCGATGATAGGTGATGCACATATTCATATAGATTATTCGTCGCCAGGTGTAAGGGATAGAATTATTTTCGGTGGACTGTTGGCTTACGACCAAGTCTGGCAGGCTGGTGCCCATATGGCTACTTGGCTGGAAACAAATAAGGATTTAGAAATTGACGGTAAAGAATTGAAAGCTGGGAAATATGGATTTTTTGTAATTCCGAATCAAAAAGAATGGACTGTCATTTTCAACAGGAACTGGAACCAACACGGTAAGGACGACTATGATGCGAGCGATGATGCATTACGATTTAAAGTAACACCTAAAATTTCCGAAGAAATCAAGGAACATTTAGAGTATAAAGTAAACAAAACAACAGAGACTTCAGGAACAATCTCAATGAGTTGGGAAAAAGTCACGATTGAGTTTCCTTTTGAAATAAAATAATATGGTGAACAGAAAAACAGCGAAATGGATTAGAAAAGCGCACCGCTATTTGGGTATCTTTTTAGGTATTCAGTTTCTGATGTGGACGATTAGTGGGATGTATTTCAGTTGGACGGACATCGACGAAATCCACGGTGACCATTTTAAGAAATCGGCACCGGTGCAGACCTCTTTTGATAATTTGCTCGGTACATCCCAACTGGCTACAAAAGAATCCGTAAAATCTTTGGAACTACTGGAAATCGCAAATGAACCTTATTATTGGATTAATGAAGCACAGCTTTATAATGCAAGAACGGGACAAAGGAAAAATGGAATTTCTAAAGAAGAGGCACAACAAGTTGCAAATAGGTATATGTTGGACGATTTAGAAATAGCAAAAATTCAATTAGTCGATTCTGTAGGGTCACATCACGAATATCGCGGTCGCCCACTTCCAGCTTATGAAATCTTGTATGAGACACCACAAAATTTAAAAGCCTATGTGGCGGTTGAAAATGGCGCTTTTCAAACGGTGAGACACAGGGATTGGCGCTGGTTTGATTTTCTTTGGATGACCCATACAATGGATTATCAGGGAAGGGATAATTTCAACACGTTGTTGTTAAGGGCATTTTCACTTTTGGGATTGATAACCGTATTGAGTGGTTTCGTTTTGTGGTATATCAGTTCCCCATCAATCAGAAAACTAGAAAAGAAGATTAAATAATTAATAACAAAAAAACCAAAAATTATGAATTCAAACGAACACGAAAACAAGAACAAAGGAATGAGCCAATACACTAAATTCTTCCTTATGCTAGGGTCATCATTTATAGCAATGTACATCACAATGTATTTAAATACCTACGAGTTTGACCACGTGTGGTTCAGTCTTACACGATTTTATATGGTGTGTCTAGGAATAGCTACTATGGCTGTTATTATGTTGTTATTTATGCTGAATATGTATAAAGACAAGAAAAAGAATATTGCAATTCTCGCAGGTAGTGTTATATTGTTTTTGGGAGCATTAGGACTAGTACGCGACCAAAAATCCACTGTGGGCGACGTACTGTGGATGAAAGCAATGATACCGCACCATTCTATAGCAATTTTAACAAGTGAGCGTGCAGATATTAAAGACCCAGAAGTAAAAAAACTAGCAGAAGACATTATTAAGGCACAACGTAAGGAAATTGCAGAGATGAAAGCAATGATTGAACGTCTAGAAAACGAAAAATAAGATTATGAATAAGAATATTTTATATATAGCAATAGCCGTTATCATAGGTTTGGGCGCTGGCTGGCTAATTTTTGGAAATAGCTCAGACAATGCAGCAAATAAGGATACGTCTGATATGTCCGATCAACACGACCATTCTGGCGAGAGTGCAGACCAGATGTGGACGTGCTCAATGCATCCACAGATTATGCAACCAGAAGCTGGCGATTGTCCTATATGTGGAATGGACTTAATCCCTGCTGAAGCTGGTGCTGAAGGTCTCGCAGCAAACGAGATAAAAATGACCGAAAATGCTATGGCATTAGCAAATATTCAAACCACTATCGTGGGCAATGCAGAAGCCAGCGATGATGATGGGATGACATCCCTTTCTGGAAAAATAGCTGCTAATGAAGAAAACAATACTGTGCAAGCCAGCTATTTCAAAGGAAGAATAGAAAGACTCAACGTCAACTATGAAGGTCAACAAGTAAATCGTGGTCAGCTGCTCGCAACCATTTACGCACCAGACCTTGTAGCGGCACAACAGGAATTGATTACCGCAGCATCGTTGAAAGAATCGCAACCCGCTTTGTATAAAGCAGTTCGCAATAAACTCAAAAACTGGAAACTTTCAGATACACAAATCAATGCTATTGAAGAAAGTGGAACGGTACGAGAGAATTTCCCGATTTATGCAACGGTTTCCGGAACGGTTTCAGAAGTAATGGCAGCACAAGGCGATTATGTAAATCAAGGACAGCCTATTGTGAAGTTGAGCAACCTCAATTCGGTTTGGGCAGAATTTGATGCCTATGAAAATCAAATAGCGCTATTCAACGTTAGGCAAAAAATCAACATCACGACCAATGCCTATCCAAATAAAGAATTTGAGGGAACAATTTCATTTATTGACCCAATTTTAAATAATGCTACAAGAACGGTAACGGTACGTGCAACCCTTCAAAATAGAGACGACCTATTTAAACCAGGAATGTTTGTTACAGGTAAGGTTAAAGGCGCAACACAAACTATGGAAAACACCCTTACCGTGCCTGCAAGTGCTGTGTTATGGACGGGCGAGCGCTCATTGGTATATGTGAAAACCAATCCTAACGAGCCTGTATTTGAAATGCACGAAGTAACCTTGGGCAATCGCTCTGGCGAAACTTACCAAGTATCGGCCGGATTAAATAATGGCGATGAAATTGTTACCAATGGAACATTTACAGTAGATGCAGCGGCACAGTTACAGGGTAAAAAATCAATGATGAATCAGCAAATGATGCAGGACGAATCAGCAATGATGGGCGATATGGAAATGAGTTTCAGCAATGCGTTTAGTTCTGATTTCGACAAAGCATTACCATCATATCTCAAAATGAAAGATGCCCTTGTAGCAAGCGATGCAAGTCAAGTTTCCGCTTTCGCGAAAGCGACATCATTAAAATTAAAAGCAATATCGACTGATGATTTAAGTACGATGGAAAAACAACACTTAACCAAAAGTATTGAGATGCTGGATGCCGTTGCAAACAATGATAATCTGGAAAACCAGCGCGCTCACTTCGTCATTCTAAACGAGAATATCGTGCCTATTGCAATGAGCATAAAAAACTCGATAAATTATTACATTCAGAAATGCCCTATGGCAAATAACAATAAAGGTGCGGTATGGCTAAGTATGGAAGAAGAAATAAGAAATCCATACTATGGCGATGCAATGTTGACTTGCGGAAGTGTGATTGATTCGTTGTAAAAATCATTTGCAACACAGTTGCACCAAAAAAATTTTATCTTTGCATTGTGAAAGTTGTAGCAATCATTTTATCGTTTTATTTCTTGGCACTCAATGTAGTGCCTTGTAGCGATGCGGCAAATAGAGCTGATGATACCCAAGTAGTTTCAGTAATCGATATTGATGGCGACCACGACCAAGACTGTGAGTTATGCTCGCCTTTTTGCCAATGCCATTGTTGTCACGTTCACACGATAAATTTTGGGCTTGTTGCATTTCAACCGCTACAGCCTGCTATTCCTCAAGAATTCTTTGCCCATTTCGATGACCTTGGCAAAGATATTCCCCATTCCCTTTTTCAGCCACCTCGGGCATAATTCAGTTTTCATAGGATAACTATATCCTTTTTTGAAGTTTTCCTAATGGGAATGCTCAACTATGTTTTTGCTACGCGAAAACGCAAACTCGTTTTTTAACTGAATTAATACATTAATCTATGATTAACAGAATCATTGATTTTTCAATCAATAACAAATTTATTATTGGCTTGTTTACCTTGACTCTTGTAGGTGTCGGTATCTGGTCAATGGCAACGGTAAATCTTGGGTCTGTGCCAGATATTACCAATAATCAAGTGCAAGTCATCACGCAATCGCCCAATCTGGGAACGGAAGATATTGAACAGTTCGTGACCTATCCTGTAGAATTATCTATGGGTAATTTACCGGGCGTTACCGAAATAAGATCTATCTCACGTTTCGGACTCTCTGTAGTAACCATCGTTTTTGAGGACGATATGGGGACTTATCTTCCTAGACAACTGGTAGGGGAAAAACTCAACGAACTTGGAGAATCTATACCTGAAAAATTTGGAAGTCCATCTATGGGTCCCATTTCCACAGGATTAGGTCAAATTTATGAATACACCATTCAGCCAGGGAAAGGATTTGAAAACAGATATTCGCCTATGGAACTGCGTACCATCCAGGACTGGGTTATCAAACGACAACTTACTTTACTGGAAGGTGTGGTAGAAGTTAACTCATATGGTGGTAGCATTAAGCAGTACGAAGTTGCCGTCGATCCAGAGAAGTTAAATAGTATGGGCATCAGCATTTCACAAGTGTATGACGCTCTTGCTATGAACAATGTCAATACAGGTGGTGCCTATATTGAGAAAAATAAAATGTCAAACTTCATAAGAGGCGAAGGTCTTATTCGCTCTTTGGAAGACATCAAGAATATCTCGATTATCAACGAAGGCAACATTCCCATAACAATTGGAGATGTAGCAACGCGTGTCCATTTTGGGAGTCAGGTACGTTATGGTGCATTTACCCAAGACGGTAAGGAAGCCGTGGGCGGTATGATTATGATGCTCAAGGGTTCTAATCCTAATGCAGTTATTCAAAATGTAAAGGATCGTATGGCAGAAATTGAAAAATCCCTGCCAGAAGGTTTAACGATCGCCCCTATCATTGATCGTAGTGAGCTTATTGCCAGAACTACAGATACGGTTAAAACTAATTTACTGGAAGGTGCTCTAATAGTGATTTTTGCCCTTGTGTTATTGCTGGGTAGTTTAAGAGGTGGAATCATAACAGCCACGACCATACCATTGTCCTTACTTTTTGCCTTTATCCTGATGAAGCAGTTTAATGTATGGGCAAACTTAATGAGCTTGGGAGCTATTGATTTTGGGATTATCATAGATGGTGCGGTAATTATTATAGAAGGAACGGTTTATGAGATCCAAAAACGGATTAGGTCTGGCAAGCTAAAATTCAATCAAGGCGTGATGGATAAAGTGGCTTATGATGCAGGAAGCACGATGATGGGTTCCGCTTTTTTTGGACAGATAATTATCCTCATCGTTTTTACGCCTATACTTTTTCTAACTGGTGTAGAAGGTAAAATGTTTAAACCTATGGCATACACCTTTGGCTTTGCAATGATAGGTGCCATCATCTTGTGTCTCACGTATGTGCCTATGATGGCAGCGCTTTTTATGAAACCAGTACAAAATACCAAAAACTGGTTCGGCAGGTTCGAGCGTTGGCTCGAAAAAATAAGCGATAAAATTATAGGTGCTATTCATAGTGCATATATGCCATTATTAAAGGGAGCCCTTAAACTAAAACTTATTGTTTTATCAGCTGCTACCGTATTACTTCTTATTGCTGGTTTTATCTTTTCTAATATGGGTGGAGAATTTGTGCCCCAGCTTGATGAAGGAGATCTAGCAATGCAAGCGCTCATTAGACCAGGAAGTTCATTATCCGAATCTATTGAAGTTTCCAAGAAAATAGAAACTATCCTATTAGAAAATTTCTCTGAAATTAAAACAGTCACAGCTCGTATAGGTGTTGCAGATATTCCTACAGATCCTATGCCTATGGATATTGCAGATATGTACATCATCCTAAACAAGGATATGGACGAGTGGACAACAGCTACTACTAAAGAAGGTTTGATAGATGCCATTAGAGACAAATTAGATGAAGAACTCGTGGGTGTAAATTTAGTTTTTACCCAACCAGTAGAGTTACGATTTAACGAGCTGTTAGAAGGTGTAAGAGAAGATATTGCGGTAAAGCTGTATGGCGAAGATTTAGATGTGTTATCACAAAAGGTTCAGGAAATGGCAGCGATTATACAGACCGTTCCTGGCGCTGGTGATGTGAGTGCAGAACGAACTGCAGGATTACCACAGATGACCGTAAAATATAAGCGTGATAAAATGGCGCAATATGGACTGGATATTCAAAAAGTAAATGATTACATAAGTACCGCATTCGCTGGCGGAACTGCAGGAGTAATTTTTGAAGGCGAGAAACGATTTGATCTCGTGGTACGATTTGATGAAAGCCATAGAAAAAGTATCGATGACCTACGCAATATGTATATCGATCTTAAGGATGGCAATCAGATACCCATTATCGAAATAGCCGAAATTGAATACGTCCCTGGACCTATGCAAATTTCACGTGACAATACGTATAGAAGAACCTACGTAGGTGTAAATGCAAGAGGCAGGGATGTGGAGTCTGTAGTAAAAGATATTCAGCAAAAATTAGATGAAGAACTGGACTTGCCATCAGGCTATTATATTACCTATGGTGGCGAGTTTGAAAATCTACAAAGCGCAAAGGATCGTTTGATAATCGTTGTGCCCATCGCCCTGTTTTTAATATTTATACTGCTGTACTTTGCCTTAAAATCCTTTTCACAATCGCTAATGATTTACATAGCGATTCCCTTGGCGGCCATCGGTGGTGTGTTTGCCCTATGGTTGCGGGATATGCCATTTAGTATTTCGGCAGGTGTCGGCTTTATTGTGCTATTTGGTGTTGCAGTTCTTAACGGACTGGTACTTATAAACCGATTTAATTCCTTAAAAGAAGAAGGTGTGATAAGTATAAAGGATAGAATATTTCAAGGGACTAAAGAACGTATTCGTCCCATTATGCTCACGGCCACCACAGATATTTTTGGGTTTTTACCAATGGCATTTTCCACATCAGCCGGTGCAGAGGTGCAACAACCGCTCGCTACGGTAGTTATTGGTGGGATGCTTACGGCCACCCTACTCACGTTGATCGTACTTCCCGTGCTCTATACCTTTATAGAAAAGCGACGTGAGCGCAAAGACCAGAACAAGATTGGTTCGTTTAATCCGCAAGCATTGGCCACGATTTTAATACTTGGTTTTATGTTAGGTGGTACCGCTTTCGCGCCTGCCCAGAGCGCAGTCGAAGGGAAAGGGCAACAAACACAAGCACCTGTGCCAGACCTCATTGTTCAGGATAGCATTACACCCATTACCTTATCTCGGGCTGTAGAAATTGCTAAAGAGAATTATCCAGCACTCAAGACGAGCCAACTCGAAATAGAAAGACAGAGCGCACTCACGGGCAATGCCTATGACTTCGGTAATACTAAAGTATTTACAGGTGGCGAAGAAGTGGCAGATGGTCAGGGCATTTATACCTTGATAGGTATCGGTCAACAAAATATTGATCTATTGGGAATAGGTGCCAAAAAACGCTTGCAACAACAACGCATCCAGTTAGCCGAAACAGCTTTTGACCTATCTGAAATCCAGATAGAACTGGAAGTCAAAAAAGCCTGGTCAGAAGCTTTTCAGGCAAAGAAGAAATTTGTTCTTTATCGAGAACTGGACAGCATTTATGGTCAATTTGCACAATCTGTAGAACTCAATTTTGAAGTCGAAGCCATTTCGAGACTGGAATATGCTGCTGCGCGCAATCAAGCGTTACAGATAACCAACAGGTTTCAGCAGGCAGAAACAGATTATTTAATCGCATTACAAAAACTCAATCTTTGGTTGACACCAGATACGATGTACACCGTAGCTGATGAATTTGAAGCTACCGAAATTTCGGTGTTAGAGACTGATGATACATTGGATGAACATCCCGAGTTATCGCTTTCGCGAAAGCGTATAGACGAAGCACAGGCAAGCTATGATGCAGCAAGAGCAAATTTGTTGCCCAAATTCAATCTGCAAGGTGGCCTGCAACGTGTAAATGGCGATAGTGGTTTCTACACCTATCAGGCAGGGATTTCCATACCGCTGTTTTCTGGCCCAGACCGCAGCCGCGCAAAAGCTGCTAAACTGGATGCACAGATTGCAGAAACCAATGCCGCATTCAAACAACGCGAGCTGCAATCCCAATATACACAAGCACAGCAAAATTATACACGATGGCGAGATACTTGGTTTTTCTATAAAACCGAAGCTCTGCCACTTGCCATAGACCAGCGCAAAGGCGCATTGCTCGCCTACAAAGAAGGTGCGCTTGATTATGCAGCATTCACGCAAATTATACGTGATGCCATACAGACCGAAATGGATGCGCTGGACGCACTCGATAATTATTTAGAAGCCTTGTTTAAACTACAATATTTCCAAAACTAAAAAAAGATGAAAAAATTAAAATATATACCGATTACCACAATGCTTATGGCATTGACATTATTCAGCTGTGGCGAGTCAAAAACTGAAGATGGCCACGATGAAGCCACCCATTCTGAAACAGAAGAAAATCACTCTGAAGGGGAAGATGAAGAAGATAATATGGAAGGCGAAGCTAAGGAAGTAATGCTCACGGCACAGCAGTTTGAAGCCTTACAGATGGAAATTGACACGCTCTCACAACGTTATATGAGCGGTTATGTAGAAGCAAATGGCACGCTGGAAGTACCACCACAAAACGAAGCATCCATTACCGCCATAACAGGAGCAAATGTGGCATCCATAGAAGTAATAGAAGGTGATGAAGTGAAAAAAAATCAAGCGGTCGCCTATCTCTCACATCCCAGCATCATACAGATACAGAGCGATTACTTAAATGCACACAGCAACAGTCGGTTTTTAAAACAAGAATACGAACGTCAAAAAAGGCTTTATGAAGCTGGTGTGGCATCTGGTATGAATTTCCAAAAGGCAACGGCAGACTATCAGTCATCTACCGCAATGGTAAACGGGCTGGAAGCACAATTGCGACAGTACAACATCAATGTGAATGGCGTGCGCAATGGCACTATCTACCAGCGTGTTGCATTGCGCAGTCCCATTGCAGGGGTTGTAGAAAAAGTTTTTATAAAAACTGGACAATATGTGGAGCCACAGACCAACCTAATGGAAATAGTAGATACAGACCACGTACACGCAGATTTAATGGTTTTCGAAAAAGATGTTGATAGGGTAAAAAAAGGTCAACAAGTACGATTTAGCGTTCAATCAAGACCAGGAACGGAACTCGTTGCCGAAATTTATTCAGTAGGAAAAACCTTCGAGCAAGATCCCAAAGCGGTGCACGTACACGCAGAAATTGAGAACAAAGGTGGTGGTCTTATCCCAGGAATGTACATTAAAGGTAGGATTGAAGTTGATAACGATGAAACCGCTGAAACCGCATTACCAGAAAGTGCCATTATTACAGAAGGTGGTAGGGATTATGTGTTTAAAGCGCAAAGGGAAGGCAACACTTGGAGTTTTATACCAGTAGAAGTCACTACGGGCGAGAAGGATGGTGACTGGATAGCCATACGTTTTTTTGAAACCCCAGACCCAAATACTCATTTTGCCTTTAATAATGCCTATTACCTTATGGGAGAGATGAAAAAAGGGGAACTTGGTGACGATGATTAAAATGGAATGAAAGAAAAAAGAAAGAAAAACTTAAAAGTAGCAAGAACCTTACAGATTTGGAACGTCATCTACGATGTTATTGAAGTTGCGGTCTCGCTTATTGCTGGATTTACGGCAAATAGTTCGGCTCTGATAGGTTGGGGATTGGACAGCACGATTGAAGTGGTTAGTGCGGGAACATTAGGCTGGCGACTACACGGCGAGATTAAAGGTATCGATGAAGAAAAAGTAAAACGAAGACAAAAAATCACGTTAAACGTAATTGCAGTTTCCTTTACGCTCATCTGTATTTTCATTTCCTACGATTCCATTACAAAGCTTATAAATAAAGAAACCGCAAACTGGAGCACGATGGGACTGATTATATTATTGGTTTCCCTGGTTGTAAATCCTATCCTGATCTATTTCAAAAGAAAGTATGGAAAGAAATTAGACAGTCCAGCCTTGCTGGCTGATGCTAAAGACACCTTTATTTGCTTATACCAAACCGTGGTCGTACTTATAGGATTGCTATTGGTCAACTGGTTAGGCTGGTGGTGGGCAGATCCTGTGGCGGCATTACTTATCGTTCCGTACGCTGCAAAAGAAGGCTATGAAGCCTACAATAAAGCTAAAAATATCAATTATAACACCGCACAAAATGACTGAAATTGAAAAAACATTAAATGACCATAACGTGCGTCCCACCGCAATGCGCATCTTGATTTATAAGTATATGGCCGATAGGGATGCCGCCATCGCCCTGACTGATATTGAGAATGCTTTCGCAAAATCGGATAGAACCACATTGTACCGAACCCTAAAAACGTTTGAAGAAAAAAACGTGGTGCATCACATAGATGACGGAACTGGAATCTCTAAATACGCACTTTGTGAAGAAGGCTGTAATTGTGAAATAGAACAGGATTTGCATTTACATTTTCATTGCACTAACTGTGACGAAACAGTTTGTTTAACGGAACAAAAAATCCCGCATATCAATTTGCCAGATGGATATTTGGCAGAGGATGTTAATCTCGTGGTTACGGGAATATGCGAAAAATGCAGCAGTAATTTACTTTAATAAACAAACGAACAAATTAGATTGATTTTGAAAAAAAGCACTTTTATAATAACTAAAATGGACTGCCCTTCAGAAGAGCAGATGATTCGGATGAAGTTAGAGTCTTATGCTCAAGTAAAACACTTGGATTTTGATATTCCAAACAGAAAATTGGAAGTATATCACGTGGACGACGTCAAGGCGATAAAAACGTCTATAGCCAGCTTAAAACTTGGGGATTCCTTAGAAGGAACCACAGAAGCCGAACCACCCGTAATGGAAGACCAATCCAAACAAAAAAGAATCCTATGGTGGGTCTTGGGCATCAACTTTGGCTTTTTCGTTATCGAAATGACCACCGGTTGGATTTCTTCTTCGATGGGTCTTGTGGCAGACTCATTAGATATGCTGGCAGATTCCATCGTATATGCATTAAGCCTATTTGCGGTAGGCGGTGCCATTTCAAGAAAAAAGAAGGTTGCGAAATACAGCGGATACTTTCAGATGGCATTGGCAACACTTGGGTTTGCAGAGGTCTTGAGAAGGTTTTTTAGCAATACCGAAACACCCTTGTTTCAATGGATGATTATCGTTTCAATTTTCGCATTGGCAGGTAATTTGATATCGCTCTGGCTCATCAACAAGGCAAAGAGTCAAGAGGCTCATATGCAGGCAAGTGCCATTTTTACATCCAATGATATTATTGTTAATGGTGGTGTTATAGTAGCTGGGGTGCTGGTTTATTTTCTGAATAGTAAATGGCCCGATTTAGTGATTGGCGGCATCGTTTTCACTTTTGTAATGCGCGGTGCATTGAGAATATTGAAATTATCGAAGTAGTTTTTAAAATGATATCAAACTTGATTAGAACATATGAAAAAGAAAAAAGTAAACTTACGTGACTTAGAAGCGAAAGAACATCAAGGTGAGCACAGACACGATGATGGCCATAACCATAGCAGCCCTGAAGAAATTTCAAATTTTAGAACCTATCTACCGGCAATTTTCAGCTTTGTGATGCTGATAGCCGGAATTGCTATTGATTACTTTGATGCGTTTCTTTTCTTCAAAGGATGGATTCGCATAGTGTGGTACACGGTAGCCTATATACCTGTGGGATTCCCTGTAATTAAGGAAGGTTGGAAGAGTGTCAAAAATGGTGATTTTTTTACGGAATTCTTCTTAATGTCCATAGCCACTTTAGGTGCATTTGCCATTGGCGAATATCCCGAAGGTGTTGCCGTAATGCTGTTTTATGCTGTGGGCGAACTCTTCCAAAATGCGGCCGTTAACCGTGCGAAAGGAAATATAAAAGCCTTACTCGATGTAAGACCAAATGAGGCATTAGTTTATCGTGATGGCGATTATGTTTCAGTAAATCCCGAGACAGTTGAAATTGGCGAAAAGATACAGGTACGTGTAGGCGAAAAAGTTCCGCTTGATGGTATTCTGCTTTCTGAAAAGGGTTCTTTTAATACTGCTGCCTTGACAGGCGAAAGCAAACCTGATACTATTGCTAAAGGCGATACCGTTTTTGCTGGAAGTATTAATCTCGATGGAGTTATTGAAGTTGAAACAACAAAAGAATTTAAGGACAGTTCCATTGCACGTATTCTCGATATGGTGCAAAACGCAACTGCTAGAAAATCAAAAACGGAATTGTTCATTAGAAAATTTGCGCGGATTTATACGCCTATCGTTGTATTCCTTGCCATCAGCCTGACGTTTCTTCCTTACTTTTTTGTAGATGATTATGTGTTTAGAGATTGGTTATATCGTGCATTGATATTCCTCGTGATTTCGTGTCCTTGTGCTTTGGTTATCTCGATACCGCTAGGTTATTTCGGTGGTTTGGGAGCTGCTTCACGTAATGGTATTCTTTTTAAGGGTGCGTCCTTTCTCGATGCAATGACTCAAGTTAATACCGTAGTGATGGATAAGACGGGAACGGTCACTAAAGCAGTATTTAAGATTAAAGAAATTGTTACTGGTTCCGCTTTCGCGAAAGCAGAATTTATGAAATACCTAATGGCAATGGAAGAGCAATCCACGCATCCAATAGCAATAGCCATTATGGAATATAAGGCTGAAGGAGCAGATTATAATGCTACAGACGTTTCTGAAATTGCAGGTAAAGGTTTGAAAGGTAGCGTAAATGGAAAAACAGTCTTAGTTGGGAACAAAGCATTGATGACAGCACATCAGATAGAAGTTCCAGCAGAAACAGACAACATTGTTGAGTCTATAGTGATGGTAGGTATAGATGGCGCATTTGCAGGTTATGTAACAATCGCCGATGAATTGAAAGACGATGCGCATCAAGCGATCAAAGAAATAAGGGCAGCAGGAATCGATAAGATTATTATGCTTTCTGGAGATAAGGATTCTATCACTCAAGAAGTAGCAAAAGAATTAGGCATCGACTGGGCAAAAGGTGGAATGCTTCCAGAAGACAAACTCAATGAGGTGGAAAAATTAAAACAGCAACCAGATACTAAGGTGGCTTTTATAGGTGATGGTATTAATGATGCGCCTGTACTTGCGGCTAGTGATGTAGGAATCGCGATGGGCGGTCTTGGTAGCGATGTGGCTATTGAAACCGCAGATGTTATTATACAAACAGATCAACCCAGTAAAATCTCAAGAGCGATAAAAATAGGCCGTTCTACACGTCGGGTTGTTTGGCAAAATATCATACTTGCCTTTGGCGTGAAAGTTATTGTATTAATATTAGGCGCTGGAGGTCTCGCCACAATGTGGGAAGCAGTCTTTGCAGATGTAGGTGTAGCATTGCTGGCTATTCTCAATGCTGTTCGATTGCAGAAAATGAAGTGGGAGTAAACATTACAATCTAATAGTATTTTCAATAAGCATTGATTTTGAGAGTGTTAAAGAAATATCACTCTTCAAAAAGTTCGAACTCTGTCCCGTTGAGTTCACAATAGATTAACAAAAAGTTGAAACAAAGCAAGCTCAAAGTAAAAAGAGCTTGCTTTGTTGTTTGTATACAACCTTTACATTCCTATATAAAAATAACTTTACTTCAACGACACCTAAGTTTTATAACCAAAAGATCTTATATCTTCTAAAATTTTGACTTCGGATATACTTATCCATTTTTATTGACCAAATATTCATACTCTTCAAATTCTATATTGCCACTAAAAATTTTAACTGATTTTTTGATCACATCCTTTGCTTTTTTTTCTGAACAGCCTAGTCCAATTACATATTTGTAAATCAAATTACTTTCTTGTTCGTCAATTTGATGATCTGCAAATATCATTCTAAAAAGGTTAAACAAATGTTGTAAACGCTCTTCTTTTGAACTAACCGAGATCATTGGGTACCTGGCAGGGTTTTTAATAATTTCCGTTATTTGATCTTCACGAATACTTAGTTCATTAGCAAACTTCAGTAGCATCTTTTTCTTCCTGATGAAGCTCTCCATCGATAGAGGCTATATTTACTATGGCAGCAAAATGGATAATATTATTTTTTTGGATGCCCGATTGATACAGTTCTGAAATTGACATATGATTGTTCCTTAAATTATATTCTTTTAGACACACTGACTGCTAAAAAGGTCACATTTTTAAGTAACTCTATCGATTAACAAAACACTCTTACATCAAAAAACACCTCGAACTTTCTTCAGACCATATTGTCTATATTTATCAACCAAAAGTCTAGAGTAATTTTAACCCGCATTATGCATTAGAAAATCTATTACATCTGTGAGCCACTTCAAATACTGATGTCTTGCTTCTTTTTTTAATTTCACTGTAGCCGTGCTATGCTAAAATCAAGTAAAAGCCACTATTTATCTGGTCTCAAAGCTTCATTACGAAGTTCCAATGCATAATCCGGGTTTACGGTATTCGAAAATTTTAAGCAATTAATAATTAGTAGCCAAAATACGCTGCTATTTAATACACTTTATGATCGGTAAAGTAAAAGGGTATATAAGAAATATTACAGTTTTTCTAAAAATAAAGATGAAGCTAAGGGCTTAACACTAGATGTTTTTTTAAAACCGTTTATTAAATTAAACACTTTTAAAGGCAATTCTAAATTTTCAAACTGATTATATACATTTACCTATAACCCCTATAAATAGAGATTCAGGGAGAACGATACAGTACAACTATACTCTAACTTCTATGAATTCTATATGCTTTAGCAGAAACCAATTAAGAATAGTTAATCGTAGTTTTCTTCTTCCTCTATCGGGAGTTTATCCAATATTTCTATGCCTTTTTGCATAATTAGCGAGGTAGGTATAGTAATATTTTTACCGTCATCGGTTTTCATAAAAAGATAAAAACCTGTTATATCTTTTACCTCGCCTGTCCAGTCAAAATCTTTATCAATAATTCGAATCCTATCACCAATTCTTACAGGGTGACTAAAAAATAAAATTACACTTGCCGTAAGATTAGATAATATAGACCATTGCGCAAAAAAACCAACTCCCAAAACTGCCAGTACAGACGAAATAAAAACGGTGAATTGTTTAATATCAACCCCCCAAATCAAAGCTAGAGCCGAACCTGTTAAAATATAAATGACCAAATAACTTAAATAGAAGATTATTTTTCTTCTGTTTACTTCAATAGACCTTGCTAGTCCAAATTTTCTGATAGCACTTTTAGTAACCAAAATAACTAAAAGCATAATACCAAATAATACTAGAGTAACTATTAACTCTTGTTTATGAAAACTCATATGTTCCTCTTATTTTTTTGCAAATCTATTGGATTTAATCAAATAATATGTGAAAGAAAATAGAAATTGTGCCGTACTAAAAAAGTATGTTTTTTTATTTGGTGGTTTCTAAATTTAAGTTGAAACTTTATTACCCAATTGTTATATTTCAATAAAGAACTCTTCCTGCATAAACAAAAGAATATAGATTTTAGCATTACGTAAAAAAATAATAACAATCCATAGGTTCAATCTATTTACTAAAAAAAATTCTTTCTAAGTATTCTTCTGATATGGTATCCTTATGAGCATAATGAATTGATCAGGCAAACATTAAACAAATCTACTATAAAAAATAAAACAGGTATTTGAAATTAAAATGTGACTTAATTTCTTATTGGTGTCTTATACTATAATCAAAAGGAATAAAAGTTTGATTAAATTAGTAACATGAATCTTAAGGATGGAGTAAAAACAGCCGATATTAAGGTTTCTTCAGAAACTCAAAAATTAAGTGAGTTTGTAAAAGACAAAAATAATTCTCTTGTAGACAGACTAGAGCGTTTTGAAGACATTATCAACCTAGAGGTCGGTGATACAGGTCTTACACGTGCAAAAACCTTAGAAAGAGAGTTTGATATAAGACAATTGTTTATAAAGTACGAGGGAGACAACCCAACAGGAACCCAAAAAGATCGTATTGCCTTTGCTCAAGTTTATGATGCGCTGCGTAGAGAATACGAAACAGTATCAGTAGCTACTTGTGGTAATTATGGGGTTGCGATAGCTTTAGCTACACATCTGGCAGGATTGAACTGTAAAGTCTTTATTCCGGAATCTTATCATACGGAACGTATTAAAGAAATGGAAAGTCTCTGTGCAGAAATTATTCGATTAGACGGAAATTATGAGGAGGTTGTAAAATCTAGCAGTGAATATGCAATTCAGTATGATTGGTACGATGCCAATCCTGGAGGAGCTAACACGTCTTTACAGATAAACGCCTATGCTCAAATTGCAAATGAAATAGTAGAAGAATTAGGTGATGCCCCAAAATATTGTGCTGCACCTGTCTCTAATGGTACGCTGTTTGCCGGTATTTATCGTGGGTTTGTAATATTACATAAAAGAGGAAAAATATCTAGAATCCCTAAAATGATCGCTGCATCATCAACTCGAAAGAATCCTGTTATACAGTCTTTTACCCAAGGATTAGAGTATTGTAAAGATCTTAGCCCTAGAGTTATAAAAGAAACCAAATACAATGAACCATTAATCAACTGGCATAGCTTTGATGGTGAAGAAGCTTTGGTAGCGATCAGAAGATCAGGTGGAGATGCATTCAACATTAGTGATAAAAAAATGAAGGAAATGAGTTCATTTTTATTAAAAAAAGAAGGTCTTCGTATTTTACCTGCCTCCACAGCAGGACTTATTGGTCTTTTGGAACTCGATGAAAAACTAGATTTAGAATCAGACCGTTTTGTAGCTATACTAACTGCAAAACATTAACAAAAAAATTAGTAGATGAAAAACACTATAGATGGAAAAGCTCTCGTATACTCTGAGGGAGCCTTCAATACTCCAAATGGAAAAACAGCACATGGTCTGGTACGTTTTACCAATAGATACAGAATAGTTGGAGTGATAGACAGCACATATGCTGGTCAGGATGCAGGAAAAGTATTAGACGGTAAAAAAAATGGCATACCAATCTTTAAAAATATTGGATCAGCAATAAGAGAATTAAATGATATGGGGATGTTACCCAGAACGCTAGTTATTGGACTCGCACCAGATGGGGGCAGATTGCCTGAACAAGCAAAAGAAACCTTAAAGAAGGCATTGGAAATGGGTTGGAACCTAGATAGCGGTTTACATGATTTTCTGTCAAATGATACCGTTTTAACGAATCTTGCTGAAAAAAATAATTGTAGAATCCGTGATATTAGAAAGACTCCTTCTCGAGATAAATTGCATTTTTTTACAGGAGAAATAGAAAATGTAGACTGCCTAAAACTAGCGATACTTGGTACAGATTCTGCAGTAGGGAAACGTACAACAGCATGGCTACTTGTACAAGGTTTTCAAAAAGCCGGATTAAAAGCAGAAATGATAGGAACAGGACAAACCGCTTGGATGCAAGGCGCTAAATACAGTATGATTATGGATAGCTGTATCAATGATTTTGTTTCTGGTGAGATAGAGCACGCGGTGGTTAGTGCATACAAGAAAGAAAAACCAGATGTTATTGTTATTGAGGGGCAAGGTAGCTTGATGAACCCCGCGTATCCAGGCGGTTTCGAAATTTTAGCGGCAGGACGTCCGGACTTTATAATTTTACAGCATGCCCCTAATCGAAAAGATTATGACGGTTTTCCTGGGTATAAACTACATCAATTAAAAAAACAAATTAGTGCTATTCAAATGATCTCAGGTAAAAAGGTTATTGCTGTTACTATTAATCACGAAGGAATGACAACAGAAGAAATCCAGCCTGCGTGTGAGAAAATTTCTATAGAAACTGGTTTACCTGCATTTGATGTATTAGCAAATGGTTCAAATCAGTTGGTTACACTTTTAAAAACGGAAATTAAAAAACGACATCAGGTAGAATGAAAATAACTAGGGTAACATATGAGCGGTTAGAATTGTCACTAGCAACTCCTTATACCATTGCATATGAAACTATAGACAAGACAACCAATTTTATTCTCAAGATTGAAACAGACAAAAAAATTGTTGGATACGGGTGCGCAGCTCCAGATCCTGTGGTTACAAGAGAAACTGCCAGTGAGGTTGAAAATACCATCAAAACATTAATCATTCCTTTTTTAATGGGTAGAAATCCCTGTATGCTTTTAGAAACTTTAGAAGGGCTCAAATTACTTCTCAAAATTAAGTCATCTACTTTGGCAATGGTAGATATGGCTTTATTAGATATTGTCTCAAAAAAAATGGAGGTACCATTGTATCAGTTTTTAGGAGGATATCGAAATAAGATCCCTACCAGTATCACTATAGGGATTTTACCTGTAGAGGAAACGTTAAAAATTGCTTCAGATTTAATAGAGCAAGGCTTCTTTATACTTAAAATTAAAGGAGGGCTTTCTTTAGAAACTGACATTGAAAAAATGGTGCGTTTGCATGAAAAATTTCCAAATATTAAATTACGCTTCGATGGTAATCAAGGGTATTCTGTAGAAGATGCTTTGGCCTTTTATACGGCTACAAAAGATGTGGGCATTGAGATTTTTGAGCAACCCACTAAAGTAGGATCCGGTAAAAAGCTTGGAGTTATTGTCGAACAAGTCGACGTTCCTATAATGGCAGATGAAGGTATAAAAAACTTACAAGATGTTTTTAGACTTGCTCAGAATAAGTTTGTGGATATGGTAAATATTAAATTGATGAAAGTTGGAGGTATTATAGAAGGAGCACACATAAATTCTGTAGCCAAATCTGCTAACATAGATGCGATGGTAGGATGTATTGACGAATGTCGCCTGGGGATAGCTGCGGGATTGCATTTTGCCTTGTCCAGACCCAATATTAAATATGCAGATCTGGACGGCCACCTAGATATCAAAAATGATCCATTCAAGAAATTATTTATCCTTCAAAAAGGGATTTTATATCCCACAGATGAATCCGGATTAGGAAACATCAATAGGCAGTAATGGACTTAGTGATTATTTATCTGGGTTTTATTATTACCGCTTATGCCGTAATTGCCAATGATGTCATCCAAACTCTAGGAACATTTTTAGTTTCTAATAATAAAAAACACTGGTTTGTATTATGGTTATATGCAGCTGGTATTTTGGCGACGACTTTGCTCTATGGTTGGTACTTACATAATGGAGATGTTTCTTACGGAAGATTAGCTAAAATACCGCTTCCAGACCACATCCAGTGGTGGTACTTATTGGCTCCAATATCTCTTTTGATTATGACACGATTTGGTATACCCGTAAGTACAACATTTATGATTCTTAGTGTATTTTCAACAAGTCAGATCATAGAAAAAATGATCCTTAAATCCGTATTAGGATATGCTCTTGCTTTTATTACGGCAATTTTTGTATACCTTATAATTTCTAAACTTTTTGAATCCAAGGCTTCTTTACGGCTTATGAACATCAAAAAGCAAAAAAAATACTGGCTACCGGCACAATGGCTCTCTACAGGGTTTTTATGGTCACAATGGCTAATACAAGACTTTGCAAATATTTTTGTCTTACTTCCAAGAAAACTTCAGTTTTTTGAATTGATCACTTCTTTAGGAATCATCTTACTTATTATGATATATATTTTTAAGAGCCGAGGAGGAAAAATACAACAAATAGTAAATCAAAAATCCAATGTGAAAAATATACGTTCTGCTACGATTATTGATTTATGTTACGCAATATTATTATATATTTTGGGAACCATAAGTTCGATCCCGATGAGCACCACTTGGACTTTTATAGGTATTCTTGCGGGTCGAGAAATCGCAATCAGTTATCTGTTACAAAAGGAAAAACTTCATCAAACGTATAGAATAATATTTAGAGATTTGGCAAAAGTAAATATTGGTCTGATTGTTAGTATACTTATTGCTTTTGCCATCCAATTATTCAAATCATAAAAATTAAAACCAGATATTTTATTATATTACTTTTTTTAAGCCTCCCCTTTTTTCATCAGGGATTTGTTTAGTACAGGAATAAACAACAGATATATGAATGATTCAATACCTTTAGGCTAGTTTTAGATACAATTCTTCTGAAAAAAGTAAAAAATAAATCAATACAAAACTAATACCGCAACCTATTTTAGGTAACTTTTTCACCATTGTAGTATCTAAAACCTAAAATAATTTATCTTTTATTGTTTATTCAAAAAAGGAAACTGATAAAATGGCTATATTCCTTTTTTAAATCAAAATAAAACTTTAGTAATGAAAATAGTAATTCTATCTCAAAACCCAAATTTATATTCAACAAAGCGACTTGTAGAAGCTGGCCAAAAAAAAGGTCACGAAATGATTGTCATTGATCATACCAAGTGTAATCTTGTTATAGAGAAAAAAAAACCATCTATTATTTATAAAGGAAAGGAAATTAAAGAAGTAGACGGCGTAATTCCCAGAATTGGTGCTTCAGTTACCTTTTATGGTACTGCAGTAGTTCGGCAATTCGAGATGATGAAAGTTTTTACTGCAACAGAATCTCAGGCTCTGGTAAGATCTCGTGATAAACTTAGAAGTTTACAAATTTTATCGCGTGCTGGTCTGGGGTTACCTAAGACAGTGTTTAGTAACTATTCCAAAGATGTTAGCCAAATTGTAGAACGTGTAGGCGGAGCACCACTTGTGATTAAATTGTTAGAAGGTACACAGGGCTTAGGAGTAGTATTAGCTGATAATCAAAATTCTGCTGAATCGATACTGGAAGCTTTTAATGGATTACAGGCTCGTGTAATCGTACAAGAGTTTATAAAAGAAGCGAAAGGAGCAGATTTACGGGTTTTTATTGTAGACGGTGTTGTTGTCGGCGCTATGAAAAGACAAGGAAAAGAAGGTGAATTCAGGTCTAATCTTCATCGAGGTGGTAGCGCTAATATTATAGAACTTTCAGAAGAAGAAGAAAATGCTGCACTTAAAGCAGCAAGAGCTATGGGACTGGGTATTGCCGGTGTAGATATGTTACAATCAGAACGAGGACCTTTAATTTTAGAAGTAAATTCTTCTCCAGGATTAGAAGGTATTGAAGCTGCTACTGGTAAAGATATTGCAAACCATATGATTAGATATGTCGAAAGAAATGTTGAATAGTGATATTGAAATATTAGGTAGAGCCGTTTCCAAGGGAAAAGGATTGCAGTTAAACCTCGACATTGCTAAATTACACACAAGAACTAAGATTGAAGTACCGATAATTATCCAAAGAGCCAAAATAGATGGTCCTTGTTTACTTATAACGGGCGGTATTCACGGAGATGAACTTAATGGTGTGGAAATTGTTAGGCAAATTATATCTAAAAAATACAATAAACCCACCAGAGGAACTGTAATCTGTATACCGGTTGTAAATATTTTTGGATTTCTAAATCAAAAAAGAGAGTTCCCTGATGGTCGTGATCTAAATCGGGTATTTCCAGGTAGTAAAAGAGGATCATTAGCAAGTCGATTTGCTTATCACCTGATGACAGAGATAGTCCCATATGTTGATTATTGTATCGATTATCATACTGGTGGCGGAGAAAGATTTAATGTTCCACAAGTCAGAATTAATGACAACGAAGAAACCCAAGAACTAGCTGAAGTTTTTGGGGCACCTTTTATTCTTAAATCAAAAAACAGAGAAAAATCGTTTAGAGAATCTTGTATAAAACTGGGCAAAAAAGTGCTACTCTTTGAAGGAGGAAAATCATTATCCTTAGATAGTGAAATTACTGATGCAGGAATATCTGGTGTGTTAAGAGTGATGCATCACCTTGAAATTAGGGATTTTACGAAGGAAATAGAAAACTACAAGAAGACAACAGAAATTAAACCAATAGTCATTGAAGATTCTTTCTGGGTTCGTGCTAAATACTCTGGAATGTACCACCCCTATATTAAGACAGGAGCTTTTATAGAAAAAGGCGAAATTATTGGAAATATTTCTGATCCATTTGGAGATTTCGAAAAGCCAATTAAAGCGCCAAACTCGGGGTACGTAATATGTTCTAATCAAGCATCAATCGTCAATCAAGGAGATGCCTTAATCCATCTGTCCAAACAACTATAATGTTTTAGATTAAAAATAATAATTCTTTTCTAGAGTGATTTTTGAAATCAAAACATATCCCCAGATATCATAGTTTTGAAAAAAAAAAGAGAAGTAATCCTATTACCTGTATTACACCATCAAACAGTGAGATGTAATTTTTTGAAATTATTTCTTACAGATAAGTGACTCCATGACAGGTTTTGGGTCTAATAGTGAAATCGTGCATTAATTTAGAATAACTACTAGATTTAATCTGAAGGATGAAAGCATTTTATCCCTCAAAAACGCACAAAACAAGATTGTTTAATACGTTGTAAAAACAAATAAGAGCCATGTTGTCGAGTAAACATCAATAAACGACTTGTTCTTATTTAGAAAATGATGAGGATGAGACATCAATGGTAAGAAAAACATTATTGAATTGCCCGAGAATTCTGATGATTAATAACATAATTGACAACAGTAATAAATAATTGTATCAGCTTATTTGTACATTTTTAAAAACCATAAAATGAGACACCTATGAAATCAAGCTTAATTCTTTTAGTCACTTTATATTCATTTATAGGTACTAAAACAGAACAAAACCCTATAGTTATTAAGGCTACTTATGAATATAGTGAGGATGGAATATTCTATTTTACAGACTACAAAGGGAAGAAATATGAATTTAGAGGGATTGAGGATGAACCTGCTATAAAATATGACCTGTTAGAAGACAATTATAAAGGAGAAGCATTTGTTATAACCTATAAAACAGAAACCGATGTTGATGAATCTGATGAAGAATTTGAAATCTACATTATTACCGATTTAAAACTTGTCGAAGATTAATTTTAAATACGTCGTACTATGAAAGCACAATTTCATCTGGCTCTTCCTTGTGAAAACATAGAAAAGACTAGAGACTTTTATCTATACATAGTAGGGGCTAAACAAGGAAGAAGTACAGATACTTGGATAGATATTAACTTATACGGCAACCAGCTCACTTTTACTGAAGCCGGCAAGTTTAATTTTGATTTCAAAAACTATAGCCTCAGTGGACAGGTAGTACCTTCATTTCATTTTGGAGTAATTGTAAAGTGGATACCTGAGGAAAAGTATATTCTAGATTATTCTCTATGAATCTTGAGGTTACCACAGAAGTTACCTTCTTAGAAAATAAAATTGGAGAACATCTTTCTTTTTTTGTTAAAGATCCTGATGGATATATGGTAGAGCTTAAAAGCTTCAAGAATCCAGAAGAAGTTTTTGAAAATAATAATGATTAGAGAAACTAATATCAAAAAAACCACAAAACAATAAAAAGTTACTAATAGAATGAAAATTAAGAACATAGAAAATATTGAATTAAAATTTTTAGACTTAAACGATTATCAAGAACTCAAAGAAGCGATGATTCAGGCGTATTCTACGATGCCAAATGCCTACTGGAAAGAACATCAAATAGAAAGTCTGATAAATAAATTTCCAGAAGGGCAGATTGTAATTAAAGTAAATGATCAGATCGCAGGATGTGCCCTTTCTTTAATTCTGGATTATGATCAATTTGACAACAGTCATACTTATAAAGATATCACGGGAGATTATAGTTTCAATACCCATACACAGGAGGGAGATGTACTTTACGGAATCGATGTATTCATCAAGCCCAACTTTAGAGGGTTACGATTAGGAAGAAGGTTGTACGATTATCGAAAAGAACTTTGTGAAAAATTAAATTTGCGAAGTATTGCTTTTGGAGGAAGAATTCCTGGGTATCATGAGTTTTCTAATACCCTAACCCCAAAAGAATATATAGAAAAAGTGAAAAGAAAAGAAATTAATGACCCAGTACTTAATTTCCAGATATCCAATGATTTTCATCCTGTTAAGATTTTAAAAGGCTATTTAGAAGGTGATGACGCATCCAATGAGTTTGCTGTATTGATGGAATGGGATAATATTTATTACCAAAAACCTACCAAAAAAGCCGCCAAAAAAAAGAAAGTAATTCGATTAGGGCTTATTCAATGGCAAATGCGCCCATACAAAGATCTGGATGAGTTGTTGCAACAAGCAGAATATTTTATTGATGCTGTAGCTGGTTACCGGTCTGATTTTGCATTATTTCCAGAATTTTTCAATGCTCCTCTAATGGCAGAGAACAATCACCTATCAGAACCGGATGCTATACGTGAATTGGCGAGTCATACAGATGCGATAGTAAATAAATTCTCTGAATTTTCCATTTCATATAATATCAATATCATTTCTGGTAGTATGCCAGAAATTAAAGATGGTCGACTCTATAATGTAGGTTACCTATGTAAAAGAGACGGAACCATAGAGAGATATGAGAAATTACACGTAACTCCAGACGAGGCAAAAGTCTGGGGGATGCAAGGTGGTAATAAGCTTAAAGCTTTTGATACAGATTGCGGTAAAATTGGAATATTGATCTGTTATGACTCTGAGTTTCCTGAATTAAGCCGACTCTTAGCCGATGAAGGCATGGATATTTTATTCGTTCCTTTCCTAACAGATACTCAAAATGGATATTCCAGGGTGCGCCATTGTGCACAAGCCAGAGCTATCGAAAATGAATGTTACGTGGCTATTGCAGGCAGTGTAGGAAACTTACCTAATGTTCATAATATGGATATCCAATTCGCTCAATCGATGGTATTTACACCTTGTGATTTTTCGTTTCCAACAAATGGAATCAAAGCTGAAGCCACGCCCAACACTGAAATGATATTAATCGCAGATGTGGACATCGACCTACTCAGAGAATTAAATCAGTTAGGAGCGGTAAGAAACTTGAAAGATAGAAGAACTGATTTATTCGAACTTAAAAAGAAAAAACAATAAAATGATACATCCCAGTACTGAAATACGGTTCATAAGTAACAAGGTGGGATATGGTGTCGTTGCCAAAGAGTTTATACCAATAGGAACTATCACTTGGGTTTTGGATAAATTTGATCGTGAGTTCACTCCTGATCAATATGAATCCTTAGAACCTGTTTATAAAAAGATATTAGATACCTATGCCTACAAAAACAACGTAGGTAATCTCGTTTTGTGTTGGGACAATGGACGGTTTATAAATCATAGCTTTCATGCCAATTGCCTAACCACGGCTTACAATTTTGAGTTAGCAATACGTGATATATATCCTGATGAACAGCTAACAGATGATTATGGTTATCTTAATATTGATGAACCTTTTAGAGCGATTGATGAAGGAACGCGAAGGAAAATTGTATATCCAGATGATTTAATAAAGCATCATGCAGCCTGGGATAAAAAATTAAAAAAGGCTTTCAAGAACATATCCAATGTAAAACAACCTTTGATTGGACTACTGGAAAAAGAATTATGGCAATTGGCTGAACAAATTGGTAAAGGAGAAAAAGAAATGGAGTCGATACTAAAGAATTATTATAATAAAAATAAAACTTTAAAATAATACTACAGTTATAAGTGAAAAAAAGAAAAACAAAAGTGACTTTAAAGAATTACTTGTGTCATATTAACTGAGTTTAAAACAAATTAAATATTTATTATTACTAATTTTAAAAAGAATGAAAAACTTAAAAGCTTTATTTTTAATGATGACCATATTATTTTATGGTTTTACAACGACCCCAAAAGAAAGTAAAAAAAATGAGGGATCAACCACAAATATTTTACAAGAATCAGAAAGTATTGAAGCTATTTTTGATGGACTTGAAGACGGTTCTTATGATTTCAGTTTTACCAATGAGGATGGTGATGAAGATGTTATGTTCTTTACTAAAATAACGCCAGAAGCGCTTAAGTTATACAACCTAAAAGATAAAAGCTTCATTGGTAAAAAATTTGAAATCACTTTTACATCAGAAATTGAGATCGAAACTGATGAAGATGGTGATAAACAAGAATTTGAAATAAGAACCATTACAGATTTGAAACTGAAAAATTAACACCTTTTAATAAATGAAATTATATAGAATTTTGATCGTTGCTATAGTAATGGCAGTAGTATCTTTGACTTCTTGCAGAGATACAAAAAAAGTAGTTTCTGAAGAGATAGAAACAGAAAAAGTAAGCTCCGAGACAGAACAAGAAAACACGGTAGAAGAAAATACCGAACCTGAAGAAATTTTGGAAGAGGAAAATGAAATTGAAGAATCCGAAGAAGAAATAGATTCTTTGTCGAATAACAAATAATACGTTCTTTTTATATGTAAACACCTGCAAATTTGTGGGTGTTTTTTGTTTACAATGAAAGATTAGATTTAAGTAAAAGTCCAATAATTGAGGTTTTGTTGGTATCTCACACTCCATTAACAACACTCCTTTTGTAACTTGCCATAAAACACTTTAAAAACTAAAAGTACCGTTTATTTTCGGGTTAAAATTTATTGTATTTTAAAAATAATCTCTGATCTTACATACTGATTTCAAAAGCAAAAAAATGGACATTGTAGCAGGAATTGATATAGGTGGTACGAAAACCAAAATTGGTTTAGTGGATAACAAAGGAAATAGTCTTATCCAAACCGATTTCCGAACTAAAGATTATTTTGAAATAAACAACTTTATAGAACAAATAATAATTTCAATTGAAGGATTAAAAAACCAACTTTCTCAATCTACAACTCTACTAGGCATAGGAGTTGGAGCACCTAATGCTTCTAGCAGAAGAGGAACAATCGAACACGCTCCTAACCTAGTTTGGAAAGGCATTGTACCATTTCTTGAAATATTGAATACTAAAATTGATCTTACCGCAAAAATAATGAACGATGCAAGCGCTGCTGCTTTAGGAGAAATGTTATTTGGTAATGCCAAGGAAATGAAGGATTTTATTGTCATAACATTGGGTACTGGTTTTGGTAGTGGTATCGTTTCTAATGGTCAATTAATTGATGGACACGACGGTTTTGCAGGAGAACTAGGACATATTGATTTAACCCTTGGAGATGGAAGGTTAACAGGGTTGGGTGTTAGAGGTGGATTAGAAGCCTATGTATCTGCAACGGGATTAAAAAGAACTATTTTATATATGCTTTGCAAATATATGGACGATAGCAGATTTAGGGGTGTTGCTTATAACGATTTACATGGAGAAGATATAACCAAAGCAGCAGATGAAGGTGACCCTATTGCTATAAAAGCATTTAACTATACAGGCAAAATATTAGGTTTTGCGCTAGCTAATTTTACAGCTTTTACACAGCCCGAATCCTTTTTTTTAATGGGAGGCTTGGCAAATAGTGGGAAGTGGATTTTTGAACCTACCCGAAAATACTTGGAAAAAAATTTATTAGAAATCTACAAAGGAAAAGTAAAACTCTTACCGTCTGGTATGAAGGAAAAAAATGCAGCAATCCTGGGAGCCGCAGCATTGATATGGCAAGATTTTAAAAACGATGTTTAATAGTCCAGCTATGAATTAAAACATAAAGTTTTATTAAAAGTTGGCAGGTATCGAGTGTGTACCAATAGTTTTGATGAGAAAATTCTAGTAGATCACAAATGAGGTAATTGAAACTACCAAAGTTATACTAATACTACCACCTTAATAAGTTAAACCAACAGCGCGTATCTTTGACACTACCTTACAATTTCATTTATTAAACTCCCGTACTTTTCTATCTCTAACTATTTTAGGACAGGTGTGTATATATTATTATCTTCTTTTTTCTCAACAGAAGAGATAGGGTTAACTATACGGATATGATCAATATGATTGATATCCCCTAATTTTACTACCAATTCTTTTGCCTCCTCTACACTACTATCAAACATACGAATAACCTGCTGATCAAAAGTTGGTGTTTTATCTGCTTCCATTTTAATAATCTTAATTTGATATAACAAACTCTTTATAATTTGATTACTGGAATAAAGCATTGATTTATATTTTTTCCTTTTTTGTGATTCCTTTCTTCTAATTTGAATACTTATAAAATTCAGTGTAATAAAAAAAAGAAAAACTACAATCCAGACACATAAAGTTTGATTTAGTTGATACTTTTCTGTAAAAGCTAAATACCAAGATATATCCCAACTGGTCAACGAACTATATATATATCCTATTACAGCGGCCATAACACCAACTAGAAAAAACTTATACCTGTATGCATATATTTTGGCTTTCCTCTTCATTACCCCTTTTATTAATTGTGTTTATTATTTAGACTCAATGACTCTTTTAAATCACTTTATTTGGTTGTTATTTTTGATTAGGAAAGAAGCCAGAATTTACATTCTGGCCTCGAACAATCCTTCCAACCAAAGAGGATCGCAGAACATCAATCAACTAATCAATTTTTTATTATTTTGTATTATTTTGACACCTTAGTATCCTAAAAGTCACTTTTTTATATATCAAGATTATTCGAAAGACCCTGCATTACAATTCTGCTCGATCGAGCGAAGAGAAATAATCATCACCTAATTGATCTGATGATTCGTCTATTGCTGTTCTTTTTATCTAAAAGAGTGTGTCATTAACCAATAACCTTATCATATCTTAATGCTAATCGTTCATATCATGAAAAGTTATCACATCATGGTTAGCAAAACCTTTGGGTTCGCTTATTTCATATTAGAGATCAAATTTAGTGTTAAATACTTAAAATCTATTTCAACCGTTTTCGTCTTGAATTGATTTTTAATTTCTTTAGTTATGACACGATTAACTTCTGTAGGTCACTTATTATTTAATTGTTAACCACCTTATTTTCTATATGATCACTATAACTACATTTACTAGACTTTTTTTTGAATTATTTTATGCATCTAATTTTTCACATAAGCTTTGTAGAATCAATTTGATAAATAATAAGAACCCTTTTATCATGATGTTTCTTTGTAGCTCAACTATAGTTAGATATTGTTTTTGATTGATGTAAACAAATTCAAGTAAACCGTTGCATATAAATGCATTTTTGTTATCAAAACTCGTCTGTTTAAGTAGTTCATTTTTGATTACAGCATTTCGAATATAGGTTTTAGACTAAAAACTCCCGATATTTAGATGAAAAGAAGTTAACGAAGGCAAATGAAGAGAAACTAGTCTGTAAACTTTCCGGAGGATATGAGGGAATAACAAAAAAATTAATAATTACGTCCATAGTAGGTATCATATGATATAAAAAAACCACGTTTTTATAACGTGGTTTTTTTATGTTAGATATATGATTGAAGTAAATTCTACATCTATTTAGTTTCTAATTAATTTCATAGTTTGATCAACTCCATCTAAAGTTACACTAAGAAAATACATCCCCTTAGCATAATTGGATAGATTGATCTGTGCAGAGTTCTCAGAAGAATTCAAGTCATTTTTGGCAGAAATAAGTTTTCCTGATATATCAGTAACTCTGTAAGAAACACTAGTAGCGTTCTTCCATTCGATGTTAAACACATCTCTAGACGGATTTGGAAATAAACTAAACCCAGGTCTGTTCTCAAATTCACCTATACTCAATAGATTCCCTTCTATTAAAACATCATCAATAACGACTCCTTCATTATTAACTGCTTGATCAGAAACAAAATTAAACCTAAAAACAAAGTTAGTTTCATTTGTAAAAGCTGAAAGATCATAACTATACTCTTTCATAGTTGCATCCGTTCCTGTCCATTGTGCGCCTGGACAAGTAGAGCAATTACTTGGATTAACCGCTGTATTACTATTATACCAGTTAGGATCATTAGCTGTTCCTAATACATTCCAAACAGCTCCACCGTCTGTAGAATATTCAACATTAATATAATCCCAGTCCAATTCTATATCAAATGCCATATTAAACTTAAGAATAGGATCTTCGCCAACTGTAGTCATATCATAACAATTTGAAATCAAATAACTTGTAGTACTATCTATATAATTACCGTCTAAATTTGTTGCATAAACGTTCTGTCCAGAAGCAGCAGTATTAAGTATTGATCCGTTTGGAACTCCGCGCTCCCATAGGTTTCCTCCACTCGTCAATAGTTCATCGCTACTGTTTTCAAAGTCATTTACACCTTGCGCCCCATCATAGCTGCTATTTGTATTAAAACTTATATCAATTGAATCATTACCAGCATTACCATCATTTGCAATGGAAGCATTGACACTAATATTATGCTCCCCCAAATCCAAGTTTAATTCTGGTAAATCAATTATTGTAGTTTCATTAGAATTTATGTTACCTGTCCAGGAGGTAGTACTAGAACTTCCGTCTACCACATATTCTATATTAATAGTAGAAATTGGGTTCACACCATTATTTTTTACAGTAAATGAAGGTGATACTGATCCACAATTAATCTCGGTGCCCGGCGAATTGATAGCTACTAAACGAATATCATCCTGAGCCAACTGTACCGGAATTTCAGATTGCCACACGCCTCTACCATAGGTTGCTGCAGTGATATTGGCATCATTAACGCTAATTTCCAAATCTCTAACAGGAACATTAGGAAGGTTATTATCAAACACTTCCCATACTCCTGGAGTTGTATCATCTGTTCTATAAACACCTGTTGTAGTACCTACAAACAATGGATTTTCAGAATGTGATCCTTGGTGCTTTATGACAAGTTTTGGAATATCCGGTAAATCTCCAGTTATATCAGCAAAATCAAGTCCTCCATTGACTGATTTATATACTTTCCCAGAAGAACCAGAAGTAGTAACATAAACAATATTACTATCACTGCTATGAACATTTATAGATGTAACGCTTCTGGAAAAAATTTCTATGGTAGAAAAAGTAACCCCTCTATCTGTACTCTTCCAGATTGTTTCATTGATACTAGCAAACATAATATCTGAGTCAGAAGGATCTATTTCAAATTGATCTATCCTATTTTGTGAGTCTGAGCTACCAGCAAAATTAGGTGATACCTTTGCGAAAACTGTATCATCTAATCTATAAATAGCATCATATGCAGCATACAACTCACTTTCTTTATTCATTACAAGTGGAGTAATCCAATTTCCGGTAGAATTAGTGGGCTGAGCAACTCTAGCAGTTTGAGTTACACCTCCATTATTCGAAATCCAAAGATTTTCTCCTCTTTGCATAAAACCGTAATACTTGTTATTGTTATTAGGGTCGATAGCAGCATCCATTCCATCTCCACCTCCATAAACATTCCATGCTCCAGAAGTAGTTAATCCAAAGCTACCATTATCTTGTAAACCTCCCGCCATTTTTTTAGATTTACCATTGGATTTAGAAACAGCTATTTTGTAAAATTGTCCAATTTGCATTTTCTCTGTTAAGTCAGAAAAAGTTGTACCACCATTCATAGATTTGAACACCCCCCCATCACTACCGCAGTATAATTCTCCATTAAAGAAACGTAAAAAATGAATATCTGCGTGGGTATAAGATGCAGTTCTTACCGACCAATTATTAACCTGAACGAAACTTTGACCTCCATTAATAGATTTCCAAATATCCAATTCTCCTGTATACACTTCTTCTTCATTAGTATCAGAAACGGCAAGTGCCATATCATACCAGGCTTGACCTGCTCCGAAAACATTTTGAACAGGAAGTGGATTAATAAATGAATCACCACTATCCGTGGATTTAAACAACCCTTGAAATGAAGAATTAGCACCTGCACTAAGTACATATACATAATTAGAATTTGCAGGAGTTACGTCGATTGCTAGTCGTGTAGATGACGAAGGTAAACCATTGGTGATCACAGAAAATGAATCTCCATTATCAATTGATTTATATACTCTAGAATCAGAAACGGCATAAATAATATCTGAGTCTCCCGGTTTTAGTTTCGCATCATTTAAATTCGCACTAAGAGTTCGATTAAAACTAGCACCGCCGTCTGTAGACTTATAAAAACCTTGACTTGTTGAAACGAACACTTTATTTCTATCCGATGGATCTAAATAGACTTCGCTAATATTATTCCCGCTGGATACAGTAAAACTCAAACCAGTTGTATTCCAAGTTTGGCCTCCATCTATAGATTTCAATAACCCCACACTTACAGTATCACTAGCATCATCATCACCTGTTCCTATGTATATAATATTAGTATCCATAGGGTCTATAGCAATAGCGGAAACACCGATTTGAGGAAGCTCATCAGATAATGGAACCCAACTTAATCCTGCATTTTCTGATCTCCATATTCCACCAGCCGGGGTTCCTGCATAATATTTACTAGGATCTACAGGATCCACGATAACAACATTTACACGACCTATATTGGCGCTAGAGAAAGATCTATCAATGATATCATCTGGTCCCAATGCTACCCAATTACTATCATCGCTCATTTTACTTTGTAGAGCTCTTTTTTGTAACCCAGAATCCCAAATTTGTTGCGGTGTCATCAAGGTCCCGTCGTCATTTAAGCAATCTTTCCAAAAATTCTCCCATCTTTTAAATGGTTTATACCCAGAACCTTTTTTTGTATAATCTTTATCTTTCCAATACTCATTAAATGCATCAACAATCTCTTGAAATTTTAAAGGTTCATCATTACCGGATGACTTTTTTTGCGCATTTAGCTCTTTCATCCAAGGAGCTTTAGAATTAAATTGTGCATTACCTAAAAAACAAAAAGATAATACTGTAATAAAAAGGATAATTTTTTTCATTTTACAAATTTTGTTGAGTTACTTTTATTTTAAACAATCAAAAAGCAGAAAACCCTACTTTCCTTTTGTTTTTTTTTAATTCTGCTAACATACTCCATTCTTTTTAATTTCATAAATCAAAAAACCATTGATTCCCAATAAAATATAACTATCACTATAAATTTTAGTATTTTAATGGTTTTGATAAAATTAATTTAATTAGGTGAAAAAACGCACTCTTTACATATCATATCGAATCATTTTTTTTAAGCTCTAAAAAAAATTAAGTTTTAATATGTCCTTAAAATAAATATCTTCGAAGCATCTATGGAAAAGAAATCGGTTTGTGAAGACAAAAATTTTGAAGCAATCTTTAATGATTGCTCTGAGTCCTTACGTAATATTATCTATTACAAGTGTGGAGATATTGACCTAGCAGAAGACATCATCCAAGATGCGTTCATAAAACTATGGCAAAATTGTAAAAAAGTCATTTTTTTCAAAGCCAAATCATATCTGTTTACGGTAGCCAACAATAATTTATTGAACCATATTGCTCACAAAAAAGTAGTTCTCAAATACCAACAAAAACCACATTCAGATCTAAACGATCAAGATCCACAGTTCATTGTTGAAGAAAAAGAGTTTATGGTCAAACTCGAATATGCATTAGATACGCTCCCTACAAAACAGCGCGAAACATTCTTATTATCCAGAATTGATAAGAAATCTTATAAGGAAATTGCTGAAATCTCAGGCGTTTCTGTTAAGGCAATAGAGAAAAGAATACATTTCGCACTACTTGCTTTAAGGCAAGAACTGGGAGATATTTTATAGTCATAATTAGGGTAATATAGCATAAGCCTGTTATATAATTAAGAAGGCATAAACGCAGAAAGAAAAAAAACAACTAATGAAAAATCCATATTCAGATGAAACATTTTTGGCACGGTGGCTTAATGATGGTCTGGACGCTCAAGAAAAATTAGAGTTTGAACAATCCAAAGACTATCACAAATATGTAACTCTTATAAGTAAAATAGATTCATTAGAGTCTCCTGACTATGACAAAGAAAATATCTTTAGATCCATAAAAAACAAAATTGATAAACAAAATAAAACCATATACTTGTTTACAAAGTGGAGCTATGGTATTGCCGCTACATTATTAGTACTTATAGGCTTATTCTTTTTCTTTAACCGCTCTACTATATATACAACAGGTTATGGAGAACAAACCACTGTAGAACTTTTGGACGGATCCGAAGTAGTTCTCAATTCTAAATCTGAATTATCTTTTAAAAAATCTGACTGGAAAGACACCAGAATAGTAAGTTTAAAAGGAGAAGCTTTTTTTAAGGTAAAGAAAGGATCCGATTTTATAGTTGAAACCACATCAGGAATCGCAGAAGTATTAGGAACTCAATTTAATGTAAATACTCAAAATGATTTTTTTGAAGTTATTTGTCATGAAGGTAGCGTTAAAGCAGTAGGTCGTGATTCTAAAGAAGCTATCCTTGTTAAAGGGAGTGCTTTTAGAGTTACTAGTAATAAAGCGGAGCAATGGCAGACTAATACAACAGAGCCAAGTTGGATATCTGGAGAAACCACATTCAACAATACCCCATTAAAACAAGTAATAATCTCCCTTGAAAATCAGTTTAATATTTCATTTAAAAAGAAAAATATAGATCAGAATCAGCGCTTTACAGGAAGCTTCAATCATCACGATATTGAACTAGCTTTAAAAACAATCTTTGTTCCTATGGAAATTTCATATACTTTTAGAAACGAAAATCACATAGTTCTCGTTCAAAAATAAATGAAATCAATTTTTTTTTCTTTTTTTATTCTCATCAATATTGGTTGTTTTGCTCAAAAAACAACAAAACTGGAATATGATAATGCGGAATTGGACACAATTTTAAAAGATTTAGAAAATTCTTTTGACATTAAATTTTCTTTCAATCCTAAAGTCATCAAAGGCGAAAAGGTTACTGTTTTCAGAAAAACATCTTTAGAAAACACTTTAAAAACAATACAGTTACAAACTTCTATACTTTTTGAAAAGGTTAATGAGCGATATTATATAATAAGAAAAAAGACTAAAAAAGGAAGAATTTCGATCTGTGGATATTTGCTTGATAAGACTACTCAAAAACCATTAATAGATGCTTTTGTAGAAAACATTAATCAATCTAAATCTGCTATAACGGATGATAAAGGTTATTTTCAATTATTTTTGTCTAAACCTACTGATACTATTGCTACAAGGTTTTTAGGATATAAAAGCCGCCAATTTATCGCAAAAGATCTAACAAGCGAAGATTGTATTGAAATATTTCTTTCTGAGGATGATTTTCAGCTAGAAGAAATAGTAATAACCGAATATCTAACATCAGGAATATCCAGAGAAGGAGCTAGCAGCGCCATAAATATCGATCCGAGTAAACTAGGTATTTTACCAAGATTGGTAGAACCCGATGTATTGCAAACCTTGCAATTTCTTCCTGGTGTTCAAAGCCCATCAGAAACTGCTTCAGCTTTACACATCAGAGGAGGAACTCCTGATCATAATTTGATTTTATGGGATGGTATAAAAATGTATAATTCCGGGCATTTTTTTGATTTGTTATCTATTTTCAACCCATACATTACAGAAAACATTAAGTTGTTTAGAAGTAGTACCGAAGCTCGGTACGGAAGTAGAATTTCTGGAGTAGTTGATATCGAATCAAAAAACGAACTTCCAAAAGACTTTGGGTTTGGAGTAGGGTTCAACATGACAAATGCAGACGTATATATTGAAATACCAGTAGATGAAAGTTTTGGATTTATAATTTCCGGCAGAAGGGCATTTACCGACTTTATTGAAACTTCCACTTTTCGAAGTTATTCTGAACGTGCATTTCAAAGTATTCGTTTTTTTGTGGATAATCAGGAATTAGATCAGGAAACAGTGGAGAATGAAAATGTATTTTTTTTTAACGATTTAACTGTAAAAGCAATTCTAGAGTTATCAGAAGATGAAAAAGTTACAATAAGTTCTATTTTTACTAATAATAAACTGGAATACAAGCTTAATATCCGAAATATACAAGGATTTAGTGAACTGGTTGACGAGAACCAAAGAGATAATCTAAAGTTTGTTAATCAAGGAGCAAACATGAGGTGGGACAAAAAATGGAATAATCATTTTTCTCATACTGCAAATATATATTTTTCTAATTATGATTTTAATTATAACGGACTTAGGGAATTAAGAGCCAGTAGCGATAATTTTTTGTTTTTTGAAAATAATATTGAAGAACAAAACACTATCAGAGATGCTGGTACATCGATTCGAACAAATTGGAGAATAAACAGTAATCATAGTTTTGAATCTGGCTATGATTTTTCTTCCAATGACGTAAATTACAATGCGGATTATTCTGCCGAAAACATCTCTTTCAACGAAAGTGATAACAATATAACCCACGCTGTATTTGGAGAATACAAATATAATCTTGATAAAAAGCTTAAAGTCAGCGCTGGTATCAGAGGTAATTATTTCTCTGTTCTCGACAAAACATATTGGGAACCCAGAATCAACCTGGAAATTAATCTATCTGAAGATATCATCGCTAAAATAGCAGCTGAAAGAAGAAACCAGGTAATTAGCCAAGTATCAAATTATTTACCCAATGATTTTAATCTGGATAATCAAATATGGCTCTTAGCGGATTCAGAATTCGTATCCTTACTTTCGAGTGATCAAATTTCTGGTGGTTTTACCATTAGCAAAGACAACTGGTATATTGATATTGAAGGATACTATAAGTCCACCACAGGACTTACTTCTTTTGCCAATGGTTTTAATGGTGTATTAGATTTAGCAACTGGTGAAAGCGAAGTTTTTGGTTTAGATATACTAATAAAAAAAAGAATAAAAGATTATAGGACCTGGGTTGGGTATTCATTTACAGATCAATATTTTAAATTTGAAAATGCAAATGAAGGAAGGTATTTTCCTGGCAATTTTGATATTCGGCATTATTTATCTTGGATTCATAGCTACCAATGGAATAATTTCGAATTCTCATTAGGATGGACTATTAGGACTGGAAGACCTTATACACCAGCAAGTGGCATTACTGAAACAGATGAATTCTTGTTTATAAATTATGAAGATGTTAATAGCCAAAGATTAAGCACCTATCATCGCTTAGACTTTTCTGCCTCCTACAATTTTAATTTATCCAAAAAGAATACATGGCGAAGTAAAATAGGTTTTTCGTTATTTAATTTATACAATAGAGAAAATATCTTAAACAGGACATACAGTCTTAGATTTGATAATGATACTTATTTATTACAAGAAATGAACACATTCTCGGCTGGTATTACACCTAACCTTTCGTTTAGAATAGATTTTTGAAAATACTTACAGTCAAATATTTACATGTAAAAACGAATTTAATTGACTTCGAATTCAACAACCTAAAATACTCTTACACATTATATAAATCCAAATAAAAAACCATCTCGATTTTATTCTATCGAGATGGTTTTTAAAGATTCAAAGCTATGATAATCTATTTGATAAATTTAGTTTAATATAGGAATTCTAGAGCAACAACATCGAAGTTACTAAATTCTCCATCCTCACTTCCATCGAAACAAGAAATCATTAGAGAACCAGAATCTAAACCATTTTGTCCCCAACGGTTCGCAGTTGGAGTTCCTGGAACGTTGATCGCTCCAATACTTCCTGCTGTCCCTTCGTTAGAACCATCACATCTTCTACGTGCGTAGTCTGTGTGTCTAAAACCAACAGCGTGTCCCATTTCGTGTCCGATAACGTGCTCATTTACATTATTCACGTTACTTCCTCCAAAAGAACCTGTTCCGGCATTAATCTGAATAAATTTACCTGGTCTTCCTCCACTTGGAAATTCTGCTTGTCCACCAGCACCACCTTGACCGTTGTTATAAACAACCATATCAGCGGCTTCAAAGTTTGTTCCGAACGTTAATCTAAAATTAAGTCTTGTACTGATTCTGTTATAGTTGTTAACAGCCCACTGTAAACCGGTTTGCATTGTAGAAGTAAGCGCACAACAAGACCCAGTGTATCCTAATATATCAATAGTAGAATTACCACTACTAATAAGATTATTGGTTCGGTATTGTTTGTTACCATCTTCCAAATCACCAAGCTTATACTCATTTTGTTCTAATTTATCTAGAGGCAAAACAATATCACCAGACTTTACATATTCCATAGATACACCATCAAGATTTGTAATAGTCTCTAAAGAAGCGTTTGATGGATTAACTCCAGCATCTAATAGTCTATTTTGTAAATCTTTACTTAATTCTAAAGAAACTGGTTCTTCATTGTTGATTTCGTCTTTTTGGCAAGATGTGATTACACCTGCCGCGATAGCGCAAAGCGCTAATACTTTGATTTTTTTCATTTTTAAAAAGTTGAGTTTGTGTAGTTACTATTAAACAAAATAGATTTACTACGATATCTATTTTGCTTTTAATTAATTTTAGTTAAGCTTTGAACCTTTTTTAAAATTTAAGCGGGTTGAAGATATGATATTTTTTTTTAAATATCAGTTAATTATTTAAACAATTCTCTGACTTCTGTCTAAATACGTAGAATAAATTCAATAAATCAAACCAAAGATTAAACAAAACATATCCTCAAGTTACACAATAAAATCGATCAAATACACAAAGAATGTAAACTGATAGTTACCTAAAAATTAACAAATCATTAGTATAACAATAGATGTTAAATAAAACCTAAGAGAATTTTATTTTCAATAAAAAAATAATACTTTTCTTACAAATCATAAATTTTTAACGAAACTATGTTAAAAATATATTAATACAAGTTTGCAGATCTTTTTTCACTAAAAACGAGTTAATGCGTGTGCTAATTTACAAGGTAGTAAACTTGGGTAAAATCAGAAATATAAGCTTTTTTAGTATAGATAATTTAGTGCAGTAACATCATTATCGTTGAACTCTCCAGTAGCACTAGTACTGAAACAAGCTAACATGATAGAAGTAGAATCGTACCCTGTTGTCGTTCCTGGAATGTGGATTGCTCCATCAGATCCAGCACTCTCTCCCGATTGTCCACAACTCTGACGGCTAAACCAGTCTGTGTGACGGAATCCGATTGAATGACCAATCTCGTGCGTTATTACGTGTTCATTTACGTTGTTAGAGTATCCTCCTAAACCATAAATTGCCACCCACTTATTTGGTCTTCCTTGTGCATCAGGAAAATCTGCAACACCACCTTGTTTTCCAGCAGCCTCTTCATTTGGGTCATGATATACTATCATGTCTTTAGATTGATAATCAGTACCAAAAGTTAATCTAAAACTAACTGATAAATTCAATCCGATTATAATTATTGACAGCCCATTGCAATCCAGTTTGTTCTTTGCTATTTAATCCATTACTATTATTACCAGTATATCCGATGATATCAACTGTCCTGTTAGAACCAGTTACTAGATTATTAGTTCTATATTCCTTGGTATTTGCCTCTCCAATCCCTAAAGCTGGAGTATTCATCAAGTTTTCAATTGTAGAAAAATAATCTCCAGATCTTACACCCGTAACTTCAGATCCATCTAAAAGGGTTCTTGTTTGAAATTTAGCTCCATTAGGATTTACTCCTATAGCTTCTAAACGTAATTTCACTTCTTTAGAAAGTTGTTTGTTGTTTTGATCGATCTCTGAAGAAATATCTTCTTTTTGACAAGACGTAACGAGACCTGCTGCGATAGCACAAAGTGCTATGAACCTCATTCTTTTCATTGTAAAAATGTGTTGAGTTTGTAATAAATTATTTTGGAAAAGTACATTCAAAAAACCACCGAATTGTGCTAGCTTAAAATCAATAAGGAAGTTTTGAGGCGTACAATTTTTTCCACACCAAGGATATCATAATTTTTTATTAAAAAAAGTTAATCCCTTATGTTATCCGTTGTTTAATCAAAAAAATACTGGTAATTTATCAATAAATTTTTGTTTTTTCGACAAATGACATAACTAAAAAAACACTTAGAAGCTGAGTATGACTAAGTTTAATCTATAATCTACGTGTTGAACAAAAAAAAACGTTCAATAAAATTTTATTGAACGTTTTTTTATATAAATGTTTTTTTTAAACAATTTCTGCGCTCAAACCTGCCTGAAGTAGTTTTGAACATCTAGGAACTAACTCTTCGTAGACTCCTGTTTTTACGGTGCACTTTCCTTTATAATGTACTAACATCGCACACTGTTCTGCCTGGACAGGTGAATGCTCACATGTATATATTAAAGTTTCGATCACGTGATCAAATGTATTGACATCATCGTTATACAGAACGATTTCATTAGTACCTTTCTCTACAGTTTTTTCTAAAACTTCCTCTAAAACCTTTTCTTGAGTGCTCATCTCACTTAATTTTATACAAATATACTATTTCGAATAGAAAAAATAATCTTCTATTAGATTATTTTAACGTGTAACCAGCTGCTATCCAATTATTTCGTTCAAAAAAGCCTACAAACTCCAGCTGATTGGCTTCACATTCTTTAGTGATCATCTCTAGATCTTCCTTGTAGAAACCACTTAAAAAAAGACAACCACTGGTACGTAGTGTTTTTGCGTATACGGCAATATCCTTTAGTAGTATATTTCGATTTATATTGGCTATAATAACGTCATAATGCTTATCAGCTAATAAAGATGAATCGCCTTCGTAGACATTAATATACTTACATTGGTTACGCGCTACATTTTCTTTTGTATTGAGATAACACCAGTTATCAATATCAATAGCATCCACTGGCTTTGCCCCTCTCATCTCTGCTAAAATTGCCAAAACTCCAGTTCCACACCCCATATCCAATACCTTTTTATGTTGTACATCATTTTTTAATAGATGCTGAATCATCATATGAGTAGTTTCATGATGACCAGTACCAAAGGACATTTTGGGTTCAATTACTATATCATATACTACATCAGGCTTATCGTGAAATGGTGCTCGTACACTACAGATGCCATCCACCAAAATAGGTGTGAAATTTTTTTCCCATTCTTTGTTCCAGTTTACCTGCTCTATTTCCTCCTTCGTATATGTGATCGAGAATTCATTCGAAATAAGAATATGAATATCATCTAAGATTTCCTCATTCCATTCTGGTTTTTGGATAAAGGCCTCTACTCCATTTTCGGTTTCTACAAAGCTTTCAAAACCAGCATACCCTAATTCTGCGATCAAAATTTCTGTTGCTGGTTGTACAGGTTCAACAGTAAAATAGTAGCCTATATATATGGGCGTTGTCATGTTTTTTCAATTTAGGATACAAAGTTAATCTTTTGACCTACAAAAACGGTATCCGCTTCCACGAATACCGTTTTATACTTAATGAAAAGCTTATTTAGAATGAATTTGCAATTGCTGCAAAACTTTCTGGATCCAGAGCAGCTCCACCAATCAATCCCCCATCAACATCAGGCTTGGCAAAAATCTCCTTTGCATTTGCTGGTTTTACACTTCCGCCATACAATATAGAAACCTCTTCTGCGATCGATGTACTAAAGGCATTAGCAATGGTCTTACGAATAAATGCATGCATTTCTTGCGCCTGTTCAGGGCTTGCAGTTTCTCCTGTTCCTATTGCCCAAACGGGTTCATACGCAAGAACAATATTTTTCCAGGCATCATCGTCTAGTGTAAATAAAGCATTTTTCAATTGACTTTCTACCACATTAAAATGATTATCACCCTTACGGTCTTCTAATTCTTCTCCAAAACAGAAGATAATTTTCATGTCATGCTTCAAAGCTGTTGTTACTTTTCCTTTTAGCAATTCATCAGTTTCACCAAAATATGCTCTCCGCTCACTATGCCCTAGTATTACCGTTTCAACCCCAATACTTTTTAGCATATCAGCAGAGATTTCTCCGGTAAACGCTCCACTTTCTGCTTGATGCATATTTTGGGCTGCTACCTCAATATCAAACCCTTTGAGCTCCTCAAAAGCATAATACAGGTTTGTAAATGTTGGCGCTACTATGATATCTGTGCCTGGTAATTCTTTGAGTTTTGTTTTTAATTCTGAAAGTAAAACCCCAGTCTCTGTCAGGTTTTTATTCATTTTCCAGTTTCCTGCTACAATTTTCGCTCTCATTAATTTTAATTTATATGTGTGGTTACTATTTGGTTATAATTCAAAACAAGATCATTATATCCGAATTCTTGGATCTAACCATCGGTATATAATATCTACAAATATATTGATTAGAATAAACACTGAAGAGATTACGATAACCGCTCCCATAATAATAGGAAGATCTGACGTATTTAATGCATCCACGATCTCTTTTCCTAGTCCGTTCCATCCAAAAATATACTCTACAAATACCGCTCCTGCCAACATCGATGCAAACCATCCTGAGATTGCCGTTACAACTGGATTAAGCGCATTTTTTAGGGCATGTCTTCTAATTACCTGAAATAAAGACAACCCTTTAGCTTTTGCTGTTCTTATGTAATCCTGGCTCATTACCTCTAATAAAGAATTTCTCATCAATTGTGTAACTACCGCTAATGGCCGTACTCCTAATACTATGGCTGGCAGTATTAAATTTTTCCATTGAATATATGTGCCTTCTCCAAAATCATCTACTTCATATAAACTACCTGTCATATTCAGGTTTGTATATTCGTGTAAAACATACCCAAACAACCATGCAAAAATAATAGCACTAAAAAAAGAAGGAACACTCATCCCTATCGTGCTTATTAATTGAATCAAGCGATCTGGCCACTGATCTTTTTTTAGAGCACTAACAATACCCATTGAGACACCTAATAATATCGCAATTAATATAGCTGATACTGCCAGTACAGCAGTATTGGGCAATGTTTCTTTGATTACCTGGCTTACTTTCTTTCCGTTTTTTTGGAAGGACTCTCTTAAATATGGATATTTACATACGGTATTTATTCCACCTATTGTAAAAAGTGAAAATCCCGTATATTTCTCAGCATCAAAATAAGAGAAATCTTTTTCATTGGTGCTATGAAATGAAATTGGTGAGAGATCATTCAGATAATAGGAATATTGTTTTCCTAATGGAAGATCGAAGCCATACTTTTTATTAATGACATCAAGCTGTTCTTGATTTTCGTTCTGTCCCATCATCATTTGTGCAGGGTCACCCGGAAGAATCGTAAACAACAAAAAAATCACTGTAATTACTCCTAATAAAGTAAGGAAGGCATACCCAAATTTATAGAAGTATGTAAGCATCTTTAATTTGTCTTTTCTTTTAATTTGTCTACTTCTTCCAGAGTATACACTTTAAATTTAAAAGTGTCTCCATATAATCTTTTAGCATACTCTTCTATCGTAGTATCAAATCCAGCTTTTTTTCTTCTTTGATTAACGTTGTTGACATCTTTGATAGGCCAAATAATCTGTACTGATTCATCAGAATTATAGTTTATGGTCGTCCCTTGAGTACCATATACTTGTTCCTGACCTAAACTCATTAGATATCGATCTTCCATCATTGCCACTAACCTGAAGGGAATTTCATCTTTTTCGCCTGCTTCCTTAATCATCGGAAGATATTGATCAATCTTATTAGAATGTTGAATAACATACCAAGCCGTTTTATTTGTAGGCTCTCCAACTAAACTTTTACCAGGATATCCGTATTTTTTAAATACTTGTTCGACAAATACTGTATTAGAAGAATCGATGGCGGTTTGTTGTTGCCAAAAATCATTTGAAACTTCCTCTTCTGTTGCATCAACCAATTTAGCGATACTATCGCGTTCTTCTTTAGTTTGAGCCTGCATTAATCTTCGAAATTTCTGATCTAACTTAGCAATACTATCCAATTGAACCTTTAATGCTTCATTGATTTTTGATTCTGGACGTTCTACCTTGTTTAAAATCAATTTATCTGCATCATTCCAATGTAATTTTTCTGTAATGGTACCATTATGAAGTTTCACGATTCCGGGATTGGATCTCAATATGGTTTTAAGCGCTGTCTCATCAGTACTATAAAAATCAAAACTTAGGTTATACTGTTCTTTTTTCTGGGCAATATCCTGAGGAGAAGAAGCTGTAAGTCCGATCACCTCATACCCTTGGGACAATGCTTTATCTGTTACCCCTTTTATAGCATTCATGCCCTCTCCTTCACTTTTAGAAAGGTTATACATAACAATAATGATAAGATTTTCTTTTTCTAGAAATTCGGTAGTGTAATCCTGACCATTTTTTTCTATGGCAAAATCATGAATTGGTGGAATATATCCCTCATTAATCATTTTGGTTTCTACATCTATATACTTGCCGTCTACCTGAGGGTACTCACCATTTGTTTTGATAACCTCTTCTTTCCCTTCAATATCAAATTTCCAAAAATATTCAAACTCCGCCTCAGGAGCTCCTTCGGGGACTGACATTCCATCCTGAATATTTGTTCCTATCTTATAAGCTCTGAAATCAAAAGTTGGCAAATGCATTAACACATGATATGAAAATCCTAAACAAGCCGAAAAAACCACAAACACAATCCACTTGTGAGAAGCTTCTGAGAGGATGGGTGTAATATATTTTCTTCCAAAAAACAAAATCAGTATAAAAACCAATAAAATAACATCTTTAGAAAAAGACTCCCAAGGTGTCAACGGCAGGGCATCACCAAAACAACCGCAATCTGTAACTTTATTAAAATACGCAGAATAAAAGGTAAGAAATGTAAAAAAGACAATCATTCCTAATAGGGACCACACAGTAAATTTGGGCAAATACCCTAACAATAAAGTAATTCCAACAATGATTTCAAAAACACATAGAAATACTGCCAACAGTAGCGCAAACGGAATCAGAAACTCCAGATTCAGAACTCCTTCACTAAAGTATTCTTGTAGTTTGTACGAAAATCCAACCGGATCATTAAGTTTAATAAATCCTGAAAACAAAAAAAGTGCAGCTACAAATATTCTGGAAAAACCAACTAATACTTTCATTTTTTAATGGTAATTATAATTTATTTCGAACAAGATAACAGGTTTACCTCTTGTTACTTTTAGTTTAACAGTATTTTATAAAATCATAAGTTATTTAGCTTCACCTAAGTGAATCATTGCAAAAACAGCATAATTGATCATATCTTGATAGTTAGCATCAATACCTTCACTAACTAATGTTTTGCCTTTATTATCCTCAATCTGTTTTACACGAAGTAATTTCTGAATAATCAAATCTGTTAGTGAACTCACTCTCATATCACGCCATGCTTCACCATAATCGTGATTTTTGTTCATCATTAACATTTTTGTGATATCGATATGTTTGTTATACAAACTTATAGCTTCTACTGTCGACAAATCAGGTTGTTCCGCAATTCCTTTTTCCAACTGAATTAAGGCCATCAGACTATAATTAATGATACCGATAAACTCAGAAACCTCTCCTTCATCTACCTTTCTAACCTCATTTTCTTGCAGTCCTCTAATACGTTGTGCCTTTATAAAAATCTGATCTGTAAGTGATGGTAACCTAAGAATTCTCCAGGCACTGCCATAATCTTTCATTTTCTTAACAAACAGATCGCGACATGTTGTAATTACAACATCATATTGTGTTGACGTATCTTGCATATAACTGTTCAATTTTGCGTAAATTTCGCTTTAATATGGCAATTATACCAAATAAACATTAAAAAATACCATAAACGAAAATATGACCATTAATTGTAGCGGTTCATTAATTGACTTATCCTCTCCTAAAGTTATGGGAATCCTAAATCTAACTCCAGACTCTTTTTATGATGGCGGTAAGTACAAAAACGAATCACAAATCTTACAGCAGGTTGAGAAAATGCTTAACGAGGGAGCAACCTTCATTGATTTGGGAGCGTATTCTACCAGACCCGGAGCTGATCATATTTCGATCGAAGAAGAGGCAAAAAGGATTTTGCCTATAATAAAATTAGTTTTATCTAAGTTTCCGAACACTATACTGTCGATAGATACTTTTAGAAGTACAATTGCAAAAAAATGTGTCGAAGCAGGAGCATCCATGATCAACGATATTTCTGCAGGCAGTCTGGACAAACACATGATTCAAACTGTTGGACAGCTCAAAGTGCCATATATAATGATGCATATGAAAGGTACTCCCCAAACCATGAAATCATTGAACCAATACGAAGATCTGTTACAAGATATTCAGTTTTATTTTTCTAACAAAGTATCGGAAGCGAGAAGAGCAGGTATTAGTGATATTATTATTGATCCTGGTTTTGGTTTTGCAAAGAATGTCAATCAAAACTTCGAACTCCTTAAAAAACTTGATCTACTAAAACTTCAGGGATTACCCATTTTGGCAGGTATATCGCGTAAATCTATGATCTATAAAACCTTAAATGTCAACCCGACCGAATCTCTTAATGGAACTACTTCATTACATACTATTGTATTACTAAAAGGAGCCTCTATTCTACGAGTACATGATGTAAGAGAAGCGATGGAATCTATTACACTTGTGAATAAGTACGTAAAACACTCTTAACGTCATAAATTAGGACGCTGCGCTTTAGGCGGGTTTTTTAATCAGGATATCCAGTTTTTCGATAGGATCAATCTTTCGCTATCGCCATCTGAACTAAATGAACTAAATTGAATTCGCTTTTTCAATCTTTTCAAATCAGAGTTTCACGAATTTTTCTATTTTTACAGAAACTCCCGCTATTTGGATTTAATCAACCTTAGAATATTAGATATCCTGGATATTGTACTTGTAGCACTGCTGCTGTACTATATCTACAAGTTGGTTAAAGGAACAGCCGCCATCAATATTTTTATTGGCATTGTTATGATTTATCTGGTCTGGAAACTCACTCAGTTTCTAGCCATGGAAATGCTCAGTAGTGTTTTAGGTGAATTTATAGGTGTAGGAATGTTTGCATTGATTGTTGTTTTCCAACAGGAAATTAGAAAATTCCTCTTAATGATTGGATCTACCAATTTTGGCAGGAGACGTAAGTTCTTACGACAACTAAAATTTATAAGAGATACTCCTGAAGATAGTCTTACTGATGTACCTGCCATCTTAAAAGCTTGTCAAAAAATGGGGAATACGTTTACAGGCGCGTTAATTGTTATTAAAAGAAGTACCTCTCTGGATTTTGTAAAAACTTCTGGAGATGAATTAGACATATTAGTTAAAACCCCAATAATCGAGAGTATTTTCTATAAAAACAGCCCATTACACGACGGGGCAATGATTATAGAAGATAACAGAATTGTAGCTACAAGAGTTATACTACCTGTATCTAATGATCGAGATATCCCGCTGAGATTTGGATTAAGACACCGAGCTGCCATCGGTATATCCGAAAAGACAGACGCAGTAGTACTTATCGTTAGTGAAGAAACAGGTAAGATATCATATGTAAAAAATGGAGAGTTTGTGATTTTTAAAACTCTAGAAGAACTAATAGAAAAAATCAAAAGAGATCTTCAATAATGGATGACAATCTTATCGATCATAAAACCTGTAAAAACTGCGGACTTCAAATAAATGAATACAAATTCTGTCCTAATTGCGGAGCTAAAAAGATTACCAAGCGCATCACTTTCACAAATTTGACTCAAGATTTTGCTGATCGTTATTTAAATCTTGATAATTCTTTTTTAAAAACATTTGCACATTTATTTACCAAACCAAAAGAGGTAATTGATGGTTATATCAATGGTATTAGAAAAAGATACATCAACGTTTTTAGCTACTTTGCTATTTCTCTTACCATTGCCAGTTTGTATAGTTTTATTATGGGAAAATACAAGGATGTAATTTTCTCAAATGTTTTTACCAATATCGAGCAAATAGAAGTTTCCAAGGCGGCTACAGATTTTTCATTTGATTATCAAACTCTTATATCATTTTTAACCATTCCGATTTTAGCGTTCGTTTCAAGACTGGTATTCTTCAATTATAAAAAATACAACCTAACTGAACATTTTGTAATTCACCTATATGCCTATTCACATATTACAATGGTGATTAGTTTTATTACGTTACCGTTACTTTTAGCGACAAAAAACCTACTTCTTATTGTATGGATTCAGTTTCCGCTTTCGATAATTTACATTGCCTATGTTCTAAAAAATCTCTATCAAATTAATTTTAAAAAAATAGTAGTCAAAACCTTGTTATTTCTGATGATTATGGCAGTTTTATTTATTGTTTTCATACTAATTTTTGCAATTGTTATGTCTACAATGGGATGGATTCCTGAAAAGTAGTATTAGTCAATTGCCGAAGCGAACTGAACATCATAGAGGTTTTTATAATATCCTTTCTCCATTTCTAATAATTCATTATGATTTCCTTCTTCTACTATCTGGCCATTATCCATAACGATAATCTTATCCGCATTCTTTATAGTAGCCAACCTATGAGCAATTACAATAGAAGTTCGACCTTCGGTTATTTTATCAGTAGCATCCTGAATAAGTTGCTCACTGTGCGAATCAATAGAAGAAGTTGCCTCATCCAATACTAAAATTTCTGGGTTTGTAACGTATGCCCTAAGGAAAGAAATTAGCTGTCTCTGACCAGAAGATAGCATAACACCTCTTTCCTTAACATTATAATAATAGCCATTAGGTAAGCTCATAATAAAATCATGAATTCCTATTTCTTTCGCAGCATTGATAACTTGTAATTCAGTAATATCAGGATTATTGAGTGTTATATTATTCAGAATGGTATCAGCAAACAGAAAGACATCTTGTAAAACCACGGCTATGTGGCTTCTTAGAGATTTTAGATCTATCGTATTAATTGGATTTTGATCAATGGAAATAGTACCGCTATCTATCTCGTAAAATCTATTTAACAAATTAATAATAGTAGATTTACCGGCTCCAGTAGCACCTACAATCGCTATTGTCTCTCCCGCCTTTACAGATAATGAAACTCCTTTCAACACCTCTTCTCCTTCTAAATAACTAAATCGTACATTCTCAAAATCAATATTTCCTTTAACGGATGGCATTTCTAATTTACCAAAATCATTAATTTTAGAATCTGTATCCAAAATCCCAAAAACTCTATTAGCCGCTACCATACCCATCTGCAATGTATTGAATTTATCCGCAATTTGTCGTAAAGGTCTAAATAGCATTTGAGATAACTCAATAAATGCAATTACCACACCTAATGTAATTACATCACCTTGTGCAGCTCTCAATCCTCCATACCAAACTATCAATCCGATGGTAATAGAACTAGACATTTCTGCAATAGGAAAAAATATTGAATTATACCATACCGTTTTTATCCATCCCTTTTTATGTTTATTATTAATTTCTTTGAATTTAGCATACTCAATTTCTTCTCTGGTAAACAACTGAACTATTTTCATTCCAGTAATCCGTTCCTGAACAAAAGAGTTTAAATTTGAAACCTGAGTTCTTACTTCTTCAAAAGCTGTTTTCATTTTCCGTTGAAAAACTCTAGTAGCAAATACAATAAAAGGTAGTATTGCCAAAACTATCAAAGTGAGTTGCCAACTATAATATACCATAAAAACAAGAATAACCATCATTTTTAGAAGATCACTAATGATCATAAAAAGACCTTGACTAAAAATACTGGCTATAGTTTCGATATCACTAACTGCTCTCGTAACCAAACGGCCTACTGCAGATCGATCATAGTATTGTTTTTTGAAATTCAACATATGATCAAAAAGTTTTACTCTTAAATCCCTGATTACTTCCTGCCCTAGCCAATTAGCAAAATATATAAACAAAAATTGAAAAATCACTTCTAGCAACAACACTACGAGCATCAAACTGACATAAAACAGGATCAACTCCTTATCCTTAGGTATCAAACTTTTATCGATGGTTTTTTGCAATAAAAGTGGCCGTAATATTGCAAAAGCAGATAATAATACAGCAGCAAAAGCCACAAAATAAAATGTTACCCGATAAGGATTGGTATAACTTATCAACCTTCTGAATAACTTAAAATCAAATGCTTTACCGCTCTTTTCAGCCATTTTATATTTTATATATAGTTTTAGGGTATTGGACTTCTGTTAAATATAGACCATGAGCTGGAACCGAGTACCCCGCTTTACTTCGATTTTCACTTTTTATAATATTTTTCAAATCATCCAGATCCAGTTTATGTTCTCCTATTTCAATTAAAGTACCAACAATAGCCCTTACCATATTTCTAAGAAAACGGTTTGCAGAAATTCTAAAAACTAATATATCACTTTTTCTTTCCCATTGGGCGTTGGTTATGTTACAATTATACGTTTTTACGTCGGTTTTAGACTTACTAAAACATTTAAAATTGGTATAGTTTAACAGTAATTTAGCAGCCTCATTCATCAAATCCAGATCTAACTCTCGCTTCAAATAATATGCGGTATTTATGCTAAATGGATCTTTGGATACTGAAACTATATACTCATAAGACCTACTAACAGCATCAAATCTGGCGTGCGCATCCTCTTTGACTACACTAACTTTGTGTATAGCGATTTCTCGAGGTAGGATAGCATTAAGCTTATATTTTAACTGGACATTATCCAAGACGGACTTATTATCAAAATGTGCCATGATTTGTCTCGCATGTACGCCCGTATCTGTTCTACCGGCTCCTACCAGGTCTGTTTTAGTTCTTAATACCGTTGACAAAGAGTCCTCAAGAACTTCTTGCACAGAAATTGCGTTGGGCTGTCTTTGCCATCCATGATACGGTGTACCCTTATAAGAAAGTTCTAAAAAATATCTCAAAGCTTTATCTTATTTTTGTTCAGAATCTGATCGCAAATATAGTTCATATAATGATGATGATTTATATAGAGTGAGTTCAGTTTATTTATAGCATTATAAATTTATTAATTTGAAAAAAATACTTCTTCTTAGCGACACCCATAGTTATATAGACGATCGAATTTTACATTATGCAAAAGAAGCTGATGAAGTATGGCATGCCGGCGATATTGGCGACCTGACTGTTACAGATGCAATCGAAGCAATGAAACCTCTTCGTGCCGTCCACGGAAATATCGATGATGATAAAATAAGAGCTACTTATCCCTTACACCAAAGATTCTCTTGTGAAAGTGTTTCTGTTTGGATCACCCACATTGGAGGGTATCCACCAAAATACAACAGCAATACAAGAGAAGAAATCAAAAATAACCCTCCAAAACTTTTTATATGTGGGCATTCTCATATCCTTAAGGTAATTCCCGACCATAAAAACAGCGTACTGCATATAAATCCCGGTGCTGCCGGAAAACACGGGTTTCATAAAGTAAGAACAATGGTAAGGTTTACATTGGATGAAGGTAAAATAGAAAACCTTGAGGTTATTGAACTTGGCAAAAAATAAGACCCGAAGTTGGCATACTTCGGGTCTTAACGCACTAATACTACTAAGATTTTAGGTTTATCGTAATCGATCTACAGATTTTACGAGATTTTCATCCTTTCTAATAGCCTTGTTGGCCATAACTAATAAAACGATAGAAATAATAGGAATCAACATCCCAATACCTTTCTCCGAAACAACAGTTTCTCCAGATAAAGTTAGTGACCAATAAACAAATACTCCTAGTAAAATAAAGTTAAATAAGATATTGATACGCCCCAATACAAATTGAAGCTGTCTATTTTTAAACAAAAAAATACTTACCAAGGCTATCACAGCCGATCCGGTAAACATTCCTAAGACCAAAAAATTATTTTGAGCCAACAGATACTCTCCATTCTTATCAAATCCATAGGGTACCATGAATGATAATCCAGCAGATAATAGCACTACTAACAACAAATAAACAGATTGGATTCTTTGTATCATTGCTCCCCTATTCTTTTTGGAAAAGCAAAAATAAGAGTTTCTTTTTATAAATAAGTGTAAAAAATCAAAAATAAAGTCGTATACTTGCAAGACAAAATATGTAACCCATTCTATATAGGTTACTTACCTTCAAAATAAAATTTTCCTAGAATTCTTCTTTAGAAAATTTATTACCAGAACCTTAAATTATATAACAAATTTAAATGTTAGAGATTTCTGAATTAAAAGCGAAAAAGCTTCCTGAGCTACAGGAAATTGCGAAAAGTTTAAATGTACCAAAATTTCGCACCATGAAAAAGTTAGACTTAGTATATCAAATACTTGATTATCAAGCAGCTAACCCGAAAAAAGTAAAAGAAGCCATTACCGATGATTCTTCTTCTAAAACAGAAAAGGAACAACCCAAACAGGCATCTCGCCAAAGAAGGCCTCGTACCAAAAAAACATCGGAGACTCAAAATCCTCCTGTTAAAAATGAAACTACTCCTACTGAAGAAAAGAAAAAGCCAACAATTCAGAAACCAAAGAGAGTAGATCAGGCGACAAAAGAAACAAACGACAGCAAAAAACCTCAGACAAGACCCCAGAAAAAAATAGAAAGCAAAAAACCAGAGGATAAAAAGCAAGAGGTAAAAAAAGAAGACAGAAAAGACAACCGAAACAGGAATAGTGATAAGTCTCAAAACAAAAACCGCAATACCAATAAAAAGGAAAGGGATAATGGAAACAGAGACAATCGAAATCGTTACAAAGAACCTGATTATGAATTTGACGCGATCATTCAAAGCGAAGGAGTGCTTGACATCATGCAGGATGGTTATGGTTTTTTGAGATCTAGTGACTATAATTACCTTTCTTCTCCAGATGATATTTATGTATCACAATCGCAGATACGCCTTTTTGGCTTAAAAACAGGTGATACCGTTCTAGGACAAGTAAGACCTCCAAAAGAAGGTGAAAAATATTTTCCTCTAATCAAAGTAAATAAAATTAATGGACTTGACCCTCAGGTAGTAAGAGATCGAGTTTCTTTCGAGCATCTTACACCACTCTTTCCTCAGGAAAAATTTAAAATTGCAGAAAGACAAAGCACGATTTCTACGAGAATAATGGATTTATTCTCCCCTATCGGTAAAGGGCAACGAGGTATGATTGTATCTCAACCAAAAACTGGTAAAACGATGCTACTTAAAGACGTAGCAAATGCCATCGCTGCTAATCATCCTGAAGTGTATCAGATGATACTATTGATTGATGAACGTCCAGAAGAAGTTACAGACATGCAACGTAATGTTCGCGGAGAGGTTATCGCATCAACATTTGATAAAGAAGCGCACGAACATGTTAAAATTGCGAATATCGTATTAGAAAAAGCTAAGCGACTTGTAGAATGCGGTCATGATGTAGTAATATTACTAGACTCTATTACTCGTTTGGCACGGGCATACAATACCGTGCAACCAGCTTCAGGTAAGATTCTTAGTGGTGGTGTTGACGCTAATGCGCTACATAAACCAAAACGTTTCTTTGGAGCTGCACGTAATATAGAAAACGGAGGATCATTAACCATCATTGCAACAGCACTTACTGAGACCGGTTCAAAAATGGATGAAGTAATTTTTGAAGAATTCAAAGGTACAGGTAATATGGAATTACAATTAGATCGTAAAATATCTAATCGTAGGATTTTCCCAGCCATTGATCTCACATCTTCAAGCACACGCCGTGATGATATTTTATTAGACGAAAACACTATTCAAAGAATGTGGGTAATGCGCAAATATCTTGCAGACATGAATCCTGTAGAGGCTATGGAATTTATAAATGATCGTTTTAAACAAACCCGAAATAACGATGAGTTCCTTATTTCTATGAACGGATAATTCTCATATATACTTAAAGTAACGGCTATCAAATTTTGATAGCCGTTTTTTATTTAAAGTTTCTTTAAGAACAAACATTCTTTTATCTGATTAATTTTGCATCTAAAGAATCATTTTGAAAGGTTTAGAGCCAAATCCAGACTATTATTAAAAACTAACTATGAAAACCATATTATATAGTATACTGATCATTTCGTTAGCATTAACCAGTTGTCAAGGTAATAGCCAGACACAAAATAAAAGAGACACCTCTTCTAGTGATCAAAATGTTACTCCGGTACAAACAGAAGCTATCAATGGACTTGAGCGGGCATATTTTGCCAGCGGATGTTTTTGGTGCGTAGAAGCCATTTACGAAAGTGTTAAAGGTGTAAAAGAGGTAGTTTCCGGATACTCTGGCGGACATACAGAAAATCCTACATACGAATCGAGTAATACTGGTAGAACAGGTCACGCAGAAGCTGTGGAAGTTATCTATGATCCAAAAACCGTTTCATTTTCTACATTAGTAGATGTATATTTTGCATCACAGAACCCAACCCAAATAAATGGACAAGGCCCAGACAGAGGATCACAATATAGATCTATTATATTTTTTCAAAATGGAGATCAAAAGAAAATTATACAAACAAAGAAAGATTCGCTAAAAAAAATATTGAACAGAAAAATTGCAGCGGAGATAACTCCTTTTCAAAAATTTTGGAAAGCAGAAGAATATCATCAAGATTATGAAAAAAGAAATCCATACAATAGGTATATTCAAAATGTTTCTGTCCCAAGACTTAAACGTTTTCAAGAAAAATTCCCTGAATTAATAAAAACTTCACATTAATCGAGTACTAATTAAAATCGTACAAATACGCTATTAAAAAAATCATATCCCATCCAGATAAAAAAAAGGCGAGCGTTTTATAACCCGATTATAACTTTCTATCAAATAATAGCGGAAGTCATAAAGTATAAAAAAATAAAGAAGAATGTAATGTATCAGTTAGACAACATCCTGCAACATACTTTATAAAATTTCAAAGTATCCTAATAAAAAACATAAATAACTCACAGTCAAAAATATATCTTTCATTCCTTAGAAATAATTCAATTTTCTAATTAAAAAAATGCTTTGCGTGCACAATAAAAATGTTAAAGTATTGTGAATATATATTTACTTTTTACTAAAAAAAATAAAAAAAGAACAGAGCTGGAGCACTGAACATAAATTAAACCACTCTATACCGACTTCAAGCCCAGTAAATACGGTGTAAATCAGTTGTAATACACAAAATAATCGTTGAAAAACACAAATTGTTGAAAAAAAAATTGGATTTTTATGCAAATAATCTGAAAACATGTTGTGTTTTTCATATTAATAACTTACTTTTGTTTATAGTTTAAGAGTTTTCAACTCAGTTGATTAATGCATAAGTTTAAACATATGCTAAAGAAAAAGATCTTTAACTAACTGGTTTATAGGTTTTTAAATTACATTAAGTTCTTTAATAAAATGTGAATTTTAAAACGATAGGTGTTTTGTTGATTATGTAATAATTGACGTAGAAAAGATCTGGCATGTTTTTTGAAGAACCGATTTTAAACAAATATTAACAAGAATATTAGAAAATATATAGATTAAAAAAGCGAAAAGATTAATACCCTTTTAAAAAGAACCCTAATCTGCTTTATTTTTGAATTTTAATTATGTAAACACAGAAAATTATGAAATCAATTTTTACGTTTATTCTGCTATTGGTGATGACTTCCTCGACTTTTGCTCAAATAAAGTCCTTGGACAGATATTTAATGTCTACCGCCAAGTTAGAATTAAGAACAGGACCAGGTGCAAATTTTGACATCATTGGTGAAATCCCACAAGGTACACAAGTATATGTTATCAGTTCAGGATATGGAGATTGGAGTACTGTACAGTATAAAAACGGAAACGGTTTTGTACAAACGAAATTATTAGCTGAAGATAGTAGTATTGCAGATGCTGAAAGAGCTGCAAAAGCTGCTGAAGCTAGAAAAAATGCTGCTAGACTTGCTGCCGAAGATGCAATACGAAAAGCGGAAGCTGCCAAAATCGCTGCTGCTGAAGCCGCAAGAAAAGCGATTGCTGAAGCAGAGAGATTACAAAGACAAGCAGAAGCAGAAGCTGCTGCCGCTGCTGCTGCCGCTGCTGCTGCAAATCAGAACAAAAGTGCTGCGGAAAGAAGACGATTGGCTGAATTGTCTGAAACTCAAAAAGCATTAGAAGAGGCAAATAAAAGAACATTAGGTACTACCGAAACGGCATATACGCCGATTGAATCAAAAACAGCATCGAATGGCAGTAATTCTGGATCTAGAGCTACTACCACGGCTGCTCCTTCTAAAGTAACTAGAGAAGACAAATTCGCTAGTTGGGAGAAAAAATCTTATAAATCGGGTGCGACTCCAAAATCTTTTAACTTTAAAGGTAAGTTTGAGTATAAGTTAGACAACTACCTTAAGGTAGAAGTTGGTAAAAATACTGATGTAGTTGTGAAGCTTGTAAAAATGGGTAAAACAGCAAAAGATGACGAAACTGTAAGAATCGTATACATTAATAGTAATCAAACCCAATATATTAGAAACATTCCTGAAGGAGAATACTACTGTGTAATTGCTTACGGAAAAGATTGGAAAGAAGATCCGAATTCTGCTAAAGGAAGAGGTAAAGGAACATTTACGAAAAATCCTTTGTATGAGAAAGGACAGGACATCTTAGACTTCAATACGATTAAAACTTCTGACGGTATCAACGTACCTTCATATAGTTTATCTTTAGACCTTATGCCAAACGGAACATTATATAATAATGATGCAGAGGATCAGGACAATATTGGAGCGGATGAGTTTGGATCGTTCTAGAAACAATCGACAATACACGATTAAAACATAATTATTATTTATTATCACCAATAATAAATGTAAATTTATTAAAGCGCCTATAATAGGCGCTTTTTTTATAGATTAATCTAAATAATTATCGTGTTTAAGCAAATATTCTGGTTAATCTAAATAAGTAAAGAAGGATCTACATTTTTCCCTTTAATATTATGCTCTAAAGACCATTATTTTAGCTTTAAAAGATTCTTACTGAAATTTTAGTACTTTGGTTCAGGAAGTAGTTGAATATTGACCTGTAGTTGATAGTTATTATATTTATATAAGCATACCCTGTTATCTTAAATATGATGTAATTAAAGATACAAACTTATACTCCCAGAAATTCATCTCAATTAATCGTTCTAGCGTCATTCACTAAAAACTACGTAAAAAATTCATTATCTCTATTTTAGATTCTAAGTACAAAAAAAGCCCAAGATTTACATTCCTAAGGCTTTTACTTTTTACTTTGTCTGTTATTATAGTGTAAATAAATTACAAAGAACAGCTAAATTTATACATTATTACGGTGCCTTTCTCTGGCTAATAAAGTGTTTTTGAGAAGCATTGCTATGGTCATTGGCCCTACTCCTCCCGGAACAGGCGTTATAAATGAAGCTTTTTTACTCACATTTTTATAGTCTACATCACCAACAATCCTATAGCCTCTTTCTCTGGTATCGTCTGCAACTCTGGTAATACCAACATCAATAATAACAGCATCGTCTTTTACCATTTCAGCTTTTAAGAAATTAGGAACACCAAGCGCAGAAATAACAATATCTGCCTGTGAAATAATCTGTGTTATATTTTTAGTATGACTGTGCGTTAGTGTTACCGTAGAGTTACCAGGCCACCCTTTTCTACCCATCAATATACTCATAGGTCTGCCTACTATATGACTTCTTCCGATAACTACTGTATGCTTACCTTTTGTATCTACATTATACCGTTCTAAAAGTTCTAAAATCCCAAAAGGAGTAGCCGGTATGAAAGTAGACATATCTAATGCCATTTTACCAAAATTCATTGGATGAAATCCATCAACATCTTTATCCGGATCAACTGCCAATAAAACCTTTTGTGTATCAATTTGAGGAGGTAAAGGTAATTGAACAATAAAACCATCTACATCAGAATCTTCATTAAGTTCTTTTATTTTAGCCAACAGTTCAATTTCACTTGTTGTGCTAGGCATTTTTACTAACGTAGATTCAAAACCTATTCTTTCACAAGCTTTCACTTTACTACCTACATAAGTTAGACTGGCTCCATCATTTCCCACAAGAACAGCAGCGAGATGTGGAACTTTTTCGCCACGATCTTTCATTTTCTGAACATCTATGGCGATTTCATTTTTTATATCATTACTTACTTTTTTTCCGTCTAAAACTTCCATATTAGGCCCCTAAGCTATTTTATATATTTAAATTGTATTAACTATTTCATTTTTCCCATCATCTGCATCATACGTTTTCCTCCGCCACCTTGCATCATTTTCATCATTTTACTCATTTGATCAAACTGCTTTAGTAATTGATTTACTTGTTGTACTGAAGTTCCTGATCCTTTTCCGATACGCTTTTTTCGACTTGCATTAATAATTTGCGGTTTCGACCGTTCTGCAGGAGTCATAGAATGAATAATAGCTTCTATATGCTTAAAAGCATCATCATCGATATCTACATTCTTCATCATTTTACCAGCTCCGGGAATCATTCCTACCAAGTCCTTCATATTCCCCATTTTCTTTACCTGCTGAATTTGTTTCAGAAAGTCATCAAATCCGAACTGATTTTTGGCAATCTTTTTCTGTAGTTTTCTTGCTTCCTCTTCATCGAACTGTTCCTGAGCTCTTTCTACCAATGAAACAACATCTCCCATCCCCAATATACGATCTGCCATACGAGAAGGATAGAATACATCAATTGCTTCCATTTTCTCTCCTGTACCGATAAACTTTATTGGTTTATTGACAACTGACTTGATAGAAATAGCGGCTCCACCTCTAGTATCACCATCTAATTTGGTAAGAATTACACCGTCAAAATTTAAGACGTCATTAAATGCTTTTGCCGTATTAACCGCATCCTGACCAGTCATAGAATCTACGACAAATAACGTTTCATTTGGAGTAACCGCTTTGTGAATATTAGCAATCTCGGTCATCATCACCTCATCAACAGCAAGACGTCCTGCTGTATCAATAATCACAACATTAAATCCATTGGCCTTAGCATGGGCAACACCCGCTTTTGCAATAGCAACCGGATCATTATTACCCTTATCACTAAAAACCTCAACATCTATTTGATCTCCGACCACGTGCAGCTGATCTATCGCAGCCGGCCTGTACACATCACAGGCTACTAATAAAGGATTTTTGGTTTTTTTGGTTTTCAAGAAGTTTGCTAACTTACCTGAAAAAGTAGTTTTACCTGAACCCTGTAACCCTGACATTAATACCACAGATGGATTTGCCGATAAATTGACTCCTGCGACTTCTCCACCCATTAATTTGGTTAACTCATCTTTTACAAGTTTTACCATTAATTGACCCGGCTTAAGACTCTTAAGCACATTTTGCCCAAGTGCTTTTTCCTTTACTGTAGCCGTAAAATCCTTTGCTATTTTATAGTTTACGTCGGCATCAACCAATGCTCTTCGAACCTCCTTAAGTGTCTCAGCGACATTTACTTCGGTAATTTGGCCATGGCCTTTTAGAATATGTAACGCCTTATCTAACTTATCACTTAAATTATCAAACATATGCTTTCTTCAGGTTTTTCAACATCCTCTTTTTTAGCGGATAGGTGCAAATTTAGTAATTTGAAGTGTATTAATAAAGAATGCTGAAGATAGAATTCTAAATATAATAATGGAAATCAACTTTATGAAGCATCACCAAGTTTACATCAAAACGAAAAAGCTATTAGAAAAACTCGAACTGTCTTTCTAATAGCTATACAGACACATTATAAATTAGGCGAATTCGAAATATTTACCTTTTATAAAGATGATGGAATTAATTCTTCATCAAAAAATTTTTGAGTAATTTCTTAGATTTCATTGAAACTTATAATTTTTGATTCCTCAAATCTAATTTGTTTCAGATTTATTGGGTCTAATTCGTTATTATCTGTTTGAAAAGAAACTACAAAATTCTTTATAAAAATATAAAAGCAGGGTATGGCCAATCTTTTGATGAGTGTTATTGCGGATGTTATCCTATAAATAGGAAACTATAAAATGAGTGTAAAAAAGAGCATTTAGTATTGAAAAAAGAGGAGATTTCAATACCTAAATGCTCTTTCGGGGAATTTTATTTTGGAGCAATTAATTTTTAATTTTTAGTTTGTTGGTGGTAACAATACCTGGTCAATAGCGTGAATCACACCATTGGAAGCTTGTACATCAACTACGATGATATTACTTGCAGTAGCATTACCTGATCCTTGTACACTTGGTGCTGAAGCATCTATTGTTACATCTCCGTTGAGTGTTGTTGCTGGTCCATCTGTCAAATCAGTAGAACGTATATTATCACCAGCTATAACGTGATAATTTAAAATAGCAGCAACTTCATTTTCATCCATAGGCACGGTGATCGCTGCAAAAGCATCATCAGTTGGAGCAAATACAGTAAAAGGTGCTGGATCTGTTCCAAACTCTGTACTCAACACACTTACAAAGTCAGTGGAAGGTGTTAATGTTGTCAGAGCAGTTAGGAGAGTTGAAAAAGTGGAATCAGCTGTTGCAAATGTAACCACTGTCGGCAAAGTGATTACAGCATCTACTTCATGTATTACCCCGTTTGAAGCAACGATGTCTGCTTCACTAACGTCAGAAATTCCGTTAAAAGAGACACCACTATCTGTATTGATATAAATACTTAAATTATTCATAGTATCTCCATAAGTAGCCAATGTATTACCATATCCTGTTGTAAGACTAGTGGATATGTTTGTACCAGCTATTACGTGATTTAATAATATTTGTTCTACTGTAGCTGCAGGTACGCCAGAGATGTCTCCCAATTCTACAAAAGCATCGTTGTTCGGTGCCAAAAGAGTAAGATTGCTGTCTGCACCACTTAAAACTGCAGCAAAATCAGTATCAAATCCCGTAGTTGTAGTAGCAACTGAGGCTAATGTAGAAAAGTCACTATCCAACCCTACAAAAGTTAGCATTGTTGGTAATGCGATTACCTTATCTACAACATGGATCACTCCATTATCTGTCGTAATATCTCGCTCCTCCGTAACGGTAGCTTCTCCATTAATCACAACACCATTCGAAGTATCTATATACATACTTATGTTCGCTCCCGAGTTAGCTTCGGTTGCTAAATTTTTTATATATCCAGTTGATAAATCAGCAGCCATTTCTGTAGTACCTAATACGTGATTTAATAAAATCTGTTCTAAAGTTTCTACCGGCACATCATCTAGAGAAGCTCCATCTAAAAATTCAGCAAATGCAGCATTCTTTGGAGCAAACACAGTAAATGTACCGCTACCATTTAAAGTTACGTCTAGGTCTGTTCTTTCCAATGCAGCTAATAATGAACTGAAATCTGGATCATCTGCAACTATATCAGCGATTGTTGTTGTGTCCGGAATAAATGTTGTGTCATCATCATCACTACAAGAAGCTATTGAAATAATGCATAAAGCTAGAAATGCTTTTTTTAATAAATTTTTCATGTTATTGGTTTTTATTTTGAAATTAATTGTTCAGTGATAGAACAATTCAAAGAACAAAAATGCTAGCCCGAAATATGATTTTAGTACTTTTTTAACTTTTTGTTTAATATTTTAGTTAAAAAAATAAACAATTTACTCATCATTCTCCTCACAAGAAGTTTCAAAAGCAAGAATTCCGGATAGCAATTCTTCATTATGTCTTGTTTCAAGCAATGTTCCATCGCTAAGTAGTAAGTTAACTGGATAATTTATAGCTACGGCTGTATTCTCTTCTAGATTTTCCATAAATCCAAATACTTGTGCATCGTGAATTACTTCTATTGTATTAATAATATTGTTATTAGAATTAAACGTTGCAAAGACCATTGGATAAACAAAATCAACACACTCTATATCATCATCCTGAACCACACAGCTATTTGCTAAGGATTGTAATGTTAAATCATCTTCAATAATTTCTTCCACATGATTGTCATGAGTAATAGTAACGGGATATTGAATCTGAATATTATCGGATTGCTGTAATTGATCATAATCCTCAATTCGATCTATGGAAATAGTCTCTGTTGCATTAAGTATGATGGTGTATGGCAGATTTATGCTGTAACAATTACCTCCATCCACTACATCATCATAAGATCCATCGTGAGTAACAATATTCTTCATCAATTCTGCTAGTTGCGAATTTTTAGGAATGGTATTATCTAGAGTAGGATCAATAAATTCACGTTCTTCTTGCTGACATGAAATCATAAAGATCATACAACTTAAAATCCCCCTAACCATAAAACACCTTATCTCTTCCATTTACCTGTTTTTTTCATTCCATTTATTAGTATTATAACAATTTAAGAAATCAAATTCCTACTAGGTTAAGTTTTTTTTTAATTTTGAAAAAAAATCAAAATGCCAAAAGACCTTTTCGAAAATATTTGTGAAGAAAGATTATTTTCGGAACTTTTTACCAAACATTCTGAAAATCTCCATAACTTCATTTATTATAAATATGGAGAACATATAAATCCAAAAGATCAAGTTCAGGAAGCATTTATTAAACTTTGGGACAACTGTAATAAAGTTACGACAGACAAAGCAAAAAGTTTTTTATTTACAGTAGCTAATAATCTTTCCTTAAACCAAATAAAACATAACAAGATAAAGCTAAAATATCAACAAACCGAAATAAAAGGCAGTACTAATGAGAATCCTCATTTTGTTTTAGAAGAAAAAGAATATCTTGAAAAATATCAAACGGCGCTCGCTAATTTGACCGAGGCTCAGCGAGTAGCCTTTCTTATGAATAGAACAGAAGGAAAAAAACATAAGGAAATCGCTGATTTATTGGGAATTTCCAGAAAAGCAGTGGAAAAAAGAATCTATGGAGCACTAGAAAAATTAAGGAAAGATATTGAAGGAATTTAAAAAAAAATTAAACCTCAGGTAGGAGTTTATTCTTATCGATTGTTATACTATTAAGAATCTTGTTATGAAAAAGGAGGATCTTATTACAAAGTGGTTGAACAACGAACAACTCACTAAGCAGGAATCAGAGGCGTTTGAGCAATTAAACGCCTATGATTCTTATGTAAAAATATCGGAAACTGCTAAGAAATTTAAAGCTCCTGATTATCATGTAAATAGTAATCACGAAGTGCTTAAAATGCAATTAAAGCAACGAAAAAATGTTGCTACTAAAATCTCCTATCCAAAGATATTATTTCGTATTGCAGCCATTTTTGTTATTGGAATAGGTTTATATTTCTCATTTTTCAAAGAATATGAGACTACGATACATACGATTGCCAGTGAAAAATCTACTCATACCTTACCTGACAAATCTATTATTAAGATCAATGCTCTTTCTTCAATTTCATTTGACGAAAAAAATTGGGATAGTGAACGTAGGATAACGTTAGAGGGAGAAGCATATTTTAAAGTTGCTAAAGGTAAAAAGTTTGATGTTCATACCCCTGTAGGAGTCGTAAGTGTCATTGGTACAAGATTTAACATCAAACAAAGAGAGGATTATTTTGAGGTTATATGTTATGAAGGTGTTGTAAGTGTTACTGTTGATGAGCAAACAAAATATTTGAGGGCTGGGAACGCTGTAGAACTTATTTCTGAAGAATTAATAGAGAAAAAAATTGTTGAAGAAGAACCCAAATGGTATTATAATAAAAGTTATTTCTACAAAACTCCGTTCAAAAGAGTTTTAAAGGAGTTAGAATGGCAATATGGTGTTACGGTAAAAACAAAAAACATAGATTCGTCTATATTTTTTACTGGTAATTTTGTACATTCAGATATCCAAACTGCGTTGAAATCAATTACGATCCCAATGCGATTGAAATATGTGATTAATAATAAAACCATAACCCTATCCAAAGAGTGATTAAACCCAAAATCCTCGTTTTAAATTTTCTGATTTTTTTTGTTTTTTTTACAGCTAATTCTCAAACCGAAAAAGAAACAAAGTCGCTTATTGCGGTTTTAAATGAGATTCAGAAAAAATTTGGTTATGACTTTTCTTATATAAATCAAGAAATAGAAGGTATTAGTATCACTTCACCTTCCAGTTCGAAAAGCTTTGAGGAAACTATTAGATTTCTTGAAAAGAACACCCCTTTTAATTATACTATTTTAGCAAACAATACGATAGCTTTAAGTTTTAGACCCATAGAAATCTGTGGTATTCTAAAAGGTATTGATAATATTATTATAGCCTATGCTACTGTTCAAGGCGAAAAAAATGCCACTATTAGCAATCCTGAAGGTAAATTTAATTTAAAAATTCATTCGCCAAACGAAAAAATTATCATTAAGTATCTTGGGTATACACCTATGGTAAAATCAGCTCTTGATTTTATACATACTCCTTGTAAGGATGTGATTTTAATTCAAAAAGTTGAGTATATAAATGAAATCATTATTAGCGATTATCTTATTAGAGGAATAGATAAACAAATGGATGGTTCCGTACGTATAGATTATAACGATTTCGGAATACTCCCAGGACTTACCGAACCCGATCTATTACAAACCATTCAGGCACTTCCGGGAATTCTTAGTGTAAACGAAACCGTTTCAGATATGAACGTACGTGGAGGGACCAACGACCAAAATCTTATACTCTGGGATGGAATAAAATTGTATCAATCCAGTCATTTTTTTGGGCTTATTTCTGCATTCAATCCTTATCTAACTAAAAACGTACAAGTATTTAAGAATGGTTCCAGCGCTAGGTATGGTGATGGAGTATCTAGTGTAATCGCCATGAATACAGGTGATAAAGTCAATCATGAATCAGATGCCAGTATTGGTCTAAACCTAATTAGTGTTGATGGCTATATCGACACTCCGACCAGTAAAAGCTCATCTATTCAATTGGCAGTTAGACATTCAATTAATGGAATTGTTAAAACCCCTACATACAATCAATATTTTGATAAAGCATTCCAAAATTCTGAGGTAATAAGTACTGATAGTTCTGATGAGCGTTTTTCGTTTTATGATGCAAACCTGAGATGGTTATATCAATTATCACCGAAGGATCTCATTAAGGTGAACACACTTATTATGGAGAACGACCTTGTTTTTAGAGAAAATGCTAGTAACAATCTTATTGAAATCTCAAGAGAGAGTAGTGCCAAACAAAATAATATTGTAGGTGGTATATTATATAGACGCGATTGGAGTGATTATTTTAGAAGTGAATTACTGCTTTATGGAACCAACTATACGCTAGAAACTGTTAATTCTGATATTGAGAATAACCAAAGACTTTTACAGGAAAATGAAGTTCTTGAAAATGGATTAAAGCTTGATACTTTTCTTAAAACCGTTTCAAATATCAATGTAAAAACCGGTTATCAGTTTAATGAAACGGGGATATCCTACCTTCAGGATGTGAACAATCCTACTTTCCGGGATTTTACAAAAGAAGTAATTCGCACCCATAGTGTATTTTCTGAAATAGCATACCAATCAGATAGTAAATCTACCTACACTAATTTAGGAATACGTCTTAATTATTTAGATAAATTTGGCACATATATTATTGAACCCCGGTTAAATTTATACAGAAGATTTAGAAATCATTTTACGATGGAGCTACTCGGTGAAATAAAGAGTCAGTCAACTTCACAGATTATCGATCTTCAAAATGATTTCCTGGGTATCGAAAATAGAAGATGGGTATTATCGAATAATCAAGATATTCCTGTATTGAAAAGTAAGCAGGCATCAATTGGATTAAGCTATGACCACAATAATTGGTTGATCTCAACGGATTTTTATTATAAAGACATAAAAGGTATTATCACACGAAGTCAAGGATTTCAGAATCAATTTGAGTTTATCAGGGATCATGGTAGTTATACTGTTTTTGGAATTGATTTTTTAATCAATAAAAGGTTTAAAAACTTTAGCACCTGGCTTAGTTATTCGTATGCTGATAACCACTACACATTTACTAATTTAAGTCCTTCTAATTTTCCTAACAATATTGATATACGGCATAATGTAAATTTTGCTATAGCATATCAAAAGAAAAACTTTAAGATCTCAGGCGGTATTAATTGGCATAGCGGAAAACCAACCACCTTAGCAAACCCTGATAATTTGATCGAAAATGACACCATAAATTATTTACGTCCTAATAGCTCTCGGTTAACTAGTTATATCCGAGTAGATTTTTCTTCCACCTATCGATTCAAAATTACTGAGAAAATGAGTGGTTTTGCTGGGATTTCTGTATGGAATATTACTGATCAGGAAAACGTTTTTAACAATTACTATAGGAGAAGAGGTGAAAATGAGGTAGAAGAAGTAAAGGAGTTTGGATTGAGTATTACTCCAAATGCAGTCTTTCGTTTAAATTTCTAAATGTGTTTTACACCATTAAAACTTACTATTTCTTCTCCACCAACCACTTTCTCAACATTCTTAATGATTTGAAAACCATTATTCTCAAAAAAATCTTTTGTATTCGAATTAACTCTCGTTGTTAAGGAGCTTATTCCAGCTTCTCTTGCTACTTTTTCCAAGGTAACATACAGTTTTTTAGCAATACCTCTTCCCTGATAATTCTGATGAACAAAAATATATTCTATCAATCCATCCTTACTCATTGCAAATGAACCGATCACTTCTCCATTTAATTTTACATTATAGATAAAATCTTCAATAAACTTCTGTTTCCAATGATTTTTATCTAATGCCAATCTAGAAAAAATTTTTACTTCATCTTTGGTGAAAATTTTAGATCCATAGATGGTGACCGTTTGGTAAAACAAACGCTGCATCAAAGGTAAATCACTATCCGTAGCTCTAGATATTTGATAATTCATGTAGTTCAGTAGAAGAAAACTTCTTTTGTTATGGGGTAAAACGACTTTCTTCTAAAGTAAACAAAAATCATCTACAAATGAAATTTTTTGTTAAAAAAAACCTAAAGTAAGACGAAAATATTGTAATTTATCCCTGCCCTAAATAATATTCATGAACTACCTATATCGCTATTTGGCACTGTTGTTGCTATTTTTTAGTTGTTCTTCTTTTTGTCAAGAAAAACAACTAGATAGTCTTATTCTGGTTACGAGTGCTATATCAGATTCATTAAATATAGATCTGGCTACCGATCTCGTTTATGAATTAAGTTTACAGGAAAAATTTAAAGAAGCTTTAAAATATTGCGATACGCTTATCAAAATATCCAAAAAAATACATTATGATAAAGGAATAGGACAATTGCACAACGAGAAAGCCGCTGTCTACAATCAAACTGATAAACTATATGACGCCTTGACTTGTTTTGATCAGGCAGCTTTATATTTTGGAAGAGTCAAATATAATAGAGGGCTTGCAATTATTCAAAATAACAAAGCAGTTATAGAACAAAAGTTGGGCAGTCCTGAAAAAAGTATTACACACCTACTGGAGGCTAACCTATACTATGAAAAACTAAAAGACAGTGTAAGCCTGGCGACAACTATTAATAACATTGGTAATGTATATGCGGATCTTAATGATTTTGAAGCTGCAAAAAAATATTATTATAAATCCTTACGCCTTAAAAGAAAAACGAATTCTAATACTGTAGGTGCCACACTAAACAATCTAGCGTTACTATACATCAAAGAAAAAAAATTAGATAGTGCGTTGACAATCTTAGATGAATCTTTATTAGTCAACAAAACGGATAATGATAGCCACGGAATTTCTGAGGCATATAACGCATTAGGACAAATATCATATCTAAAAAAAGACTATCAAAATGCTAAAAAATACTATGAATCTGCTCTTTTTATTGGTGGTAAAGTAGCATATAAACAGAGACTTATTAGAACAAAATTATCCTTAGGTGAAGTAGCAATCAAAACAAAAAAATTTAAGGAAGCAGAAAAATATATTTTAACAGCAAGAACGGAGTCTAAAAAACTTAACTCTACACCGTTATTGCTGCACAGTTATGATTTGTCATCTGTTCTGGATTCTGCACGAGGAGATTACCTAAATGCATATAAGTGGCAAAAAGAGCATAAGAACTTATTTAATGACCATATTATAAAAGAGACCAGTAATAAGATTGATCTTGTTAAAAAAAGAGTAGAAAACGAAAAAAGACAACAATCACTTTTAGATACACGAAAAAAAGCCGAACGAGAAGTTAAGGAGGAATTGTTTAAACAAAAAATCTATACATATATTGCTATTGCTGCATTTATAGTTGCAATTATTTTTATTATCGGAATTGTAAAAAGCAGATTGCAAAGAGCGCAACATATTAAAGAACTAAATGAATCTAATCAGGTAAAAAATAAGTTATTTTCTATAATATCCCACGATTTAAAAAATGAGATACACGGTCTTGACAACACCCTTAACCTACTAAAAGAAGATGTAATTTCTGAAAATGAGTTTAAAGAGATTATACCATTGCTTTCGACAAGTGCGCATCAAACATCGCTATTGCTAACGAATCTTTTAAATTGGTCCAAATCTCAAATGAATGAGCTCAAAGCTAATCCTACAAATTTTGATTTCTCGGAAATAATAAAAGGTAAACTTGTGTTTTTCGCATCAAAAGCTTCTCAAAAAGGGATTACCTTGCTTAATAAACTAAACGACCAAACTTTAGTCCATGCTGATAAAGATATGTGTACAATTGTAACTCAAAATTTAATTGCTAATGCAATTAAATTTTGTAACTCTGGCGACACGATCACCATTTATGAAGAAGATGCAAATCTAGAAGTTAAAATTTATTTTAAGGATACGGGCATAGGGATCTTGGAAGAAAATATAGTCAAACTATTTTCAGACAAACATCTCACAACTAAAGGAACCAATAATGAAACTGGAAATGGGTTAGGATTAAAAATTTGTAAAGAACTAATCAATCTCAATCAAGGAACTATTGAGGCAACAAGCACTTACGGAGAAGGAAGTATTTTTTGTATTACTCTCCCCAAGCCATCAGCTTAATAAAACGCTTACATCCGCTCTGGCACCTGAACTCCTAATAACCTGAAAGCGGAATTGATAGTTACCCCAACCATACCTGAAAGCTGAACTCTAAGAACCTTTTCGGTTTCAGAATTTGCTCCAAATATCGATACATTCTGAAAAAATGAATTATAAGCTTTCACTAAATCATAGGTGTAATTCGCTACGATCGCTGGGCTTAAATCCTTCGCAGCGTTCTGAATAATTTCTGGATAGATCTCTAGTAACTTTATAAGCTCTTTCTCTCTGTCATCCAACACCACGTTTTTTACCGGTTCGTCACTATCAAGTTCTGCTTTGCGCAAAATTGCTTGTATCCTTGCATAAGTATATTGAATAAAAGGTCCTGTATTTCCTTGAAAATCGACTGACTCTGCAGGATCAAATAATATTCTTTTTTTAGGATCAACTTTTAGAATAAAGTATTTTAATGCTCCAAGACCAATCGTTTTATAAACAGCACTCTTTTCTTCTTCAGAGTACCCATCTAGTTTACCTAGTTCTTTAGAGATCTCTCCTGCAGTTTCTGCCATTTCCTTAATAAGGTCATCTGCATCTACTACAGTACCTTCTCTACTTTTCATTTTACCACTTGGTAAGTCTACCATTCCATAGCTCAAATGATGTAAGTTTTCAGACCAGTCATATCCTAATTTTTTTAGAATCAAAAAAAGTACTTTAAAATGATAATCCTGTTCATTACCTACAGTATAAATCATACCACCAATATCAGGATTATCTTTCACACGTTGGATTGCTGTTCCAATATCCTGGGTCATATAAACAGCGGTTCCATCACTACGTAAAACAAGTTTTTCATCTAGGCCTTCGTCTGTTAGGTCACACCAAACAGATCCGTCATCTTTTGTAAAGAAAACACCTTTTGTAAGACCTTCTTCAATAATATCTTTACCCAAAAGATAGGTGTTGCTTTCATAATAATAACTGTCAAAATCAACCCCCAATGCTTTATATGTTTGATCAAAACCTTCGTACACCCAAGTATTCATTGTTTTCCAAAGCGTTACAACTTCTTCATCTCCTGCTTCCCATTTTCTAAGCATTTCCTGAGCTTTGGCTAATATTGGTGCTCCTTTCTTTGCTTCATCTTCGCTTTTACCTGATGCGATTAAATTTGATATTTGTTTTTTATATTCCTGATCAAATTTTACATAATAATTACCTACCAATTTATCACCTTTTAATCCAGTAGATTCTGGTGTTTGACCTTCTCCATAATTTTGCCAAGCCACCATGCTTTTACAAATATGGATCCCTCTATCATTAATGATTTGGGTTTTGTAGACCTTTTTACCACTAGCTTTGATAATCTCTGCTACTGCATATCCTAACAAGTTATTTCTTATATGTCCTAAATGCAAAGGTTTATTGGTATTTGGCGAAGAATATTCTACCATAATCGCCTTATCACCAGCATTTGGAGTTACGAAACCATAATTTTCAGTAACTCTAATAGTATTAAATAAATCAATATAATATTGATCAGAGATTACAAGATTAAGAAAACCTTTGACCACGTTATATCCGGTCACCTCTTCTACACCGTTTACTAGATAGTTACCTAGCGCTTCACCAATCTGTACAGGGTTCCCTTTTACTACGCGCAATATAGGAAAAACCACTACTGTTATATCCCCTTCGAATTCCTTGCGAGTCGCTTGCAACTCAACGGATGTTATATCCGCACCATAAAGTTCGTTTATAGCCGTTCTTACCTGTTCTGAAATGGTTTGCTGTATTGTCATTTTATGTTGTCTTTGATACAAAAATCAGGCAGCAAAGATAATAGAAATATCATCTTCTCCCACTTGAATCGGCATCAATTAGTATCTTATAAAACGAAAACACTAATTAACAATATGCGGTAATACCCTAGATCTAAAAACATTTTTGTAAAATCGATCAGGAAACCCATCTATCTTACTTAAAAGGCGAATATCAGGGAGAACTTCGATCTAAAAATTAACATAATATCCTGTAATGAAGACTTCAATAATCTATAAACGATATGAATAATAGTCTGACCTATATAGAAAATAAATAATTCAACTATAATACCTTTAGCATTTCTTAGATCAACTTATGATTTAGAAATAGAAGTAAACAATTTATTTCTTTGTATCTTTTACCTAAAAAGATGCGTATATTGCTTACTGGTGCCAATGGCTATATTGGTATGCGTTTATTGCCTTTATTGTTAGACACTGGTCACAGTGTGATTTGTACTGTAAGAGACAAAGATCGTTTCTCTATTGATGGGGAGATGGCAAAAAATGTTTCTATTGTAGAGATAGATTTTCTTAAAGACCCAGATCCAGATATCCTGCCAAAGAATATTGATGTAGCATATTATCTTATTCATTCTATGAGCTCCTCTACCTCTGACTTTGACAAAAAGGAAGAGATTTCTGCTCATAACTTTAATAGATACGTAAGTCAAACTAGTATCAAACAGGTAATTTATTTAAGTGGAATTGTAAATGAAAAGAATTTATCCAAGCATTTATGGTCACGAAAAAATGTTGAAGAAACTTTATATAAAGGAAAATTTAACTTAACTGTTTTACGCTCTGGAATAATCGTTGGATCTGGTAGTTCTTCATTCGAAATTATTAGAGATCTTTGTGAAAAATTACCCATCATGATTACGCCAAAATGGGTAAACACGAAAACGCATCCTATTGCTGTCAGGGATGTTCTAAGCTTTATGACTGGCGTTTTAGGTAACTCCAAATGTTATAACCAATCTTTTGATATTAGCGGACCTAATGTGATTACATACAAACAAATGCTTTTATTGTATGCAAAAGTTAGAGGTATAAAATTGTTTGTGTTTACGCTTCCGGTAATGACACCCAGACTTTCTTCTTATTGGTTGTATTTCGTAACTTCTACATCCTATAAATTAGCATTGAACCTAGTAGATAGTATGCGTGTACCTGTTGTTGCAAACGATAAAAGGCTACAAAAAATATTAGATATTGAACCAATGGCTTATACGAAAGCCTTAGAGCTTGCCTTTATCAAAATAGAGCAAAATCAGGTGGTATCTAGCTGGAAAGACTCCATGATCAGTGGACGTTTTGATCAAGATATCCAAAAATACGTTACTGTTCCTAAAAAAGGATGCCTACGAGATAAAAAGAAAATAAAAATTACCGACCCTAATCAAGTGATTGAAAAAATATGGGCTATTGGAGGAGAAACAGGGTGGTACTATGGAGATTGGATGTGGAAAATACGAGGATATATAGACAAGTTTTTTGGCGGAGTTGGATTGAGAAGAGGACGCACGAACCCAGATAAAATTTATTCAGGAGATGCGTTAGATTTTTGGAGAGTTTTGGTTGCAGATAAAGACGACAAACGACTACTTCTATTTGCAGAAATGAAGGTTCCTGGAGAAGCTTGGTTAGAGTTTGATATTGATGAAAATAACATCCTTCATCAAACAGCAACATTTAGACCCAGAGGTATATGGGGTAGATTATACTGGTATATGATGGTGCCCTTTCATTACTTTATATTTGGAGGAATGATACGCAACATAGTGATAACAAAATAAAAACAGACAATAAGCATGTTATTATCGATAAAATACGTTTTTTTATAAAAAATCAGTATTTTTATATAAAAACTTAATGTTTAGATCATTTCTATTTTTGACCTTATTGGTGATTACAATAAGCTGCGGCAACGAAATAGAACCTGATTCTTATCTACTTAATTTTACAAAAACATTAACCGGGAATTTTTCTTCAATAAATCAGGCAATTAAGGATTCAAGTTATGCTCCTGTACATCTTATAAACACACCAATCTGGAAAGAGAGAAAAGGTTATTGGTTTTATCAGGAAATGTATGATGAAAAAGACGAGACTTCTATTTATAATCAAAGAATCCTAAATTTTCAAAAAGTAGATAGTACAACCATTAGTAGTACCAGTTATGTGATTCCGAATCAGGAAAAATACGTAAACGCCTGGAAAGACGTCAGTATATTTGATCATTTATCCGTTGATAGCCTTATAATCAGAGATGGGTGTGATTTATATTTCAAAAAGAAAACTTCTACCATCTACCATGGGAAAACAAAAAAAGGCACTTGCTCAAGTACTTTTGACATCAAAATATCTTATACAACCAGCAATGTAGTAATCAGTAACAACAAAATTACCTCATGGGTTAGAGGGTACGATACCAATGGTAAACAGATCTGGGGTAAAATACAGGGTCCTTATGAATTTTTTCGGATAGACAAGTAATTAATCCATAAAATCAGCTAAGGTCTTATTTTCTAAAACTTTTAAAGTATTATCCCTAACCTCAATCATAAGTTCGTGAACAGCACAAGCATCTTCGTCTGGGCAATCATCGCACTTTTCATAAAAGTTTAAACTTACACAAGGCACCATCGCTATTGGTCCTTCTAAAACCCTAATAACCGAAGCCATTGCTATCTCTGTGGGTTTTTTGATTAGGTAATACCCGCCACCTTTTCCTTTTTTAGAACCTAAAAAACCATTTTTACGCAGCGTAAGTAATATACTTTCTAAAAATTTCTGAGAAATATTTTCGCTTGTAGCTATTTCAGATATTAAAACAGGGTGCTCGCACCTTTTTCTTGCGATATAGGTTAGCGCCTTTATTCCATATTTGGTTTTCTTAGAGAGCATTACTTTACTTGTTAGATCAAAAATAAGTAAAAGATACTATTCTTGTATTTGCAAAAATATCTTTTAACTATCTGATGTTGTCATTAACTTTTTGGAAGAAAAACTTCGGCCATCATACAACGTGCACTACCTCCACCTAATTTTTCAATTGTTTCTAGGTTACTATAAAGGATAGAACAATGGTTTTCTATTTTTGAAATTTGATCTTTTGACAAGCTTTGATATGCAGAAGAAGACATTACTAAATATCGCTTCTCATCAGCTCCTGCAATTTGTAATATATTTCCTGCAAAATTACTCACCTGCTGTTCTGTGATAGAAATAATTTCCTTCCCATCATTTTTCAAATGGCTTATCAAGTTTTTGCGTTCTTTTTTATCATCAATACAATCTAGGCATACAATCGCAAAAGTTTCTCCAACGCCCATCATTACATTGGTATGATAAATAGCCAGACGCTCGTCATTAACGGTTTGATAAGCCGTAAAAATCACAGGTGTGTATTCAAAATCTTCACAAAATTCGATAAACAATTCTTCATCTGCCCTAGGAGAGCGCGCACAATATGCTTTTCTATTGACTCTATCTAAAACTACGCTTCCGGTTCCCTCAAGAAAAACATGATCCTTTTCAGCTTGGGTGTAATCTATTATATTTTTTATTTCAAAACCAGTATTTTCAATGATATCCAGTACTTCTGGTCTTCGCTCTCTACGCCTATTTATCGCAAACATGGGATATAGACCTACATCTCCATTTTCGTGGAAGGATACCCAATTATTCGGAAATATAGAATCAGGTGTATCATTTTCGTGATTATCATCAATTATAATAACATCAACACCGATTGATCTGAGTTTTTCTACAAAACCATCAAACTCTTTTTGCGCCGTTGCATTTACAAAGTTCGCGCTATTCTCTGACTCATTTTGATAATAATTGTTTACTGCTGTTTGTTCATTCATCCTAAACTTAACCGGACGAATCATCAAAATCGTATTTGTAACCTGTTTCATTATTAATCTCTTATCAATGGCATGGTGGAACAACGTAAAAGTCCTTCTTGTTTTGCTATTTCGGAATATGGAACTTCTTCTACGATGATGTTTAAGCTACGAAGCCACATATTTAATCTTGTAAAATTTTTCTCAGAAATTACAATATCTTCGGATATCGAGAATATATTAGAGTTCATATAATACATTTCATGCCTATCGATATGAAACAAATTTTCCATTCCGAAAAAATCAACTAAATATTTGTAATCCTCAATATTTCTGAACCCTTCTTTATGGATAATTGCTTTATTTTTGCCAACTGGCTGAAAACAACAATCTAAGTGCAAAGCGTTATTTCTAGGGTCATCCATTGACTTGTTTAGATCAAACTCCCTGACTGTTTTGTCTGGAAAAAGTGATCTAATATATGCTACTCCTTCCATATTCGTTCTCGCCACAATACAATCACTATAATCTTCTCCTTTGTAGGTTCCTATAAAAATGTGATCGTTGTGAATAATAATATCTCCTCCTTCAAAATGAATATCTTCAGATGGGGCTTTACACACTTTATCCAAATTAATTTCATCAATTACATATTGAATTGCCTTAATTTCTTTTTCTCTTTCCGGAAGGATATTTGATTTTACAAATTTATCTTCTATTACCAATGCAATGTCTCGTGCAAAAATCTGATTATAGTTTTCTATTACTTTTGGTCTATACACCTTTACATCATATTTTTCAAAGACTTTAGCAACCGCTTCCATCTCTGCAACCATAGCTATCTCTTTAGGATATGTTCCTGCTTTGATATGTTCTATAGATTTTGGATCATAAGCTTCTTTGATTTTTGGTATTGGGCCATTACTTAAGGCTGTTCCTAAAACTACCGCTCTAAGCCTTGAAGTTTCATTTTTAATATTCAGTTTCAATCTTTCAATTTTTAAGGTGAAGAACGTAGTTACCATCCCACGTTTGTAATCAAACAAATATATGAAGAGGTTCTAGGTAGATACTAATTTTATTCAAAAAAAATATCAACCTTTTATTAAATCCGAAAATTAGGCCATTCTATTTAAAATATACTGACAATATCACAAAAAAAGGTGCTAAAATAATTCGAGCACCTTTCTATGAATTGTTTTATCTTTTTTTAGCGTTCTGCAACTGACTTAAAGCCTCTATGGGTCTCTCCAATATATATTTGCCTTGGTCTACCAATTGGTTCTTTCCGTAAACGCATTTCTCTCCATTGTGCGATCCAACCTGGTAATCTTCCTAGCGCAAACATAACGGTAAACATCTCTGTTGGAATACCTAATGCTCTATAGATGATTCCAGAATAGAAATCTACATTAGGGTATAATTTTCTTTTTACAAAATACTCATCTTCCAGAGCCACTTTAGCAAGACCTTTAGCAATATCAAGTACGGGGTCTTCGATACCCAGATCACCAAGTACTTCTTCTGCAGAAGCCTTTATGATTTTAGCTCTTGGATCAAAGTTCTTGTATACTCTATGTCCAAATCCCATTAAACGGAAAGGGTCTTCTTTGTCCTTAGCTTTAGCTATATATTTTGCTGTATCTCCTCCATCTTCTCTAATTGCTTCCAGCATTTCAATAACTGCTTGATTAGCTCCTCCGTGCAAAGGACCCCACAAAGCAGAAATACCAGCAGATAATGAAGCAAATAATCCTGCATGTGATGAGCCTACTATCCTAACTGTAGATGTAGAACAATTTTGCTCATGATCTGCGTGTAGAATAAGCAACTTATCCAAAGCATCATTAACAATCTTATTAGCCTCATATGACTTATTAGGTCTAGAAAACATCATTTTATGCAAGTTCTCTACATACCCCAACGAATTATCACCATAATCTAGTGGTAGGCTTTTACGCTTTCGCATCGTCCAAGCAGCTAATACCGGAAACTTAGCCATTATTTTTACAATAGCGGTATACATGGCTTCTTCAGAGTCCACATCGACCGATCCTGGGTTGAATGCTATTAGCGCACTTGTTAACGATGAAAGAACACCCATAGGATGAGCGCTTTTTGGAAATCCATCAAGAATTCTCTTCATATCTTCATCAATATGAGATTCTTCTTTAATATCCTTATCAAATTTATCAAGCTGTTCTGCTGTGGGTAAATCACCAAAAATTAACAAGTATGCTACCTCTAGAAAATCTGCCTTTTCTGCTAATTCTTCGATAGAATACCCTCGATATCTTAAAATTCCTTTTTCACCATCCAGAAAAGTAATTGCACTCTCACAACTTCCTGTATTTTTATACCCTGGATCAATAGTAGTAATACCCCCGGTGACTCCTCTAAGAGTTTTAATATCTATTCCTAATTCATTTTCCGTTCCTTCTATTATTGGGAACTCATATTTATTACCGTCGATTTCTAGCGTAGCTTTTTTTGACATTGTGATTATTTAGAATTTTGCTGTTATAATAAGGGATGCTAAATTACAAAATATAGTGTTAATATATTATTAATCCGATCATCAATTTTTGAATATAAAAAAGGCCTCCTCCTTTGTTTAAAAACTGTCTAACACCTCAGGTAACTTTACTATAGATTTCTTTTATACTAAAAAAGCTCACTGAAAAGTGAGCTTTTTATACTTATTTATTTTTACTTCTTAATCTTGAATGCTTTTTCCATAGGGTAGTAAGCTACTGTACCTAATTCCTCTTCTATTCGTAGTAGTTGATTGTATTTTGCCATTCTATCACTACGGGACGCAGAACCTGTTTTTATTTGACCGGTATTTAAAGCTACTGCTAAATCTGCAATTGTGTTATCTTCTGTTTCACCAGAACGATGCGACATTACCGAAGTATATCCAGCATTATGTGCCATATTTACTGCTGCAATAGTCTCGGTTAATGTTCCTATCTGATTTACTTTAATCAGAATTGAATTGGCGATACCATTTTCGATTCCTCTTGATAACCTTTCTACATTCGTAACAAATAAATCATCACCGACTAACTGTACTTTATCTCCAACTTTATCCGTTAAATATTTCCAACCTTCCCAATCATTTTCATCCATACCATCTTCTATAGAAATGATAGGATATTTTGAAGCTAACTCAGCAAGGTAATCAGCTTGTTCTTCACTTGTTCTTATGACACCTGTTTTTCCTTCGAATTTGGTATAGTCATACTTACCATCAACAAAAAACTCTGCTGCTGCACAGTCCAAAGCGACCATTATTTCATCTCCAAACTTATATCCAGCTTTTTCTACTGCTAAAGCAATAGAATCCAAAGCATCTTCTGTTCCGTCTAATGCTGGCGCAAAGCCACCTTCATCACCAACTGCAGTACTTAACCCTCTATCGTGAAGTACTTTCTTCAAATTATGAAAAATCTCTGTACCCATCTTAATCGCTTGAGTAAAATCTTTTGCCTTTACCGGCATGACCATAAACTCTTGAAATGCAATCGGCGCATCACTATGAGATCCTCCATTGATAATATTCATCATCGGAACCGGAAGGGTGTTAGCACTAACTCCTCCGACATAACGATATAAAGGCATATTCAATTCGTTTGCTGCTGCTTTTGCAGCTGCTAAAGAAACCCCAAGAATTGCATTAGCACCTAATTTAGACTTATTAGAAGTTCCATCCAATTCGATCATCGTTTGATCTAGTAAATTTTGATCAAAGACAGAGTATCCTAATAGTTCTTCAGCAATTATTGTATTTACATTTTCTACGGCCTTTTTTACGCCTTTACCCATATAATCACTACCTCCATCTCTCAGCTCTACAGCTTCGTGCTCTCCTGTTGAAGCTCCAGAAGGAACTGCCGCTCTTCCTAAAACACCATTTTCGGTAACCACATCTACTTCTACTGTTGGGTTACCACGTGAATCTAAAATTTGTCTGGCGTGAATATTAATAATTACACTCATTTTTTGATTTGTTTTTGTTGGATAATTTTAATTCTTTGCAATATACGAAACCAGTAAATTTAAATACCTCAGAAAACCTCTTAATTTATTGCTCAAAACCCATTAATCACAACAAGTTATCAACTATAACGTTATAGATCGATTCATTATAATGACTACAATTTACTTGCAATAAACAGTTATATTTATGCTTCTACTTTTACACTTTTAATGTTGTCTATAAACTGATCAAATAAGTAAATGGAATCATTTGGACCCGGACTTGCTTCTGGATGATATTGCACTGAAAAACAATTCTTATTTTTCATTTTAATTCCGGCAACTGTATGATCGTTTAAATGTAAGTGTGTTATCTCTACATCAGGATTATTCTCTGTTTCTTCTCTATTGATTGCAAAACCGTGATTCTGCGAGGTGATTTCTCCTTTACCCGTTGTAAGGTTTTTTACAGGATGGTTTATTCCTCTATGACCATGATGCATCTTATACGTACTAATACCATTAGCCAGTGCTATCACCTGATGACCAAGACAAATACCAAACAAAGGCAAGTCTCTATTAATAATTTCCTTTGCTGTTGCTATCGCTTGTGACAACGGTTCAGGATCGCCTGGACCATTAGAAAGAAAATAACCATCAGGACCCCACTCGTTCATTTCTTCAAAAGTAGCATCATATGGAAATACCTTTATGTATGCATCTCTTTTCGCAAGGTTATGAAGTATATTCTTCTTAACTCCAATATCCAATGCTGATATTTTATATGTAGCCTCAGGATTTCCAAAAAAATAAGGTTCTTTTGTAGATACCTTTGAAGCTAATTCAAGACCATTCATATCTGGAACTGCTGCCAACTGTTTTTTCAAGGAGCCAATATCATCAACCTCTGTAGAGATTAGAGCATTCGTCGCTCCGTTATCTCGTATATAGCTCACCAGTGCACGGGTATCCACGTCTGATATTGCCAATAAATTATTTTTTTCTAGAAACTCTTGTAAAGACTCATCTGCTAAATCCCTAGAGAATTCGTAACTAAAATTTTTAACAATAAGACCCGCAATTTTTATTGAATCCGATTCTACCTCTTCATCATTGGCTCCATAATTACCAATATGAGCATTTGTAGCTACCATAAGTTGTCCAAAATATGAGGGATCCGTAAAAATCTCCTGATATCCAGTCATACCGGTATTAAAACACACTTCGCCAAAAGCGGTTCCTTCTTTTCCAACAGCTTTTCCATAAAAAATAGTACCATCTGCCAATAATACGATTGCTTTTTTTCTAGATTGATATTTCATCCTAATACACTTTTGATATTAAACGTCCTATTGAAGGATCTAAAACTTTATTTTAAAAATATTCAAAAAAAAAGGATAAACGATGAACGTTTATCCTTTATAATTATGTGCCAATCACATTATTCATTTATTCTTCTTCAGAACTAGGTGTTTCAACTACTGGAGCAGCTTCAGTTTTCTTTGACCTACCTCGTCGTGTAGATTTCTTCTTAGCTGGCTTACCTGCATTGTATAGCTCATTGTAATCAACTAACTCAATCATTGCCATATCGGCATTATCACCAAGACGATTCCCTAATTTTATAATTCTGGTGTATCCTCCAGGTCTATCACCTACTTTAGCAGCAACATCTCTAAATAGTTCTGCAACCGCATATTTGCTGCGCAACTTACTAAAAACAATACGACGATTATGGGTAGTATCTTCTTTAGACTTGGTTACTAGTGGCTCTACAAATTGCTTAAGCGCTTTCGCTTTTGCAACGGTAGTATTTATTCTCTTATGTTCTATAAGGGAACAAGCCATATTAGCCAGCATTGCTTTACGATGCGCTGTTTTTCTACCTAAGTGGTTTACTTTTTTTCCGTGTCTCATGACATTAAAAATTTAAGCATCATCTTGCTCAATCTACCTCGTGCAGAGAGCAAAATATGATGTGTTAGTCTTTATCTAATTTATATTTAGAAAGATCCATACCAAAATTAAGACCTTTAACATTTACAAGCTCTTCTAGCTCAGTTAAAGACTTTTTACCAAAGTTACGGAACTTCATTAAATCATTTTTATTGTAGGAAACTAAATCACCCAATGTATCGACTTCTGCAGCTTTTAAACAATTAAGAGCTCTCACAGAAAGATCCATATCGATTAACTTCGTTTTCAACAACTGTCTCATATGCAAAGATTCTTCATCATATGTTTCAGTTTGTGCAATTTCATCAGCCTCTAAAGTAATACGCTCATCAGAGAATAACATGAAGTGATGAATCAAGATTTTTGCGGCTTCGGTTAGAGCATCTTTAGGATGAATTGATCCGTCTGTAACTATTTCGAAAACAAGTTTTTCGTAATCCGTTTTTTGTTCAACACGATAATTCTCGATACTATACTTAACATTCTTAATCGGTGTATATATAGAATCTGTAAAGATTGTTCCGATTGGAGCGTTTGTTTTCTTATTTTCTTCTGCAGGAACGTAACCTCTTCCTTTTTCGATGGTTATCTCCAGGTTTAGTGCTACTTTCTTATCCATATTACAGATCACTAGATCCGGGTTAAGAACCTGAAAACCTGAAATAAATTTTTGAAAATCTCCAGCAGTTAACTGCTCTTGACCTGAAATTGAAATAGTAACCGATTCATTATCAACATCTTCAATCTGACGCTTGAAACGAACTTGTTTAAGATTAAGAATAATTTCAGTTACATCTTCTACAACTCCAGAAATAGTAGAAAACTCGTGATCTACTCCCTCAATTCTTAATGAAGTTATAGCGAATCCCTCTAAAGAAGATAGCAAAACTCTTCGTAAAGCGTTACCAACTGTCAATCCGTACCCCGGTTCTAATGGTCTAAATTCAAATTTACCATCAAACTCACTGGAGTCGATCATGATAACTTTATCGGGCTTCTGAAAATTTAATATTGCCATATTATTGTTTCTTCTAAGAGTTATTACTTCGAATATAATTCGACGATGAATTGTTCGTTAATATTTTCCGGAATTTGAATTCTTCCTGGAACAGATACGAAAGTACCTTCTTTTGTATCATTGTTAAAAGTAATCCACTCGTACACCTTGCTATTATTTGAAAGAGCATTTTGGATAACCTCTAATGATTTTGATTTTTCTCTCACCCCTACAACATCACCTGGTCTTAATTGGTAAGATGGAATATTTACTAATTCTCCGTTTACAGTAATGTGTCTGTGAGAAACTAATTGTCTAGCCCCTCTACGAGAATTTGCCAATCCCATTCTGAAAGCTACATTATCTAAACGAGACTCACATAGTTGAAGTAACACCTCACCAGTAATCCCTTGAGATCTAGTTGCTTTTTCGAACATATTTCTGAACTGACGTTCTAATATTCCGTATGTATATTTAGCTTTTTGCTTTTCCATTAACTGGATGGCATATTCACTTTTCTTTCCTCTTCGTCTGTTGTTTCCATGTTGACCAGGAGGGTAATTTCTTTTTTCGAATGACTTATCATCCCCGAATATCGCTTCTCCGAATTTACGAGCGATTTTAGTTTTTGGACCAGTATATCTTGCCATTATATTATTAATTTAATTTAGAGGAGGTTATGAATTAAGGTCTCTTTCCTTCGATAATCCTTTATTCCTCTTTGAGACTTACTTTAATTACTATTTTTGAAGTATAAAAGATCCCGAATTTTTTCGGGATACAATTAATGATTATACTCTACGTCTTTTTGGAGGACGACATCCGTTATGGGGCATTGGAGTTACATCAATAATTTCTGAAACTTCAATTCCTGAGTTGTGAAGAGATCGTATTGCAGACTCTCTACCATTTCCCGGTCCCTTAACGTATACCTTAACTTTCTTAAGTCCAGCCTCGGTTGCTACCTTAGCAGCATCCTCTGCAGCTAACTGTGCAGCATATGGGGTGTTCTTTTTAGAACCTCTGAATCCCATTTTCCCAGCTGAAGACCAAGAAATAACGTCTCCTTTTTTATTCGTTAACGATACAATAATGTTGTTAAAGGAAGCTGTTACGTGTGCCTCTCCTACTGATTCAACTATTACTTTACGTTTTTTTGAAGTTGACTTTGCCATACTACTTATTATTTAGTTGCCTTTTTCTTGTTAGCCACTGTTTTTCTTCTTCCTTTACGTGTTCTAGAGTTATTCTTAGTACGCTGTCCTCTAAGTGGCAAACCGGCTCTGTGACGGATCCCTCTGTAACATCCTATATCCATAAGACGTTTGATACTTAACTGTACTTCAGAACGTAATTCTCCTTCTATGGTATAGACTCCTACGGCTTCACGGATTCGACCTATTTGATCATCATCCCAGTCAGAAACTTTTATACTCTCATCTACTTTGGCATTTGCTAAAATTTCTTTAGCTCTACTTCTACCAATTCCGAAGATATAGGTTAATGCTATAACTCCTCGCTTTTGTTTGGGTATATCTACCCCTGCAATTCTTGCCATAATTACCCTTGTCTTTGTTTAAATCTAGGATTCTTTTTATTAATCACGTAAAGTCGGCCTTTTCTACGCACAATCTTGCACTCGGCACTTCTCTTTTTTATTGATGCTCTAACTTTCATCTCTTTGTTTTTAAATTCTGAAAATACACAACGCATATTTCAGAAGGTATTGTTAACAAGATTTTCAGCCTGCAAAAGTACATAAAAAATCTTAATTAACTAATATTCTTAAAATTATTAGTATCTGTATGTGATACGAGCCTTTGATAAATCATAAGGACTCATTTCTAGTTTTACCTTATCTCCAGGTAATAATTTTATATAATGCATACGCATTTTACCGGAGATATGGGCAGTCACTACGTGACCATTTTCCAATTCTACTCGGAACATTGCATTAGACAATGCCTCGATTATACTTCCATCTTGTTCTATTGCTGGTTGTTTTGCCATTATGCTACTGCTTTACGGTTTTTACCAGTTTTCATTAATCCATCGTAATGTCTATTCAATAAGTATGAGTTGACTTGTTGCATCGTATCTATTGCAACCCCAACCATAATTAATAAAGAAGTTCCTCCGAAAAACAATGCCCATCCTTGTTGAACTCCTAAAAGTTTAACAGCTATCGCCGGAAAAACAGCAATTAACGCTAAGAATACAGATCCTGGTAATGTTATCTGTGACATTATTTTATCTAAATATTCGGCTGTTTCACTGCCCGGTCTAATACCTGGTATAAAACCACCACTTCTTTTTAAATCATCAGCCATTTTATTAGTCGGAACCGTAATAGCAGTATAGAAGTATGTAAATATTATGATTAGTAATGCAAATAACAAATTATACCATAAACCGAATATATCACTAAATGCAGCAGCTATTCCCTGAGAAGTTTCAGACTCTGAAAGACCTGCAACCGCAGCTGGAATAAACATAATTGCTTGAGCGAATATAATTGGCATTACACCAGAAGCATTTAATTTTAAAGGTATATACTGTCGGGAGCCAAAAACATTTTTTTCATAACCTCCGCCAGCTGTTCTTCTAGCATATTGAACTGGAATCTGGCGCACCGCCATTACCAATAAAACGGATGCCAAAATAATTACAAACCATATCACCAACTCAATTAATACCATAATAATATCTCCACCTTCTCCAGAGGTTCTAGAAATAAAATTCTGGACGAACGATTGTGGTAATGTGGCAATAATACCTACCATAATCAGTAAAGAAATACCATTTCCTATTCCTTTATCTGTAATCTTTTCACCTAACCACATAGCAAAAATACATCCAGTAGTTAGAATAATTACCGATGACACAACGAAAACAGTTTGACTTATCTCTGCACTAAAAGCAGTAGGAGGAAGTGTTGCAAATAAATTGTAAATATAACCAGGACCTTGAACCAGCGTAATAGCGATAGTCAACCAACGAGTAATTTGATTAATCTTCTTTCGACCACTCTCCCCTTCTTTTTGTAATTTTTGAAGATAAGGGATAGCAATCCCCATCAACTGCACTACAATGGAAGCAGAAATATAGGGCATGATTCCTAAGGCAAATACCGAAGCATTCGCAAATGCTCCTCCAGTAAATGCATTTAGTAAGCCTAATAAACCATCTTGGGTTTGAGTTCCCAAATTAGCCAATTCTGCAGCATCAACTCCAGGCAATACAACCTGTGCTCCAAATCGATATACCAAAAGTAATCCTAGTGTAACTAAAATTCTATTCTTCAGTTCTTCGATTTTCCAAATGTTTTTTATTGTATCAATAAATTTCATGAAATATCTTTTATAAGGTTACTGCTTCACCACCCGCTGCCTCTATAGCAGCTTTTGCAGTGGCTGTAAATTTGTGAGCTGAGACTTTTAATTTGGCCTTCAACTCTCCTCTACCCAGTATCTTAACTAAATCATTCTTTCCTGCAAGGCGTGTATCTAATATCACGTCGAGATCAACGGTATCAGTTATTTTTCCAGCATCAACCAACTTCTGTAGGGTATCTAAATTGATTCCTTGATATTCTTTTCTATTGATATTCGTGAAACCGAACTTAGGCACACGTCTTTGAAGCGGCATTTGCCCTCCTTCGAAACCAATCTTTTTAGAATAACCCGAACGAGACTTTGCTCCTTTGTGACCACGAGTAGCAGTTCCACCCTTACCGGATCCTTGACCACGTCCTAATCGCTTACTGTTATTTTTTACTGAACCTGCAGCAGGTTTTAAGTTACTTAAATCCATGTGCTTATATTATTTTGTTTCTACAGAAACTAAATGTTTAACTTTATTTACCATCCCAAGGATATTAGGAGTGTCATCGTGCTCAACAACCTGACCGATCTTCTTAAGACCTAAAGCCTCCAGAGTCCTTTTTTGTCTCTGCGTACGGTTAATAGCGCTTTTTACTTTCTTAACTTTAATCTTTGCCATCGTTCCTAATTTTTATCCTTTAAACACTTTATCAAGTGAAACTCCTCGTTGTTTTGCTACTTGCTCAGCACTTCGCATTTGCAATAAAGCATCGAATGTTGCTTTTACCACGTTGTGCGGATTAGAGGATCCTTGATTTTTAGAAAGTACATCGTGAACACCTACGGATTCTAATACTGCACGGATCGCTCCACCAGCAATTACTCCAGTACCAGTAGCAGCGGGCATCAACAACACTCTTGCCCCACCGTATTTTCCTTTTTGTTCGTGAGGTAATGTTCCTTTGGTTAATGGTATACGAACTAAATTTTTCTTAGCATCCTCTACTGCCTTTGCAATAGCTTCTGCAACTTCCTTAGACTTACCTAAACCGTGACCAACAACCCCGTTTTCATCTCCTACAACTACAATGGCCGAAAATCCAAATGCTCTACCTCCTTTTGTTACCTTGGTAACACGTTGCACTCCAACTAAACGGTCTTTTAATTCAAGTCCACTTGGTTTAACTAATTCTGCGTTTTTATATTTTTGATACATAATTTCTTAGAATTTAAGTCCTGCTTCTCTAGCTCCTTCAGCTAATGATTTTACTCTACCATGATATAAATATCCACCTCTATCAAATGATACCGTATCGATACCAGCTTTTTTAGCTTTTTCAGCAAGGGCTTTACCTACCAAGCTTGCTTTTTCTTCTTTATTTCCTGATGCAGTAGCAATATCTTTATCTCTTGAAGAAGCCGCACCGATAGTTTTACCGGTTACATCATCTATGATCTGAGCATAGATTTCTTTATTACTTCTGTATACAGATAATCTAGGACGTTGTTCTGTTCCGCTTACTTTACTGCGGATACGCTTTCTGATTTTTAATCTTCTTAAATCTTTTGAGAATGCCATAACTTCGTTATTATGCAGATTTACCTGCTTTTCTTCTTAATTGTTCTCCTACAAATTTAACTCCTTTTCCTTTGTAAGGCTCTGGCTTACGGAAGCTTCTAATCTTAGCTGCTACCTGTCCTACTAATTGTTTGTCGTGAGAAGTTAATTTTACGATCGGGTTTTTACCTTTTTCAGATACTGTCTCTATTTTAATTTCTGGAGCAATATCTAAAACGATATTGTGAGAGAAACCTAGAGCTAAATCTAATTTTTGTCCTTGATTAGAAGCTCTATAACCCACTCCTACCAATTCTAATTCTTTAGTAAAACCTTCAGACACACCTTGTACCATATTGTTGATCAAAGCTCTGTATAAACCATGCTTTGCTTTATGGTCCTTAGACTCTGTAGGTCGTTCAAGAACCACCTGATCATCCTCAACCTTTACACTAATAGCATTTATCTCTTGTGTAAGCTCTCCTAATTTTCCTTTAACAGTAACAACATTACCTGTCACTTCTACAGTGACACCAGACGGAATAGTTACTGGATTTTTTCCTATTCTTGACATTTCTTTTGTCTTTTATACTGTTAATATACGTAACAAAGTACTTCACCACCTACATTCTCTTGTTTTGCCTGTTTACCAGTCATCACACCGTGAGAAGTAGAAATTATTGCGATACCTAATCCATTAAGAATTCTTGGTATTTCGCCTGATCCTGCATACTTTCGTAAACCAGGTTTACTTATTCTTTGTAATTCTTTAATAACAGGTTCTTTGGTTAACTTATCGTATTTAAGAGCTATCTTAATACTACCTTGTTTTGTGTTTTCTTCAAACTTATAACTTAAAATATATCCTTGATCGAATAATATCTTAGTGATCTCCTTTTTAACCTTTGATGCAGGAATCTCAACAACTCTATGCTGAGCACTATTTGCATTACGTATTCTGGTTAAATAATCTGCAATAGGATCTGTATTCATTATATATAATTTATGATCTTGGTTTTCCACTAGTATAGTCGAACCTTAGACCAATTAATTTTCTATTTCTACCAACTAGCTTTTGTTACACCTGGAATTAAACCCTGATTAGCCATTTCTCTAAATGTAACACGTGAAATACCAAATTGACGCATATATCCTTTTGGTCTTCCTGTTAATTTACATCTATTGTGCTGACGAATCGGTGATGCGTTTTTAGGCAGTTTCTGTAATGCTTCATAATCTCCAGCTTCTTTTAAAGCCTTACGTTTTTCCGCATATTTAGCAACTGTTTTTGCTCTCTTCACCTCACGGGCTTTCATTGATTCTTTAGCCATAATTAATTCTTTTTAAAAGGTAACCCTAGTTCTGTTAACAATGATTTCGCTTCTTTATCCGTACTTGCCGAAGTTTCAAAAGTGATATTCATTCCTGAAATTTTATTCACTTTATCTATATCTATTTCTGGAAAAATGATCTGTTCAGTAATTCCTAAAGAGTAGTTACCTCTACCATCAAAACCAGTAGCATTAATTCCGTTAAAATCTCTTACACGCGGCAAAGCCGAGGTAATCAAACGATCCAAGAATTCGTACATCTTCTCACCTCTCAAGGTAACTTTTGCACCAATTGGCATACCTTTACGAAGTTTGAAGGTAGCAACATCCTTTTTAGAAATAGTAGCTACAGCCTTTTGACCTGTTATCATTGTTAATTCATCTACAGCGTAGTCAATTAATTTCTTATCTGCTACAGCTGCACCTACACCTCTACTTAAAACAATTTTTTTAAGTTTTGGTACTTCCATTACATTACTATAACTGAATTCTTCTGTAAGAGCTGACATTATCCTGTCTTTATACTCTTGTTTTAGTCTTGGGATATAAGCCATAACTATATTACTTCATTAGATTTTTTAGAAAATCTTACTTTCTTATCTCCTTCTACTCTATATCCAACTCTCGTTGCATCACCACTAGATGTTAACAACGATAGATTAGAAATATGAATAGGTGCTTCCTGCTTCACTATACCACCCTGTGGATTAGCAGCACTAGGTTTCTGATGTTTAGACACAAGGTTTACACCTTCTACTACTGCCTTATTCTTATCTTTCAATACCTTCTGTACAGTCCCCTGTTGACCTTTATTGTCTCCAGCGATAACCTTTACAGTATCTCCTGATTTTATTTTTAGCTTTGTCATCTTTGCTGTGTTATTAAAGCACTTCTGGCGCTAATGATACAATCTTCATGAATTGTTTATCACGAAGCTCTCTTGCAACAGGTCCAAAAACACGAGTTCCTCTCATTTCTCCAGCTGGGTTCAAAAGAACACAAGCGTTATCGTCGAAACGTATATAAGAACCATCTGGTCTGCGCACTTCTTTTTTGGTACGAACTACAACCGCAGTTGAAACCGCTCCTTTTTTAATGTTTCCATTAGGAGTTGCTTCTTTAACACTGACAACGATTTTGTCTCCTACAGAGGCGTATCTTCTTTTTGTACCACCTAAAACACGGATAACTAAAACTTCTTTACCACCTGTGTTGTCTGCTACTTTTAATCTAGACTCTTGTTGTACCATAATTACTTCGCTCTTTCAATTACTTCTACTAATCTCCAACATTTGGTTCTACTCATAGGTCTTGTTTCCATGATCTTTACAGTATCACCAATATTGCAGTCGTTTTTCTCATCGTGTGCAACGTATTTTTTCGTTTTTAACACGAATTTTCCGTACATCGGGTGTTTTACTTTCTTAACCTCAGAAACCACGATTGATTTCTGCATCTTATTACTGGTAACTACACCTATACGTTCTTTTCTTAAGTTTCTTTTTTCCATCTTTCAGCAGAATTAACCGTTTAATTCTCTTTTAGTTAGCTCAGTTGCCATTCTAGCAATAGATCTTCTTACCTTACGTAATTGTAAAGGATTTTCTAGTGGAGACATAGCATGTGCCATTTTTAAATCAGAATATTCTTTTCGATATTTACCAAGTTCTTCTTGCAATTCAGCTGTAGACGATTCTTTTACTTGTGATTGTTTCATAGTCTCTTTTTGAATTTTAACCTTGATAGGTTCTTGATACAATAAACTTAGTTTTGACGGGTAACTTTTGTGCAGCTAAGCGCAATGCTTCTTTAGCTACATCATAAGGCACACCACTTATCTCAAATAAGATTCTTCCTGGTTTCACCACTGCTGCCCAATATTCTACCGCACCTTTACCTTTACCCATACGTACTTCAAGAGGCTTTTTTGTTATCGGTTTGTCCGGGAAAATTTTAATCCACAGAGAACCTTCTCTTTTCATGTAACGAGTTGCAGAAATACGTGCTGCTTCTATTTGTCTAGCAGTAACAAAACTTGAATCTAATGATTTAATTCCGAAGGTTCCATTAGAAAGCGTATATCCTCTTTGAGAAATACCTTTCATACGACCCTTTTGTTGCTTGCGGAATTTTGTTCTTTTAGGCTGTAACATTGTTAATTTACTTTAAAAAATTACTTTCTACGACGTGATTTATTATTTCCACCTCGTCCGGCTCTATCGCCTCCTTTTCCTTGTTTCTTAGAAAGACCAACTAAAGGAGAAAGCTCTCTCTTACCATATACTTCGCCTTTCATAATCCATACTTTAACACCAAGTCTACCATAAGTAGTATGTGCCTCAACCAAAGCATAATCTATGTCAGCTCTAAATGTTGATAAAGGAATACGACCATCTTTATAAGACTCTGAACGCGCCATTTCAGCACCATTTAAGCGTCCAGAAATCTGAATTTTGATACCTTCTGCATTCATTCTCATCGCAGCCGCAATAGCCATCTTGATTGCACGACGATATGAGATACGACTCTCTATTTGTCTTGCAACACTAGATCCAACTAAAAATGCATCAAGCTCTGGTCTTTTGATTTCAAAGATGTTAATCTGAACTTCTTTATCAGTAATTTTCTTAAGCTCTTCTTTTAACTTGTCTACCTCTTGACCACCTTTTCCAATAATAATACCAGGTCTAGCAGTAGTGATAGTAACGGTTACAAGTTTAAGCGTACGCTCAATAATTACTCTGGATACACTAGCTTTTGATAAACGTGCGTGTATGTACTTTCTAATCTTATCGTCTTCGGCAAGCTTATCACCGTAGTCATTACCTCCGTACCAATTGGATTCCCATCCTCTAATGATACCTAGGCGATTTCCGATTGGATTTGTCTTCTGTCCCATACTATTTATATTAGCTTTGTGTATTATTTTTTGCTGCAACCACAATTGTAACGTGATTAGAGCGTTTTCTTATTCTGTGTGCGCGACCTTGTGGAGCAGGACGTAGTCTTTTTAACATACTTCCTCCATCTACACGAATCTCTTTTACAAAAAGATCTGCATCTTCGATGCTGACGTCTTCATTTTTCGCTTGCCAGTTCGTTATTGCCGAAAGCAATAATTTTTCTAGACGACGCGATGCTTCTTTAGGGTTAAATCTAAGAATATGAAGCGCTCTTTCAACTTTTTCACCACGAACTAAATCTGCTACTAAGCGCATTTTGCGAGGTGAAGTAGGACAGTTATTAAGCTTGGCAAAAGCAATTTGCTTTTTCTCTTCCTTAATTTTTTCTGCCATTTCTCTTTTACGAACTCCCATAGCTTAAATTATTTTTTACCTTTATTTTTAGCACCAGCGTGCCCTCTAAAAGAACGTGTTGGCGAAAATTCTCCTAATTTATGACCCACCATGTTTTCTGTAATATATACAGGAACGAACTGGCGACCATTATGTACTGCAATCGTTTGACCGACAAAATCCGGAGATATCATTGATGCTCTTGACCAAGTCTTTATCACAGTCTTTTTGTTAGCCTCTACATTCGCAGCTACTTTCTTCTCTAACTTATAGTGAATGTAAGGTCCTTTTTTTAATGAACGTGCCATATCTTATTATTTCTTTCTACGTTCTACAATATACTTATTACTCGCTTTTGTCTTAGAACGGGTTCTATATCCTTTAGCAGGAACACCTTTTCTAGAACGTGGGTGACCTCCAGAAGAACGTCCTTCTCCACCACCCATTGGGTGATCAACAGGGTTCATTGCAACTGGTCTGGTGCGTGGGCGACGACCTAACCATCTTCCTCTACCAGCCTTACCACCTACAACCAACTGATGATCACTATTCGAAACAGCTCCAACAGTTGCTATACAATTTGCCAACACTAATCTGACTTCTCCAGAAGGTAATTTTACAGTAGCAAATTTACCATCACGAGCCATCAGCTGAGCAAACGAACCAGCACTACGTGCCATAACAGCACCTTGACCAGGACGTAATTCTATACAAGATATAATGGTACCTAAAGGGATATCACTAAGCGGCATTGCGTTTCCAATTTCTGGAGCCACATTGCTTCCAGAAACGATGTTCTGACCAACTTGTAGACCATTTTGAGCGATCACGTAACGCTTTTCACCATCTTGGTAATTTAGCAGGGCTATAAACGCAGTTCTGTTTGGATCATATTCTATTGTAGCCACGGTAGCAGGAATTCCTTGCTTATCTCGTTTAAAATCAATAATACGATACCTTTTTTTATGACCTCCACCTTTGTAGCGCATGGTCATTTTTCCTTGATTGTTTCTACCTCCAGATCTTTTTTTCGGAGCCAATAAACTCTTCTCCGGCTTATCAGTAGTTATGGCATCAAACCCATTAACTACTCTAAAACGCTGACCTGGGGTAATTGGTTTCAATTTTCTTACTGACATTTCTTAGTCTTAAAGATTACTATATAAATCAATTACTTCACCTTCCGCCACCTGTACAATAGCTTTTTTAATAGCTTTTGTTTTACCAGTGACCACACCCGTTTTTGTATAACGTGTCTTACGGTCTGGACGGACATTAATAGTTCGAACTTTAGTAACAGATACTCCATAAGCAGCTTCTACTGCTTTTTTGATCTCTACCTTATTCGCTTTTTTATCTACTACAAAACCATAGCGGTTATATACCTCACTATCTGCAGTAGCCTTTTCCGTAATAATAGGTTTTATTAAGATACTCATGGCTTCTATTTACTTAAATTCATTTCAATTCCTTTCAAAGAACTTTCTAAAATCACAACGTTTTTAGCATTAAGTATCTTATAAGTACTTAATTCTGAAGAAGTTATAACTTCAGAGCTTTTCAAATTGCGTGACGACAAATATACGTTTTTATTTGACTCTCCCAACACAAATAAAGATTTTTTATCCTCCAGTCCTAAAGACTTTAAAACTGCAGTAAAATTCTTAGTTTTAATTGTATCAAATGTAAAGTCTTCTATAACCGTAATTGCCTTGTCACTAGCTTTAATACTTAGTGCAGATTTACGCGCTAATCTTTTTAAATTTTTATTTAATTTAAATGAATAGTTACGTGGTCTCGGGCCAAATATTCTACCACCACCTTTAAAGATAGGTGATTTTATACTACCCGCTCTCGCTGTACCAGTTCCTTTTTGCTTCTTAATCTTTCTTGTACTACCTACAATCTCTGCTCGCTCCTTAGCTTTGTGAGTTCCTTGACGTTGGTTTGCCAAATACTGCTTCACATCTAAGTACACAGCATGATCGTTTGGTTCTATACCAAAAACAGCATCTGAAAGGTCTACCTTTCTTCCTGTTTCTTTTCCGTTAATATCGATTACTGTTACTTTCATTACTTCTGAATCGTTACGTAAGCGTTTTTATGTCCAGGAACACATCCCTTCACAACAAGTAAGTTCTTTTCAGTAACTACTTTTAACACTCTTAAGTTTTGAACTTTTACTTTATCTCCACCCATTCTTCCTGCCATACGCATTCCTTTGAATACTCTCGCAGGATAGGATGCAGCTCCAATGGAACCAGGAGCTCTCAAACGGTTATGCTGACCGTGAGTTGCTTGTCCAACACCACCGAAACCGTGTCTTTTTACAACTCCCTGAAAACCTTTACCTTTAGAGGTTCCCGATACATCAACAAACTCTCCCTCTGCGAAGTGCTCTACCGTTATTGTATCACCTAACTTGTACTCCTCATCAAAACCTTGGAATTCGACAGCTTCACGTTTAGCAACAGTTCCTGCCTTCTTAAAGTGACCTAGCGCCGCTTTAGTAGCATTTTTGTCTGCTTTGTCATCGAAACCTAGCTGAATAGCTTCATAACCATCAACCTCTTCAGTTCTGACTTGGGTAACCACACACGGTCCAGCTTCGATAACTGTACATGGAATATTCTTTCCATTCTCGTCAAAGATGCTGGTCATGCCGATCTTTTTTCCTATTAACCCAGACATATTTATTAATTATTAATTAGTATACTTATTATTTTTTTGTAAAAAAACAGGGTCAAAAACACTTCAACCCTGAATGTATTTTTTTTCCGTTTTTCCCTTGCTCGCAGCTCGGGACATTTATCGTAAGATCTTTTTACTCAAAAGCGTTATCACACCTTGATTTCAACCTCTACTCCACTTGGCAATTCAAGCTTCATTAACGCATCGATTGTCTTCGAAGATGAGCTATAAATATCCAAAAGTCTTTTATAAGAACTTAATTGAAATTGCTCTCTAGATTTTTTGTTGACGTGCGGTGAACGCAATACCGTAAAAATCTTCTTATGTGTTGGTAAAGGGATTGGACCTGTAACCACAGCCCCAGTGCTCTTAACGGTCTTAACAATCTTCTCTGCAGACTTATCCACCAAGTTATGATCGTAAGATTTTAGTTTTATTCTAATTTTTTGACTCATTTCTGTAAAATTAAGCGTTAACTCCTTTTGCTGCTGCAATTACTTCTTCTGAAATATTCGAAGGAGTTTCTGCATAGTGAGAAAATTCCATAGTAGATGTTGCTCTACCTGAAGACAATGTTCTTAACGTAGTAACGTAACCAAACATTTCTGAAAGTGGTACAGTAGCTTTCACTGTTTTTGCTCCAGCTCTATCACCCATATCACTTACTTGTCCTCTACGTCTATTAAGATCCCCTACGATATCCCCCATATTTTCTTCTGGAGTAATAACTTCTAATTTCATAATAGGCTCCATTATCACAGCTTTTGCAGCTTTTGCAGAATTCTTAAATCCTAGTTTGGCAGCCAACTCAAATGATAATTGATCTGAATCCACATCGTGATAAGAACCATCCTTTAAGGTCACCTTCATTGAATCAACCTCATATCCTGCTAAAGGACCATTCTGCATAGCTGTTTTGAAACCCTTCTCTACAGAAGGGATAAATTCTTTAGGAACGTTACCTCCTTTAATGATAGATTCAAACTGAAGACCTTCTACACCTTCATCAGCTGGTTCGATAGTAAATACAATATCTGCAAACTTACCACGACCACCGGATTGTTTTTTATAAACCTCTCTATGATCTGCAGCCTGAGTAATAGCTTCTTTATACTCTACTTGTGGCTGACCTTGATTTACTTCAACTTTAAATTCTCTTCTAAGACGATCCACAATAATATCCAAGTGTAGTTCACCCATACCTGAGATAATAGTTTGACCAGAAGCCTCATCTGTTCTTACAGTAAATGTTGGATCTTCTTCAGCTAATTTTGCTAAAGACATACCCAATTTATCTACATCTGCTTTTGTTTTTGGCTCTACAGCAATACCGATTACCGGATCTGGAAAATCCATAGATTCTAACACAATTGGATGCTTTTCATCAGACATGGTATCACCAGTTTTAATATCTTTAAAACCAACAGCTGCTCCAATATCACCTGCTTCTATATGATCAATAGCATTCTGCTTATTCGAGTGCATTTGATATATACGAGAAATACGCTCTTTTTTACCGGAACGGTTGTTTAATATATACGAACCCGCATCTAAGCGACCAGAATACGCACGGAAAAATGCTAAACGTCCTACAAAAGGATCTGTTGCAATCTTAAATGCTAAAGCAGCAAACGGCTCTTTTACATCAGGCTTACGTAATTCTTCTTTATCTGTATTAGGATTAATCCCTACGATACCATCTTTATCCGTTGGAGAAGGCAAATAACGGCATACTGCATCCAACAGGAACTGAACTCCTTTATTCTTAAACGCAGAACCACAAATCATAGGAATGATACTCATATCCATTACAGCAGCTCTCAGTGCCGAATGCACCTCGTCTTCTGTAATTGAATCTTCGTCTTCCATATATTTTTCTAAAAGATTCTCATCATAAGCAGCAACCTCTTCAATAAGCTTACCACGTAAAATTTTAGCCTCTTCTTTTAAATCTTCTGGAATATCTACCACATCAAAAGTTGCTCCTTGAGTCTCATCGTGCCAAACAATAGCACGATTCTTCACTAAATCAACAATCCCTTTAAAATCAGCCTCATCACCAATGTTCAACACAATAGGAACCGCATTGGACCCCAACATGTCTTTTACTTGCTGACATACTGCCATAAAGTTAGACCCCTGACGATCCATTTTATTAACAAAACCGATACGTGGCACCTTATAATTATCCGCAAGTCTCCAGTTCGTTTCTGATTGTGGCTCAACACCATCTACAGCACTAAATAAGAATACCAAACCATCCAAAACACGCAAAGAACGGTTTACTTCTACCGTAAAATCAACGTGACCCGGAGTATCAATAATATTAAAATGATAATCCTTAGTATCTGGCAATGGTTTTGCGTTTTCCATTGGAAACTTCCAAGTACAAGTTGTAGCAGCAGAAGTAATTGTAATACCTCTTTCCTGCTCTTGCTCCATCCAGTCCATTGTAGCAGCACCATCATGCACCTCACCTATCTTGTGACTAACTCCCGTATAATATAAAATACGCTCAGTTGTCGTAGTTTTTCCTGCGTCAATATGCGCAGCAATACCAATATTTCTTGTATATTTTAAATCTCTAGCCATTTCTGTACGTGATTAAAATCTAAAGTGTGAGAATGCTTTATTTGCTTCTGCCATCTTATGAGTATCAACTCTTTTCTTAACCGCAGCTCCTTCTTCTTTTTCAGCTGCAATAATCTCTGCAGCAAGTTTTTGAGCCATAGACTTCTCGTTTCTTTTACGTGAGAAACTAATCAACCACTTCATAGCAGTAGATATCTTTCGATCAGGTCTAATTGGATTAGGAATTTGGAAGGTAGCCCCTCCAACACGACGGCTTCTTACCTCTACGTGTGGCATAACGTTAGATAACGCATCTTTCCACATCTCCAAAGCAGTTTTTTCTTCGTTTTGTTTTTTCTCTTCTACGATATCTATCGCATCATAGAAAATTCTGAAAGCAACCGATTTCTTTCCGTCCCACATCATCATATTTACAAAACGCGTCACTAACTGATCGTTAAAACGTGGATCCGGCAAAATAGGTCTTTTTTTAGCCTTTCTTTTTCTCATGTCTTCTTCTTAAAGTTTTTAATTACTTCTTAGGGCGTTTTGCACCATACTTAGATCTACGTTGCGTTCTTCCTTCTACACCTGCGGTGTCTAAAGCTCCACGAACAATGTGATACCTAACTCCTGGTAAATCTTTTACCCTTCCACCTCTAACTAATACTATCGAGTGCTCTTGTAGGTTATGACCTTCGCCTCCGATGTATGCGTTAACTTCCTTACCATTTGTTAACCTAACACGAGCTACTTTACGCATAGCTGAATTTGGTTTTTTTGGTGTAGTCGTATAAACACGCGTACAAACACCGCGGCGTTGCGGACATGAATCTAAAGCAGCCGATTTACTCTTCTTAGTTATTTTGGTTCTACCTTTTCTTACTAATTGTGAAATTGTTGGCATAATTTGCTTTACACTATATTAAAATAATTTTAAATTACCTCTTTTATGAGGGCTGCAAAGGTAGAAATATTTTCGAGCAATTCAAATCCTAAGGGATTAATTTTCAAATAGATTTAAAATGATATTACTTAACTATGCGAAATCCTTCTATTTTGCGTTATTTTAGCACTATTAAAAATTGAATTGAAAACATCTTTATTCTATATTCTTCTCCTTAATATATGTATACATTCATTTTGTAATGCACAAAACACAACATTGAAACTATTGATTAAAGGCAAGGACACTATTGAATCCTCAAAAATAGATAGCATTGGCTATAAAACGATTTTTAAGAACTTTATCGACATAAAAACTGAGATAGAAACTACTCAAAAAAAACTTTTAAGATTAGGACACCTGGATATTAGGTTGTTAGAACTCGAAAAAACATCAGATTCCTTGTTCACGGCCGTTTTAGAACTCAACAAAAAATACAATGGGCTCACTATTTTTTACACCCAAAAGGTAATCCCCAAAAAAACTTTAAATCAAATATCATCCAATGTTACGGAAAACCAATTCTCAATCCCTTTTGAAAAAATAGAAGAAACCCTGCAATTTCTTACAGATAACCTAGTAAGTAAAGGAAACACCTTTAGCAATTTATCGCTTACAGGAATACAAAAAAACAAAAACGGTATATCCGCAAAACTGATTAGCTCAAAAAGCAAAATCAGAACAATAGACGATATTATAATTAAAGGGTATGAAAAATTCCCGCACTCTTATCTTAGATACAATACTAGAATACAAAAAGGAAGAACCTTCAACAAATATGAAATCATAGAAAAATCTGAAAAAATTGACAATCTAGGTTTTGCTAAAAACATCAAAGCTCCTGAAGTTTTATTTGAAAAGGATTCCACTAAAGTATATCTTTACTTAGAAAAAAGATCTGCTAATACCTTTGATGGATTTCTGGGTTTTTCTTCAGATACCGAATCAGGCAACCTAGAACTTAATGGATATCTAAATCTGAACCTCATTAACAACCTGAATTTTGGAGAAAAGCTCAATTTAATTTATAAAAGCGACGGAAACGAACAACAGAGATTTCAAACGAATATATCATTACCGTATATACTTAAAACCCCTATTGGGCTTGAAGCAGGTCTAGATATCTTTAAGAAAGATTCCTCTTTTTTAGTCACAGAACAACGTGCAAACCTAAATTACCTTATCAACGATAAAAACAACCTATCTTTAGGTTACAAGGCAACCGCTTCTGACAACTTACTTGACACCCCACAACCAGGCCTGAATATTGCTGACTACTCATCTTCCTTTTTTCAAACCAGTTTCCAACATACTAAACGACAAAACAACAGCCTTTTCCCCATTAAAAACAAATACATAATCACGGCAGAGTTTGGCACAAGAAAAACCAGTTTAGAAAATATCAATCAAGTACGAGGGATTATTGATGTGAGCTACAGATTCGAGTTAAACCAAAGAAACTCTATTTTCTTAAAAAACGAAGGAGCCGCAATATTTTCGGAGAACTTATTAACCAATGAGCTATTTAGATTTGGAGGCATTAATTCAATTCGAGGTTTTGAAGAAAATAGCATTAATGCTTCGTTGTTTAACACACTAAACACAGAATATCAATATTTACTTTCATCAAACCTATATATCCATTCAATAATTGATTATTCCTATTTTGAGGATGAAAGCCTAGAATTATCTGACAACCTAACTAGTTTTGGATTTGGGTTGGGACTTCTCACAAAAACAGGACTGTTCAGAATTATCTTTGCAAATGGAAAAAGTAGCAGTTCTAACTTTAAATTCTCTAATACAAAGGTGCATATTAGCCTTAATGCAATATTTTAACACTCTTTGAGAAGTATTATTTTTAAAAAAATTAAACCCAAACCTCTCAAATTTGGACAATTTGTTAACGCCAAGCTTACAACTTAAAGTTATGGTGTTTTTCAAGAAATTTAAATGAGCATAAATTATTAAACCAAAACCACGCACTACTAACAGCCTCAAAACAAAAGATTTACTGTTAATCACAAAAGACTATACGCGCTACTCAAAAAAACCACCCACCTCCAAAAGCCCGTTTAAATGCCCACCTAAAAAGGCTCAAACTTAGCACTATAACGTTATAGTTGGATTTCACACTATATTAACGTGAACTGAACAATAATTTAATTTTTAACTAAATAAAAGTTGTTTAATTAAGATATTATTATGATTTTTGGCATTGGCTAATTCAAATAAATTATAAAATGAGAACAAAGTTTAGAGGAATTCTAACGCTATTGCTGGCGTTTGTGGTGCAACTAACGTTTGCACAAGAAAAGACGATCTCAGGTAATGTGACCGACAACAGTGGGCTACCGTTACCAGGAGTAAATATCGTTATAAAAGGTACTAGTAAGGGTACACAATCTGATTTTGATGGTAACTATACCATTAATGCAAATAAAGGAGCGGTACTTTCTTTCAGTTATCTTGGTTTTACAACAAAAGAGGTTGTAATTGGAGATGGAAGCAGTATTAATGTGCAGCTTTCTGAGGATGCTGCTACATTAGAAGAGGTAGTAGTAACTGCGCAGGGGATACGAAGAGAGAAAAAGGCTCTTGGTTATGCTGTGGCAACTATTTCCTCCGATGACATCTCATCAAAACCCCAAACTGATGTTGTTAGAGCACTTACAGGAAAAGCTCCTGGGGTTAATATTCAACAGACTTCGGGTCTTTCGGGTTCAGGTACTAACATCATTATTAGAGGATATTCCTCAATTAATGGAAGTAACCAACCGCTATTCGTAGTTGATGGTATCCCATTTAACTCGGCAACCAATAACACATCCAACTTTGTACAAGGTGGTGCATCTGCTTCCAGTCGTTTTCTTGATATTGATCCAAATAACATCAAGGAAATCTCTGTACTGAAAGGTTTAAGTGCAACAACACTATACGGACAGGCTGGTAGAAATGGTGTGGTATTAATTACGACAAAAACTGGATCAGACACGGATGCTAACAAAAAGTTTGAAGTATCTGTTAATACTTCATATTTTGCTAATGAAATTGCCAATTTACCTGATTATCAAGATAGTTATGGTAATGGTTTTTATCAAAACTATTCACAAGCATTTAGTAACTGGGGACCTAACTTTAATGTAAGAGGACAACAAGGTATAGCTGCTGATGGAACAGTACCACATCCATATGACAGAGAGGCTTTAGCTACAGCATTTCCTGAATTTCAAGGTGCAAGATATGATTATAGAGCTTATGATAGTGTAGAGAGATTCTTCAAAACAGGGTCCGTTATAACAAATACTGTTTCAGCTACATCATCTGGTGAGAAAGGAAATATTAATGTATCATTTGGTCATACAGATGACCAAGGGTTTGTTGAGACCAATGAATATCGAAGAATTAACTTCAGTCTTGGTGGATCTCTTAAGTTATCAAATAAGTTAAGTATCAGCACATCGATGAACTATGTTAGAACAGATCGTTTAGTACCTCCAACCGCTGTTGGATTTGGTAGTAACCCTTCTGGAGCTTCGTTGTTTGCGAACGTTTTATACACACCAAGAAGTATAGATTTGTTTGGGCTTCCATTTGAAAACCCCTTAGATAACTCTTCTGTGTTTTATCGTGCAGGTGATGATATTCAAAACCCATTATGGACACTTAACAACATTGAGGACGAAGAAAATATTAGAAGATTCTTTGGTAACATATCGACCACTTACCAAGTAAATGATTGGTTAAATCTTTCTTATAGAGTTACTATTGATGGTTACAATCAAAAGAATGAAAGAAGAGCTAATAAAGGTGGGCAGCAAGTAATTGGTGGTAACCTTAATACATTGAATCTAGAAAGCACTGTTTGGGATCATACGTTAAGTTTGAATTTTGACAAAAATATTTCTGATAGTTTCAACATCAATGGTACTTTAGGTTTAAACCCTAGACAAGAAAGAACAGAGTTCACTTTCATAAATAGTACGCAACAAAATATTTATGGGCTATTTACTCATCAAAATTTTGAGGAGCAAACAGGACAGACAGGTTTTAATGAATTTAATATTGTAGGTGCATATGCAAGTTTTATTTTTGGATATGAAGATTACTTATATTTAAATCTTCAGGGAAGAAATGACTGGTTCTCTTCGTTACCTTCTGAGAATAGATCGATCTTTTATCCATCAGCTAGTTTGTCATTTGTTCCAACAGCTGCTTTCGAAAGTCTGAGAGGTAGCAAAGCTATCAACTATTTAAAATTAAGATTAGGGTATGGTTCATCAGCAGGTTTCCCTGCAGCTTATTCGACCATTGTTGGTCTTGCCAGTGGAACAAATGTGTTTGATAGTCCAACTGGAGGAACTACCAATACATTAGGTATTTCTAACACTCTTGGAAATCCGAACTTAAAACCAGAGCTTATTACAGAATTAGAAGCAGGTTTAGAAACAAAATTATTCGATAATAGAGTTGGATTTGATTTATCTGTGTACAGAAAAGTATCTGAAGATCTTATTCTTCAAACAAGACAGTTAGATCCATCAACCGGATATACTTTAACTGCCGACAATATCGGAGAAGTATCAAATGAAGGTATCGAGGTAGGGTTTAATCTAAACCCAATACGACCTAAGGATGAAAACGGATTTAGATGGGACATTTCTGGACAATACACTATTAATGAAAATATCGTTGAAGACAATGGTGGAGAACCTGGGAGTATTGAAGTATTTGCTGGTTTTGGTAATCAGGGGAATGCTGCTATCTCGGGAGAAGCTTATGGTGTAATCGTAGGTAGTTCTATTGCTAGAGATGCTAATGGGAATTTTATTGTTGGTTCTGATGGAAACTATCTAGCTGATAATGATCTAAAAATTATTGGTGATCCTAATGCAGATTGGAGAACTACTGTGATAAACGAATTTTCTTACAAGAACTTCTCGTTAGCTGCTCAGGTAGAATATACGCACGGTGGCGATATCTTTTCTACAACTGCTTCAGCATTATTATCTAGAGGTTTAACTACAGATACCGATTTTGATAGAACTCAAACATTTATCTTACCAGGTGTAACAGCCACTGGTGCTCCTAATACTACACAGATTGCTGCTACAGATTACGGGTTTAATAATTCGGGCTTTGTAATTGATGAGCAAGCAGTATACGATGCATCAACTATAAGATTACGTGAAGTTTCTTTAAGTTATAGCTTCCCGAAAAAATTCTTAGAGCAAACTCCATTCGGAAGCTTATCTGTAAGAATTATAGGACAAAATATGTGGTATAAAGCTATAAACTTCCCTGATGGATTAAATTTTGATCCTGAAGTGACAAGTTTAGGTGTTGGTAATGGACAAGGTTTTGATTATTTGACTGGTCCTACTGCAAAGAGATATGGATTTAGCTTAAACCTTACATTCTAAAAAAACAAAAGGAAATGAAAAATAAACATTTAAAATCAATTATATTATCTATGTTCGTTCTTCTAGGACTTATCTCCTGTGAGACGACCGAACTAGATCTTCTACAAGACCCAACGGATGTGACTCAAGATCAGTTAGATCCAGACCAATTATTTAACGGCATCCAATTAGGATTCAATAATTTTGTTCAGAATGCTGCGGGAGACGCGTCTTTTACCTCTCAGGTAACACGATCATTTGCGATGACAGGAGGAAACCAATATGCCAATGCATTTGCTCCTATTAGCTTTAATGCAATATGGACATCTGCATACGCAGGAGTTTTAAACGACGTTCAAGCCTTAGAGCCAATTGCCATAGAGCAAGGGTTAACTTATCAACTTGGTGCTTCTAAGGTTATGAAAGCATACGTAATGGTAACTCTTGTTGATTTATTTGGAGATGTACCATTTTCAGAAGCTTTGCAAGGTAATGGAAACCAAAACCCTGGAGTTGATGATCAGGCATCTATCTACCAAGCTGCTCTTGCAGAGTTAGATGAAGCAATCTCAATTTTGGGAACTGAAACAACCGTGCTTCCTAGTGATGATATGTATTTCGCACTAAATAACACCACTGACGGATCTACTGATGTTGCTTTACAAGACAATTGGATTACTGCTGCAAAATCGTTGAAATTAAAAATCTATAATAACGTTAGAAAAAATGGTTCTGCCATTGGTGTTGATGTAACTTCCGCTATCAATTCTTTGTTGATAGAAAATGATTTAATTGATACTCCAGCTGAAGATTGGCAGTTTAATTATGGAAATACTAGATTAAACCCTAACTCAAGACATCCTGGATATAATAGATATTATGAAGCTGATGCTGTGGGATATATGTCCAACTATCTAATGTGGGCGATGATTGACGAAAAAGATGAAGGAGATGATCCTCGTCTACGATACTATTTCTATCGTCAAGATAGTAATGCAAATAATGAAGACATTTTTACACTAGGATGTATCGTGCAATCTGCTCCTGGACACTATGGAACAGAAACTTCTATTTATGATATTTCTATCGGAATGCCATTTTGTGTAGCAGATGCAGGTAGAGGATATTGGGGTAGAGATCACGGAGATAACGGAGGTATTCCACCAGATACTGAAAAAAGAACAGTTTACGGAGTTTATCCGGTAGGTGGTTCATTTGATATAGATGATGCAGGTAGTATTCAAAATGAAGGTGAAGATGGTCTTTTAGGAAAAGGTATCACCCCTATCTTATTATCATCTTATGTGGACTTTATTAAGGCCGAGGCACAACTAGAATTAGGAACTATTGGCGATGCAAGAACTTTCTTAGCAAGTGGAATTAGTGAATCTATGACCAAAGTATTAAACTTTGACCCTAATACTGCTGCTAGTCCATTTGCTGCTACACAAACCGATGTTAATGCCTATATAACCGTTGTTCTTACTGCATTCGATGCAGCAGGACCAAGTGAAAAACTAGATATTTTAATGAAAGAATATCAGATTGCTGCCTTTGGTAATGGTTTGGAAATATACAATGCATACAGAAGAACTGGTTTTCCAAGTAACTATCAGCCAACTTTGGATCCTAGTCCTGGTGCTTACTACAGAAGTGCATTATACCCAGCGAACTATATCAACAATAATAGTAACGCGGTTCAGAAAGACCGTACTGAGCAGATATTCTGGGATACAAATCCAGCAGGATTCATTAACTAAAAAATTATATCGATGAAAAATATATTTAAAATACTTTTAGTTTGTCTGGTTTGTACAACCCTGACAAACTGTGAAGACAATGAAAAGTCTCCATTAGGAGAACAGGTCAATGGAGCATTTGTGCTAGTTGATATTGAAAATCCGGTTATTGATGTTACAGCTATAGAAACATCTACTTATGGAGGTACTTTAAAAGCTCCAACAGATAACGTAGCTAGTCATGAATTTCAGGTAAGAAGAGTAAGTGGAGGTGTTGCCTCTGAGTTCGTTCCAATTTTTACAGCTACATCATTTCCTGCTGATTTTCAAATAGGAGCTCCTGAAATTGCAGCTGCTCTTGGTTTGAATATCACAGATATTTTACCTGGAGATCGTTTTGATTTTTCAGGAAAAACAACTGCTATTGATGGTAGTATTGTTGTGGAAAGCAACTTAGGTCCTGATATATTAGCTGAAACTGGTCAAAGACAAGCATACAGATTGCAAACTTTTGTTTCTTGTCCATTTTCAGTTGCTGAAGCACTTGGAACCTATCAATTAGTTTCCTGTGGTCTTACATTTTGTAATGGTGGAAACACATTTGAAATAGTTGAAGGTGATGAGCCTAATACTGTAGTGATGCAAAATCCGTACAATTCATTTGACCCATCAACTGGAGAACCTTTTGATATTGTTATTCAGATAAATCCTGCCAGTGGTGAAATTACTATCGAAGAACAAGATGCTTTTGATACGGCAGACACTGGTAACAATGGATTTAAACCAACGACAATCGAAACGGAAAGTGGTTTCTTCTTTTCTTGTGTTGGAACTATCACTACAACAGTAGATACTTCCATCGAACAAATAGCAACCGGAGCGAGATTTACTTTTGGATCTATACCATTTGAAGCACAAAAATTATAAAAATTTGGAACTATGAAATTAAACAAATTAAAATATATATCGATAATAGCAGTTTTTGGTCTTTTATTTACTGCTTGTGAAGACGATGATCCAATATCTGCAGGAATTGGTGATCCTCTTAATAAAGAGGTTATAAATTTAGAAGCTACTATTGCTTCAGACGTTACAGTTACTGGAGAAGGAAACAGAGTAGATTTTACAGTTACACTTCCGCAGTCGTTTTCATCTGATGCTACTGTTACGGCAAGAGCTATTTTTGATAATGGCAACTCTACAACAGGTACAGCAGTTGTGGAGGCAGGGTCTACAGTAGGTACTGGTTTTGTTACCTTATCTCCAGATGACAATGTTATCGACGGTGATAGTATTGATGGTGCAGCAGATGCTGTTGAAATATCGCTAATTGGTATCTTATTAGACGAATTGATTCCTGATACGACATATACCATTTCTTCTAATGCTCTTAGTTTAGGAATATATCCTGATACACTTCCTGCTGCAGGTGGTTTGAATATCTTATTTGATTGGGATAATCCCGGAGCTAACGACTTAGATATGGATGTAATCGATAGAGATTTTACGGCTATCTTTGAAAGTTCAGGTACTGGTTCTAGATTTGAAAGTGATTTATTTCAAACCTCTGGTAGAGCAGATGGGATTTATGATATTTACGCTACTATTTTTTCAGCTTCTCCAACAGAACCTATTGATTATAATGTGCTAATGACACTTCCTAATGGTGTATTGGAGGTAGTAAGTGGAACGTTACCGGCTGGTTCTCCATCTAGTACTCGTATTCCTATTGCTACTTTTGAGAAATCAACAAATGTAGAAACTGGTGTTACTAGTTATATAAATATCGCTGGTCTGTAGACCAAAGTGTAAAACGATATTAGACAATAATTTGACAATCCCGATGCTGAAGCATCGGGATTGTTTTTTAATATATATCTTTGTTTTCTATGAAAAATGAATCACAAATTTTTGGGATTAGAGTAGTTATTGAAGCGATCAACTCTGGAAAAACAATAGACAAACTCTTTATTCAAAAAGGTCTACAAGGTGAGTTAGCTCAGGAATTGATGAGCTTACTTAAAAAAAAGAATTTAAATTATTCATATGTGCCAGTAGAAAAGCTACATCGGCTTACTCGTAAAAACCATCAAGGTGTTGTTGCACATATTGCCCCTATCGACTTCTACGATTTAGAAAACTTAGTAATACAGGTTACTGAGTCGGGCAAAGTTCCTCTATTTCTAATTCTTGACCAGTTATCAGATGTACGTAATTTTGGTGCTATTATACGAACTGCAGAATGTACTGGTGTAGATGGAATTATTATCCAAAAAAAAGGTGGAGCACCTGTGAGTGCTGATACTGTAAAAACTTCAGCCGGTGCTATTTTTAAAGTTCCGATTTGCAAAGTAGACCATATCAAAGATGCTATGTTTTATTTACAAGCTTCAGGTATCCAAATAATAGCGGCAACAGAAAAAGCTTCTTCTCCTATTTATGATATAAATCTCACCAATCCCACTGCCATAGTAATGGGTAGTGAAGGCAAAGGGATATCTAATTCTGTCTTAAAAATTGCGGATCATATGGCTAAATTGCCTATGTACGGAAAAATAGGATCTCTTAACGTTTCGGTTGCATGTGGTGTGTTTCTATACGAATCAATTCGACAAAGGTTATAATGAAGAGATTAAAAACATTTACTCCTTGTTTTCAATGTCTTCTTTGCACTTGTACTCATAAATTACTTCCATGTCATCGTTCAATTCTTCTTCTGGTAATCTTTCTATGAAGTTGCCATTTTCATCAAAATGTTTTAAAAACTCATCTTCTTCAGGATTATAATCCGAAGATTCCCAATAATATCTTTTTGGTTGAACAATACCTTTTTTTATGATAAAAGCTAAAAACACACCAACTAAAAGCCCAGACAAGTGACCTTCCCATGAAATTTTAGGATCTACAGGTAAGGTATACCATATCATACTTCCATAAATAAAAACAACAACAAAGGATACTGCAATTAACCTAAAATGTTTTGCTACAATTCCTTTAAAAAATAAAAACCCAAATAACATATAAATCACACCACTGGCTCCAATATGATTTGCTGGCCTCCCCAAAAACCAAGTTAAAATTCCGGTAAAGAGCATACCTAAAAACAATACTTTCCACGAGTTTTTTGGATAAAAGAAGAATAATGAAATGGATAAAATTAATAATGGAAGCGTGTTATGCCATAAATGTGATAAATCTCCGTGAATAAAGGGAGAAAAAAACACTCCTCTAAATCCTTTCAAAGTTCTTGGGTATATCCCAAAGTTATTAAAATCAAAACCAAAGCGAATTTCAAACCAAAAAGTTATCCATATTAACAACACAAATAATAATGGATACCCTATAACTCCAGTACTAAATCGAAAATGATTATCTCTGTCCATAAGTATCTTTCATAAATCAAAAAACCATCCAAACACCAAACACCGCTAAATTGTCAGTAATCCGATTACTTTAACACCTACAACTACTTGTAGAAAATAGGATAAAGTTAATCATTATTACACATACTACTACCCCACTCTTTTTATACCTTTGCAAATATGAACAAACCGCTGGCAGAAAGAATTCGTCCTAAATCCTTAGAAGAGTATCTAAGTCAAGAGCACTTGATTGGTGATGATGGTTCGCTAACCAAACAAATAAAAAAAGGAATTATTCCTTCTTTGATACTTTGGGGACCGCCGGGAGTTGGCAAAACTACGTTAGCCAATATTATAGCAAACCAGTCTGGTAGACCTTTTTATACATTAAGCGCCATTAATAGTGGTGTGAAAGAAGTGCGGGAAGTAATCGACAAGGCCAAGCAAAGTGGTGGATTATTTACGGCAAAAAATCCTATTTTATTTATTGATGAAATTCATCGTTTTAGCAAATCCCAACAAGATTCTTTACTTGGGGCCGTAGAAAAAGGGTGGATTACTTTGATCGGAGCCACCACCGAAAACCCAAGCTTTGAAGTAATTCCAGCATTGTTATCACGCTGTCAGGTATATGTTCTTAATCCTTTTGGAAAAAAAGAACTGGAAGCTTTGTTGGACAGAGCGATGAGACAAGATGAATATTTAGTTGCAAAGGATATAAATTTAAAAGAAACAGAAGCTTTACTTAGATTAAGTGGTGGAGACGCTAGAAAACTATTAAATATTTTCGAATTAATCGTTTCCAGTCAGGATCAGGATACAGTTATCATTACTAATGAACTTGTTTTAAAACTGGTGCAACAGAACACAGTTCGATACGATAAAACAGGAGAGCAACATTATGATATCATTTCAGCATTTATTAAATCTGTTAGAGGAAGCGATCCTAATGCATCCGTATATTGGCTGGCCAGAATGATCGAGGGAGGAGAAGACTTAAAGTTCTTAGCACGCAGATTGATTATCTTAGCATCTGAGGATATTGGTAATGCCAATCCAACTGCATTAATCATGGCAAACAACACTTTTCAGGCCGTTACTACTGTAGGATATCCTGAGGCTAGAATTATTTTAAGTCAATGTGCAGTATATCTGGCTACTTCTCCAAAGAGTAACGCTTCTTATATGGCTATCAACAAAGCGCAACAGTTAGTAAAACAAACAGGGGACTTATCAGTGCCATTACATATTAGAAATGCACCAACCAAACTGATGAAAGAATTAGGTTACGGCGAAGATTATAAATATGCACACGACCACAGCAATAATTTTGTTAACCAAGAGTTTCTTCCTAAAACCCTAGAAAACACGAAGTTTTATGAACCAGGTAACAATCAGCGTGAAAATTCATTAAGAGCCTTTCTAAAATCCCGTTGGGGTGATAAGTACGGATATTAATATTATTGCCGGGCAAAAGTATCTGTTATCACTTTATTCGTTACAGGATTGATTCTGTCAAGAATAAAGTTTCCATAAGAATCAAAATAACCGCTCCCACTTAAATCACCTGCCTGCAGGATAAAATCATTCTTTCTGCTAGACTTAAAAACTTTTCCGATCGAAATAAAGGCTTTATCTTTCTTTTGTTTTATTTCAAAACCATAAGGCATATTTTCAAAAAAATAAGTTTCTTCTTTAAATGAGAAAGAAATGTTTTTTGCTTCTAACATCGTATTTGCAGCCTGCTTTTCATTCGTACGATTATTAGTAATTGGAGTATCTGTTGTACTTACAGATGGAGTGGCTACTACCACGGTATTAGGGACTGGTTTAGCTTCTTTTTGTAAAGTTCCTTCACTTTTGCCATTATACCTATACTTAAGTAATTTAACATCTTTAAAAGCATCTCTAAGAGCCTCGTGGTAAGATTTTTTAAATTCTTTTTCTCTACTGGTCCCTTCTCTAGAACTAAAAATAGTAGTTCCATTACAGTCTACTAAACTCACAATTAATTTTGTCTTTAGTAAACTTGAATTTTTTTTCACGTCGGCTCTTAATCCCCTACAACCATTTGTCTTTAGGTCTTCTGGTAATTTTTCGCCCTGCATAAATGCCTCAAATCCATATTTATTGAACAAAAATTTAGTCAAAGAATTCAATTGATAATCATCATTTTCTTTCAAAAAAACATACCCTTCTGGCACAATGACATACTTATAGTCATTCACATCATTCTGTGCAGAAACATTTGATATCAATAAAAAAGCAAGCCCTAAAAATAAAACACGTGTTATATCCATCACATTATTACATTAAATCCTAACTGAATTGATGCACCTCTGGCATCTGCTAGATTAGAATATTCTAAAAGATTATTTGCCGAAATATAGAAATTAATTTTGTCAATATGGGTAGATAATAAAAAACCTATATTTTTATAAGAATACACATCGACAGTATAAGTTATTTTTCCTCTTAACAAATGAGACAATCTCTTATAATAAAATAGCGATGCTGCATATTGAGGTCTTTTAGGTCTAAATTGTGTAAAAACCTGCAAACCGAATGCGTCTTGATAAGGAGGATTTGCACAATTACAGCTGCCATCATCGTATCGATTAAACGAATATTTAATGGAACTATTGAGTTTAAGCGGACGCAAAGCAGCATAACTAGTGTTTAGTGTGTCAATAGGTATTGCCTCTTCCAATTCATCCAAAACATCCTGACCGTTATCCTCTGTTATGGGAGTTTCAAGCCCTTCGAAAACAAAACTTCCTCTTGCCCTGTATGTTTCCACATCTTTAGTATAAAAAATCATACCCAAATCAGTCATGCTTCCGGTAAATGTCCACTGATCCTCTATTTTATAACTAAAACCCACATCTACTCCAATTCCTAAATTACCGCCAAGAAATGCTCTTCCAAGAAATTTATTAAATACCTGACTAGCTCCATCAGAATTATCCTCAGATTCAATGTCGCGTAAAGAAGCATATCCTGCAGTTTGTGCACTTACATCTGCGTTACTAATTACGTGTTGATAAATATTATTTCCTTGGGGAGTTTCTATAGTTGTAAAAGTCCCGCTGTTTTTTGTACTTCTGAAATTAAAAATACTGGAATATAATTTCGCTCTAGCTCCAAAAGTAAGTTTATTATTTACTTTTTTATTGTAACCCAAATGAAAGACTGTAAGTAATTCTCCTGTAGCACTTACGTTAGAAAACCGAAACGGAATATTGATAAAATCCTGATTACCTTGGTATGCCAATACGGCAAAATCTTTTGGAAAGTACACAATTAAGTCCAACTCCTGATACAATCCCGCCGAGTAGTATAAATCATTATATTTTTTACTTCGCCAGCCAAAATTGATAAGATCTAACTGTTGGGTAAGTGTAAAGAAATCATTACTGGTTAGTTTATTTATCGTGTTTTCTATCTTGTCATTGATATTACTGCCATCATCGGCAAAAACATCATAAATCGAAGCGCCTCTAAAGCCAACATTAAAATGTATCTGAGATAAAAAGGGTACTCCTATATGATACTTAAAATCAACCTCTGCTCCTGGATTAAGCATTAAAGATTGAGGCAAATCTGTAAAATCGTATAAGGTTTCTTTATTCTGAGAATATAATGAGGATCCCAATAAACCAAGGTAAAGGCATAATAGAATTCTCATAGTTGATAATTTACATAATAACTGGCTTTTGATCTTATTTGTAACATTCCCCTTAGATCAGAATTTAGAGTTGGGGCAACAATCTCGGTAGCTATTTTTTGAGCAGAAGCTAATTGATTTAACGTTACATTATCCAATATGATCGGATCAGGGTCAGAAAATGACACCACAGGTTGTGTGCCGTCTCCTCGACCTGCTCGAACAGGAACACTATATACTTGCCCTATAGGTTGCTCTGATTCTGTTAAGAACTGAAACTGAAGTGTAAATGACCTTTCTATTGTATTACGTACTTCTATTGTCAACTCTACCCTATCTAAATTATCGATAGCAAAATCCGTCCCGACCAAATCATAGTTTATAGTATCCCGTAAAACTTCGGGAGGAATCATAAATTCTGTATTTGGAGGAGTTCCTTCGAGAATATAATCTACTACGTTAAATTCTGAATAAATAAAATCCGCTTCAAAGACAGGTGTTAGAACCACCTCATCGAGTTGCTCAAAATCCAGCTCTTTAACACAAGAAATTGTTATCAAAATTGCGCCTACAAATAGCAACAATGCATACGTTTTTTTTGTTTTCATCTGGGGAGAGTTGTTTTACTGATAACGAAAATATACAAATATTTATTACTAAATGTATCTTTTTATCTGATTTAAAGTAGCAACCTGTATAACCTCTTTTGGTAAATCCTCTTGATGGTAATTATAACATATTGCTTTGATACCTAACGCTTCAGCCCCCATAATATCAGCTTCATAGTTGTCTCCAATCATTAAACTTCTGTCAATATCGGCCCCCGAAACTTCTAACGCATGCTCAAAAATAATAGGGTTTGGTTTTTTAACACCAACCTCTTCACTATTGGTAACTGTTTTAAAATAATGGTTGATTCTAGCATTAGAAAGTTTTGTATGCTGTACTTCCTTAAAGCCATTAGTAATAATGTGCATGTGATATTTTGGCATTAAATATTCTAATAATTCTATTGCACCGCTGATTAAATAATTATTTAATGGTAAGAAATTAATATAATCATCTGATAAAGCATCTATCACTTCTAATGGCAATTGTTTTCCCAATACGTCAAAGGCTTCTATAAGTCGTCCTCTGCGCAGTTCGGTCTTACTTACCTGTTCTTCCCGATACAATTTCCAATATCGTAAATTAATAGGTTGATACACTGATAAAAACTCATCGATAGCAATTCGAATTTCGAATTTATCGAACATAAGCTGAAATGCCAAGGCAGAGTTTCTGTCAAAATCCCACAGTGTATGATCTAAATCAAAAAATATATGGTTAACTTTTTCTATTTTCATTAGTGTTCCAAATAAATTCTAGTATGGATTTCCAGTAGGTTTGTTCACTAAGTTCCCCAAATAATCCATTATTAAAAACAGGGATAAACAATCCGTTTACTTTTTTAATTTTTTCGATGTACACCTGTACCTCTTTCTTTACGGCATATTCATTCTCTGCATTTTCAAAACTTTTGGGTGTACAACAAAAAGAATGTATCACTAAAGGTGTTTGTACCTCATAGTCCAGATCATAAAACATAAAGGGCGTGCACGTTCCTGCTCTAAAACCGGCATGTCTAGGATACCCCATAGAAAAGTCTTCACTAATTTCTAATTCAATAAAGTTTCTATAAGCTTCGGGTAGTTTCAACTTGTAAAAAGCACATAATGCATATCGTAATTGCCTATTAACAATATGCTCTATTCTTGTTTTTTCTGTTTTTAATATCGTTAGATCAGCGATCGCTTCGTACGATACTTTAAGTCCGACATCAATATAATCTGAAGCGTGTTTAATTACTTCTCTATGTTCAGGATTGTTATGATTGATGTTTTTTTCATAATTCGTATAATCGCCCAAACCAAAAAACAAAATACACTTTCGAGCATTATTCTTTTGTAAATTAATAATAAAATCAAAAGTATTGTATGGATCCTTTTTGATGCCTAGCAACACCTTTATTCGATCTGTGAACTCATTAATTTTTAGTTGCCAAAGATCACGAAAAGCTCCACCCAAAGATCTTAATATTCCTTTTTGCCAATAGGCAAAAGTTTGATTTACATACAAAATTGGAAGTACACTAAACTTTCTTTCCTGAAATAGTATATCCGGATATTTTTCCTGTAAAACATTCTTAAACTTAAGTGCCCAAATATCTACGACCGGTTCCTGCAAAAAGTCATTCTGATAAGCTATACTTTCTGTGGCGGCAAATCTGCCAAGTACATCCTTTACATGGGGTAGATATTCTTCATATCTAGTCAATAAATAAAAAGAAGCTGCAAAAATATCAAATGGCAACGCCTTATTAGGATGTTTAACCTGAAAAAAACATTGCGTATCGTCCCAAGGCAATACTTGAATATCTACCTCATTAAAGCCGTGTTCAAAAAGCAAATCAACACTTTGAAAATAGAGTTCCTTTCCCAATGGTTGTTTTCCATAGGATAGTTTGGGACCATCATGAGCAATAAAAGATTCTATTTTAGAAGAAAAATCGATCTCTAATCCCAATATTCTCTTGCAGATGTGCTTAAATGTATAAGATACTCTGGGAGTTATTTTTTGAACGTGAACTAATAACATACTTTTAATTATAGTATTGCTGCGTCTGCAAAGCTAAAATACTTCTTTTCTGTAACTATGAGGTGGTCTAAGAGCTTAATATCTAAAGTTGCACCAGCATGTTTCAATTTTTGGGTTAAGACTTTATCCGATTGGCTTGGAGTCAACGATCCGCTGGGATGATTATGAGCCAGGATTATAGAAGTTGCACCAAACTCTAATGCAAACCTGTAAACGATTCTTGGATCTACCAATGTTCCCGTCTTGCCTCCTACACTTATTTGTTTTTTTTGTAATACTGTATTAGCATTATTAAGATACAATATCCAAAACTCTTCGTGTTCCAAATCACCTATATACGGATTTAGAATTTCGAATACATCTTTACTACTTGCTATTTTACGTACAACAGGAACCTCTTCCTCCTTTCTCCTTCTCCCCAATTCGAGCGCTGCAACGATAGAAATTGCCTTAGCCTCTCCAATACCTTTAAAATTCATCAACTGTTTTACAGATAACTTTCCCAAAAAATTGATTTGATGGTCTACACTGGCTAAAATCCTTTTACTTAATGCGACCGCGCTCTCATTACGATTTCCTGAACCTATCAAGATTGCAATCAATTCTGAGTCGCTTAACACATGCTTCCCTTTAACCAATAATTTCTCTCTTGGGCGATCATTTTCATCCCATTCCCTGATCGAAAATGAAGAATTAACCTTACTCATAATCTATTTTTATACAGTTTTATTCCCTTAAATTTTAATTATATAAGTATAAACTATTTATCTCAAACACAATATTTTATTGCCTAAAATATTCATACAATTACAGCTTGCTATTCACATATCTATATATTATTGAAATATATATTTGTTTGAAAATGAAAGTTTTACTATATTTGACCACCCATAATCTAAAAACAAAGAATTTAACAACTTCAAATTGACCTATTTATGAAAAACATTTTTACTTTCGTATTACTATTCACCACCATATGTTTCTATGGACAAGACAGGAAACGTATCAGTTTTTTAAATCTAGTAGGAAATCACATACAAGTTCCTCGAGGATGCCAGGCACAATCAGAGTTTGAATTACAAGCTTGTAACGGAACATCCATAAAGTGGGATTATTACAGTGATGATATGTTAACAGCTGTTTTTGACGCTACTATTGATGCTTTTGGAGCCGAGAATACTTCTAAAACCGCAGTAACATTTACTTCCTTTGGATCACAACTAACAGGGTTTAAATTTAAGTCTGGGACTACTTTTCAGTATTTTTTAATGGGAAAAATCAAAGATCAACCGTTAATGATCAATCTGGGAACGCCTTCGGATATATCTGCTAATGGTGATTTAGAAGGTATTCTCAAACTTGTTTTCGAAAAAGTAGGTTAATAAAAATATAACATCTCCCTTTTTAGTATTGTCTAAGAGTTATTTAATAATAGCTTAGCACTGGTACGCGCTTTTTTAAAATAATTCTGTTATTTTTGATTGCTAAAAAGTACGCTACATGAAATCTCTCTTTGACGAATCTACTAGAAAAGAAATAGAAAAACGTATTCTTGATTTATCGAATACGAGTACTCCTTCGTGGGGTAAGATGGATGTTTCCCAAATGTTTTATCACTGTCAGTTTCCTCTTAAAATCGCTCTTAAGAAGGATCATCCGCCAATGAAGTCTAATTTATTAGCCAAACTATTCTTTAAGAAAGCGATGTATAATGACAAACCTTGGAAGCAAGGTTTACCCACCCATCCAAAACTTAAAGTAGCGGATGAAAAGGTTTTTGAAAAAGAAAAGCATCATTTATTAGAGCTTGTAAACGAATTCTCTGAAAAAAGAACGGTTTCCGATTGGGATCCACATCCTATGTTCGGAAAGTTTACTAAAGATCAGTGGGGTAAAATGCAATACAAGCATTTAGATCATCATCTTCAACAATTTAACGTATAGCCTGTGTATCCACCAAAACATCATCAGGACTATAACGAGAAGCATATTAAAAGTGTAGCAACTTCTTACCCTTTTGCCACTCTTATATCTGCTAAGAACACAACACCTTTTGTAACGCATGCACCGCTTATTTTTCATGACGAAAAGCTTGTTGGACATATTGATACCAAGAATCCTCATGTCGAATTATTGAAAAGTAATTATCCGGTTACTACAATTTTTCAGGGGCCGCAAACCTATATTTCACCATCGATTTATACCACTAATCAGTTACCAACCTGGAACTATATTATTGCACACGCAACAGGAATCGTAAACGAAATAAAAGAAACTGAAATTATAAAAAAATCTATGGTTATGATGACAGAATTTCTTGAAGCTCCTAATCAGGATTTTATATTATCATTAGAAGACCCTAGAATGGATCGCCTGGTTCCATACATACATTGTTTCGAAATTGAGGTACAAAAATGGGAAGGAAAGTTCAAACTAAGTCAGGATAAAATACCTGCGGATATTGAAAATGCCAAGCATGAACTTATCAAAAATAATCAAAAGAATATTGCCGATTTTGTGAATGGATTGTACGAAATGCATTTTTAACCTTAAATCAATTCCGTTACCTCATCAAAATCTAAACCTCCATAATTACCACTACTCATTAGAAGCAATGCAGCATTCGTAAAATCCTTGCGATATAAATACGTTTTAAACTCGTCTGGGTTGGTATAGATTATAAGGTCATTCCTTTTGAAAGCCCGTGCTATTTGTTCTGCAGAGACCTCTTCTAACTGTTTAATTTTTACAGCATTTGGGGAATAAAACACTACAGCTTCGTCAGCTGCATCCAGTGCTCCTTCGTATTCGTTGAGAAACTCTGCGTTAAGACTGCTATATGTATGTAATTCTAAACAAGCAATCAATTGCCTGTTTTTATATTGGTCTTTTACAGCCTTGGTCGTAGCACTTACTTTAGATGGACTGTGTGCAAAATCCTTATACGCAACTGCAGTATTACTTTCTGCTATTTTTTCCAGCCTTTTAGAAGCCCCTTTAAAAGAGGCAATGGCTTCATAAAATTCATCTTCGTCTATACCCATATGTTGGCATATCCATTTGGCTCCTGCCAGATTATTTAAGTTATGTGCGCCAAAAATTTCAATAGGCATTTCTCCCTCTGGAGTTTGTAATAATGTCTCTCCATCTTCTACCCTATAAGCTGGGGTTTTGTATGGTATTTTTCGAATTTGATTTTCAGAATTCTCAACCACTTTTACCACTTCAGTATCTTCTGCATTATAATTAATACTTCCGCCGCGAACCACACTATTTACAAAAATCTGAAATTGATCCACATAATTTTCAAATGTCGGAAATACATTAATATGATCCCAGGCAATTCCGCTAAGTAATGCAATATTAGGTTGATATAAATGGAATTTTGGTCTTCGGTCTATCGGAGAAGAAAGATATTCATCTCCTTCTAGTACCATAAAATCATTATCTTCTGTAAGATGAACCATGGTATCAAAACCTTTTAATTGTGCACCCACCATATAATCTACTTCTTTTTCATGATAATGCAAGACATGCAAAATCATTGAGGTAATCGTAGTTTTACCGTGAGACCCTCCAATAACCACACGGGTTTTATTTTTAGACTGTTCAAACAGAAACTCCGGGTACGAATATATTGTCACCCCTAATTCTTGGGCTTTACGTAACTCTGGATTATCTTCTTTAGCGTGCATACCCAGTATAATTGCATCAATATCGGCAGTAATTTTCTCAGGAAACCAGCCAAAAGCTTCAGGCAACAACCCAAAATGATTTAATCTTGATTTTGAAGGTTCAAAAATAACATCATCACTCCCAGTTACCTGATCTCCTTTTTGATGCAGTGCCATAGCCAGGTTGTGCATAGCACTACCTCCTATAGCAATAAAATGTACTCGCATAATTATGTTCTTTTTTTTGAAGAGAGTAAAGATAAAATTAATTGCGAAGTTTGGATTACGATTTACGACAAAACAAAAAGTATCTATGTGCTTTGAGCTTGTGAAAACCTCAGAAACCGGCAAGCTAAAAAAGGCATAAAACGTTTCATTAAAGGAAATATTAATATTTACAACGCCGCATTTCTATAATAAAGATCAGGTTATAAGTAAACCACTACCAATTGCATTGCTCACTTGCCAACCTATTCACATACCCAAACACTCATTTATTAAAAGACTTCACTAAACAAAACAAGCTTTTCCCTAAATTACCGTTGCAATTATGTAGCTTTATACAGTTATTTACCTACATCAAGTTTGTACAAAGAAAAATGGTACAAGACTTGTTACTGATTTAACAAACACAAAAATCAAACAGATGAAGAAAAATATCATTCTTGTTTTCATACTCTTTATTACAAACCTACATTATATGGCCTCGCAAGACAATTATCAGGACGACTGGAAAAAAGTAGAAGATTTTGACCAACAGGGACTTCCAAAATCTGCATTAGAAATTGTAGAAAACATACAGACCAAAGCCAAAAACACCAACAATTCTGATCAAATCATCAAAGCATTACTTTATAAGGCCAAATACAATCTGATTTTAGAAGAAAATGCACAACTAAATATTATTCAGGAATTTAAAAGTGAAATCAACAAAAGTAAGTTTCCAAGCAGGAACATTCTGGAAAGTATTTTGGCAAATTTGTATTGGCAATATTTTCAGGAAAACAGGTGGCAGTTTTATAATAGAACCAAAACTTCAGAAAAAGTAGACAAAGAAGACTTTAGAACCTGGGATTTGGAAACCTTATTTGAGGAAGTCCATAAATACTATCAAAAATCATTAGATAATGGGTTGTTAGCTCAACAAACCGATTTAGCACAATTTGATAATATACTTTCGCAAGCAAGGAATTCTAAAGTATACAGACCTACACTTTATGATTTCCTATCACATAATGCTTTAGCTTTTTACAAAACTTCAGAAACCAACATAACCAAACCAGCGTATGCGTTTGAAATAGATTCTCCTGATTATTTGGAGGGGCATGTAAAATTTTCGATGCGTAAACTTAGTACTCAGGACTCATTATCATTGCAGTTTCATGCGTTAAAAATTTATCAAAACCTTATCAATTTTCATAAGAGAGATCAGCAACCTAATGCATTGATCGAAGTAAATATTGAGCGCTTACAATTCGTTTATGATCACGCCGTATTTATAGACAAGCAAGAACTTTTACTGGCTACATTACAGTCCGAAAAAAAGAAACACGAAAGCAGTCCGTCTTCTACACTATATGATTATGAAATTGCCCATCTTTACCAGACACAAGCCGCTTCATATATCCCTAATGAAAATGAAATACATCGATGGACACTTCAGAAAGCAATCAGGATATGTGATGAGGCTATTGCTGCCTATCCCAAATCCAGAGGTGCAAATAATTGCAAATATCTAAAAGAACAAATACTGGATAAACAGGTCAATTCTATAAAAGTAGAAAGCTACATTCCGATAAACAAACCCTCACGAATTTTGGTCAATTATAAAAATCTCGAGCGGTTATATTGTAAGGTTTTAAAAGTGAATCAAAACCAGTTAGAATTATTTCAGACAATTTATGAAAGAGAAAAACAAATCGCTTTTCTGAACAAATTATCTATAGTAAATTCCTGGGAAGCTAAACTTCGTGATGAAAAAGACTACCAAAACCACGATATAGAAGTTATCATTCCTGAATTATTACAAGGTGCTTACATTATTGTGGGGTCAACGACTAAAGAGCTAAACGCAAAACAGTTGTTTTCTTTTGGGAACCTTCAGGTAACAAATCTCGCTCTTGTTGAAAACAAAACAGTAAAAGAAACAAAGTTTCAGGTTATAGATAGAAACAATGGTGCTCCTATTGCAAATGCTTCGATCAAATTAATATCAGAGAACAGAAGAAATAATTTAAATCAAACCCTTACCACCGACGAAAAAGGGGAAGCCTCTTTTATCAAAGAGGGCTATTATTACAACGTGACCGCAACCATTAGTAAAGGAACTGATAAAGCATATTTTAAAGGATTATATCTCAATCAATATGCTGCCAACAATACTCCGGACAATAGTCCCAGAAATACCTCTTTTTTATTTACAGATCGAAGTATTTACAGACCGGGACAAACAGTGTACTTTAAAGGAATTATGATGGCTGCAACGGGAAAAGAAGATCCCAAAGTAGTTACTAACAGTCCGACGTTTGCAAAACTCATTGACGTAAATGGACAAGAAGTTAAACTAGTACGTTTTAAGACCAATGAATATGGGTCTTTTGCAGGTGAGTTTATCATACCTTCTTCGGGGCTGACAGGCAATTACACCATCCAAACAAGCAATTATAACAGTACCTCTTTCTCGGTAGAGGAGTATAAACGACCTAAGTTCGAAACAACATTTAATTCGGTTACAGAAACCTATAAACTAAATGATAGTATCAAACTTACAGGTACTGCAACTGCTTATGCTGGTGGCAATATTACAGATGCTAAAGTAGTATATCGGGTATCCCGACAAGTACAGTATCCACGCTGGTGCTATTGGTTTCCCAGAAATAGAACAGAAGAACAAGAGATCACTTATGGAGAAACTAAAACAAATGATACAGGCGAATACCATATTACATTTGTCGCAATCCCCGACAAAAGTGTTTCAAAAGACAATCAACCAATTTTTACCTATAAAGTGACTGCGGATGTTACGGATATCAATGGAGAAACAAGAAGTACTACAACCAATGTCCGTGTAGGATATCACGCTTTAACAGCATCCATAAGCGTCCCTTCTGAAATTGACAAAGCGAAGAAAGACCATACCCTTGGTATACGTACGCAAAATCTTAATAATGAATTTGTTGCAAATAGCGGAACCATCAAAATCCATAAACTAAAAGCTCCGGAATGTCCATTGCGTGATCGCCCCTGGAAAGCCCCTGATTATCGTAGTTTGACAAAAGAAGCGTTTAAAAAATTATTCCCGAACGATGCTTATCAAAATGAGGATGATTTTAGAAACTGGGAAAAAGGAAATCTGGTTTTTGAAAAAGATTATGATACCAAAGAGACCAAAAATAACGAAAAAGGCATAGAAGAATTATCCCTTGGAACCATCAATAAATGGGAAGCCGGTAAATATGTGATAGCACTAAACACCACGGACAAGTTTGGACAGGAAGTGAAAGATATTAGATACTTTACCGTATTTGATCAATCAGATAACATAATTCCGGATAATAAACTATTCGAAATTACAACAAACAGAACTACCTACAAAACTGGGGATGAAGTGGTGCTAAAACTAAGTTCTGCATCAAAAGATCTATACGTAACCGTTGATATTGAAAAGAATCACAAGCTGATCCAAACCAACATTGTAAAACTATCCAATAATAATAAAACCATAACAATACCGGTAAAAAAAGAAGATCTGGGTGGATTTGCAATCGCCTACAGCTTTGCAAATTTTAACGGATTCCAAAGTGGTACTTTGCCTATCACAGTTCCTTATGAACCTACAGAACTTACGATCGAAACCAACACTTTTAGAGATAAATTACAACCTGGACAACAAGAAACCTGGAGTTTTACCATCAAAGGATCCAAAGGAGATAAAGTAACTGCAGAACTACTTGCTAGTATGTATGATGCTTCATTAGATCAGTTTAGGACACATCAATGGTATTTTAATCCAATCAGCAGACCTAAGTATTACTCCTACGCTCAGCGCAAAGCTGCTAGAAGTTTTACTGAAACTAATTTCAATATTTATGACGGATATGATCAAAAAAACCGCTTTCAAACGCAAGGCTATGATCAACTTAATTGGTTTGGACTGTATTTTGGCAACGCATATCTGGTAGGAGGAGTAAGAGGAGAGAAACTGAGCAGAATGGCTAGTAAAAGTGCTCCTGTGGCAGAAATGGCGATGGAATCTGTTGCCAACGATGAAGAATTAGAAGAAGTTGCAGTAGCTGGGAATATGAAAGAAGAAAAGGAAGCAGATTCTTTAGGTACTGTTGACAATAACAATGATAAAAAAGAATCCTCTCTAGAAGGTATTAAAATCCGTAAAAATCTTCAGGAAACTGCTTTTTTCTTTCCACAGTTAACCACAGATTCAGAAGGGAATGTGAGTTTTAACTTTACTGCTCCTGAGGCTTTGACCCGATGGAAATTACAATTACTTGCCCATACCAAAGAATTGAATGCAGGTACACAATTACTGGAAACGGTGACCCAAAAAGAGTTGATGATTTTACCAAACCCACCAAGATTCTTACGAGAAGGGGATCGGATAATTTTGAGTTCTAAAGTGTCTAACATTTCTGCTAAAGATCTTACAGGTGTTATAGCATTACAATTAACAGATGCATTAACTGGTAAATCCATTGATACCGATTTGAAGAACACCAGCATTCGCAAGGAATTCTCGGTAAAAGCTGGCGGAAACACCAATATCTCCTGGGAACTTGAGATCCCCGACAATGTACAAACGGTACAATATAAAATTGTTGCCAAGGCCGGTGAATTCTCTGACGGTGAACAAAATGTGCTTCCTGTATTATCTAACAGAATGATGGTAACAGAAACACTGCCTATGTGGATACGTTCTGATCAAACCAAAACTTTTACATTAGATAAGTTAAAAAACAACACATCGACTACGCTAAAAAACCACAAGCTCACGTTAGAAATGACATCCAATCCAGCTTGGTACGCGGTGCAGGCACTACCCTACCTTATGGAATATCCCTATGAATGCGCAGAGCAAACATTTGCCAGGTATTATGCCAATTCATTAGCGAGTCATATTGCCAATTCTAATCCCAGAATTCGGGAGGTGTTTGAGCAATGGAAAAACACAGACGCTTTATTGAGTAATCTCGAAAAAAATCAGGAATTAAAATCATTAATTATTCAAGAAACACCTTGGTTACGAGATGCACTTAACGAAACAGAACAAAAGAAACGCATTGCATTGCTTTTTGATCTTAATAAGATGAATAATGAGTTAGAAAGCGCATTAAACAAATTGCAACAAGTACAATATGGTTCCGGAGCGTTTCCGTGGTTTAAAGGTGGAATAGAAAATCGCTACATCACACAACATGTCGCCGCAGGTTTTGGGCACTTAAAAAAATTAGGAGTAACCCAATTTGATAACAAGGCACAGAATATGATTCAAAAAGCGGTTCGATACTTGGATCAGGAATTTGTAAAAGAATATGAAAAACTTAAGAAATACTGTAAGCAAAATAATATTGATATCAATAAAGATCATCTGAGTCATACACAGGTTCATTATTTATATATGCGTAGTTTCTTTTCTGATATCAAAAGAGCTAGTAATACCGATGAAGCTTGGGAGTATTATATGGGCCAGTCTAAAAAATATTGGTTAGATAGGGGTTTATATGCTCAGGGAATGTTGGCGTTGATAGTACACCGAAACAATGATCCTGCTACCGCGACCAAAATCATTCGATCATTGGATGAAAAAAGTATCACCAGCGAAGAACTGGGTATGTACTGGAAATCGAATACCGCTAGTTGGTATTGGTATCAGGCACCTATTGAAACCCAAGCACTGATGGTTGAAGTTTTTGCTGAGATCGAACAAGAGCCAAAAAAGACAACAACTGTAGACAATCTAAAGGTTTGGTTATTGAAAAACAAGCAAACCAATCGATGGAAAACTACCAAAGCTACTACAGAAGCTGTTTATGCCTTACTTCTGCAAGGCAGCGATTGGTTATCGGTAACCGATATGGTAGAAATTGTAATCGGAAATCAAACAATTGATCCTAGCCAAATGGAGGAGGTAAGAGTAGAAGCTGGTACAGGATATTTTAAAACGTCTTGGAACGGAAATGAAATACAAAAAGAAATGGCTACTGCCAAAATCACTCAAAAAGGAAAAGGGATCGCCTGGGGAGCATTATACTGGCAGTATTTTGAAAACCTGGATAAGATTACTTCTGCAGAAACTCCGTTAAAACTAAAGAAAAAGCTTTTTGTAAAAAAGAATACCGCCCAAGGTGAAGAAATTACAGAAGTCACTAAAGATACACCATTGCAGTTAGGCGATTTGGTTCGCGTACGCATCGAACTACGATCAGATCGCGCAATGGAGTTTATACATATGAAAGATATGAGGGCTTCTGGGCTAGAACCGACCAACGTCATTTCTCAATATAAATATCAGGATGGATTAGGCTATTATGAAAGTACAAAGGATGCTTCTACTAATTTTTTCTTTGACTATCTCCCCAAAGGAGTCTATGTGTTTGAATATGATCTACGTGTCAACAATAAAGGAGATTTCTCTAACGGAATCACGACCATACAGAGTATGTATGCACCAGAGTTTAGCAGCCATTCTGAAGGCGTTAGAGTAAAGGTGGAATAATACCACAGTCAACCTTATAAAAACCACTAAAACCAGATATTGATGTACTTGGCTTTGGTTTATAGGGAATTATGTTTTATTTATATGATATAAATGAAGATGTAACCGTCGAATTAAACGTTTAATTCGATGGATATTATAACAATATAGCAACCAGGAGATGTAAACTTATGCTGGCGGTAATTAAAACAACATGAACAATGAGAAATAGCATACTTAAGTTTTTAACACTGTCATTCATAATATTTTTAAATGCCTGTAAAACCGAGAATTCTGAAACAAAAAAGAATAATTCTTTAAAAGAGGAAAACCTTTATTTTGGGTATAACCCACCGGGATTAACCCCCGAAATTTTTATCCCTAAAAAGAGTACCTCTCAAGATTGGAAAATAGGGAATACGGACTCTTTGACTATGGATGAATTTTATTTTACATACACCGGCAACGATCCCTTTGAGGACCCATTAGTTGTGTATCGGAATGAAGGTAGTTATTATAGGGTAAATAAATTTAGCTTTAAACATAATCCCAGCGATAATAACATCTTATATTCAAGATGGAACTATATAGAGCGCACAGGTTCTGGATGGTCGAAAATTAAAAGTCTAGGTCCCATGTTTGATAGGGAAGACTGGGGTATTATGGTGATGTCAGTTTCCTCTAAAGGCACCTTTGTTTTTGATGACTATAAAAGTAATGACGTGATCCGAATGTCAAGGATAATAGACGGTAAACGTGAAGAACCAAAATTACTTGGCGAACATATTAATACGGGAAAATGGACAGCTCACCCATTTATAGCTCCAGATGAATCCTTCTTAATATGGGGTAGTGAACGAGACGATGGATATGGTAAGCAGGACAATTATATCAGTTTTGGACAGCAAGATGGTTCATGGGGTCCAGCTATTAATATGGGAGATAAGATAAATTCAGAGCTAGTAGAGAGCGGTGCTAGATTAACACCTGATGGAAAATATTTACTTTTTGGAAGGTCAGAAGAAAAAGAAAAAGAAGATGGCAGCACCTATTGGGAGACGACAAAATACTGGGTTGATGCCAAGATTATTGAAACCCTTAGGCCACAACAATGACTTTACATAAAAATTTAAAATTTTAACTACCGCCAACAATGGTAGCTACTGGACAAGCCAATAATTCTTAATAGAACGACTTATTTTAAGCCTCTTTAAGAGAGGTTTTTATACATTTAATTAAATTCGCTGTGGTTGCTCCTCTTTTCACCTTTTTATGTATTAATTTCAGATACTTTTTCAGATT